>CAYWXS010000078.1:0-25345 GCA_964462245.1 uncultured Anaerolinea sp.
CCCGCAAATTCATCACATTCACCACGAACGTGAAAACTGGAAAATGGAAAGCATTGCGGATGCCGAACTGATGAATTCTGTAAAATCGGCGGATGCAGTCATTATTATCACCGATCACAAAGCCTATGATTATGCTGCCATCCTTGAAGCGGCATCCTTTATTTTTGACAGCCGCAACGCCCTCAGTAAATACGGCGGCAAGGATAATCCAAAAGTCGTACGCCTGTAATTTATTTTCAGTACGCTAAATATCAGTCACCTGAGATCTTTGGTTGAATTTCAGGTGCCTGATATTTTTATTTATCTCGCTTCATAATCCAAAATCCCCTTAACAATGCGCTGACTTGCGAAACCGTCACCATAAGGGTTTACGGCTTTTGCCAGGGTATCATAATAATCGGGTTCGTCCAACAAGCGACTGGTTTCGTTGAAAATCCGGTCGCTGTCCGTACCCACCAAGATGACCGTACCGGCTTCGACGGCTTCTGGTCGTTCGGTAACCTCGCGCAGCACCAGCACCGGTTTACCCAGCCCGGGTGCTTCTTCCTGAATTCCACCCGAATCCGTCAGTACCAGATAAGCACGCTTCATTAACTGGACCAGCTCCTGGTATTCCAGCGGTGGCAGCAAGCTAACATTGGAGAGTTGGCCCAGTAAGCGGTAAACGGGTTCCTGAATGTTGGGATTCAAATGCACCGGATAGACAATTCGTACCTTTTCCCTGTATTTTTCAGCAATCCGCTGTAGGGCATCACAAACATCGAGAATGGGTTGGCCAAAATTTTCCCGGCGGTGAGCGGTAACCAGGATTAATTTTTCTGTTGGAGAAAGTTGAATCTTCGTGCTCTGCTCGTCATAAGGCAGGTTGGCGACCCAATAAAGTGCATCAATGACCGTATTACCGGTCACCAGGATATCCCTGGCGGGAACGCCTTCTCTTAGCAGGTTTTTGCGGGACTGCTCGGTGGGCGCAAAATGTAAATCGGCAGTGACACCTGCGATTTTACGGTTGATCTCTTCGGGAAAGGGCTGCCATTTGTCGTACGATCGCAACCCAGCTTCAACATGACCTACTTTTACGCGTGCATAGAAAGCCGCGATGGAAGCACTCATGACGGTCGTGGTATCACCCTGAACCAGGACCCAATCCGGTTTTTCTGCTTGTAAAATGGAATCAAGGTTTTCCAGGACCAATGCCGCAACTTTTGTGGGGGATTGACCAGCTTGCATCAAGTTAAGATCGTAATCTGTTTTTATTCCAAACAAATCCAATACCTGGTCAAGCATCTCGCGATGCTGTGCCGTGACACAAACCTTGCTGATGATTTGATCGGAATGTTTTTCAAGCTCCCGGATGATGGGAGCCATTTTGATACCTTCGGGGCGGGTCCCAAAGATCGTCATGATTTTGAGCATATTTTTTCTCTTCTGATAAAAACAAACAAGCGTATGATTGTTTGACCGGATCCAGAAATCCTCGCTTCATTATATAGCATCATGTTTGGTAAGGAAGAAAATTATTGCCCAGGTTTCAGAAATTGGTGCCGAATTGACTCATTGCGGTCTTAATTGCGCTGGAGTATACAAATACCGCCTGTTTATAATTTCCATGCGGTTATTCATATACTCCAATTTTATTTACTTTGAATCTGGTGTTTGATTTACTTTACTTGTTTTTTGTATCACCTAAATTTCGAATCTTGAAACCAGCTTGTTTCCACTGCTTTACATTGAAACAATGGCGTGTATCCAACACATTCATTTGTTGCATGCCTTTGCACGCTTCAGGGGATAAGGTTTTAAACTCGTTGTGATCTACCAGCAGGATGAGTAAATCGGCATCTTTAACTGCTTCTTCGAGTGAACTGACCAGGTATTCGCCAATTTTGTGGAATGGGGTTGCGTAGGGGTCGTGGGCACGAACATTGCAACCCGCATGCATCAATTTATGCGCAACCTCAATTGCCGGACTTTCACGGAAGTCATCTACATTGGGTTTGTAGGCCAGACCCAGGATCGCAATTGTTTTTCCCTGCAGGTCACCCAGGAAACGTTCAACCAGCTTCACCACAAAATCTGGTTGTGAGTCGTTGACCATGCGTGCGTTGTAAATAAACGGCGTAATATCCGGAGCGGCTTCAACCAAAAACCACGGATCGACGCTGATACAATGTCCACCAACGCCCGGGCCGGGACTCAGGATATTTACCCTGGGGTGTCGATTGGCAATTTCGATGGCTTCCCAAACATTGATCTCGAAACGATCGGCAAGCCGCGAAAACTCATTCGCTATCGCAATATTAACATCACGATAGGTATTTTCCATCAATTTTACCATCTCAGCCGTGGTGGCGTCTGTCATCACTATTTCACCCAGCACGAAGGCTGAGTACAAGTCCCGACCCACCTCCGCTGATTCTGGATTGATCCCGCCAATTACCCTGGAATTATCCACCAGTTCCTGCAAAATCTGCCCAGGCAGCACACGTTCAGGAGAATAGGCCAGGAAAAAGTCCGTACCGGCTTTGAGTCCGGATTTCTCCAGAATGGGTCTTACCTGATTGGCTGTAGTCAGGGGCGGCGAAGTGGATTCCAACACTACCAGATTTCCCTTACGCAGATGTGGAACGATTGCTTCTGCGGCACTTACTACGAAGCGCATATCCGCTTTTTTGTAAGGGCTGTCCGTCGTCATTTCTTCATTCAGAAATGGTGTTGGAACGGCGATGATAAAAGCATCGGCGGGCTCAACTTGTGAGGAAACCTTCAGCATGCCACTTTCTAACCCTTGGGTCACCACATTTTGCAGACCGGGTTCAAAGATATGAATTTTTCCATGTTGGAGCGTTTCAATTACTTTTTCATTTTTATCAACGCCCAATACCTGGTAGCCATGTGTGGCAAACATGCTTGCAGTTGGAAGACCGATATAACCCAATCCGATAATGCAAAGGGTCTTCATTTTATTTTCCTTTTTTTTACTGATCAAAACAGTCTTGATAGGATTATCTGGATATAGGGTAACGTAAAGCAATACGCAATATTTTTCAGCAATATTTGTTGAACGGGTAATGAAAACGATAAAATTACAATTATTTTCGATTGAGCTTATTGCAAGTTCTTTGTAGAAAATAATTTATTGTTCTCGCCCTGCCGCCACCAGGCAGCCGCGAAGAGCCAGAATACGCCAGAGATCAAGCCTGCCACAGCGCCTAGCGCGAAAATGGTTTTCGTATTAATTCCCGACTGTTCAGATTGGGTTGGTACGATTGCCCGCTGAAACACTTGAGGCGGTTTTAATGTCAGGTTATAATTAATTTGAACTGTTTGACTGCGTGCTTGAGCGTAAGCCGCATCTGCATCCAGCTTTGTTTGCATTAGTTTCGAAATTTCAAGTCGAACTGGGGAAGGAATTTGCTGTAAATCAGAATTGCCAGAGACCATGATTGTTGAAGCGAGACTGATGCCCGTTAAGATTTCCAGGTCCGCCCATGTTAGTTTTGCTAGATTTTGTTTATCCAGATAAGCAAGTAAGGCAGCCTGGGCTTCCCCCTGTGCAGTTTTTGTCTGGGTTTCCATCATGAAAGGGATTTGGGCAGTTTCAAGTAGAGCTGCGACTCCGGCATCGGCCCAGGCATTGGCCAATTTTGAAGTTAGTTCCGCGTTGGATCCCAGAACGGTCAGGTTATAGAGCGATGTATCAGCTTTATTCATAACGAAGGTGACACTTTGGATATCCATGTTGGAAATTAAAGGTGAATCAATGAGGGGGATTGTATTAACATCCAGATTGAGGGCCTCCGCAGTTTTCTGCCTTACCATATCATTACCCAGAGTTCGATTTATCATATTAATACCAGGGTCAGCATTCGCTGCTGCACTGGCGGGGCTAAAAATTCTGGGATCAGCATAAATCTGAGCAGTAGCTGTGTAGGCAGGAACCTGTGACCTGGAATAAGCAAATGCCAGCATGCCTCCGAGCACTCCGCCAATTACAGTTAAAAGGAGAATTGTTTTCCAGCCATGCACCAGGTTGAAAATAACTTCCTTCAGGTCGATTTCGTCATCGGAATAATCTGTTGATTGAGACATGTTCATTAATAAAACTCCAATATTTTTTATTATTTCAACAAAACTCTCAGGTGTCGTCGAGTTTATTGGTTTTTAACTGATCCAAAAATTGATATGCAGGTTTATAAATAGCCCCCGAATTATACCGCAGTTGTATATGCTCTATCTCTTGCTGTATTACGAGAGTAACATTTTTACTTGATTTATTTAGGGACGGTCCAATGCAGGTTTACCCCGCTTATTTTGCTATGTGTACTTCTATGCCCATTTCGCGAATGCGATCCAGATATTCTTCAGGAGCGTCTTTATCTGTAATCAATACTTGAATGCTTTCGAGTGGAACGATGGGGGTCAGGGAGCTGACACCAAATTTGGTGCTGTCCAGCAAGAGGATGGCACGTTTGGCGCTGGCGAGCATGGCGCGTTTGATTTGAATCTCAAGTAAATTGGGGTCTGTGATGCCTTGTGGAAGTTCAAGACCGCTGGCAATCCCCTTAACCTGCACGATTTCCAGAATTTTCCGATGACGTTGCTCAGTCAATAATTTTAAATTTGATGTGAGTCTGGGCACGAATTTTATCTCCAAATTATTATCAGAGCTTGTAGCATTAACGAGCCAACTAAATTTTGTATCATAATAGTTCCAGAATATCAATGTGCAAGATATTTTTGGTACGATATGTTACTATCTGTGCAGCTGTTTGTGAGAGTATTATTAATGCGATATATATTCTTATACAATGGACCCCAGGAGTTGTTCCGAATGCATAACCAGGTTGTGTTGGGTATCGATGGCGGCGGCACCAAGACCCAGGCTGCCATTGCAGACCTCGCCGGAAATATTCTTGGCAGCGGTCTGGGCGGGCCTTCTAATGTTCAAGACGCCGGTGTCGCGGCTGCGCAGGCGAATATTTCGGAGGCTGTCAAGGCTGCCTGTCAAAATGCAGGCCTGGTACAAGCTGAGTTTGCTTCGGCTTTCCTTGGTATGGCTGGAGTTGTATCCGAGCGGGATCGAACAGCCATCCTCGATATTGCTTTGAACCTCAAGCTTGCGCAACCCGCTGCGATCGGGATTGATCACGATTGCCGGATTGCGCTCGCCGGTGGCTTATCTGGCAGACCCGGAATTGTCCTGATTACCGGGACAGGCTCATCCTGCTACGGTCGCACCGCAACGGGTCAGGCCTGGTTCACGGGTGGCTGGGGTTATCTTATTTCTAATGAAGGCTCCAGTTATTGGCTTGGCTTGCAGGCCATGCGGACTGCTGTAATGGTCTACGATGGTCGGATTCAAAGCTCGCTGTTGTTGGAGAGTGTCTTGCGCCATTTTGGATTATCTGAAGTGACGGAGTTGGTGCCTCGCATTTATATCCCGGCGATGAGCCGGTCCGAAGTGGCATCCCTGGCGCCGCTGGTGATTAACGCTGCCAAAGAGAACGATCCGACTGCGCTAAACCTGATCAGCCAGTCTGCCCGGGAATTGGCTGAGTGTGTCCTGGCAGTTTCCACTCATCTGGCACTTTCCGGCCCGACTGGCACCGATCCATCCGAAGTTGTGCTGATTGGCGGGCTGCTAAAAGCGGGTGAAATTTTTACAACCCCACTTCGGCACGCCATCCTGGCTAGCCTGCCCCAGGCCCGCATATGCATGGCCGAACTTCCACCGGTGGCCGGGGCCTGCCTGCTGGCACTGCAAGGTTTGGGGTCCAGCATTGATTCCAAGACTGTGCAGACCATGCAGCACAGCATATCGCGATTGGGTCAGGCATCCTCATCCGGATGAGAAGGATTATGTTCGATAAGCTGGGTCGAGATAATGGAAAAATAAATTTGATGATGACATCACACACTAAAAATACGTTCTGGTTGCTCACTGCGGGTGTTTTTTTTGCTTTTTTTGTATTTGGTTTTACCGATAACCTGAAAGGGCCGGTTCTACCCGCCCTTTTACAGGATCTAAAGTTGAATTATGCATTGGGCGGAACTATCCTGACTGGAATCTATCTGGGTGTTATGCTTGCTTCACTTAGTGCTGGTTTGCTGGCAGATACGGTTGGTCTGAAAACAGTCCTGCTCCTGGCAGGGTTGTGCCTCTCAGTCGGTGTAATTGGTGCTACCCAGTTCACAGATCCAGTCCCGCTCCTTTTTTTTATGGCGATTCTCGGATTTGGGCTGGGATCACTGGATCTGGGTTGTAATTCCATGATTATTCTTCTGCATCCCACAGATAAAGCCCGTTATCTGAATCTGATGGCTTCCATGCACGGTATGGGCTCGATGCTAGCGCCGCTCTACGCAGGTTGGATGCTGGCAGCACATCAGTCCTGGCGAGTGGTCTATCGTTGGGACCTGGTTTTAATCGGTTTACTGGTTGTTTACCTTTTGATTTTTAATTTTCCCAGGCAGGCTGCTGTTGAAAGTCAAAAAATCGATTTCAGACAAATTGGTCGGACAGCTTTTTCACCCATTCTGATCACATATTATTTTATCGCTATGATGTATGTTGCCCTCGAACTGGGGCTGGCCTCCTGGATGGTCGAATATTTACAAAAAGTGCTTAGTCAGAGTATCAACCAGAGTACCCAGGCCTTATCCATCTTTTTCGGACTGGTGATGTTGGGCCGTCTGGTTGGTAGTTTTTTTGTCGAAAAAATCGGTTATCTGCGCTCAATTCTTTTCGCAATGCTGGCCGCCAGTGCCTGCGTAGCGATCGGGTTATTTGGTCCAGCTCAACTTTCTTTGCTGCTGCCAGTCACTGGTTTTTTTCTAGCAGTCGTATTTCCCACCATTACGGCCGACATATCTGGTACGCTCAAAGAAAATATGAACACTATTCTGGGTTTATTATTTACCTTTGCAAGTTTCGGCGGCATGCTCGGCCCCTGGTTGGTGGGTGTCGCCGGTGATTTGGGCGGGATTAAATTCGGTTTTAGTATGAATTTAGTCTTCGGGTTACTCACTGTTGCTTCAACCATTTTATTGATCCAACTGAAAGCCAAAAAACAGTTTGCCTGACCTGCTAGCCCGGAAAATAATTTTTTTTTCCAGACCCCAAACAAAGGTGTCGAATCCATTCCAACTTCAGGAGTAATGGCCATGAAAGAGATGAGTTCTCACGAAAGATTTGAACGTATGTTTGCGCATAAGGAAGCCGATCGCATCCCGATCATTGACAGCCCGTGGGATGCGACTATTGAACGCTGGCAGCGTGAAGGCATGCCTGCAGATCAGAGCTATGTAGATTATTTTGGATTGGATAAATTTGTCAGTCACAGGTTGACAGACAATTCGCCGCGTTTTCCGGTTCAGGTTTTGCAAGAAACAGAAAAAGACACCACCTACACCAGCGAATGGGGTGTAACCATGCGCCAGTGGAAAAATGTTGCCTCCACACCAGAATTTTTGAGCCATACCATTGTCAATGCTGATGAATGGCGTAAAGCCAAGGAGCGCATCAGTCCCACGCGTGACCGTGTGAACTGGGAGATGTTGGAAAAAAATTATAAGCATTGGCGTGAACAGGAAGCCTGGATTTCCCCCATAGTCTGGTTCGGTTTCGACGTCACACACGCCTGGATGGTGGGAACCGAACGGGTTTTGGTGGCGTTGGCTGAAGACCCGCAATGGTTGGTGGATATGTGGCGCACCGAATTGGAAACCGATCTGGCATTGTTGGATATGGTTTGGGATGCGGGCTATACCTTCGACAGTATCATGTGGTTCGATGATATGGGCTACAAAAATCACCAATTCTTTTCGATGCGTATGTATCGAAATTTATTAAAACCTTTTCATCAGCAGGCCATAGATTGGGCACATGCCAAAGGTATCAAAGCCCACCTGCATTCCTGCGGAGATGTTCGACCGTTTGTGCCAGAATTAGTTAATATGGGTTTGGATGCGCTCAATCCGCTTGAAGTCAAAGCCGGTATGGATCCGCGCCTGTTAAAGCAGCAGTTTGGCAAGGATCTGGTTTTTCATGGTGGCATCAATGCTGTCCTGTGGGATCAACCTGAAGCTATTCAAGCCGAGATGGAAGCTGTCATCCCGGTTATGAAGGAAAATGGTGGCTATATTTTCTCTTCTGATCATTCAGTACCTTCCAATGTCAGCCTGGAAGATTTTCGCGGCATTATCGGGCTGGCCAAGAAATTGGGAAGTTATTGATCCGTACAGGTTTTAAAATAGACTGAATTACGATAAAGGTCAACTTGGAAAAGAGGTTTTTCCAGATTGACCTTTTTTTTATTGAACTTGCAATTCTGGATTGGTGTTCAGGCTTCGTGCGCCAGCCACTGACAATCTTCAAATTTCCAATCTTCAAACCGGGCTTCAAAAGAAGAGTTCAATGGGCTGCAGGCATATAGCCCAAAGCGGATGGGCTGGGAAGTAGGTGCGGGTGGGTTAAGTTTGCCCATTTCCGCGCTTGTTTCACCCAGAACATGCAGATGAAAGACGCGCATCTGCTTAAAATCATCCCCGTCCAGGGCTGACTCGATCAGGAAATCCGGACCGCGCCGGCTGAGGCGGTACCATAGGCTGCTGCGGCTGTTTATATCCGTAGTAGCCCAGTCCGAATACCCCAGGTTGGTGACAACACTGCCCATGCGTGAGAGCTGATCATTTTCGTATTCGATCGAGGCCTTAAACCAGTTATCACTGTCCAGGTAGATGATTAGACCGCATTGATCAAACCGGTTTTGATAATTAAATGTTGCCCTGACAGTGAATGTGAAATTATCAGCACTCTCAACCAGCAATGCCGGCGCGTTGTCATTCCTGAACCCGTAATAACTGCGCTGCCAGAAATCCGTGCCGGGGTCTGTCATGATCCGGACTGACTGATCAGAAATTTCAAATGACCTGGGTGGATAAATCCATTTGGCGCTGGAAAAATCAATATTCATGGGGTTCTCCTGAAATCCGAAAAAGCTTATCGCGGTTTGTACCCGGCGATGTGCGGGCTGAAAGATGGATAAGTGTACGCTCACTTTGCTGGATTTCTTACCGGATTATTTTATCAGAAGTGACTGATGTCTGTCTTTGAAATGCGCAAACACTATTCAAGGTGGACTGGGCCCATAAAAATTTTCCAATAATATCCATATCAAAGGAAAATTACCTGGCTGCGATCAGTTCACAATGGAATACTTTTGTAATCAAGTCGAAATTTCTTGAAATATATTGAAAAACTATACTTTTTCAATATTTTACTATACCAAAATTATCCTTTTTCGATGGATTTATTGCCAAAGAAATCGTGCGAGTATGATATATTCTTATACTATAACATGTTGTATATAACATCAATTTATAGTATGGGATTGACTTCGTTTTAGTTCTCTTTATTATTTTTAATGTAATATTTTACCGAGTGAAAAAAGGATAACTTTATTCTAATGTGGTATTCAGCTTCCACTTTATCCGCAAAAATTTCCGTTCCAGCCCAAGGTATATTCACATATCGGTTATTCCTCTCTTCAGTATTGAAGCATGGAAAAGACATGCTTTCGTTGTCATTGCGCCGCAAATTCCTCCAGCTAATAAACTTCCTAATAATTACGTCGGTGATCGCAGCGCAATTCATAATCGTGGCTTCCCCGGTTCGCGCTGCCTCAACTCCCCCCATACAGGTCTTCTATTTAAAGATGCCCGAAGACCTGGTGCTCAACTCCTACAAGAAAATCTATGCCGGTTCGGCCGGCCCGATGCACTCGGTGACCGGCATTTCTGTCACCGCTAACAACACGCTGATCTATTACGACCAGTGGGAGAACGGCTTTGATGTTGACCTCTCGAACCCGGCTAATATCTGGAGCTCATCCAATTTGGGCGGCACGCAGATCTGGGGCGATGGCAATCCGGCCAACGGCTGCGCGCCAAATGTGGACGGCAGGACCGCGCAAGCCTGCACGATCGCGAATGATGTCCTCAATGCCGGCAACGTAATCGTGCTGGAGAATGACGTCGCCATACCGCGCAATAACAGCACAATCCTGTTTGACGGGCGCGACAAGATCGGCTCTACCAAAGTGGTCTCGATCACCCGTTCGGTCTGGGCCGCCACGCCCGGCACGGTGCTGACTGATGCGATTGAGGTATACGACACCACGCGCTGGGGTACTTCCTACCGAATCCCCGTTGGTGAGAACACCAGTGCAGCCCTGATGTTCAGCTATGTCTCCATCCTGGTGGTGGCCTCACAGAACGGCACAACGGTGACCATCGACAAGGACGGTAACGGCACAGTGGATATCACTCAGACCATGAACCAGGGCGATATGTACCAGGTGGACGGCGGGGTCTTGACCAACGCCGCGGTTACCGCGGACAAACCCGTCCAGGTGGACCTGATCACCGGCAAGGCCGGTTCCGTTTACGCTTGCCGCTGGTTCCAGGTGACACCCCAAAACCTGTGGACATCCTCCCTATGGACAGCGGTCGGCACCACTTCCACCGCCTACCCCGCAAGTGTATTCCTCTTCAACCCCGGCGCCACTGTCCTGACCGTGAATTACGCCACAAAGGCAGGCACGGGCAGCGTCAGCGTCCCAGCCAAGGGCAATACCCGCTTTGAGATGCCCCAATATTCCGGCGCGCACTTTTATTCGAGCGGCAGCCCCTTTCTGGCCTTCGGAACCATGGATAGCTCTGCCACCGGCACCAATTCTACCTACGACTGGGGCTATACGCTTGTCGCGGATATCTGGTTGACCACGGCTTTTGTGGCGGGCTGGGCTCCTGGCACAGGCGCCAACCCACCCACCACTAATGGCAGCCCGGTCTGGGTTACGGCCATCAAGCCCACAACCATCTACGTAGATTACGGCGACCCAGCCCCCGCTGCGCCTAACACCGCGCCGAACGGGAAGAAATACGATGTTTCGTATCCGATCGGGCAGTATGAATCCCGGCAGATATATGGCGTGAACAACACTCAGACCGGTATGAAGGTCTTTACGGCTGATGGCACATCCATCACTGGCGCATGGGGTGAGGATCCATCCAAGGCTGGGGCGGGCACGCCCTACCTGGATGCGGGCTACACCATTCCGCCCCTGCCTGAAGTGCTGATCACCAAGCAAGCCGCGGTTGCTTCGGGTGGGGATGTTAACCTCAACGGCCGGATCGACCCGGGTGACACCATCCTCTACACTCTGACTGTGCGCAACAATGGCGCAGTGGCTGCCTTTAATACCATGGTCAGCGAACCTTCGATCGCAACCAACACGACCTATGTCTCCAACAGCACTACCCTGGACGGAGTCCCAGTGGCAGATAGTGGTGGAACGCTGCCGCTGATCGCCGGGCTCAATATCCCCTTGCTGGCTGTGGGTTCGTATTCCACCATCAATTACAGGCTGGTGGCCAGGCAGTTCCCTCCGACCTACGCCACCATCACCAACACAGCCCACGCCCTGGTCAACGGCGAAGACATTACCGTCACGGTCAATACACCCGTGAACAATAACGCCAGCCAGTGCGCTGTGGCTTTCACCAACGCGGGCGGAGCTGTGGTGCAAGCCGCCTATCAACTGACCGACCTGCTGTATGTACGCATCAATGACAGCGACACAACCAGCCTGGGGCCGTTGCTTGTGAGTGTAATGAATTCCAGCAGTGATCGCGAGGCGCTCAGCCTGGCAGAAACCGGTGCGGGCACGGGTGTTTTTGTCAATTCCAGCGGACTGCCGCTTTCCACCACAAATGGTCTTTCGCCGGATGACGGCAGCCTGAACGTCAAGTCGGGCGACACGCTGACAGTCAGCTACACCGATCCCGTTTACGGTGATACCTGCAGCGCAAGCACAGCCATCTCTGTCTCCACTAAGACCAAATCGCTATATCTGAGCGATCCATCCCTGGCGCTGGACCGGATTGACCCGGTGGCGACATCGGATGGCAGCACCGTCACCAGCGCGGATATGAGTTCTTCTAGCAGCATATCCGCCGGCAACACCACCACCGGTTATTCCTCCACTAGCGCCGCTTCGTCCTTTTCATATAACTATACGGCTGGCAGCGGCAGCAACCGCCTGATGCTTGTGGCGGTCGCCACCGGCAGCAGCGATGGTAGCGCAACACAGGGAAAAGTCTCCAGCGTCACATACAATAATGTCGAAATGAAGCAGGAGGGTTTCCTGGAGACTGCGAGTCCCAAAATTAATCCTAACGTATATATTTACGGGCTGTTGGATTCGCAGATCAACACAACCGGGACGCCCAGAATCGTCGTCACGCTTTCAGCCTCATCTACTATTGCGATCTCGGCGACCACCTTCACCGGCGTCGATCAGACCAGCCCCTTGCGAAATGTTAGCACGGGCACTTCGTCCTATTTCAAGTCTGCCTCGGGGAACGGGAAGAATCTCTTGTCGGGCAGTTTCACCTCGGCCAGCGGCGATGTAGTCTATTCGATTGGCGCCATCGAGCAAATCAGCAACAACAACGTCACCCGCACCATAACCACCCATGGTTCGCAGTCCGAGCGTTGGAACGTTTCCAACCATAATTATGTGGATGCCGCCACCAGCACCAAGGCTGGAACATCCGGCAGCAGCAATACGGTCAGCTACTCGGCCACCAGAACGAGCAACTGGGCGGTTGTGGCGGTCTCTATCCGGCCGGCGCCCAGCACGCTGACCTTCACCCAGGCTCCGTCCATGACCGGTTCTTTGAGTATGCCCGCCGGCGGTGCCGTCCAGGTGAAGACCTACACTACGATCAAGACGGGCAGTATGCCTGCCAGCCCGACGAACATCACGGCTGAACTGAAAAACAACGGCACGACTTTCCTCACCCTCTCCAGCCCATCCTATAGCAGCGTTGCGGGTACACTGACCTGGAACGGCACGCTCTCCAGTGCCACGACCATTTCAGCTGGCCAGACCCTAAGCCTGGTGATCACAACGGCTCAATCAGGTGTAACCTTTAACGTGCGTTATGACAGCAGTTCTGCCCCATCAAAAATTGACCTGCCTGCCACCACCGTGATTTCAGAGACCGTGCTTTCGATTTACGACGCTGTCTATCCCGGCGGGATCATCCTGCCCAACCCCACCAACGGCCAGACCGTCTACATCCGCGCCACCGCCAGCGATCCGTTTGGCTATGCCGATATTCCCTCCGGAAGCTTGCATATCACCGGTCCGGACAGTTATGACCAGACCTTTGCCATCACCAGCGCACATTCTGTGTACACCTCTGGCGTCTTTAGGATGTTTGAATATCCCTGGGTGCCGCCCTCTGGGCAGGGCACCTATCATTTCATATTTACAGTTAACGAAGGCTACGAAGGCACCGTCTCTGACAGCCGCTCGATGCAGACCGACATCTTCTATAAGGATACCGGCACGCCCAGTGTAGTGGAATTTACCACGGGCAGTAACGGTACAACCGTTGGCAGCTATGATTCGGCTGCAGCCGGGACCAACCAGGTCTGCTTGCGCCTGGCGGATATTGACCAGAATAAAAGCGCCCTGATGGCCGAGACAGTGACTGTCACGCTGAACAGCACGAAGCTAGACCCCGAAAGCATTATCCTGACCGAGACTGGCCTGGACACAGGCGTGTTCGTCGCCTGCCTGGACCGGGAACTGTCGGCCGGAGCCGCCAACGGCAAAATCTTCGCCCTGGCGGGTACCATAATGACCGTGAACTACGTAGACCCAGCCGATCCCAGCGACACATCGACCGCCAGCGCGGTGCTGACTTCGGGCGTGTTGGGGTTGAGCGTCTTCAAGACCCTGGTCAGCCCCATCAGCGGCTTCGGTCTGGTGGGCGCGCAGGCGCGTTTTGACATCACCGTTGCCAACCCCAATGCCGGAATAATGAATACCATCGCGGTCACAGATACGTTTAATTCCGCTTGTATGACTTATGCTTCCGCCAGCCTGTCGCCCAGTACGCAGACATCCAACTCGCTGACCTGGAGCGATATCGGCCCGCTGGCTGCGTATGCCAGCCGGGTCATCAGCGTCTATTTCAACATGGTTGGCGTCTGCTCGCCTTCCACGAACAATGTTTCTGTGACGGGTATTGATACAAATTCCGGCTCGCACATCGGCCCGCTGACCGCTTCGGCGGCTGTGACCATCACCAGCCCACAGGTGGCCGTCACCAAGCGGCTGGTGTCGGCTTCCCCGGCCAGGGTGGGCAGCGATGTAATTTACCAGATCGAGATTGACAATACCGGTTCGACGGACATCACGACACTGCCGCTGAGCGATAGCTACAGCCCTTACTGTCTCGCATTTAAATCCGCATTGCCCGCCACAACCGGCGGTGGCGGGTCGGTGCTGTGGAGCGATCTTGGCCCGCTGACTGCCGGTTCGCGCACGACTGTCGAGGTCACCTTTACGGTCAGCGGCCCATGCTCGCCCGTTCTGAACGCCGCCACGGTGGACAGCGCTGTGGATGTCAACGGCAGTCCGGTCCCCCCGGTCCAGAACTCCAATTCCAGCCTGGTAACGAGCGGCGTGGCTGACCTATCTATCAGCAAGACTGACAGCAGCGGCTCCTTCCACGCCAATGGGAATGTGACCTATACCATTACCGCCAGCAACGCTGGCCCAACATCTGTGGACGGTGCGACCGTCACTGATACGCTTCCCGCCGATCTGATCAACGTGTACTGGAGCTGTCTACCAGGGCTCAACGCCTACTGCACCCCGAGCGGCACCGGTAATATCAATGACATGGGGGTTGTGATCCCCTCCGGCGGGTCGGTGGTGTATACCCTGACCGGCACGCTGATTGCCAGCCCCGGCTCCACCCTCAGCAACAGCGCCAGCATCAGCGTGCCGGCTGGCATCAGTGATGATAACCAGGCTAACAATACCGCCACAGATATTGACGTCCTGAACAAGCCCAACTTGACGTTGACAAAGGATGACGGTGTAAGCGTGCTGACCCCTGGCAATTCCTATACCTATACCTTCACGTTGGGCAATAGCGGCGATTTTGACAGCTCTGGCACGATACGGGTTGTGGACGTGCTGCCCGCCGGAATGACAATCTCTGATGGAACGGTGACACTGGGCGGAGACAATGCGGGTGACTGGAGCTGCTCGGCCAGCGCGAATGTGATCACCTGCGACAGCAGCGCCGTGATCCTGCTGGGCAATTCCAGTGTCTTCACCATTTTGGTGGACGTCAGCGCCGGGGCGACAGGCGCACAGGTCAACCGGGCACAGGTGGGCGGCGGCGGAGACCCGCTGGAAACCATTCCCGATGCCGTCTCTGCGGCGCTGTGCAGTGCCGCAGACCTGCCTGCCAAGGGCTGCGCCGTGGATAGCGATCATGTTGTCGCTCCTGTCCTGGGCCTCTCCAAGACAGATGGCAAGACATCCATCTTCGCCGGTCTGGCTAACATCTACACCCTGACGGTCACCAACAGCGGCAACGCCCCCAGCAGCGGCACGCTGACTGTGCTGGATGTGCTGCCCTCCGGGCTTACCCTGGCTACTTCCGGCAGTTTTACCCCCGGCGGGACCAACGGCGCGGATTGGTTGTGCTCCTCCTCTGGAAGCGTGCTCACCTGCGAGAGCAGTGCTGTCATTGCAATTGGCGCCACAAGTGAGTTTCAAGTAGATGTGACAGTTGGTGCAAGCGCCAGCGGCTCGCTGATCAATAAGGCCCAGGTGGGCGGTGGCGGTGATCCGCTGAACAGCTTCGCACCAACCTCCGTTACTGCCAGTCAGTGTTCTGATAGCGATCTGCCCAACCTCGGCTGTGCGGTGGACCTGACGCTCTCGCGCGCACCTGGCATCGTCCTGACCAAAGCCATCTCGGTTAACCGCGGGGCGACCTGGGTTTTAGCTGCTCCCTGGCCATCCCTGGCGCCTGACGTGAAGCCGCTCTTCCGATTTTCGATCCTCAACAGCGGTGATGTGACCCTGACGGGTATCGCGCTCGAGGACGCACCCTCCATCGCCAGCTTCTATACCTCATCCAGCCTGACGGGTGCCACGTGCAGCCTGCCGGGCAGCCTGGCGAGCGGCAGCGCCGTTACCTGCTATGGTGAGTTGCCCTGGGCAGCCAACCTGCAAACCGATACAGGCACTGCCAGAGGCACCTACGATAGCACGGAATTTACCAGTACAGATTCGGCCAGCTACACTGGTGTGACGCCTGCCATCAGCGTGGTGAAGTCCGTCTCATTGGACGACGGCTCCACCTGGAATGACGCCAACACCGGCCCCGGCCTATATATTCCTTCGGGAACCGATCCGCTCTATAAATTTGAGGTCACCAACAGCGGCGAAGTGACGCTGACAAATCTTTCGCTGACCGACAACCCAACCATTGCCAGCTTCTATGCCGACAGCGCCCTAACGACTTCCTGCACTCTGCCGTCCAGCCTGGCGGTCGGCGCCAATTTTATCTGTTATGGTTCTCTGCCCTGGGCAACAGGTTTGCAGACCGATACCGCCACGGCGCGGGGCGTGTTTAATAACACGGATTACACTGCCAGTGATGATGCCAACTACACGGGTGTGACACCCGCTATCAGCGTGGTGAAATCCGTTTCGTTGGACGGAAGTGTCTGGGATGACGCGAACAGCAGCCCGGGACCTTCTATCCCCGCGGGCACCAACCCGCAGGTGAAGTTTGTGATTAACAACAGCGGCGATGTACCCCTGACGGGTATCACCCTGACTGACGTTCCGGCGGTCAGCTTCTATGAGACACTGCCTTCCACAGTAGGCGCATGTTCCTTCCCGGCTGCCAGCCTGGCCGCGGGCGCGAGCCTGACCTGCTACGGGTCACTGACCTGGACGACCGGCCTGCATACCGACACCGCTACCGCAAAAGGCACCTTCCAGAGCGTGGAATACAGCAAAACGGATGACGCCAACTACACCGGAGTTTCGCCCGCCATCAGCGTGGTGAAATCCGTTTCGGTGGACGGCGGTACCATCTGGGATGATGCTAACACTGGCCCTGGCCCGCAGCTTCGAACCGGCGCAAATCCCCTGTATGAATTTGTGATTACCAACAGCGGCGATGTAACCCTGACTGGCATTACCTTGAGCGATAATCCGATTATCAACACTTTCTACGACGACATTACGCTCACCAATCCTTGCGATCTATCCTCTGATATGCTGACGGGCACCACTGTTACTTGTTTCGGCAGCGGTGTTTGGGCCAGCGGCCTACAGAAGGATACCGCCACTGCCAGGGGTACCTTCCAGGCCGTCGATTACACTGGCAGCAACGACGCAAACTATACGGGCGTCACGCCCGCGATCAGTGTGATTAAATCGGTCTATGACGGCAGCACCTGGCAGGATGCAAACAGCAGTCCCGGGCCTTCCTTGCCTTTGCCTGCGGGTAGCAAAACACTGTATAAATTTGAGGTCACCAACAGCGGTGAGGCTACCCTGACTGGTATCACGCTCAGCGATAGCCCGGTCATCGCCAGCTTCTATTCCGATACAAATCTAACCATCCCTTGCAGCCTGCCGTCCAGCCTGGCGGTCAGTGGCAACTTCACTTGTTACGGTTCAACGACCTGGGCCACAGGCTTGCATACCGATACTGCCACAGCAAAGGGCACCTTCCAGGGCATAGATTACACAAATACCAATACTGCCAACTACACAGGGGTCACGCCCGCGATAACGGTGGTGAAGTCAGTATCAAACAACAACGGCAGCACCTGGTTTGACGCCAACACCGGTCCTGGTCCGCTTGTTCCGAGCGGCAGCAGCCCATTGTATCAATTTGTGATCAGCAACAGCGGTGATGTAACCCTGACAGGTATCACGTTGAGTGACAGCCCGGTTATCAGCAACTTCTATGCTGACACAGGGCTGGCGACTCCTTGCGACCTTTCCGCCGCATTGTTGAAAAATACTTCCGTTACCTGCTATGGTTCGCTGCCATGGGTCAGCGGTTTGCAGACCGATACAGCCACTTCCAAAGGTACCTTCCTGGGCAGCGAATACAGCGATACCGATCCCGCCAACTATACAGGTGTGACGCCCGCCATCCAGGTCGTTAAATCGGTCTCAAATGACGGCGGTATCACCTGGGATGACGCCAACATCGGGCCTGGTCCATTGGTTCCGAGCGGCACCAATCCGCGCTACAAGTTCGTCATCACCAACAGCGGGGATGCGACATTGACCGGTATCACGTTGAGTGATAATCCGGTCATTGGCAGTTTCTACTCCAACAACGCCCTGACGCTTCCCTGCAACATATCAGCCAGCCTGGTGGCGGGAGCAACGGCCACCTGTTACGGGACGTTGGCCTGGGCCACAGGACTGCAGAAGGATACCGCCAGCGCCAAGGGCACCTTCCAGGGCGCTGATTACACCGATACCGATGACGCCAATTATACGGGTGTCACACCCGCCATTAGCGTGGTGAAATCCGTTTCGATAGACGGCGGTAACACCTGGGATGATGCCAACAGCGGCCCAGGGCCATATCTGCCTGCGGGCACCAACCCACTCTATCAATTTGTCATCACCAACAGCGGCGATGCAACCCTGACTGGTATCACGCTCAGCGATAGCCCGGTCATCAGCAGCTTCTATTCCGACAGCGCGCTGTCCAGCGCCTGCGTTCTTTCTGCTGGTCTGGCGACGGGTGCTTCCGTCACCTGCTATGGATCGCTAACCTGGGCTACTGGCCTGCAGACCGACACCGCCACTGTGAAGGGTAGCTTCCAGGGTGCGGACTACACTGATACCGACACTGCCAGCTATACCGGGGTCACGCCCGCAGTCACTTTGGTAAAATCGGTTTCAAACAACAACGGTTCCACCTGGTTTGACGCCAACACCGGTTCCGGCCCGCTGGTTCCGCAAGACATCAATCCGTTGTTCAAGTTTGTCATCACCAACAGCGGCGATGTAACCCTGACAGGTATCACGTTGAGTGACAGCCCGGTTATCAGCAACTTCTATGCTGACACAGGGCTGGCGACTCCTTGCGACCTTTCCGCCGCATTGTTGAAAAATACTTCCGTTACCTGCTATGGTTCGCAGCCATGGGTCAGCGGTTTGCAGACCGATACCGCTACTTCCAAGGGTACCTTCCAGGGCAGCGAATACAGCGATACTGATCCCGCCAACTATACCGGTGTGACAGCCTCCATCCAGGTCGTTAAATCGGTCTCAAACGACGGCGGTACCACCTGGGATGACGCCAACAGCAGCCCCGGCCCCATCCTGGTTTCCGGCTCGATTGCGCTATACAAGTTCGAGATTACGAATACCGGCAATGTGGCCCTGACCGGCGTCGCGCTGGAGGATTCCCCGAATATCGCCAGCTTCTACGACTCATCCAGCCTGACGGGTACTGCGTGCAGCATCCCCAATCCACTGACGGCTAACGGCAGCTTTACTTGCTACGGTGGGGTAGACTGGGCCAGCGGTATTCAGAAGGATACCGCCACTGCCACGGGGGCCTTCCAGGGTGCAAATTACAGCGACACAGACGAGGCCTATTACTCCGGCGTGGGTCCGGGCATCTTGCTCAAAAAATATATTTATGACGGCAGCGCCTGGCAAAATGCAGACAGCATGCCCGGCCCCGAGATCCCGGATGGGACTGACCCACTCTTCAAATTTGAAGTCACCAACACAGGCGATGTCACCCTGATGGATCTCGCGCTGGAAGACGACCCGACGGTGAATTCCTTTTATTCAAGCACCGATCTGGCCTCGCCCTGTTCGATCCCCGCCACGCTGGCCTCCTCTGGCAGCTTCACCTGTTACGCATCCCTGCCCTGGGCTACCGGCCAGCAGACCGACACCGGTACAGCCAGGGGTTTCTACACACCTATCACAACCCCCATCCAGTACAGCTACAGCAACTCCGCCAATTACTTCGGGGTCAAGCCTGGCATACAGGTGCTGAAATACGTCTCATCCGACGGCTCCACCTGGGATGACGCCAACACTGGTCCCGGCCCGGAAGTACCCGGTGGTACCCGCCCTTATTACAAATTCGTCATCACCAACAGCGGAGATGTGACCCTGACGGACATCACGCTGAATGACGTTCCGGCGGTCAGCTTCTATGAGACGCTGCCTTCCACAGTCGGCGCCTGTTCCTTCCCGGCAGCCTCGCTGGCCGCCGGCGAGAGCCTGACCTGCTATGCGCGCAGCTTTTGGACCAGCGGCCAGCATATGGATACCGTCACGGCTTCCGGCGTTTATTCCGGCGCGAATTACTCAGACACGGACAACGCCTATTACACCGGCGTGATCCCCGGGTTGTACGTGCTGAAATCCGTTTCGGCGGACGGCGGGACAACCTGGAATGACGCCAACCTGGCCCCCGGTCTGGCTATCCAGAGCGGCATCAACCCGCTCTTCAAGTTCGTGGTAACCAACTCCAGCGATGCCCTGCTCACCAATCTCAGCCTGGAAGATTCCCCCGCGATTGCCAATTTCTACGCAGAACCAGGGCTGATTAACCCCTGTCTCATCCCCGACAACCTGGCGCCATCCAAATTCTTCACCTGTTATGGCTCGCAGGTCTGGCAGGCTGGCCTGCAAACCGATACAGCCACGGCAAAAACTTCCTTCCAGGGAAATCAATACGCTGATACGGACACGGCCAACTATACCGGCACAATGCCGGGCATCGGCATTGCCAAAGAGCTGGTCGGCGACCCGCTGAAGGTGGCGCCGGGAATTTTTGAGATCACCTACAGGCTGCTTGTGCGTAATTACGGTTCGGCAGCACTCACCGATGTGCAGGTTAGCGAAAATTTGGAGGCCATGTTCCAGGGCCATGCCAGTTTCAAGGTCAAATCCCTGGCAAGCGACTACTTCAAAATCAATCCCCAATTCACAGGTGAGGCGGCACACTCCAATCTGCTGCTCGGCTCTGATGCACTGCCTGTGCCAAATTCCGATAGTTACAAAACTATTACCCTGGTGGTAGATGTGACCCCCTCTGCCTCCGGCCCATTCAACAACACGGCTGTGGCCAGCGCGAAAGATTCGTTAGGTGGTCCGGTCACGGATGAATCGCAAAACGGAGCGAACCCGGACTGCTCGCTGAACTGCACGCCCGGCGGGGTGAACCTGGACGGCGATCCGACCAATAACAACGAGCCCACACCGGTTACCTTTGGCGCCGGGTTGTTTGACCCGCCGTTTGGCATCAAGACCTTCGACGACAATGGCCTGCCCGTGCTGCGCTGGAGCATGGTCTGGATTAACGAGACCAGAATTCCTGCCCTCAAGGCCTACGTCAGCGACCCGATCTCTGAAGGCACCACCTATGCCGGCAACCTGGTCTGCGAGCCTGCCAGCAGCCTGACAACCACCACCATTTGCGCCTACGAGCCAGCTTCTACGAAGTACCCGCGCGGGCGGGTGGTTTGGTTGGGGACGCTCGGCCCGGACCAGGGTGCGCTGGACGCTGCAAGCGCCAAAAATGAGATCGTCATCAGTTTCGATGTGAATGTTCCCGTTGAGACTTCGAAGGTGAAAAATGTAGCTTCGGTGGACGCTGATTTGAACGGCAACGGATCGTTTGATGAGGAAGAGACATTCCTGGCATTATCGTCTATCAACTGGCAGCGGAGCGCCGTCAAAAAGCTGCCGTCCACGGGTTTTGCCCCAGACGTCCAAAGCGTACTGCCCATCCAGAGCGCAGTGAAGTCCTATGCCGCTTCCGACCTGGTGCTGGAAATCCCTGACCTGGGGGTCAGGACGGATATTCTGGGTGTTCCTTTTGTGAACGGCGGTTGGGATACCACCTGGCTGGGCCAGAATGCCGGTTACCTGCAGGGCACAGCCTTCCCAAGCTGGAAGGGCAACAGCGTAATCACTGCACATTTATATGGTTACAACGGCCTACCCGGCCCGTTTGTCGACCTGGGCACGCTCAAATGGGGCAGCCAGGTGATCGTACACGCCTATGGCTACCGTTACATTTATTCTGTCCGCACAGTGATGACAATTCAGCCGGAGGACGTTTCAGTGCTGGGTCACATGGACGATGCCTGGCTGACCCTGCTAACCTGCAAGGGCTACAACGCGGCGGAGAATACCTACCGCTCGCGCACAGCGGTCCGGGCGGTGCTGTTGCAGGTGATTAAGGAATAAACGCGCAGGAAATTTACAGACCCTGTAGGACGGTTGGACGAGTCGGGGCTGATATTCGCAATGACAAACAGGCAACTGTCATCGGGTGATTCGCACATAACGCCTGTGCGGTACTCGCTGAGGAGATGACACTCCTGCTGTCATAGCGAGTGATTCCACAACAGAGAAAAGCTGTTGTTCAATGGGAAAGAACATACCGCCAGTAAGTGTCATAGCATCCAGATGCACTGCTGGATTGCGAGGAGCGTGCTCTCCGCGATATCATGCCCGCATTTGGGTATATCATGCCCGCACTTGGGCAGGAGGCACGCGTAGCGTTCCCTCCCGTCAGTACAGTCACCTATGTTATCAGTAGCGTACCTAGCGAAGCAATCTTCTGCCTAAACTGGGATTGCTTCACCGCCTGCTGCGCGCAGCTAGTGCGACGGTTCGCGCAATGTCCCGCTGATTTTCGGGGATGACATTTCGAAGCGCTCAGTTTGATCAATCGACTATTACACCAATTCCATTTTTCCTCAAAATTAAGGCCTTCCGGTCACGCTTGGGTCACGCCCTCGGGCTAAGATGAGCCATATGGGAATCCCCCTGGGATGTCCTGCGGCAAATAATCTTAGCACGTATCGCGAAAGAGGTAAAAATGATCACCAAGCGCAACTTGTTAGCTGTGTTAATCCTGACCCTGCTGTTCTGCCTGCTGCCCACTGGCAGCGTGCTGGCGGCTCCCATCACCCACTTTCCAGTCACCATCACCCAACCCGACGGCAGCCTGCTGCAGCTCTTCGCCAGCGGCGATGAATTTTACAACTGGTTGGAAGACCAGAACTACTACACCGTCATCCAGGATCAAACCAGTGGGTATTACACCTACGCCCAAATCAGTGATGGCAACCTGGTCGCCAGCCCGTACGTAGTGGGCAAGGTTGACCCGCGCGAAGCCGGGCTGAAACCGATGCTGAATATATCAGCAGAGCAACGCGAGATCATCCGCAAGCAATCACCGCTGAACACATATCAGGAGATGAGCGCTTCTGGTGGAATTTCAAACGCTCCGACTACAGGCAGTTTCACCAACCTGGTGGTCTTTATCCGTTTCGCCGGGGAGGCTGAGTTTACCAGCCCACCTTCCCGCTACACCAGTATGTTAACCGATACTACTCCTGGTGTGAAATCGTTTATCAATTACTTTAGCGAGGTATCCTACGGCAAGTTGACCATCAATTCGCTGTTTGTGCCCAGCATGGCCGGCGGCAGCGTCATATCCTACCAGGATAGCCACCCGCGCGGGTATTTTCAACCCTATATCGCAGCCACCAACCCGATCGGCTACCAGGGTGGCGACGCTGGCGATGAACGTAGAGATCGGGAATTCCAATTGCTGCGTGATGCGATCACTGCCAACCTGGCCAGTTTCCCAGCCGGGTCTGTTATAGACGCCGATGGTGATGGTTATATTGATGAAATCAGTTTTGTAATCAGCGGCAGCCCAACTGGCTGGTCCTCCATCCTCTGGCCGCATGCCTGGTCAATGTGGATAAATCCGTCGGTGATTAACGGGCGCATGTTAGGACGCTACAACTTTGAATTGGATGGTGCTTTGGACGCAAAAGTGCTGGAGCACGAGACATTCCATGTCTTGGGCTCACCCGACCTGTATCATTACAGCTACGACGGTCTTACCCCGGTTGGGAGTTGGGACTTGATGGAATCAGGCTCAGGGCACATGGGCTGTTATATGAAATTTAAGTATGGGCATTGGATCGATGAGATTCCAAGCATTAGCACGCCGGGTGTGTATACGCTCAACCCACTCACCTCGTCCATTAATAACTGCATGAAGATCGCCTCACCCAATTCCAGCAGCGAATTCTTCGTGTTTGAATACCGCCGCAATACTGGCGATTTTGAGTCAGCACTGCCGGGCAGCGGTCTGCTGGTTTACCGCATCAACTCGGCAGTGTATGGAAATGCCGATGGCCCGCCGGATGAAGTCTACATCTACCGGCCGGGCGGCACAGTCAGTGCCAATGGTGCGCCGGGAAATGCCTTCTTCAGCCGGCAAAGCGGTCGGATGGTCATAAATGACAGCACAAACCCCTCCAGCTTCCTGACATCTGGCGGTCCGGGTGGCTTGAATCTTTGCAAAGTTGGGTTGGCTGGTGCCACCATCTCGTTTGAGATCTGCGGTGCAAACATGCTCACCATCTCCGGCAGCCTGGGTGTGGAAGGTGCCCTGATCAGTTATCTGCGCAACGGCAAGCTCGAAACTGTCCCCAGCAGTGCCAGCGGCACCTACAGCCTGTATGTCCCCACCGGCTGGTCTGGGACTGTGATTCCATCCAAGCCGGGTTATACCTTCAATCCTGCCAGCCGTGATTTCAACGCGATTGCCAGTGCCCAGACGGGCCAGGACTTTAGCCCGCTTGCGCCCACAAACCTTATCTTGGACCCGGGCCTGGACGCCCCCACCGGCATTTGGAATGCAGATCCAGAATACATTTTGTGCATGTTAGGCTCATGCACTGTTTACCCAAATGTACTTATGCCGCGCAGTGGGTCTGGATGGATCATCCTGGCCTGGGGAGAGCATGCATCCTCCGCCTGGCAAACCCTCAACATTCCGAGCGGGAGTAGAGCAGAATTGAATTTCTATCTGCTGACTGCAGCCTGGCCCGATGCGCTGGCCAGCGACCAACTGCACGTGAAAATCGATAACGACCTGCTTTTCACAACCGGCCCAGGGCTGGGTACGCAATTCAGCTACTACCCGGTCAGTATCGATGTCAGCCAATATGCAGATGGACAGTCGCATACATTAACCTTTGAAGCCAGCAACTTAGGGGATTGGATTTATTACAATATTGATGACATCAGTCTTTCCGTCTTGCAGGGCGCCAACATTTCTGGCACCAGCGGACAGCCGGGCGTCACCCTCAGTTATGTAAACGAGGATGAATCCAGCCAGGTTAGTGGGGCAGGTGGTGCTTTTAGCATCCCGCTCTACCAGGGTTGGGCTGGATTCATTGTGCCTGAACTGAGCGGTTACACCTTCAGCCCGGATTTCATGAGTTACACCAATTTGCTGGCGGATCGAACCGGGGAAACATTCCTGGCCATCCCGAACCCAACTGCCACTTTCACGCCTGTGCCGCCGACTGAGACCAATACCTTCACGCCTGTGCCGCCGACTG
>CAYWXS010000078.1:25445-30568 GCA_964462245.1 uncultured Anaerolinea sp.
TTCACGCCTGTGCCGCCGACTGAGACCAATACCTTCACGCCTGTGCCGCCGACTGAGACCAATACCTTCACGCCTGTGCCGCCGACTGCGACCAATACCTTCACGCCTGTGCCGCCGACTGCGACTAATACCTTCACGCCTGTGCCGCCGACCGCGACTAAGACCGCGACCATGACCGCCACCAGGACCCCGACCAAGGTCGTAATCAAGACCGCCACCCGGACCCCGACCAAGGTCGTAATCAAGACTGCCACCAAGACCCCGACCAAGGTCGTAATCAAGACTGCCACCAAGACCGCCACCCCGGTGGCAATGATCAACCTGCTCAAGGATCCCGGTTTTGAGCTCTACCCCAACAATGTCAACTGGGGTCAGACCTCCACCAACTCGGGCACTCCGCTCTGTAACATCGCCGACTGCGGCAGCTTCGCCAGCGCTAAGCCGCGTACTGGTAAGGCCTGGGCCTGGCTCGGCGGGGTCACTGCGCCATCCGAAATCGCCACGCTCTCACAGAGTGTGATCATCCCGAGCGGCACAGCCAAGCTTGATTTCTATTTCATGGTTGGCAGCGTTGCAGCCGGCAGTGATGCCAAAGATGTCTTTACGGTTACGGTCGATGGAAAGATCGTTTGGAGTGCCAATGCCACCCAGCTCGCGACCTATAATGCCTATAAGCTGATTACGATCGACCTGAGCGCCTATGCTAACGGGCTTAGCCACAAGATCTCCTTTAACTGCTCCATCTCCGGCCAGAATGTGACTTTCAACCTGGACGACGTCAACCTGCACAAGTAAACCTGCGCAGCGAGTTACACACGAGTCCCACAGCACAAGGCTGTGGGACTCGTCATTTATGTCAGTGCAAATGAAATTGACTGCAAGGCAGGTTTCTACGGAATGCAATGAAAACATCTTTACCGAAATTGGGTGAACCCAATGGGTGCAAAAAATATAAGGCTTGCGCAGGTTCCGCCAAACTGCGATTTATGGCCCATCCTGCCGGCAAACATACTACGACCAATTTCGTATTGGTGGGATAACGAGCCTGCTCTGGCAAAAACTGGATTTATACCGAATGGCGACTGGCAGGCTCACTGGTTGCAGAAAAAACGTACCAGTGGGTGCAGTTTGACGCGTGAGCCCGGCAAGCGAATCAGGGTGGATTTATCCTGCAGGGTTACCAGGGTTTCGATCGTAGTCAGCTTTTTCGACAGCAAATCATCAGTTACCACACCATCCGGATACGGGTAAACAATTTTGACCAGTTCTCGCTCTGTCTGGTCCAACGATTCCCACACCTGTTCAAAACGTTTCTTGAAGGCCCCATGCCGGTCGGCGATGAAATTGGAGACCCCTTCGATGCCGTTCAGACAGCCGTAAACCCCGTCGCGGATTTCCTCGCTAGTAAATAGACGTGTGTAAGAGGCCGCCAGTTCGATCCCAAGCGGCAGCCCCATTAACATCTCGCAGGTCTGAATGACAAAAACCAGGTTGGCGGCGTCCAGCACGAAATCGGCCCTGGCACGGATCGCAATTTCCCTGAAGAGCTGCAGGGCGCTGTACTGCTTGATAAAGGCTTCGAAGTCGATATTCGCCAGGTCTACCCCGCTCGCTTGAAGATCTTGCAAGCTGGGATAGCCCAGACCGTTGAAGTGGATCACTTTTTCAGCGCGGATGCCGAGGTGTTTTCGTGTAGTAATGATGAATTTGATCTTTGGGCATAGGTTGACCAGTGATTGGATCACCTCGGCCTGGTCTGGAATTTCATCCAGATTATCGAGCAGGATCAGGCATTCCTTCTCGCGTAGGAAATTCACCAGGTTTTTGCGGTGCTCGCTGGAGTGATTGGAAGGCACCCCCAGCGCGTGTATCAGGGCAGACACCAGGCTGTTGTTAGGGGTGTTATACCGGTTTAGCAGCACCAGATATATGCCGTTGGTCCATGCGCCTTTTTCCAAACCTGCCAGTTGCAAGGCCAAACGTGTTTTTCCCGAACCAATCACACCTTTGATGACGATCACGCGCTGATCGCCGCTGTCAAGCAGCTCCGTGATTTGGCGGGTTTCGTTCTTGCGGTCAAAAAAGGGCAGTGTGGTATCTGGCAGCAGCTCTCCATCAATTTCCTGGTTGGTGAAAGGCAGCGCACTGTTCGTACCAACCTGTCCGCTGTTTTTTCCCGTGCGGATGGCCTGCGCCAGTAGGTTCGTTTCTTCTTCCGGGGTGATGTTCAAATTTTGCTGCAGTTTGCGTTGGAAATCGTGAAAGATGACCAACGCCTGGTTGCGCTGCCCACTGCTGACCAATATTTGCATGCTCATGCGCAGGCTCACCTCATCCAGTGGTTCGATGCGGGTGATGCGCGCCAGGTATTTCTCGCAAATTTTGTACTGTTGGCGTTCAAAGTGATAATCAGCCAACCAATGCAAGGTGGTGAGCAGACGGGTTTTTAATTCCTGCCGCAGATTGGGTACCCACTCATCCATCGCGGTATTCATGTGGGTTTCGTAGCCTTCCAGGAAGTCGCCTGAATAAAGTTCTGCCAACTCTTCTTGGTGCTTTTGACAGGTGTGGCAGACATTAAATCGGCGATGCGAGTGCTGCGAAGTAAATTTCTGCACCTCTTTATATTTCGCATTCAGAATCTGGATATCTGTGACAATCGGGCCATCCGGGTTGACCCGAATGGTAAACGAGTCAACCAGCAGGCCAGGGGTTTCCAGGGTATCGTCTTTTAGTAACTTGCGCAGGCGGTGAATGACCTGGCGGATATTCTGGTTGGCATGCTGATCATCGTGGTCCGGGTAAAATAATGCGGCTAGCTCAGTCCGGCGTAGAACCTTGCCCGGTTGGGTACCCAGCATGGCCATCAAGAGCAGGGTGTTATCCACCTGGAATAACACAGTTTCCCCATCCTGAAACATAGCATGCGGTGTGCCGAGCAGGTTTACCTTTACCGGCTGAGGTTTGACAAAAAGAGTTGATTCCATCTATGACAAAGAACCCTATTATTTTGAAAACGAAGGAAATTGAAATCGGTTTCCATTGGAAATTACATGTCGTATGGTTCTTGTCATTTTTCCATAAACCCTGTCTGGCATCGACGACTAAATAGCCCACTTATTATATCAAATCAGGTTTCGATAAACGTGATTTGAATGATATGTTTTAAGGGTAAAGTAACCTTAAACCGGACTACCGCATAACTTTCTATACAATAAGCGGTAGGACCCTATGCCACTCAAACAACCTTTGTCCCCAACGGTTGTTTTGCTCCTCCTTCCCGTTTTTTTCGGGAAGGGGGCTGGAGGGATAGGTCTGAACGCCAATAGCAAGTTATACGTTACTGCCTTAAACCTTATCGCGATACTGATGAATTTATCCAAAATTTATATCTATTTACCCCGTTTTTATGGAATCGGATTTTTGATTAGTTTATAATTTTTTAAGAGCAGTTTTATCATTTTGAAATAGGATTAATGCCGAAACTGGAGGATAGCTTCATTGCTCACTGGTGAACCCCGCAACGCGGGGTTCTGGAAATTATCTCCATCCAACTTTGATGTATTTTACCCTCCCAAAATTTTCTTCTGGATAGGAGATACTCTGTTTATTAATGATATTCAGAAAAAATTTGAATTTATCGTAATAAACAACAATATCTCTGGCACATGTTTAGTAAAGTGCCTGCCCCTGGCTCAGTCAATTAATTAAGAGTCATTACCTGCCAGCGAACAAAGAAAACGAATTGTTGTTGCGCTGCAAATTTAGCCTTAGATCGACGAAGTCACTTTATTGTTATAGGAGAAAAACCAGCATGAATGCGCTCAACAATTTAAAAACAAGTGTCAAGTTAATCGGTAGTTTTATCCTGATCGCCATCTTGCTGGTGGCGCTGGCCGTTCTGTCATTTTTTCAGATGAAATCGATTAACGATGGCATGACCACCATGTATTTCGACCGGCTTGTGCCGGTTAAGCAGTTGGGAAATATAAAAGCAGACCTGTATACAATCCGAGGTGATGTTTACAAGGCCTTGCTGATTCCGGACGAAAAAGCTGCCAGCGAAGCATCCATCCCTGTGCTTATAAAAAATGTCGACGATAATTTCACGGCGTATACTTCCACGCTGCTCCTTGATTCCGAAAAGGCGGAATTGGCTGTCTTCGAGCCTGCCTGGGTTGAATACAAGGCTGCCATTGCAGAGATATTAGCACTGGAAAATGCAGGTAAGCGTGATGCCGCAATAGCCAGTCTGATTGCTGGGGGTCGTGCATCCAACGCACGCAAAGCAGTCTCAGCATCATCCGACAAACTCCTGGCGATCAATGTTAATACCGCTGAAGAAACGAATACCCAGGGCGACGTGACCTTTGTCAATGCCACCTGGCTGTTGGTAATTTTAAGCGTGATTGCCGTGCTGATGGCCTTAGGCTTGGGCATCGTCATCTCGAATAGCATCGCTAATCCGTTGGCTTTCCTGACCAGGCTGGCACGCGCCATTTCGGTCGGCGATCTGGTGCGCGATGTGAGCGAGGCCGAGAAGGACAAGGTGCGTTTGCGCAAGGACGAAATCGGCGCCATCAGCCAGGCTTTCGACGCGCTGATCAACTACATGCAGGGCATGGGCGCGGCTGCCACCACCATCGCCAAAAAAGACTTGACCGTTTCGGTAGTACCCAATTCTGCAAAAGACGAACTGGGCAATGCCTTTGCTGGAATGCTGACTGGTCTGCGCGAAGTCATCGGTCAGGTGACCGAAAGCGCAAATGCCGTCACCGCCGCCTCGGCTCAGCTGGCGACCGCATCCGAACAATCTGGCGAAGCCACCAGTCAGATCGCCACCACCATCCAGCAGGTGGCGTTGGGCACTGCGCAGCAAACCGCGGGCGTCACCAAAACCTCCGGCGCGGTGGAACAGCTTGGGCGCGCCATCGATGGGGTGGCCAGGGGCGCGCAGGAACAGGCCAAAGCCGTCAGCAAGGCTTCGCAGGTAGCCACGCGCATCAGCAGCGCCATCGAGCAGGTCACCAACAACGCCCAGGCCGTCACCCGCGATTCGGCGGAAGCCGCGCGCTACTCACGCGATGGCGCGAAGACCGTCAAGGAAACCATCAACGGTATGG
>CAYWXS010000079.1:0-30529 GCA_964462245.1 uncultured Anaerolinea sp.
CTTTTTCCCACTATTCTACCGCAATTACCCCAACACCATTTAGACAGTCAGGGGGTATATTCGTCAATATCTTACAAATTTACCATCGCTATGAATGTGAATTGCACCATGTTGCACCATGCGATGAAGCAAGGAAAGGCAATCCGCTACATTCAAAATATTCTATTCGACCATGCTTCTGAATAATTGTTGATTCTTGTGTATTAATTTAATTATTTAATGGTGAAGTAAGAATTATTTTTTATTACATTATCATCTCCACTAATTGACATTCAGAAGGCTCTACAGCCGGGTGGATCACACCCAAACGGGCAGTTTGTTGAAAAATCTCTATTAATAGAACCGAGTGTATTTAGAAATCATCAACCACATCGCTAATCCTTAATTGAGAGCTTCATCCAGTATCTTCAGATGCGTTTCGATATCCGATCGACTTAACCAATTCTGAAAGTAATTATCTTTCAACGAATACCCTGTACTTTTCAACGTGTTTTGAAAACTCACAATTTCAGAGCAGTCAGTCTTTGCGATTAGAACCAAATAGCCTTCATCATTATTGAATACAAAAATGGTCACATTCATACCTTGGACATCACCACTTAATGTAAGGCACGGCGGCGAATAGTCCATCTCGTAGTTGTAACCTATCTGTCGAATGGTGGTAAAAACATTAAGTTTTTTTAATTTAATGTAAAGACAATAAGTAAACAGCTCAGCATGATAGCCGTGCAACTGCGATGTACTAAGCAGGTATAGTGTGTCTGAGTCGTATTTTCGGATATAGTTTTTCTCGCAATACTTGAATGCCTCTGGGTAGTGGATCAGCGTTTCTTGCCAGGATTCAAGTTCCAGATCAGCGTTAATTATTCGATCAAGTTGTGGCGCAAGAGCTTCATTCGGATTCAACTGATCCCACAATTGCTTCAAGAATTCCCGTGGTTCTGGATTGACATTTCCGATACCCCTAAGTAGACGTTTCCAGCTCGTTTCATCAGTCATTGTATCAACAAGGAAAGAATGGTTTCGGCCTCTTGGTAATAAGTAGTCGCCAATACTGAGTAGCGCCCGCTGCCATCGATACTCGCCCTGGTCGATTAAGCCAGTAGCTGAGAAGGTCTTTTTAGCCAAGGTCAGATATCGTTCGAATTCATCTTGTAGTGTAGTATGTTTGGCAGAGTCCCATAGGTTTGGATTTGAATTCTTACTTGCTGTAAGAGCGCCGCAAAAATCTAGGAGAAACCCTATTTGTCCGCAAAAATAACCATGATGTTCAGCAAGATCGATAAGTTTCTGCCAACGGCTTTCGGCCAATATCAACATAGCTTTGAGCTTCTCTTCGGCTATTTGCGGCTCGGAGAAGCCCGCAACAACTTTCTCAGCTTGGGCGAAATGTCTTAGTATATCGTCTGCGTTTTCAAGCATTCCACTGAGTCCGCGAATACTGCGTTGGATTTCCTCGGGGCGGTTGTAAATGGTATTGGTAGATAGGTTGTAGCAAATCCGCATCCATTCATGAAAGGCGGCATTATCGATTGAATCGTAATACTTATCCACGAATTTGACATATGCCGCAAATTGGATGACCTCTGTGTACGAAAGTCTTGCTATGCCACTCAATGCAATTTTGTCAAAAAACACTCTTTCATCAAAATATCGACTATTCGGAAGGAAACAAAAGAGAGTTCCACGCTCCCTACTCCACGAATCGAGTAGATGAATGAGAGTCAACGTAAAACGCTCATCAAGCCAGTCACGTTCATGGAAATCCCTGTAAGATGGTGCTTCCCGTGAGTTTCTCAGCTTGATCACATCGTCCAAATAGTTCTCATTATCAGGATTACGAGTGACAAAAGCAACGGCACGAGCAAGATTCATAAATGCCTCATCATACTGGTGGCTTTTTCGATCTCTGAGTTTCCAGAAAAGATCTGTCCAGGCTGCGTCAATGCGGTGAGCGACATAGTCTGCCACACTAACATTGCTCTCGCCTAGGGGTAAAGATTTTCCATTGAACTGGCTCTTGAGTATCTCTTCGTAGCGAGCTTTGAAGGTTTCGAAGGGGGTTAACGGCTTACCCCTGGCATTCATTTTGATGTAGAGATCGTCCGATAGGCCAAAGTCTTTCAGGTCGAGCAATTGAAATGTGATGGCAGGATGGGTTTCATCTATTAATCGCTCAAACAAACCACATGAAGAGACAAATCTTTCATGAATGGCGTCAAGCATATAGAGAACGGATTGAATTGTTGGATCAAGCCGCCAATTGCGAAAATACCAAGGCTGGTCAGCAAAAAGGGTAGTAATCGGCCGATTCACGCTAGGAATATGTTCTGGGAGAAGCGCAGGGCGGTAACAAACCAGTTGATCGAAGAATTCGTTGCTACTAGGACGGATGTTATAGGTGAATTTAGAGTGCTTTCCATCGACAAACATCGCTTCAAAATCTACCCATCTCTCATCCCGCCAGGCAAGATACCAGTGAAGCAAAAAGAGCGTTGTCAGTCGTTGTTGACCATCGAGGGGTAGGAAGCGGGTTTCATTTTGGATCTGCTCCACGCTGCCATAAATAAAGTCAAGATTTAGCGGCAGGGTTGGATCGTCAATCGGTTTGCGCAGAGCATCATCTAACGCCATCAGGAACATCTCCCGCACTGTGCTTTCCGTTGGACGGCCTTGGGCAAAATCTCGTTGAATCATTGGAACTTGGATGTTCCCGTGATGTTTTAGCAACTGCTTATAAATAATCTGACTCTTGTGGTTCATAGATTCCCATCCTGCTTTCCACAGAAGAAATTAACCAGCACCGTGGCAATAGCATTTTGATAGCCCTGCTGGTCATCTTCGCTCCAGAACATTACATTGTCCACTTGGGGGCTGTAACACTTCAAAAAAACATTGCGAGTGCAAAGGGGAACAAAGATGCCGTGTTGATCGATACCCAAAAGCCGCTGCCGCTTGACTGCAAAAGGGGCATTCTTGTAACTTCGGTTCGTGTGCTCGTCGAGCAATGTCAAGTTTGCGATGCCATGCACAACACCCCCTTCCACACCTTCTCCAAAAAATTGCAAGATCTCATTGTAGATAGAATCAAATCTTTCGTTTGTAGCATCAACCTGGGACAACCCAATGAAACCTTCAATCTTATTGCACAGCTCAGTTTCATTAATCTTCTTTAGGTAGCCAAGGCAAGTTCCCAACCAGTTTTTGCGTTCGTGGTAGCGTTCGGGTTGATCATCAGTTACAGATCGGATATGTTCGATATCCCAATTTCCTGTTTTGAAGCTGTCAAACTGAAATCGTATATTTGACTGCCGGTTCTGAAGCAGGGTCGCAATGTTGAACAGGAGTAAAACAGAGGCTACTCGCGAACCCTTTGATTCATAATTAAGTGCATCCAAGCACTCATCAACATCCGCCTGCATGGCTTCCTCGTCAGATTGTTTAAACGGTTTTGATGCTATGATGAGTCGGAAGATTTCGTTTCGCAGGCGTTGTTCGAATACACTTTTTGTACAGTCCTGGGATAGACCTCGAATATCTTTGATAGGCATGTTTTGGCTGACGAGAAACCCAACCATGTGGTACAGTGTGCGGTCTTCAAACCACTCATCTAGCATGAAGTATGTTTGTTTGATCTGACGCCATTCGCTTTCTGGTGTGGCAGTGGGTTCTTTCAGCCGCTTGTTGAAGGTATAGAAAAGCCCATAGGCATCGTTCGCCATTTCATCGGACATACCTCCTGCCCGAGCGACTAGGTCGAAGATAAACCCGATGCGGTTTTGGCCCGCAGGAGAACGATTACTCAGGAAGTACCAGAAATCATCAGACTGCAATCCTTTTTCCAATTGATCCCATTCGTATGCAATACGCATTCTGATGGTTGCGGCATCTTTATCGTTGGGATCAGCGCTACGCAGGAAAAGGGCGCGGATCAGTTCGTCACTGGTCAGGGGAATTTTCCCAACATTGAGACGGGTAAAAGCATCCACCGGATTATCACGCTCAGCCAGTTCAAACCAAATAACTTTGGTGCTGTTTAGGAGAGCAGACTTGATTACCTCGACTTCGCTATTTCGTTTATTAAACCAGTCCTCGATAGCCCGGATGGCTTGGTATAGGTGGTAGTAATCCACATTATCATCCGCGGCAACCTCATCGGGGTGCATCAAGAACTCATCCAGACTCGGACGTGTTTCATATGCCAAGGTGAAGAGTGTTTGCCGGTATTTCTCGGTTAGCCGCTCATTGAAATGGCGCAAAATAAGCAGCAAAGTTGTCAATCTTTGTTGGCCGTCCACCACTTCAAATTCGCCACCAGACCGAATCTTGACGACAAGTGGTTGCAGACAGTAAAACTCTTCTGGCTGGGGATTCCGTCGTTGAGTAAACTCACGGATATCATCAAGAAGTTGAGTAACCTGAAGCGATAACCAGCGGTATCCCCGTTGATAGGCTGGAATAAAGAATTTGAATGGTAGGCTAGATTGAGGATCTACTCGCAAATCGTCGACGGTTTTCAGGCATATTTGTTGGCCATTCATATTATTGGCAATCTCCGGTACGTTCTAGGGAATGATGTATAAGTCGCGTCTACTTGCCCTGAGTGAAATCAACTTGACCTAGCTAATTTTTGAATGAGTTCTTCTTTCGGGAACCATTGTACTATTTTCTTTGGTTTCTTATTGTATGCGATCCTATGCATTTGTTAGAGAAAATGAGTAATTCCAACAAATATATGATATTCATACCTGACTTGTCCTACCAAAGCTGGAAATTCTTCTTGAATACGTTCCAGCCATTCCAATACCTTGTAACCTTCATGTGTATGCAAATCCAGCTCACTGCCCCGGCCGCTTTCAGGATGACAGTCCGAGTGAACCAGATTGCTGTTCTCAGGAACCAGTATCAGATGCACCTTGTCTGCGTTTCGAATCATTCCCCGGGTGATGATGCTATCATGGATTTCGCCGCCACCTTTTATTGGCTCTCCGCAAATACAGCAAATCGGAAAGGTTCCGTGACCCGGAACGTACACCCTCCTTTTCCGGGTCAGTTCACCACGCAGTTCGTTCCTAGAAAGCATAAACCATCTCGCTGCCGCAGACGCCCAGAAAATCCTTAAAATCGCCGGGTAGGAACACAGCGTCCGAGGAATTTCGGACGTCGATCTCATGGTAGATAGCGTAGAACATGGCCGGCACATCTGCGTTGGACTGGAACGCATCGATCAGCGCCTTGCAGGTTTGGAATGTGAGCTGATTAAAGGTTTAGATCTCACAGCCGAACACCACTTCCAATACCGCATAGTGGTACTTCTTCGGCACACCGGCCATTTCCTTCAACAAACCATGCAAGTAGCCCGCCATATTGGATGTACAGGATGAGTAATTGGTGGTCAGGCAAGCGAGCCTCAGGCTCTCCACCGCCTGGTTGATCAAGATTGTCATTACAGCGCCTTTCTCCCTGCATCGGTAAGGAACACCTTCATGCGGTGTCCCTTGCCGGTGCGGGTCAGTAACCCGTCTTTTTCGAACTGCTGCACCCACTGCCCGAGCATGGTCTTATTCGGGTGGGTGATCACCTTCACAATGTCCCGAAGGGAAATGCTTGCGTTACCGGCGTACAATCTCAAGACGAGTTTCTGGATATCCGATCACTGTCCGACTGAATAACCCATTTCATAATCCTGTCGCATACTTTCTCCATAAAGCTTGATTCTTCAACCGACTTCGCCTTCTTGAACAGTTCATCCTGGTTGAACAGAGCAAGAACCACGCACTCTTGCTTGGGGTTCAAGGATTGGAAATATTCCCGGATTTTGCGTTTCACGATCTCGACGTGGATGTGGTGCTTGTGAATGGTCACCACGCCCACTTCCACTTTGCTGATCGTTTCGCTATTCACACCGGAAGCAAAGTCGCCATAAGCGACAACCGCCCCCCATAATTTCTCGAGCGATTCGTCATCGTAAAAGTAACAGCCACCAAGAAAACGGATATTTCTTTTTAAAGGGAAAACGTGCTCGGGGGCTAAGCGCATCAGGTCTTTGGTATGCTTGCTGTCATCAACTGACAGCTCGATCTCATGGTCGTTCTTGATGCCATCCAGCAGCACCACGACATTGGATAAATTCGCAGTCATCTTCATAAACTGAACGCTCCCTGAGCCGCCTTCTGAGGCCGGCCCATAATCAGGTTGTACTTGCCATCCACATAGAGATCCCATTTACCCGGCGTGCCATCGCGGGCGGCAACGGCAGTCATGACCAGCTTGTGCGGGTGATGGTCGCGCTTCCAGGTGGATCTCTATCGAAAAGTTTGCTCAATTGCTTGTTACACTCACCCAATCAATCGGTCAATAGTACAAGGAGAAAATAGCATGGCTACAGTTTTTCAGTTAATGAGAATGAAAGAGTGGAATCAGGAAAATGTAAGTATTGTCATCAAAACACTTGGGAATAAGTCCTACAGAGCATCAGTTAATTTAAGCACCAATAGATATGAGATTTACGAGTTAACTGGTGAAGTTAATAAATTGGAATTCAATCAGGCGAAAGGTAAGGATGGTGGGAACGAAAATAAGCACTTCTTAGCCAAGGTAATTGTTGCTGGACTAAAAGAAGGCGGAGCAGGGGGAAAATAACCTTTGTTGCCGAGAAGATGTCAATCGACAGCCATTTAAACGACAAAACCAGAAGTAAAATAACCTCTGGTTTTGTCTTTTTTTTAGAAAATCACCAACCCTATATCCGGGTAAATGACTTTCACTTAATCGCTTTATATGGTGATTCGGGAGGGATTCGAACCCTCAACCTTATGCTTAAGAGGCATTTGCTCTGCCATTGAGCTACCGAACCAATTTACAATGTTAATGTCCACTCATTAAGAGACAGTTGCTCTGCTCGCAGACTTTCAGCGAACCGAATTATACCCCAAGTCCAATATAAGTCAACGAATAATTCTGAAAAAAAACACGGTCTTCGATTTTGATTTATAATGACTGAGCGATTTATCATTCCGGTATGTCCGGAGCCATAAGGGCCCACAAAAGGGTGCTGTGGATTGTTTGATGGTAGGGTGGTAATTATCCTGGTTTTTCTGAGCACCTTTGTTTTTCCCTGTACATAACCCTGGAGGGCCTACTAGTGCAATTTACACGTGATGAGATTACTGAATTAAAAGGTAAACCTAATTCGACAAAACTTTGCTGGGCAGATTTTTATAATGCTAAACTTGCTGATTTTGATATGAGCCAGGCAGTCGTATATGGTTCCGAATTTTATGGCGCTGATTTGAGCCATGCCAATTTATCCCATACAAACCTGAGTAACGTTAATTTTAAAAATGCTAACCTGAGCAACTCCAACTTAAATGGCGCTTTCTTGAGCGAGGCGAAATTCCACGGTGCGGATCTGAGTGGGGCGGATTTGAGCAATGCTAAGATGAGCGGCGCCAATCTCAATCAGGCAAAATATGACAAAGATACGAAATGGCCATTAGGTTTTGATGCCCTGGGAAGTGGGGCAATTCTGGAAAAAGCTGCCTAGTTTTTTCGGTAGCTTGATGCTAATTTTTAAAATAATCCCTTGATAGCTATTATCAGGGGATTATTTTTATGCAGCACCTGCTGGCAGATTAATGTGAGCTGGGTATAATTGGCGATAGAAATCCGGGCAGACGAAAATATAAAAAACATGGTAAAACAAACATAAGCTTAATAGCATCTTTCTCGGCATCAAAAAAAGCAGCATGAGAAAATGCAAAAAATGGAAAGGTCATTGATTATGTCTCCAAGCTACCGTCCTGTTACCCCTGAAATCGTTGCTTGCCTGCTGGAAATTGCCGGTCAGGATAATGTCAGCACCAAACCGGCTGATCTGGATCAGCGCTCCAATGATCAGGGTGTGTACACTGCTCATCGTGCCGAAGTTTTGGTGTGGGTTACAAGTACGGAACAGGTCAGTCGTGTGTTGGAGTTGGCAAATCAGAATACTATCCCGGTCACAGCCTGGGGAGCCGGTACTTCGCTGGAAGGTAACCCAATCCCTGCATTTGGGGGTATTCAGATTTCTTTTGAACGCATGAACCGCATTGTTACGGTTTCTGCTGATGATTTTCAGGTTACCGTTCAACCAGGCCTTGGTTACAAGGATCTGAATGCTCACCTGGCCCGCTATGGGCTTTTCTTTGCCCCAGATCCGGGGGCAAATGCATCCATTGGTGGCATGCTGGCCAATAATGCCGCAGGCATCCGTACTGTCAAATATGGTGCCACAAAGGATAATGTGCTCAAGATGGAAGTTGTCCTGGCCGATGGACGCATTATCCGGGTGGGTTCCCGTTCAGTCAAACAGTCCTCGGGCTATGATCTCGCCCATTTATTTATTGGCAGTGAGGGTACGCTCGGGTTGATCACCGAAGCCACTCTAAAACTTGCTCCGATTGCTGAACACATCAGCGCGGCAATTGCAGCTTTTGAGAGTGTCGATGCGGCGATTGAAGCGGTAGTAGCTGTACGCGGCAGCGGGTTGGAGCCAGCAGCGCTGGAATTTTTGGATGCAGCTACGGTTGCGCTCATTTCCAGTAGCGATGGTCTGAACCTTATTTCCAAGCCAACCATCCTGATGGAGTTCCACGCTGCGCACCCTGGACAGCTTGAGGCAAGCCTTAAACTTGTCCGTTCCATTTGCGATGAGTGTGGGGCTGTCCAGTTTTTTTCCACCGCAAACCAGTCTGAACGTCTGAAACTCTGGCATGCCCGACACCACACCTTTGAGACGATTGTTCGCAATCATCCCGGTTACAAGGTAGCCAACAGCGATGTGGCTGTGCCGATCAGCGCTTATCCGGAGTTGATCAATTTTATCGAAGCTCGTCGTATGGAATGTGGTGCTACAGCCTATGCCTTTGGTCATGCAGGTGATGGCAATATCCATGTCATTTATGTTTATGGCAGCCAGGCTGAATATACGCTAGCCCACGAAATGAACGCAGCCGTGGTTTACAAAGCCATAGCGCTGGGTGGTACGGCGACAGGTGAACATGGCATCGGTCTGGGTAAAATCCAATTCATGGAGACTGAGCATGGACAGGCGTTGGCGGTCATGCGTCAGGTCAAAGCGACTCTTGATCCGAACTGGATATTGAACCCGGGTAAGATTTTCCCTGCCTAAAACCTGGTTTACCAGGCCGATTGAGTAAATTCTTTGATGATGACCATTACCCCTGTTATAAAACGAATCCGGTCCCAGATAAACGGCGAATCTGGCATTGCCCTGCTGGTATTGGGGTTTGGCTTTGTCTTGCGTTTCCGGTCATACTTCCAGAATAATTCCTTCTGGTTGGATGAAGCCATGTTGGTACTAAATATCATCCAGCGGACTTTTTTAGGCTTGGTTCAGCCCTTGGATTATGACCAGGGTGCCCCGATCATTTTTCTCTGGATCGAGAAATTGGCGCAAATTATATTTGGAAATAACGAACTGAGCTTTCGCTTGTTTCCATTTCTTGCTGGCTGTATGGCACTGATCCTTTTCTGGTTGTTAGTGCGAAAGTTGAACCAACCTGTGGGGGCAATTTTTGCCCTGCTTATGCTGGCCTGTGGCCGTTATTTTGTTTTTTATGGGGTGCAGGTAAAACAATATATAGTGGATGTGCTTATCACCTTGTTGATTTATCTGGTTGCACTGCATTTCATTGAGCAGGAACCTGGGAAAAAAGAATATTGGTTTATCGGTATTCTGGGGGCACTTGCTATCTGGACCTCACACACCGTGATTTTTACTTTGCCCGGCGTCAGCCTGGTATTGTTGGTTTTGTTGATATTGAAAAAAGGCTGGCGGGCTGCAATTAATGCTGTACCTGTCTTGATATTTTGGCTGATCAATTTTATTGCGCTCTATTTGGTCCAGTTTAGGGCCTTGAATGCCAATAACACCCTGGCAGATTATTGGTCTGATTATTTTATGCCGTTGTCCTTTTCCGCTCCGCTTTGGATATTGAAGGCGCTGGCAGGTTTGTTCTACTTTCCTGGTGAACTATCTGTCGAGGTTATCCGCTATGTGGTTGTGGCAGTTTTCCTGGTGGGATTGACTTCCTTATTTCTACGCAAGAACTACTGGGTCTGGATGTTTTCAATCTCGCTGTTAATTACCCTCTTTGCTTCCAGTCTGGGAAAATATCCATTTGGTGGCCGCATGGTGATGTTTGCCATTCCGGGTTTGTTAATTTGCTGTGGTGCCGGGCTGGATGTGATCCGTGGGTTGAGTAAAACCAGGCCAGGGATCGGTTTGTTTTTTACATTTTTGCTGGCGTGCGGGCTGGTCTTTAGTCCATTATCTTATTCAGTTCAATTAGCTATCAAGCCGAAATTGGCTGAAAATATTGCTCCAACCATGGCATTTCTCCAGAAAAATGTTCGTTCAGGGGATGTCATTTATCTTTACCGGATGAGCATCCCAGCTTTTCTCTACTATGCGCCGAAATATAAATTAGAATCGGTACAAACCTTTGAAGGTGGTGATTTTCATCTTGACCGGCAAGGCTATACAAATGAAGTGGATCAGGTGGCTGCAAATAAGCGTACCTGGTTTTTGTTCAGCCATTTAACCGACCCGGAATATGAGGAAGATCGTTCCGCAATTCTAAAGCAGGCAGATCTGGTCGGAAAAAAGAAGCGCGAGTTTAATGACCCGGGTACCGGTATTAACCTGTATTTGTACGATTTTGGGAAATAATTTTACTGAAGCGGCAGTTTAAAGATTCGCTTCTTTTGCATTAGTGGATATAAGAGAGGATGGTTTTATGACATATTTAAAGGGTAATTTGTTGGGAATGCAACATCTGGGTCAGCCCGTGACCAACCTGGAGCGTTCGCAGGCTTTTTATGCTGCGCTGGGGTTTGTGACTGCGCTGCGTACTGAACTGACTGACAAGCCGGAACCGGTGCAGGTGGCAATGATGGAGAAAGATGGGCTGACGATTGAGTTGTACCAACTGTCGGAGGAAGAGCGCAAGCAGATTGCGGCGCGCCAGGATGGTCATATTGATCATATTGCCCTGGATGTGCGCGATATAGAGGCTGCTTTCGTGGAGTTGAAGACGGCTGGTTTTGAAGTCTTGGAACCGGATGCCCCGGTTTTTCTGCCTTTCTGGGAGCGCGGGGTGCGTTTCTTTACTGTGCGCGGACCAGATGGAGAGAAAGTGGAATTCAACCAGCGACTTTAATCGCTTGAACGGCGGATGCTGATGCGCGTGGTGTCTTCCAGGTTTTGTTCGGAGATGAGCAGTAGTGCAGCTTGCTCACCCAGATTGCAGGTATTCCAGCCCAGTGAGCGGGCCTGGTAGCGTTCGAGTAACCCGACAGGAAGTCCGGAGGGTCGGATGCTCTGTTGGTCTTCAAAGCCCGCCCGCAGTGCCTGGCCCATTGCAACAGGGTCCTGCTCCAGTATGGCATGCCAGCAGTCCTCGGCGCTATCGGCATGGGCTTTAGCAGCGCTGAGAGATACTTTTGCGTTTCGGCGAGGTTGAGGGCCTGAGATGATTGGTTCGTACGGCACCAGGGTTAGATAGTTTTCGATGAAGCTAAGAGGCTGTTCGAGCTGTAAGCTGCTGATATGCTCAGGCCAATAGTCACCGGCGTAATCGGCACGAGTCAAACCAGCATGGGTGATGCCGATGGCGCCAAGTGAACTGTGTACAGTTTTTGCACGCATGACGGTCAGATTGCTATAACCGAACAGGATTTTGGCCAGTTTTTCGGGCATATCTGCTGGCAGCCGGGCGTTCCAGAGTTCGATGGCAGAGCGACGAAGGTTTGAAGCAGTGATGTTAATGGGCAGAAGTGAGAGGGTCAGCCCTGGGCCTGGGGCAAGCTGGGATACTTTTGGTAGTTCCATGCAGCCACCGGCCAGGGTCAGGCTTTCGGGGATATGGCTGCTGCGCCGCAGGGCAGTGGTGGAACGTATCATCAGCCCGCTGTGTGGTTCACGTTTCAGGACAATATACTCAATTCCTAGTTTGGCGCACAGGTTTTTCTTATCCGGCGTATTACCATCCTCGTTGACAATGAAGTACTCCGGGTGTATTTGCTTTAATTCTTGGGCAAAGTCTAAGATACCGGAACCCTGGGCTACGAAGACGCTTTTTACACATGCCAGAGATTTGATCATGTACAGGCGCTCATCTTCGGTGTTAATGGTGGGGCGGTGTTTGAGTTCAAATACATTGCGGTCCGAGCCAATGGCAACGTATAGATCACCATATTTTGCGGCTTCCTCAAAAAAAGCGACGTGACCGCTGTGGAGCATATCAAAACAACCACTGACAAATACTTTTTTAGGCATCCTGGTTCTTCTGTTTTTGTAAGATTTTTAATTTTTTATATTCTTTTTCAATCCGGTCAGGGGTTAATGCGCTGAAATCTTCGCGGCTAAAGGTAATCATGTTCCCGGATAATTCGTACCATGCAAAGCCGCTGGTCCATTGCGCATGCCGGTAGGTGCCCTGGCGTTTGCGTTCAAAACAATAAACTTTACCCGAAGTATAAATCAAGTTGAAGGAGTTCAAGTTTTGGCTGTAGATGCGTTCCATCCATTGCCAGGATTCCGCAATCGAGCTAAAGACCTGACAGGGCAGGGGATAATCCTGACTGCCGCCATTATGTTTCCAGGATGTTCGCATTACAGGCATACCGCGTGGTTCGATGAATGATTGAAAATGCAGGTGATTGACCGAAGCGAAAGTGCCCAGTGAGTTATAACCCAGGCCAAAACCTGGCAGGTCTTGGGCCAGTGACTGGGTTGCTTCCCAGGCCCAGGTGTGATTGTCCAGGTCCAATATTTGGCGTTGTTTACGTTCGGGTTCGGGGAGCAGCAACGCATGCAGGCGGGCGAAGGGATATTTATTGTATAGCAGGGATACATTTTTGCCTGCAAGGCTGCCGGACCAAAAACTTTCGCGTTCACATAGGGCAGCATCGTAGTGAAATCCATTTTCGTTGAAGGGGATGTCGATGGATGCTACCAGGCGGGCGGCAGTTCTTTGTGGGCGGAAGGAGCGGATGTGGTTGAACTGGAGCGTCCATTCCCCAAGGGTCTTGTGTTCCGTTACCCGCAGTTGCTCCAACCCAACCAGTGCAATTTTTAGGAAGACCAACAGATCTTCCGCATGGCGTTCATCCAGGATCTGGCCTTCGGCAAACAGGCGGAAGTATTTTTCGCGGATATTAATGAATGCCCGGCGCAGGTCGTTATCCAGTTCGGTCAGGATTTCCCGGTCGAAATAAGCATTGGCGCAGACAAGAATGAAGTTGCTCAGACCAAAGTCGTGGGCGTTCACATTGGGGCGCAGCATTATACTCAATTTGTCGCGGTATCGGGACCTAAACTCGGTTTCGGAGGTAAAAGGGCTGCTGGTCATAAGCAGTTACTCCAGACGAATACGAATTTGAAACGAACCTGGTATTTGTTCTTCTGATACCACGTACAAGTATCCACCACCGCAGCCGGAATACATGGCGCCTGCATACTTAGATTGGTAATAGGATAGAAGCTGCATCAGGTCCAGGGTGATGGATGGGTGGCGGACAGTATGCGGCAGGATGGCTTCCCAGCAGCACATACACTCGTTCATCGAATCTCCCAAAGCTTTCAGGTCCTGGTTACAGATGCTCTCGTAACAAGCATGACCACTTTGACCCAGGCGGCGTACCCATTCAGAATCCAGGTTTTCATCTCCAAAGGGGTTGTAGCCTGCTGGTCGTGGGGCTACAGGCAGGATGTGGATCACTTTTTCGAGCCAAGCGGCAGTCTGGGGGTCGGTCTGTGTCTCGATTCTGACTGGAAAGATGCCGCCCGTGTGGTTGGCATCGTAATCCAGACGGTTGATACCAGGATAGATCAACCCGGCCATATCCTGAGAACCGGAGGGTTCCAGGCGGCCTTCATTCTCGGCGGCGTACAGTTCCTGGACCATGTCAGCCGGGTTGCGTTTTGGCAACTCGCCATTCCACAGTTTGGCAGCTACTTGCCGGGTGCTGGTTCCCAGTCCACAGCGATCCATAAAACGGAAATCGGGCTGAATCCCTACAACGACCATTGCGCCAGGAGGGGTTGGGTTATGCCGTGAGACAAATGGCTGGTCAATCCAGCCACCGGCCAGGGCCAGCCGGTAAGGAATGTTGTTGATGATGTTGGTGATACCGGCCATTTGGCGACCTTTCAATCTACGCCGTCCGGGGGATTAACCCGGACGGCGGGTTGGGTATGAATTAGTCGATAACGACTTTTTTTCCGGCCTGGCGGTCGATATATTGTTGTTGGATCCATGTGTATGTTTTGGCCAACCCTGTGCGGAAGGAGGTGGAGGGTTCCCATCCCAGCATCTTTTGAATAAAGGTGTTGTCGCTGTTCCGTCCAGCCACACCGCGCGGAGCGGTGAGATCGTATTTGCGTTCCAATTGTAGACCGGCTATCTCTTCAGCGATGCTGACCAGTTCGTTGACAGAGACGAGCTCGCTGGAGCCCAGGTTGATGGGGGTGGCAGTCAGGGCGTCACAGTGGGTGATCATGTCGATGCCGCGTACGCAGTCATCAATAAACATATAGGAGCGGGTCTGAGTGCCGTCGCCCCAGATCATAATCTCGTGTTTGCCGGTCTGAGCAGCGGTGATGACCTTGCGAGAAATAGCGGCAGGTGCTTTTTCGCGTCCACCATCCCAGGTGCCGTTGGGTCCATAGACATTATGGAAACGGGCAATGTATGTTTTCATCCCGCGTTCAGCCGTATATTCCTGGCAGAACATTTCGGACATCAGTTTTTCCCAACCGTAACCGCGCTCTGCATTGGCGGGGTAAGCATCACTTTCTTTTAGAGCGCGCACATCTGGGTCTTGCTGCAAAGAAATGTTATAGGCGCAGGCTGAGGATGAGAAGAAATAACGTTCGACTCCGGCGCGGTAGGCTGATTCGAGCATGTGGGTATTAATCAGAATACTGCGCATGCACTCAACGCGAAAGCGTTCGATAAAACCCATGCCGCCCATATCGGCTGCCAGGTTGTAAACTTCTTTTGCGCCTTCCACCGCACGGATGCAGTTTTCTTCCTGGCTCAGGTCCATGCACAGGCATTCCACGCCATCCACGCGCTGGTACCAGGCGGGTAGAGGTTTTTTATCGACAGCGCGCAGGTTGGTAAAGCCCTGATCATGGAAGTAGCGAACCAGCGAACCGCCGATGAAGCCACCAGCGCCAGTGACCAGGATCAGGTCATCTTTTTTTAGATTCGGATCTGTTGCAGCGATCATGTTCGTCATTAGGTTTTCTCCTTGTTGCCTGGTGTGGTGCTGTCCAGCTTTTTGTGGGCAGCACCTTGAATGATATTTGTGGATAAAAGGTTGAGTTTAAAGCGGGTGTTCCTGTTTGATATCAGGATTGGATCGGGTTCCCGCTGGATTTACGAAGAATGAGGTGGGTAGGGAAAACCACTTCTTCAAAGGTTGTCGTATTGGTGTTGGTTAACCGTCCGATCAGGATTTCGGCAGCTCGGGCGGCCATTTCATAGACTGGTTGTGCGGCGGCAGTCAGAAAAGGAGAGGTTACCAGTGCTTCGGGTAGATCGTCAAAAGTGACCACAGCCATATCCTGTGGCACGCGGATATTGTTTTCTTCCAGGGCTTGCAGGGTTCCGAGTGCGATAAAGTTATTTGCTGCCAGCAAGGCGGTTGGGCGGGGATTAATGGCAAGTGCTTTTTGAGTCATCTCGTATCCGCTTGTGCGGGTGAACTCGCCGGAGAGAATCAATTGTTGAGAAAAGTCCGGTTCTCTGGTTTTGTTTTCGAGAATAGGTAATTCAGACATGGCTTGTTTAAACCCGGTTAACCGGTCAGCAGCGGTAGAGACACGCTGGGGACCATTCAGCAGGGCAATCCGTCGATGTCCGAGTGAGAGCAGCAGGCGCGTAATCTGGTAAGCACCGCCGATGGAATCACAGCGAACCTGGTCCACCGTATTACTTGGTATATGCCGGTCGATGACTACCACCGGTACGCCATTTTGTTGTAAGCTTTCCACGGATTTCGAGTCTGAGTCGCTGGGTACAAGGATGACCCCATCCACCCGGTTCTGCATCAGGATTTCTACGTATTTTTTTTCCTTTTCACTATCTTCGTCAGTATTACAGAAGATGACTGTGTAACCAGCTCGATTGGCGACATCTTCCACGCCTCGGGCTGCAACAGTAAAGAATGGGTTGGTGATATCTGTCAATACGAGTGCCAGAACGTTTGTACGCCGTGAACGCAGGCTGCTTGCCAACCGGTTGGGAACATACCCCATTTCCCGGGCAGCATCTAATACCCGCTGTCGGGTTTCCTGGCTGGCATAGCCAGAGTTATTGATCACGCGTGATGCGGTGATGGAAGCGACTCCGGCTCGTTTGGCAACTTCGTGAATGGTGGGCATGTGGTTAAGTTATCCTAAATATGGTATCGATACCATGCCAATATAATATCACAAAAAATGGAATTTGAATCCCGAATAATGAGGAATTTTTTTGATTTCGGGAAATGAATATTTATCCATGCTGTTTTAATTGGCCTGATATGGGTAAGGATATTGCATATTGGTCATGCTTGCTTTATCCATGGATAATAAAAAATCCTGGTCAGACCAGGATTTTTATGGATTGGTTTGTTTATCAGGCTAATCGCTTTGGCGCCGAATGCTGATGCGAACAGCATTTTCGATTGGCTGGTCGGAGACCAGTATCAGATAGCCGCCTCCACCTGCGCCAGAGACTTTCCAACCCAGGGCGCGTTCATGATAAATACCGATCAGCTCCTGCATGGTGTCTGTAAGCATGTTGGGGAACATGGCGACCTGTGCTTCAAAACTGGCACGCAGGCTGTGACCAAAGCCAATCACATCCTGTTTTAAAATAGCATCCCAGCAGTTGATGGCGGCATCAGCCAGGTCCTTAGCGCCTTGTGGCGTAATGTGTGTGTTGTCCAGGACATGAAACCCGGACGGTCGCGGGCTTAGGGGAATCAGGTAAAATGATTCTTCAATAAAACTCAGGATGGCTTCATCCTGGATAGAAGTAATTTTTTCGGGCCAATACTTTCCTACGTATTCAGCTCGGGCCAACCCGGGATAGATTATGCCGATTGCATCCTGCGAACCAGAGATTTCGGTTGTTCCGGGAGGATTATCATAAGCAAACAACATCTTGGCCAGTTTTTCGACATCGTCTGATGGCAAACGTGCGCCCCAAATCTTGACGGCAGATGCACGCGTACTGGATGCCATACCGCTGCGTTGGTTGAATTCAATCGTTGGGTGAATTGAAACGGTTAGTACTGGTCCGGGATGGTGTTGGGATACAAAGGGTTGGTCTAACCAACCACCAGCGATATCGATGCGATAGGGGATATTGCTATTTCCGCGCAGGGCAGTGGTAGAACGTGGTGTCAACCCGGGGTGTGGGTCACGGTTGAGCACAACATACTCAATTCCGAGTTCATCGCAAAGTTTTTTCTTTTCCAACAGGTTGCCATCTTCGTTGACAACAAAATAATCCGGTTGAATATCTTTCAATTCTTCCACAAAGTCCAACATGCCCGAGCCCCTGGCAATGACGACATCCTTGACATTCGCAAGGGCTTTGATCATAAATTTTCTTTCGGTTTCATTGTTAACTGTTGGACGGTTTTTGAGGTCGAAAATAGTGCGGTCTGAACCGATTGCCACATATAGATCGCCATATTTGGCGGCTTCCTGAAAGAAAGCAACGTGACCGCTGTGCAAAAGATCGAAGCATCCGCTGACGAAAACCTTTTTTGGCATACCGGATTTCCTCCAAATAAAATTTACAAACAAAGTCTATTATACAGAATTTATGGTATGAAAACCAATGAAAAGAAAATGGGCTGCTGGAAAGAGACCCAGCAGCCCATTCTTAACCTTTTAATTTTGAATTACTTGTATAGCACGGCCTGGATCTTGGCATCGTCGATGTTGGTTTTGTCGTACCACATGAAGCCGGTGTCAATGGTCTTGGGCAGTGTTTCACCCTTGGAGGCCTTGAGGGCAGCTTCTACGCATTTGTAACCAATACCGATTGGGTTTTGGGTGACTGCACCGGATTCGGTGCCAGCGCGGACGGCGTCCATCTGTTGTTGACCGGAGTCATAACCGATCACAACCATTTTGCCTTCCATTTTCAGTTCTTTGACGCCATTCAGAACGCCGAGGATGGAACCTTCATTGGCGCCGAAGAAGCCTTTGAGGTTGGGGTGAGCCAGGATAATAGCCTTGGCCAGGTCGGTGGATTTGAGCTGATCGCCGCCGCCGTACTGAGTATCAACAATCTTGATCTTGGGGTACTTGGCAGTGATCTGATCGGTGAAGCCCTTGACGCGATCGATACCGGTGCGGCTGGTCTGGTCGTGAGCGATAACGGCAACTTCGCCTTCGCCACCAATGAGTTCAGCCATTTTGTCAGCGATTAAGGAAGCGGCCGCGATGTTGTCGGTGGAGGCTGTGCTGGCAGGGATGTCACTGTCTACGCCAGAGTCGAAACCGATGACAGGGACGCCAGCAGCTTTGGCTTTTTCGAGCAGCGGGATGAAGGCTTTGGAATCTACAGCGGCCAAGCAGATGGCGGTCGGGTGTTTGTCGAGCGCGGTCTGGAACATTTCAACCTGTTTGTCAACCATGGCTTCGGTTTCAGGACCTTCGAAGGTAATGGTGACGTTCAGATCAGTGGCGGCTTGTTCGGCGCCTTTCTTGACAGCCTGCCAGAATTGGTGCTGGAAACCCTTGGAGATGACGGGGATATAGGGTTTGGCAGCTGGGGCAGCAGGAGCAGCGGGGGCTGCAGTGGCGGCGGCACCACAAGCACTAACGAGCATGGAAAGGACCACAAGGGTCATGAGCAGTGAAAGCAGTTTCTTCATTTTCATTTTCTCCTCAGAAAATATGGGTGTGGATCTTACAAACAGATTTGGATCAGATAGTGAAAGAGAGATGTTCGTCTCTCCTTTCTCATTATGGAATTGCCGGTTATTTTTGGCGCCGGCGCAAAATATCTGCATAAACTGCAGCGATTACGATACCGCCGGTGACAACCATTTGCCACTCCTGCGGAACAGAGAGGATGCGTAAGCCGTTGGTCAGCACACTCATGATGAATGCGCCGATGATCGTACCAACAATGGTACCTTCGCCACCACTTAGGGAAGTACCGCCAATCACGGCTGCAGCGATGGCATCCAATTCGTAACCGCCACCCAGTGCGGGCTGCGCTGAATTCAAGCGCGAGGCCATAATGACTCCTGCCAGGCCTGCAAATAAACCGCAGAGCGAATAAATACCAATTTTCCAGGCATCAACATTGACACCCGAGAGGCGCGTGGCTTCTTCGTTTGAACCAATTGCACAGTTATAGCGTCCCAAAATAGTTTTGGTGAGAACCAAACTGGCAACAATGGCTGCCCCAAACAGAATCAGAACTGCGTTGGGGATCGCGAACCCAGGAATGATCTCACCCAGGATGGAACCCATTGCAATTTGGTTAAATATGGGCGTGTCGTTGAAGTAAATCGGTTTGAGGCCGGAAATAACAAGTGAAAGACCCTTGGTGACCATCATCATGCCCAGGGTGGCAATGAAGGGTGGAATTTTCATCTTTGAGATTAAGATACCATTTACAAAACCGCAAACACCGCCTGCAAAAAGACCGCCCAGCACGCCCATGGGCACTGGCAGCTTCCAGAAGGTAATAAACACCCCGGCCATGATTGCAGAAAAAGTCATCACTGTTCCGATTGAAAGATCGATACCGCCGGTGATGATGACAAAAGTGACACCCAGGGCCAGTACACCGTTGACTGCAGTCGCCAGCAGAATTCCAGTGACGTTCGAGAAGGAAAAGAAGTTTGGTGAGGCTAATGAAAAGCCTACAAAGAGCACAATCAGGGCTGCAAAGGCCAGCAGCTTTTGAGTCGCGTCAGAGCGCAGGAATGATTTTTTCTGAGCAGGGAGAGCTTCCATCATACACCTTCCGGAAATTGTTGTGTGGCTGGTTAGTGAATATAAATATATTAACTAATTCGAATTACCTGGCAATCAGTGATTCTGTGCGCTGGGTTGCGAACTTCATGATTTTTTCTTGTGTAGCATTAGCACCATCCAGCTCACCTGTAATACGTCCCTCGCACATCACAATAATGCGGTGACTCATACGCAGTATCTCCGGCAGTTCGGATGATATCATGATGATGGATTTTCCCTGTTGGGCAAGATCATTAAGAAGTTTATAAATTTCGCTCTTGGCGCCCACATCAATGCCCCGGGTGGGTTCATCAAAGATTAAGATTTCGGTGTTGGCAGTTAACCATTTGGCAATGATCACTTTTTGTTGGTTGCCGCCAGATAGGTTTTTTGTGCGCTGTTGGATATTGGGAGTTTTTATGGAAAGCGCTTGTACATAATGATCAGCGGTGATTGCAGTCTTTTTTTGCTGCACTACACCCAGAAAATTAAGGAATTTTTTATAGGAAGCCAGTACCACATTGGTTTCGACATCCATCCCAAGTGTAAGTCCATAACGTTTGCGGTCTTCAGATAAATACCCGATACCCTGCCGAACTGCATCCTGGGGGCTTTTAATGGTAGTCTTTTTCCCATTTATAAAAAATTCACCAGTGTCAATCGGATCAGCGCCGAAAATTGCACGTGCCACCTCGGTTCGTCCGGCACCCATCAGCCCGGCAAACCCCAGAATTTCACCTTTGTTCAGGGAAAAACTGACGTTTTTGATCATGTTTCCACGATTTAGATTCTGAACACTTAATACAGTTTCTTGGGATGGATGTTCAGGAATTTCAGGAGATGATTCAAATATGGTGCGACCGACCATCATATTGATGATTTTATCAATGGACGTATCTTTGGTTGTGACTGTATCGATATATTGGCCATCACGCATAACGGTCACGCGATCTGATATTTGTTTCAACTCTTCTAAACGGTGAGAGATGTGGACAATCCCGACCCCTTTTTCCCTGAGACGCCGGATAATGTTGAAGAGTTCATCAATTTCCGTTTCGGTCAGTGCAGCCGTGGGTTCGTCCATGATCAGGACTTCAGCATTGAAAGAAAGTGCTTTTGCAATTTCCACCATTTGCTGTTTGGCCACGGTCAAATCGGCCACCTTGGTGCTTGGGTCGAGTTTGAGATGCATCATATCCAGCAGGCTTTGGGTCTGTTTGTTTATCTCATTATCCCGAAGGAATATTTTTGCCTGGCGAGGTTCGCGTCCAATAAAAATATTTTGTGCCACGGTCAGGTGTGGCATCAGGTTGAGTTCCTGGTGGATAATGCTGATCCCCAAGTGTTGGGCAGCAGCAGGGTTGTGGATTTCAACTTCCTGCCCTTTATAATAAATATGACCGGAATCTTTTTTATAGACTCCGGTCAAAATTTTCATTAAAGTAGATTTTCCTGCACCGTTTTCTCCAACTAATGCGATTACTTCACCAGCCTGCAATTCAAAACGACATTGGCTGAGAGCATGAACGCCTGTAAAGGATTTTTCAATGCCTTCCATCAAAACCAGGGGAGTGGACATATGCATTCCTTAACAACAAGTATTTGGTTAAGTGAAAGTATAAACTTAAATTAGTTTATTGTATGATAACGATATCATTGTATGTTTTACCCAACAGGTTGTCAAGACCCCTGTGTCATAATTATTGTAATCTTATTATTCCTGTTTATTGGCTTCCAAAAAAAATTAATGAAACCGGAATACCAAGTGTTTCTATGGCTTTCTTATTTTTACATTGGATATACAGGCATGGTGAAATAAAATGTGCTGCCGTTTGATTCGCGACTTTCGGCCCAGATTGACCCAGCATGGGCTTCCACCAGGTGTTTGGCGATCGATAACCCGAGCCCTGTGCCACCGCCGGTGCGGGAGCGGTCGACACGGTAAAAACGTTCAAAAATACGCGATAGGTCATCTGCCGGGATGCCGAGGCCTGTGTCCTGGACTGAAAAACGTATGAAATTACCTTCCTTTGTGGCTGCCAGACTGATACTACCCCCCGCTGGAGTGAACTTGGCTGCGTTGTGAATCAGGTTGACTAGTACCTGTTCCAGGCGCAGCAAATCGACCCGAATGAATGGCAAGTCTGGGGAGCAGTTAACGTTCAAGTTCAGACCGGCGCGTTCGACTTGCAACCGCATGCGGTCGGCTGCGGAATTTAATAAAACGCAGGGTTGGATGGGTTTGCGATCGAGCGGAACTTGCCCGGATTCGATGCGAGAGAGTTCCAGCAGTTCGGTTGCCATGTGGGTCAGGGCATCCACTTCGGTTTGGATGCGTCCCAGGAAGCGATGTGCAGCAGGTGGATCATCCATGGCACCATCTTGCAGGGTTTCTGTAAGCGCTTTTAGTGAGGCCAGGGGGGTGCGAAGCTCGTGTGAAACGTTGGAGATGAAATCACGCCGTACCGTTTCCAGACGGCGGATGCGGGTCAGGTCCTGGATCAGCAGTATTGCCCCACCGGCATGTTCATCCGGGATGGCGATGATTTGCAGAAACTTGCGCATAACCGAAAGCTCGACCGAGTCGCTTACCACCTCGTGATTTTGTTGGCATTTCCGCCAGGCTTCGATGAGCTGGTGGTGGCGCAGAGCCAGGCTGACAGTTTTACCGATCAGGGTTTGTCCCTCACCAAACATGCTTTCGGCAGCAGGATTGGCCATCTGAATCCGGCCAAGGGCATCTGAAATAAGGATGCCATCTGTCATCTGGTTCAAGGTTGCCTGCAGGCGGGCATTTTCAGCATTCAGCCGGTCAATATGGTTTTTGTATTTCTGGGAAAAGTTATAAACTGTGTTTGAGAGGGCGACCATGCCTTTCACATCGGTTGGCAGGGTTTGGTTGGGGAAATCGCCAGAGATGAACTGTTCAAGCGAGCGGGTGTATCGTTTCAGCTCCTGGCGAAGTCGGAGATGGCGCCAGGCGAGCCAGATCAATGCCAGCAGGGCTGCAGCAAGGGCGAAAAGAAGGGTTGTATTCATCCTTCAAAGCGATAGCCACCACCGCGGACGGTGACAATCCGGAGCGGGTTAGCTGAATCGATTTCAATTTTCTGTCGCAGCCAGCGTACGTGTACATCCACGGTGCGGCTATCGCCAATGTATTCCCAACCCCAAACGCGTTCCAGAATAAATTCGCGTGAAAGCATTTGACCTTTGTGCTCTCCAAAAAAGAGGAGCAGATCGTATTCCTGGGGTTTAAGAGCCAACGGCAGATTATCAAGGATAACTTCGCGGCGGGTGCGGTTGATGATAAGGTTGTTGAAGGTCAGTGTATCCTGTACCGGTGAGCTGGATTTTATTTTTTCCAGTTCATCGCGCAGCGACTCTGTGCGACGTAATTGAGCTTTTACACGCGCCATTAGCTCACGCATTGAAAAAGGTTTGGTAACGTAATCATCTGCGCCGATCTCTAGACCCACAATACGATCAATCTCGTCATCGCGGGCAGTGAGCATGATAACGGGAAATTGCAAACTTTCACGTCGTAGGTTTTTACAGATATCTACCCCATTCATTCCAGGTAGCATGATATCGAGCAGGATCAGGTCGGGTTTAATTCGACGGGCAATCTCCATCGCAACGCGACCATCGCCGGTGCATTCGACGATGTAGCCTTGTTTCTGGAGATTATAAACAAGTGTTTCTTGCAGAGAGGGTTCGTCTTCTACGACGAGGATGGTTTCTGGCATGGATATTTTACCTATGAAAATACTATACCATAAACAATTATTCGTCAGTTAAGGATTTGTTAAAGTAATCATATTTGAGATGTAAAAGGAGCCCCGACCTGAAATGGTGGGGCTCCTGGGTTTGGCTAATGGTCACGATCTTTGCACGGGATTGAGCTTAGGCTGATGGAGTGTTTTCCCGGGCAGCGCTAGTTGTTTGGGGTATGGACCGTGGAGCAGGTTTGGCTGCCTTGGCCAATGTGCTCACGATGATACGCTGCATTAAGAGGAACAATAAGCTGGCACCGGAGATCCAGTAATAAACCTGAGCCCACAGTTCCTTGGTGTCGGTTCCGCTACTAATGCCGTGATAGAGTGCCACACAGTAGCAGAGAAAACTAATGTAATGAAGAGTACGCCAGACTTTTGATCCAATTCGGGAGCGCACATAAAAGCTGAGAGCCACCATCAACCAGACATAAAAACCAACTTGTCCAAGGCCAACCAGGATGGGCTTGTAACCGACTGTAGTAAATGGGATAACAATCTGAGCTAGAGTGAATGAAATATATTTATCGCCCATTAGGATCAGTGCATGAAAAATGGCAAAGGCTAACCCCAGAAGGCTGACATATTCATGAATTGCGAAAGTTGCTGGAAGACCGGGCCAAATGCGAGCCATTTTATTGGTGATGCCCAGTCCCAGAGCCATCGAAAGCCACAAAAGGCTCATGGCAGCAAAGGAGCTACCTCGGGAGAGATACCAGAAGGCTTTGGGGTCCGAACCCATTAAGGAATTTGCCAGATTGGGCATCCAGGTTGGCAGGATGACCGTGGCGGCCAGGGTGCCAACCGAGATGGAAAGCAGCACCATGATAAATGTCTGTATGCCAATGGTCGATTCGTATTCCACTTGATCGGGCATATTATTGTTCATCAGGACCTCCAAAAAAATTGAGAAATATGATTGCTTAAAATTATTTCGCCATTCGTTTCTGTCACCAGCATGGCAGAAAATCCGGGTCGGGCTTCGATCCAACGCATGCCGTCCTGGGAACCAAGAATGATGACGGCTTTGGCTGCCATCTCGGCTTGTAAGACATCGGGCGCAATGATTGAGGCCGCAACCAGATCTGTTTGGGCGGATTGGCCTGTGCGTGGGTCTACTATATGGTGGTTCCAGCGGCCGCCCATTTTCCAGCGGCGGTAATCTGTACCGGAGGTCGCTATCCCACAAGCACCAAGTCCTAAATTTGCGATAACTTCACCCTGATTGAAGGGATCATCAATGGTGACAGGCCATAGCTCAGCATTTGGACGTTCGCCAGTGATGGCCATATCTCCACCAGCGCTCACCAGGGCTGGACCCCATTTAGATAATTTATTTGCAGCTTGTTGGGCTGCCCAGCCTTTTGCAATACCACCAAAATCTAAATGTACGTCGGCGGGTAAACAGATTGTCTGGTTTTTCTCATCCAGGCTGACTTCTGCCAGCGAGGGTATCTTGTTCCAGGGGGTAACTTCTTGCAGGGGTCTTTCGTGCGGCAGTTCTTCAAGACTGCGATCGTAACCAATATTTAGCATTGCATCCAGTACTGTGGCTTTCACCAGACCTTCGCTGGCTGTTTCGGCAGCCACAGCTGCCTGAAAAACTTCCCAAATTGTCTGGCTGACGTGGACTGGCCAACCAGCCGAGCGATTGAGCTGATTTAGTTCGCTGTCTTTTCGGAAACGGCTGAGAGTTTGTTCCCAATCTTCAAACCAATTGGGTACCTGGGAAAGTTCATCGGGGGCCTGGGACGATGAGCTGTCCAACATTGCGATCATGTTGGTGCCCATCGCCCTGAAATCTATTCTAAATAACATTGTTAGGATTTACCTGAACTTGGTGGTTTGGGTGCTCTGGGCTTGGGTGCTGGTGCCTTGGGCTTGGGCTTGGGTGCTGGTTTGTTTATGCTCGGTTTGTTATTGTTATTATTTATGGCGGCTGGGGCAGCGGCAGCCACTTCGACAACCTGCTGCTGCGGTATTATTCCACCATAGATGATCTTGATTGGTTTTAGTGTCAGTGACTGCACCGTGGCGGTGGCTGCCGCCGCCGCAGTTGGTTCTGCGGTTTCGACGGGTGGCGGTGGTTCGATTGGAGTGGAAGCTTCTTCCACCTGGGCTGCTGCCTGGGTATTACCAGACGAGGCGAAGAGGTTCCAGAATGCGAGGGTGGCGGTGATAGCGACTGCTGTAATTGCCATCTGGATTTCACTCCAGCTTTTACCTTGAGGTTTATTCGTCATGATCCAATTCCTTTATCGTTAAGCTGTGTTGTTTAGTTGTCGTGGCTGTCATCGCTGTGATCGCTGTGATCATCGCTAGGTGGCTTGGGGTTGGGGGTGGGTTTGGAAGGAGCAGGATTGTTATTGTTTTTATGGTTTTTCTTGGGTGCGGGGGCCGGTTCACTGTAAGTCGAGGCTATTTGCAGTTTTGTCATCTCCAGTACTTTTTTGTCCAGGCCTATGTAAACAACGTCGCCCGAAACGAACACAACTTTATAGCTATCAACGCCCTGATAATTAAAGGTTTCGACGCTGTAAACATCCTGACGCTTGATGGCTTCTGCAGCCAGGAGTGCAGCTTCTTCAGGGGTGGCTGGAGTCACGGCAGTGGCGGCGGGTAAATTGGTGGGCTGGGGCAGCTCCTGGGTAGGAGCGGGAATATCGGTGGCGGCGATTACTTCTACAGTGGGGGCTACTGCGGCAGCAGCCAGGGTGCTGTTGGTGGTTGTTATTTTCGTGACTACTCCAAAAAGTATGGCCAGGACAAAAGCCGTAAGGGAAGCCGAGAGAAAGAGAGCATTTTTTGGGTTCATGATTATCTCCGAATTATTTTTGTGGATCCGGTTACGCCGGTTGATAATTATTTGTCGTAATAGATTGAAAAAAGTTACTACCAATTTGAGGTCTTTTATCCACTTTTAATAATTTTCAATTTGTATGAGCGAAATCATATAATCCAGGTCGGAATCCAGAACAAAAAGAGCCCGAAACATATAGTTCGGACTCTTTTTACATAGCCAGTTAGTCTATTTGGTGATTTCGGTCTTTTTACCTTTGCGAGTGACCAGTTTGTATAGTCCCCAGAGAATGAGTGCAGGTGGCGCCAGCAGGGGGATAACCACGATAATGAGCCAGATGGCGATTTCCACGAAACCCTGGTAGATATTGGTCACGGTACCTGTTGCTTCGTGAAAGGTTTCGCCCGGGTTCCAGCTCTTTGGTGTGGGAGTGGGCAATAAGGTGGGTGTGGGTGTTGGGGTCAGGACGGGGATATCTGGTTCAAAATTGACGGTGATGGTTGAGTAGGCCGAACGGTTGGAGAGGAAGTTCATCCGCCCTTTGACCTGTTCGATCTGACCTTCGATATTGGTCAACTCCTGGTTAATGCGCAGGGATTCTTCGACCGATTTGGCGTCATCCATAAATTGGCGGATGCGGTCTCGTGTGGTTTCCAGGTTGCCAAGTTGTGATTGAAGGTCCACGTATTCACTCGTAACATCTTGACCGGAGGCGTTTTCATCAAGGACGCGTAGAGCCAGTCCGCGCAAGCGGCGCATGGCGGTTTCAAATTGACTAACTGGTACGCCCAGGCTGAGAGTGGCAAACTTGTAATTTGTGCCATTGGAATCCTGGTACCAGACGCGGGATGAGATGATATATCCACCCACATCACCGACGATCTGCATACTGCGGTCGATGGTGGTATCGGTCTCATCTACGAGTAGTTTGATCTCGGCATTCTTTATGATCATGTGATCCGTTTGAGCATTGACCAGAGATTCTGCACTGGTCTGGATGGTGGCTTTATCTGGCAGGATATTGGTCACCGCTCCTTCTACTGCCGGTAGGGTGTTGCCTGTGGCTTTGGAATTTTCAACTACGGAAGGTGCAGCTGCTTCCGGTGCCTGAAGCGCATACATGTCGGCAGCGGCGGTCGCGGCTGGCAGGCCTGGCAATGGGGCAGTACTTCTTCCGGCAGAAGGGGCGCAGGCAGCCAGGATAAGAGCTGTTAATACGATTAGAAAAAGAGCGATTCGGATGCGGGGTTTCATACACTTCTCCTGTAAGTATGGTGGGGTTCTTCCGGTTTCGGCGTCCCGGAAAGCTGGGTCAGGTCATATCTGACCTGTGTTTATGACGCACTCAGAACAGGATTAGTTCCATAATTTTTAAAACCCCAGGAGAATAATATTTCTTTCCAACCAGAGCCCCACCAGACTGAGAATCGTCAGCATTCCCAGCGACTGAAGCCCTATCAATCAGTTTGGAGCAGTGCTGTACCAGCCAGGTAGTTGGCCAGCACCATCAGCAGGATGGCAAGGCCTCGAAATTGGTCGATTGCTTCGATTCGCGCATGGGTGGATGGCTGCATGTTTCTTCGATTTCGTTTTTTAATCATTATCGGCTGATCAGAAATTTACAGTTGATCAGCCGATAATATAAATGTGAGGTTAGACCAGTGTTATTTTTGTACGGATCAGACCAGCACGGTCGTGACGGGCGCATAACGCCACGCTGCCACCATGCGGGGCGTGGATGACCCATTCCACTTTGAGCCGATCCGTGGAGGATTCTTCAAATTCATCCAACGTAGCGTTTTTGTAAGCCCGACCCTCGAGTTGGACAAACTCTTCACGTTGTTTACCAGATTGCAGCGTAGCGTCTTCGGGCAGTTCAATTTCGCAGATGACCCCGCGGATGACCTTTTTTTCCAGGGCTTTTTTTGTGATGTATGTGGGCAACCATCCGGTATTTTCCAGCACCAGGCGTATGCGATAAGTGTCCGACCCAATCGAAGTCACGTTGCATTCGCGCATGGATAACCTGGGGGAGATCAACGCGTTCCAGACCAGCCAATCCGGGAAGCGTTGAATTTCTTTTTCTAAATAGGCTGCCGGAGGATTGGTCCAGGTGTGGAGCGAATTCCAACCGCCCAGTTCCACCTTGCCAAGCTGTGGATGTTCAAATTCATACCAGTCTATAAACCCGGTACCACCCAGCTTCTCATCATTCCACTTCATCAGGAGTAGATCGTCTTCGATGGGGTGCTCGCGATACCACTCAATAAATTTATATTGACCAATACCGGCCTGGTTTTGCGGGCTCCAAATTTCCACTGTCCAGGCAAACATGCCCAGGTGATCATACATCCAGGTGTCAAAGCCGCCGGTTGTAACTTGTTTGGGGTGGTAAGTGAAATCGTGAAAGATGGAGACGTTTGGGTAACCCGTCATCTTTGTGCCTTGCGCGCCTATCTTCTGGTAGGTCCAAAGATCTTCAGCGGGAAATGCTTCATCGGCGCGGTCATCATAGGGGCGCAGCAATACCCCGCTCATGGTGTGGAAGGTGATGGCGCTGCCAATGTTTGGGTGTTTGACGATGAAATCGACCAGATTGCGTGCTTCAGGTTCGCTGACGGGGTAGGGTCCAGCACCTGTTTGATCGACTTCCTGACGCCAATTGATTGGAAAATTGCGATTAAGGTCCAAACCCTCACGCGGGCTTTGGACCTTAATGGTGGTACCGTCATAGTTTTTGAGTGGACCTTCGGGTAATACCCGATAGTATTTGCCCCCGCTTTCGACGGGGTCACGCCTGATCATCAATCGCGGGTCTTCCGGGTGGCATTTCCAGGCGCCGTTGGGGTCTGGGATGCGCATGGACAGGATGCGCCCATCGCCATCGATATCTTCGTTGGCCAGCAGGCCTTCGATTGGTTCTTCGTCGTATGGGTAAGGGCGGGTACTGGAGCGGATGATTTTTGGCCGGTCTGCCAGAGCCCATTCGGCGCCGTCCGGGTTGACGCGTGGACAAATATAAAATACACGTGTATCCAGGGCTTCGGTGACAGCGGGGTCCATCCCATAACGGGTTAGCAGTGAGTGGATAAAGTACAGGTTGGCAGCCGAAGCTGCCAGTTCTGATGCATGAATGTTGCCATCCACCCACAAGGCTGGTTTTTCGGTATCCGGACCGCTTTGGAAATTGGTAAGAGTCATTATCCAGACATCGCGGCCTTCATGACTTTTGCCAATAGAGGTTATGCGGGCAAGTTGCGGGTATTCGTTGGCAAAGGCTAGCAGCAGGTTGGTCAGATCAGCGTAACGATAAAAGCGGTCAAATTTTATATTGGGCATGTTGGCTCCGGAGGTCAGGATTGAGTGTGTGAGATTTGTGCAGCAAAGTAATGGTTCCACTACTTTATTTTTGGAAGTTGTTGACACCTGTTAATTCTAACTTGATTTGGCTGACCGGGTATTTGTTAAGACATTTCCCAACGTAAGCAGGCCAGGGATTTATGCTAGAGGTTGAAGGTTTTGTTTGGGGGATTTGATCAGAAAAAAAACAAGGATCAGCAAAACCAACCCGGCGCTGTCAAAAAGAATGAAACGCAGGATTGAGCTATGCAGCAGTGTGTGCCCGGTTGGTAGAGAAAACAAGAGGTCTGTCTCACCGCTCAGGCCAATGGTCTGCATGATGAGTGCTTCTTTCAGTGAGGTCAAGTGTCGGATGGGCTGCCAGAAGGCGACCAGGTAAGGCACATTCCACATTACAAAAAGGACAGCAAAACCGCGTATGGCGGTTGTGCCAGGTGTGCTATTTAACTCAAAACCGGGGGCAAAAGTCCCCGGTGAGATAAAAAAAGCCTAGTTCTAATGTTTTTTGTGGTCATCGTTTACAGCCAGACATGGAGGTTGCAA
>CAYWXS010000080.1:0-30413 GCA_964462245.1 uncultured Anaerolinea sp.
CCTGCCTAACCATGACTTATTGAGAAGATACATTTTTTGCTTATAAAAATCGTCCATATATGCACAGCTTCGCAGGTTGTACGGGGTATCGCCTTTATCGAATCTAACGGTTAGTGAGTCATAATACTTGTCTAAATGTCTTTTGATAGCAGGATATTCCTCAATATTGATTCGGCTAGTTCCTTTATGGCTGTTGCCATTATGACTGTTAATCAACCACAAATTTTGGAATTCATATCCATAACGTTTAATATCCCTGCCTCTTAATATCGGTCGTATTATTTCAGCAGATTTAGGGTCCTCTTCTAAAAGTTCTTTTCTTTTGAATCCATCAATAATAAATGCTTCGTTGAAACCGGTTTTGATGCCGTAATTGATCGAAATTTCCCAATCTTTTAGAGGTTTACCAAGGTTTTCGATTTTTGACTTTATTCGTTGTTCCATGCTTGATAGAATTGTCCAACTTTGTCGCGTACTGAATTGATTGATGGTTTGATGTTGCTCGATAAAAACGCTCAAATTATTTAGGCTTGACGAATCTGTAATTACACAGCTTTTCGTTTTGTATTTGTTCTTTGCCTTTTCGAGGATTAAAAGGTTAACATCAACTGTGGCGGACTCAAATATTTTTTGTCCGGAAAAGTCAATTAATTGAATCGGATTTGTTTTTTCTGCAAGGAAATTCCTTAATGCTTCGCCATATCCCGCACGCATCCATTTATTACTTGTGATAAAAGCTAAAATTCCTCCATCTTGTAATAATTGAACACCGCGCTCGTAAAAAAGGCAATAAATATCCCCTGATCTTGCGAATGATTCAAAACCTAAACCTTGTAGAATATCCGCCTTTTCATGCATGGTCTGAATCTGTATATAAGGAGGATTGCCGATGATGCAGTCGAAACCACCTCCGAAATTTACATCTGCGAACTCTAGGGACCAGTGGAAGAACCCTTCTGCCTGGCGAAGTTTCTCTATTTTTTCCTGGAGACCTGCTTGAGTCTGTTGACCAGTTTGCATTCGCCGCAACTGCCCATGGGTGGGGGCTACCACCTCGAATGACTTGCTTAACGGTTCATCAACTTTCCAGAAAAAGGCTGCTGTCCAAAGATCTGCAATTTGGCTTTGAATGAGATATTGAGTTGATTCGCTGACATTTTGGTATGCCTTCGCCTTCGCCTGAACTTCGATTGCAGTGTCTTCCGGCATGGCATCAACCATTCTTGCTCGTTCAGCCAGCCATTTCTCTTGGTCAAGATTTGGTGGATTTTCATGAAGCATTATAAACAGACTCTCTTGACCTTCTCGTTCATTTTTATTACGCTTTTTCAACAAAGTCGAAGTAAATTTATCATATCTGGCTATTTGATTGAAAGCTTCGTCTGGCACTACCAAATTTTCCAATTTCATATCAAAACATACACCAACCAAACTATTACCTCTCTTAATATGAGAATCGAGAAACGAGAGAGGTTTACCAGGAGAAAGAGATTCCAGCCAAAGGTTGACTTTGCACAATTCCACTGACATAGGGTTAATATCTACGCCATAAATACAATGGCTGATGACCTCCCGAAGAGCGGTACGCATAGTATCTGGAGTAGGTTCACCTTCGCCAGTCCGCAATTGTGCTAATCGGCGAGCAATGCGGTGCGATGCTGCCACTAGAAAGTGCCCAGAACCACAAGCTGGGTCGCAAACCTTGAGAGATAACAGAGATTTTTCTTGAGAGACGGTTGATAAATTTCCATTCTTAATCGCTTGGGATATCACCGGATCCAATGCAGAATTGAGCAAGGCTTGGATAAGACTTGAAGGTGTGTAATAACTGCCGGTTTCTTTGCGCTCATTGCCGGCGACCGAATCTAGCTCAAAAGACCCAGAGTCGGTATTAACCAGGGGATGCAGTTCCAGCAAGCTTTCATAAATACCACCCAGTTCCTCAGAACCCAGGTTCTTGTAATCCACAGCCCGACGGGTACTGCCTTCTTCGATCTGGGTCAAATGCCGCAGGGCAGCGAGTAGGGCTTCATTTTCCAATTCAGCGGAATCCAGGTCAGGCAGGGCGGCATCGGAAAAGAGAAAGCCGCCCAGGATGGGCAAACCCAACTCCAGGCGCGTTTCTTCCTTCGCGGAAGTCCCGGCTAATAGATCCATGACCTGCTTGAGCGACTCGTACAAGTCCGGATGGCGGCTGCCGCGCGTGCGCGCAGCCAGGCGGCGCAGGCGCTGGAGTGAATAATATTTGAGATAGCGTTCGCACGCTTTAGGCGTGGCTGCCGGGTCAAATAATAGGTCACGGTCTTCGGCCACAAACAGAAAAATCAAGCGGTAGACCAGCCTGAGCAGTTGACGGTAATAATCCTGGGTGGCCAGTGTGCCAGAACGCAGGTCGCCGCGCAATTTCTGATTGGACTGGGTCTTCAGAAATCCACTACCCAGAGCAGCGATAGCCTGTTCAACGCCAGCGCGCAGTTTAGTTAGCGCGCGGGTGCCCTGTTCCTGTGCAGATTTTGACCATTGTTCGAGCGCGCATTCGGTCGCGCCATCCGGAACTTCGAGCCTGGACTGGTGACAGATCAGCCACAACAAGGCAAAATCGGCATAAACCTCGCCGTCAAACATTGCTTCCAGATCAAATTCGAGGAATGCCTGGCGGGTGAGCGTGGCATTATCACGCAGCACGCGCAGCCGCAAACCATTTGTAACTATCCCCCATAGTGCATCCGACGAACGATTAAGATACTCCTGCAGCAGGCTGTGCGGGCTGGCCTTGGAAGCCCCCACCACACCAGCCGAACGCTTCTCCAAGTCAACTCCGCAGCCCACCAGATGAATCGGCACCTTTGCCCATATGTGCGAGATAGCATAAGGTTTGCCGTCAATTTCCAACCCCTTGGCAGCCTGCAGGCGTCCAAAATCCAATTCGTCAAAAAGCGGATATAACCAACGGTCGCGAGTTAACCCGGTACCGGCGTCACTTTCACCAAGGCGAGCCCTCGATGTACCGAAAGCCGCCCAGGCTCCCTGCAGTCGGTTCCAAGAGCGATTGATGGCTTCATTGAGCTTCTCGCCGGAAAGGTGATAGGCTTCCGGCGTCAAACCAGGCAGGCTTTTGTCGTAATCCAGGATGCGCTGCAGCAAGTCGGAAGGCAGCAGGGCGCCTTCGGTGTGGATGGTGGTAAAGGGGTTGCGGTTTCGGGTTTGCATAGGTTAAATATCAGCCAATTCTTATTAATGTCCGCGATAATATCGGACAAGAGGTGGATTATTGTCATCTTCTGGAGTCATATGTCTGACGCTCAAATTTACCATCACGTTTTCTGACGGAGCACAATACTCTTTATCAATTATTATGAACTGAGTTCCAAATAATTCTGTCTCTGCGAATACTATGACCTTGTCAAGCGTTTTTAAGAACCAAAGGATTGACAGAAACATAGTTGGCGATATATGGTTTTTGTTCGCGCAAAACAGCGCACGCGATTTTGAGCAACTTATTCTGGATATTGTTAATGATTAGTTTTTTAGCTTTGCCTTCGGCAGTTTTGCGTGCGAAATATAGCTGGAATTGCTTGCGATGCTGCCTTACAGAGCAAGCCGCCAAAAAGAGCAATTTCCGAATAGCCGGTGGTCCATAGTGGCGCGATGTCGGTGTCTTTTTTATAGAAGAGCCACTTTCATGTTCAATCGGACTGATGCCGATAAATGTTGCCAGCACTCTTGGATCTTGTGTATACTGAGTGATAATAAGCAAATGTGCGGCCAACATGGCTCCTACACCTGGTAGCGAGAGGAGCAGGAGAAACGTTCGTTTGTAAGTTGGATCGCTGTTGATCAAGCGCCTAATTTCGGCATCGATCGTTGCGATATGTTTTTCAATTTGTTTGATAATTTCTTTGTGCACATCCTTGGCCACGTCGCAAGAAACCTTTTTGCGATTTATAGCATGCAAAGCGTTCTTTTGAGCTGTTGACTGCCCAACAAACTGCTCCCGAGAGGCTAAAAGCACCTTTACTTGCTCTAAAACATCATCCCTGGGCTTCCATATGGCCAATTTGTCGACATAGCGACAGGCATACTCGGCGATATAAGTGCTATCCAGCAGATCATTTTTCGATTTGTTGATCGGAAATTTACGCTGGATATTTAGAGGTGGCTCGACAGCCACCGTAAAACCGCTGGCGCACAGGAAATAGGCCAGCCCTTCACCATATACCCCGGTGGCTTCCATGCACACCACCGTGTCGATTAGCGAGCAATCATGGCGTTTCATCCAGCTCAGAAAGACTGAATAGCCATTTTCATCGTTATCGAAAGTTTCAGGTTTTACTGCCAATTTCCATGGCGACACGCCAACACAAGCGGTAAAGGAGGCGGAGGCTATATCAACACCAACAAACTTATTGAATTGCGTCATTGCTAATCTCCAGTGTGTGTACTGATCATGCCAGAATTTGTGAAATAGCTTTCTCCGTGTAGTAGCCTGAATACGGCTGTAATACTATTTAGCTTTTATTCACAACAAGGGCTGGGTCTTCTTCGCAGAATTAGTTTGACCGAACAGGTTGGCTGTTGAGCTCGATAGACTTATTCAGCCCTTGTCTGGCATAATCAATACTAGCACAGTCTAACGGAGTTCATAAAGCATCTGATGAAATCCCTCAAATTGCTCTCGATTCTCCCGCTCACTTATGTTTTTCATGGGTGAATCGATAATCAACAAGGTTGGCAATACCGCGTTTATTTTCACCGCCAAACGATGAATTGCAATAGCAAAACAGGCTTTGAAAAGCGATTTTTTGCCTCCGCTGCTGAGATTGGAAAAAGAAGTAATAGATAAATCTCCTACGGTTGGCGAAATTACTTCCGGTAGAAAATTTGGAGGTTTAATTGCAGCATGGTCATCAGATGTGAAACCAGATAACCTCGCTCGAAGCAAGCAATCAAGAAAAAGATTTCCAAGTTCTACCAAATTCCTCGTATCTCCCTCAGCGGTTGCTCGTGCTTCCTTCAAAGTGCGTCTGAGTTCGATTTCGCGCGCTTCAAGATCTGACGCTTTCTTGTACAACTCATCTACTTTACCTGATAACCTGACATAATCTCTTAGCTTTAATATGGTCTGTTCTATCTCAGCTTTTCTGCGCTCATATTCTAAAGCACTAGACAGATATGAAGAATCGTATTCACTTGTGGCTTCATTGATAAGTTGATCTATCTGCGGATTCCGGTGAAATCGCACACCTTAAACGGAGCATGCCGCACAGTCGGGGAGGGGGAAATCGCTGGTAAGAATATTCTACATCATGTGTGCGACATGGCCCGGAATCCTCGCAGTTTCCTCTGAGAATCACCCAAAAGAGAAAGCCGATAGGCGGAATGAATGGTCCGGTCCAGGATGGCATCGGCGATGGTGGGATCTGGAAAGCGGGCGTGCCAATCCGCCACAGGTACTTGCGAAGCGATGATCGTGGCGGTTTTTCCAAAGCGGTCATCGAAGACTTCCAACAAATCCTGAGCCGCAGAGATTGGGATGGGGTCACGCATCCAATCATCCAGGATCAACACATCGGTCTTGTTCAGCGAATGCAGCAGGGTGAGGTACGAACCGTCCTGCCTGGCCTGATTGATGGAATGCAGAAAACGGGAAGTGCGCAGATAACGAACAGTGAAACCCTGTCGACAGGCTGCGGCGCCCAACGAACAAGCTAAAAACGATTTCCCAGTGCCGGTGGCTCCCAGGATCAAAACGTTGAGTGCTTTCTCCACCCAGTTACATTGGGCCAGCTCTAGAACCAGACGGCGATCCAGACCACGCTCCGGGGAGAAATCCAGGTCTTCAATCGTGGACTGCATCGGGAACTCGGCCAACTTCATTCGGCGCTGGATGCGGTTGTCCGTGCGGCGTGAATACTCCAACTCGACCAGCAGCAAAAGCCGTTCTTCAAAAGACAGGGTGGCGTATTGGGGGTTGCAGGCTTGTTCACGTAAGCCTTCCCGAAAAGCAGGCAGGCGCAGTTCCAGTAGTTTTTCTAGCAGGGTTTGTGAGATCATGATTGGGTGTCCTTATTGGTAGTATTCGGTACCGCGGATATTCTCATGGGGCGGGAGCGTTTCTACGATCGGGGAGCTGATTTGTTTGGCAAGCCAGTCCAGTTCGTCTTTCAGAGAAGCGTAAGAATAACTCCGCGTTTCCAGGGCGGACTGGGTGGCCAACTCCATCAAGGCGTGATTGTGCTTTTTCGCCAGGCTCAGTATCCCCAGGCAGGTGCGGTAGGCTTGCTGTGGGAAAGGGCGTGCCTTGAGCGCAGCCGAAACCAGGGCAGCCGTCTGCGGCCCGATATGGGTTGCCCATTCCACCAGTTGCTCGGCATTTACCTTCTCGATAAATTGATGATTGGCAGGCATATGCTCCCGAAACGTCGAAAAGCGGCCCGGGCGGAAGTTGCGGGGATGAACAGCGACTGATTTTCCTTTGAAAAAGATTTCCACCATCCGTTCCGTAGCTCGAATATGCACTTCCTGGTGGTGTAAGAGATGTGGAACGGAATACAGATGCTTGTCAAATTCAACGTGATAGTCGATATTCACACGCGCCGTTTTCCGCTCAGCATATTCGTAGGTCTTTTCGGGCAGGGGGCGCAGATTGGGTTGGTCGATCTCTTCAAATTCCTGCCGACGGGACCGGCCTACGGCCTGCATTTCTTTGTTGTTGAACCATTCCAATTGTTTCTGGAGCGCCTGGTTGAGTTCGAGCAGGCTAAAAAATGTGCGTTTGCGCAGCGGCGCAATCACCCATCGCTCGATATTTTGAACACCATTTTCCACCTTGGCTTTATCTTTTGGTTTCCTCACCCGAGCGGGCAAGACCGCAAATTGATAATGTTCAGCCAACTCCTGATAAGCCGGGTTGAGGTCCGGTTCATAGTAGTTGGGTTTTTGGACACCCGTTTTCAGGTTATCCGGAACAACAATCCGGACCAGTCCGCCAAAATACTCGAAGGCACGTACATGGCCATTGTTCCAGTTGGACTGGTTCTCGCTGGCTTGTGCTTCTATGTAGGTGTAATTGGAGGCAGGCAGCACTGCAACAAACACGGAGGTTTCACTGATTTCTCCGCTCTCCGGATTGGTAATGGGGATCTTCACACCAGCGTAATCCACCTGCATTTCTTCGCCACCCACGTGCTCGCGGTGTTTGCTGGGACCGGTCTGGGCTTTCTTCCATCGCCGGTAATACTCGCAATATTGGGAATATTGGTAACCATCCGGGTGATCTTCCAAGTATTCCATCCACACCAGCCGGAGGGTAACCCCTTTTTGGCGCAATTCTTTACGAACCGCTTCCCAATCCGGTAAAGGGCGAACCTTTTCTTCCACTGGTTTTTGCTCTGGAAACAGCTTTTGAACCAGCTCATCTTCGCCAATATCCGGAAGCGGCCAGCTGATCCCAGCCCCTTCTGCCCGACGCAAATATTCCCCAACAGTGCTGTTGGAGATTTTGCAGGCACCTGCAATCGCTCGATTGGACAGGCTGGATTCATATTTCAAACGCAAAATTTCTCGTATTTTTCGCACGGTTAATCGCTCCTGGGACATCCTATCTCCTTGATCTCAAAGAGAATAGCACGCCATTTTTGGATTAACCAGCGGTTTCCCCTAAATCCCCGATTTCCGGAAAAGTGTGCGCCTTGCCCCGGTTTGGGTGTGCGACATACTCCGTTTAACCTGTGCGGCTTACTCCGGTTTCACTGTGCGCCTTGCTCCGGTTTTTGCAATCTATCTTCTGCTTTTCTGTTATTAGTTCCTGCTGGCGAAAGTTAAGCTTTTTTAACTGATTTGAATGTCGTTCTATCATGTCTGATAGTTCGGCAATTCGATTGGCTGCATCAACATCAATAACTTCTTTTTTCATTTCATATAAAGGTTCTTCGGGGCCATCTTGTCCACACACGGTGCATAATCCAGGGCGGCGAGACGGTAACGCTTGAGAACAGTGCGGACAAGAATTAAATTCGACCCCTAATAAAATGTTTTTCGCTGACGAAATGCGTTTAAATTTCACTTTCAACATTGTTAATTCATTGAGGTGCCGTTTATCGCTTTCGATTGTATTTTCTACCGAAGAAATTGCATCCTCAACCGTTTGCAATTCTGCTGCAAGTTTTCTGGCATTTTGCCGCAAAAGATCAACTGAATGAGGAATGTTTGGCTTTAATTCTGTTCGAGAATAATGAATGGCTTCCAGAACACTTGTTAACTCTTGCTGAAGATCAAATATGCGGGTTTCTATTTCTTTTTTACCCCCAATACCCTCTCCTTCAAGAGCATTTTTAAGCGACTCTGCACTCGTAAGGTTTGTCATACGATCTTCGCGAACGAGTTGCAATTCTGTCTCTAGCTCGGCTACCAACTCTTGATGGAATCCTATTATGTAACGGAGAACATCTTTACTTTTGTTGCGATTAAAGAAAGGCGCATCAAGGTCAAGATTAAAGAAACTACTATCCATGCTATCCTGATCGAGATAGCAAAACCACAATAAATTTCGGAGACTAAGCCTTTCTAGATCAGAGTCTTCTTTGGTCTTGCTTCTTCTAACTTTAGGCGGATTTATTCCGGATAAATAAAATATGAGATCAGAAAGATTTTCGATACCGCTTCCTGGGATAATTTCACCGGTTGCTCTTTTTGCTGGTATTACAGCTTCAATTTTTTCGTCATCTTTAACCCAAAGCGCAACTATTTGGTCGGATTCCCGCACTCGCTCGAGTGAAAGAATATTTCCTTCTATAACTAAATTGAGTTTTACAGAGACGAATTCACTTTGGAGTGCCGGGGAAAGATCGAAATCGCCTCCTAAGCAATAATCAATAAGATGAGCGATACTTGTCTTTCCAGCTCCCATCTTCCCATAAAAATATGTAATATCGTCGAATTTGATTACATCATCATCTTTTTTAAAAACAAGATCGAGGGATGAAATGCGAAACTTCATAGTAAGATATCCTCTCCCCATTTCATGGTTTCAAGTTCTGGGAAAACCTGATACACAAAATTCTTAATACGAGAAGATGTCATTTGGCCAAAAGCATTAATAACCAATTGACTTCGTGAATAAATATCGCTGTATGCAGCATCAACAGAAAATTGTTCTGCTATCTTTTGTCCTTTATCGGTCAGTTCAATAACAATGGTCTTCTTTTGGAGTTCAACTGTGGCAAGGCCACGGGATGCTAGAAGATTCAACCATCTTCTGTATCGAGAATCCCATGGTCCGTACTTGAATCTGATCATTTTCGATTCGAGTGTCGACCGTTCATACTCTTTCACATTTGCAAGTTCCGAATTCCTATTTGCGGCCACGAGTGCTCTTTCAAGACAATTTGGATATCTCAGTAAAAAATCTAACTTAGCTAACTTTGTAATTCCTTCTATTGACTTCGATCCTTTGTCATTAGCAGCTAGAAGTAACAAAAGTATGCGACCAAGATGGATGTCATCATTATTTTCAGTACCAGCTATAGCACGAATTAAATTAAAGCTCATTCTTCACCTTCTAAATTAAAACGTTCGCTCCACCAGACTTTGCATTCTCCCGTCAGAAGACCTGAAATCCCCACGAGAAGTTCATACGGTTGCCGTAAAACAAGATCTGATTGTTGCTCCGATTTTAATTTCAAGCGATTATAGACATCTGCCAGCATCTGAGGGCCAATTGGGACTCCCTTCAAAGACGCATTAAGATAGGCTTCGTCACATTCTCCCTGAACAATGCTTTCCAATTGGGCAAGATGTGCTTCTGTTCCGATAGGGTTCCTGATAGCAAACTCAATCAATTTTTGCTCAGCAGATAAACTTCTCCGCTCCATTGTTAGAATTTGATTATGGAGGTTACCCCTTTCCATTTTCTTTCTCAAAATTTCAAGGTTTCCCTTTCCATTGCCCAGCGTAATTGTCGATGTGTCGAAATAACGAAAAGGAGGTTCTACATTTTTGTGTATCGTTTGTAAAACCATTTCTACGGATATTCTTTTCTCAGTAATATACGGATTGTCGGGTGATATTTTGTTGATTGGGTACCAGTGTTTGCTCGGATCATCTACTTTATGTGATGCAAGCCACACTCGATGAATAAGTTCATCTCGAATAGCATTGAGCACGGGCACAGAAAATGTAGAACAGTTTGGGAGAGTTGCCAAGTGTGTCGTTACAATTTCGGAGTCAAAACTATTTCGATCTGGACCTAGAATAAGTTCCACCTTTTTTATAGTAGCAAATAATTCTTCGGCAGAACATCCACAGTAAGCGCACAATTCTGATAACGTTATATCGAAAGGAGCAGTAATATTATCAACTGAAGAACATTCTTTCACAATTTTTATAAATTTTACTGGACTTCTCCGTAACTTTAAATGATCCTTTATGTCTGATCCAGGATTAGAGAAATCAACATTCGAGACAAAATTTAACGAGCCGACAGCTTCATGAAAGGTGTTATTTAATTCCACAAAGTGTTTAATACTCATTTTGAGTGCATCGTCTGCTAAATCCCATGAACCTTCTTCTGGTTTACGAGTTTTTATCTGAAAACCATCAACCAAACTATCTGATCGCTCGCAAATAAAATCTTCATGATGTTCCGCATATATTGACAAGTAAGGGAGCCTATTAGATACAGCACCTAGGAGAAGTATTACCCCATAAGCATGTTGATAGCGGTAATTTCTTTCTGTATCTTGCCCCGTTTGATTATCAGGAAGCAAATCAATAGGGTTTCGATAGGCGTCAGAAGTAATCATGGAATTAACCCTTTACTAACTTATGATCTTCGGCAAATACACATAAATCCCGAGCACATCTGGTGGCAACTGGGGCTCAACTCGCGACTGAGTACTTCTCATTTTGGATGCCCGACGCACGCGCTGGTGAGCAGCCAATAACTCATTACCATGCTGAACAGCAATAACATTCAGTTGAGGACGAAGAGCTTCAAAACCATCCATGATCTTACTAACTGCGTCAACTTTGTTCGCTTCGGTCATGTTTTGATCGGAGCTTGCCCCCAACAACTCTTCAGCTTCCTTTGCATCCAGCCATTCAGCACTCTCCGGCGCGCCACGAAACGCCACCACCTGCACATCTTCGGCCAGCAAGGGCCTTTCTACGTTTTCACGGTTGGTGATGATATGGTAACGGAAGCGCAGAAGAAGCAGTGTTGTCCGTTTCTGCACCTTGGCAGTTCGCATGGCTCCACACCTTCGGGCAGGCGTCTGTCTGAGCGGGTCGGGACCCAAAGGATCGAGTGCGCTCTCCAGGAGGTAACTGGCGAGGTTCTCCACAAATGGGTGCGTCCGGGTGACCAGCATTTGCTTTTCACCAACTGGAAGTGCAAACTTAATAGACAGGTTTTGTGATTTGAGATTGTTATTCAGCAGTCGTTCTTTGAGCGCCAGGGGTAGACCAGCCAGATTAGCGGCCAATACATCATCATTGCCGCCCACGCCTGCACCCATGATCTGCAGGGCTTCCTTCACAAAGCGCGAGACATCCACCCCGGAGCCAACCGCTTCCCTGGCCGCGTGCAGCTCACCCGCGACTTCATCCGGTTTGATTGATTCCTGAGCGAAGACAGTCCGCGAACGCTTCTCTCTCTCTGAAACCGCTTCCCACTTCCCATACAGGTCGTTGCGGATCGGCTTCATGTAATCTTCAAAGCCTGGCAGGTAATTATCCATTGCAGATGGCCTGGATCGCAGCAGCAATCCTTCGAAGATAGCCTCGACCACTTTCTCGGTATCGACCGGCACGGGCACCGAGATACCCAGCGAGTTGCGAATGGCCTTGTGTTTGCGCAGGAGTACATCCAGTACGATGCCGTCAATCTGGTTATCGGTGCCGTAATAGGTCAGCACGCGCACTTTGCTCTTTTGCTGTCCGTAACGATCCACGCGACCTTCGCGCTGTTCATGACGGGTGGGGTTCCAGGAAAGGTCATAATGGATGACTGCGTCAAAATGAGCCTGCAGGTTGATGCCTTCGCTCAGGCAGTCGGTGCAAACCAGCACGCGCTTCTCAGACTCGGAAAGTTGCAGCACACGATCTTCGCGCTCGGAAGGCGGCAGAAGACCGGTGACGGCTGCCACTTCAACACCTTTCAACTGTTTGCGCAGTTCAGCGGCCACATACTCTGCAGTTGGAATGTAACGGCAGAACAGGATCGGCCGGTAGCCCTGCTGGAGAAAATCCTTCAGTAGTTCGATGACCTTGTTGAGCTTTTCATCTTTTGCGCCCAAAAGTCCATCTGCCATACGCGCCAGTTCCAACAACAGCCGCCGGCTGCCCTGGTCTTCGTTCTCCCCCAGGTTACCACCGGGAGCCACATCAATACCTTCCGCGCTGGAATCGGTCACCAAGTCCATGATGTTGCGCTGGCCAATATCGTCGATCACCTGCAATCGGTCAGATTGTTCTTCCGCGTTTTCATCGCCTTTTGGCTCGGCGCGGTTGCGCAGGGTTTCTGCGGCTGCAGCCGGGCTGGAGGCCAGCGACCTGAGCAGAGCCAGGGCAGACCACCAGCGCACTCGTTGATGAAATTGCCCGCCGCTGGTGTCGCGTACTGTCTCGCGAGCGTAATCTAACACGCGCTCGAAAAGTTTCTTATATTCTGGTGAGAGTTTGTAGGTACTTTCGCTTTCTTCCCGATCCGGGAAAGGTGTATCCGCATCCATATAATGCCGGATATCCGCCCGGCGTCGTTGGATGAAGTGCTGGGCCAGATTTCTACGATGCCGTTCATTCCCTGCGCCGGATAGATCATCCGGCAGGTTTTCAAATTCTTCATCCAAAATGGTAAGCAGGGAGCGGAAGGCTTCCTCCTTTCCGCTGTGCGGGGTGGCGGTCACCAGGATGATATGTCTGTTGGGGTTCTCCGCCAAACCACGAATAAGCTGGTGACGCTGCTGCTTACCACCCTTCTCATTTTGACTCGCGCAGGTATGGGCTTCATCCACGATGATCAGTTCTGGACAGGTACGTAGGAATTCATCACGCCGGCGATCTGTCTTAATAAAATCCAGTGAGACAACCACAAAAGGGTGTCGTTCAAAAAGTGATTGCCCCAGGCTCAAGCCTCGTTCCAGGCGGGCAGCGGTGCCAGGCAGCACCAACTCGGCTTCGATATTGAACTTCTCGCGCAGTTCAGCCTTCCACTGCTCGGCAAGCTGTGGCGGGCACAGTATCGCAAATCGCTCCACTTCGCCACGGTCAAGCAGCTCGCGGGCGATCAGGCCGGCCTCGATGGTTTTGCCGATGCCGACATCATCCGAGATCATCAAACGCACCGGGTCGAGTTTGAGCGCAATCATCAACGGGACGAGCTGGTAAGGGCGCGGCTCAAAAGCCAGGCGCGCAAAAGAACGGAAAGGACCGGCGCTGGAACGGAAACCAAGGCGCACTGCGTCCCGAAGCAAACGCGCTGAACGATAATCGCCTACTTTCGTGGGATCCGGCAAATCAAACTGTGCCGAAGTCACTGTTTCCAATGGCAAGTAAATACCGGCGATTTCATCATCCGTCCCACCCAGAGGACGCACGACTAAAGTTTCCTCATCCGATTCGGGCAACACCACCCACTCGCGCCCGCGCGCTTTTACCAGGGAACCGACTGTGAACACTGTCATTTACATAACCCTTTTTATTGAACAAAAAATGTCAAACAACACTTGCGTTACCGAAAACATGAGGATATTTTTTGACAACCTGTGCCCAGTTATCCTGTAAGTCAAAGCGAATCACGCTGAAACCAATATCGTCCAGGCAACTAGACTGGGCGGCATCGCGCGCGGCACGCTCAGGGTACAAATGATGCGGGCCATCCACGTAGATCGCCACGCAGTCCTTTTCAAATAGGAAGTCAGGACGGGTGCTGCAGCTCTCGATCAACTTTTGAGCATGTGAAGGCAGGTTAAGGTTGTTTTTTTCGAGAAAATCCAGCCAGTCTCTTTCCAGATTGGACTGGCATAATGCGAGCAACCGCTTGAAGTGCTCTGCGCGAGAGAGCGCCGATGGCGAAATATCAGCGTGGGTCCCGCTCAATTCAATCAGCACATCTTTGATAAGCTGCCGGTCCAACAGACGGTGCTCCATCTGGTTGAAATAACTCATCAGGCAGTTGTAACAGGCTGCTTCGCAATCCTCGACGGCATTTTCGGCCTTGCGTAAATCATCACCACTGACCGGGTCAAAATGACATAGTTCCAAGGCAGTCTGTGCAACACTCGCGAAGGCCTGAGGATCATCCATCAATCTGCGTAGCACACCGGCTCCGCCTTCGGCTGACTCGTAGAATAGGATCAACTTGCGCTCATCGTTGGAGGGAAGCGGTTCTGCCGAGAGTTCATTATCTTCCAACTGGTAGGCAACCTGGATTGCAGATTTGAGTGCGGCCTGTAAACTGGCCATTTGTTCAACCGGAAGCTGGCTGAGCGGTTCAAAGATCAGGCAGTTCTTGGTGTCCTCCACAAAGGGGATCACCTTCATGGTACGAGTCGTCATCGGGTCATCGGCGTCGTCGGTCTTATCGTTTTCCTTGGCCCAATAACCACGCTCAATATCCAGCACAAACCCAAACTGGTTTGGATCTTTGCGGCGCTTCCAACCCATGTTAATGCGCCAGAGCGATGCAGCCCCGGCATAAGTCAGCGTGGCTATCTGCTGATCGCCCTTCATTAGTTTCGCGGATTGTGCGGCAGGCTCACCAGCCTGGGTGTCCTGGAAGCGGAAAGCAGTGCGCAGTTCAAAACCCTGACGCATGCGCTCTTCTTCATCCGAGCTGATCCGGTCACGGCGCTTGGTGGAAACGTTCTGCAAACGGAAAAGAGCAGTCAGGGGAATATCGAGCAAAGCATCGCAGCGTTGGCAGCGATCGGGGCCGTCCCCACTGGTAATCACATGGAAATATCCACAGATGGGGCACTGCTTGGCGCGGTTCGTGACCAACCCGTCACCGCTTTCCGAAACCGGCAGGTTGACCTTGTTGATGACGTATCGCGAGCCCTCGTGATAAATAATGGAGCGTGGGCCAAACTCAGAGATAGCCAGGAAGCGTGAGCGTGACAGGAATTCATCCTTGTCTTTGATACGCCTGCCTGGAATAAAGGCGGAAAGCGGCAGGCGAGGGAAACTATAGCCTGGGAGGAACCCTTCGCTGGCAAAATAGCGGTAAGAATAGAAATCGGACTGGATCAGGTTCTCTGAATCGGTCAGCAGTTCGATCTGGCTTTCGGCTTCATTGCGCAAACGCCTGGCCTGGTTGCGGTCATCAGCAGAGCGCGACATATCATCGATGATGCGCTGCTGCGCTTTTTGCTGTCCTTTCGCTGCGCGGTACAACGTGCGCCAGCGTTTGCAGGCCTGGTCAAAGTCCAGCGGTACATGGTTCAACGTACCTTCCAGCCAGGTGTCGCTGTACCAATCGGTTTTTTCCAGTTCAGTCTCGATTGTTTTGAGCACTCCCAACGCGCGCAGGCGGGCTTTGGCACGAATCCCATCTGAATTGAGTGCATCCTTTACAGAATCAAGCACATCCAGAGATGGATCATCCCCGGATAGATCGAGAAGGTCTTTGAGCGAGCGCTGCAGGTCCAGCCCCGACTCTGCCAGCCAGATCGAATGAACATGCGCCTTCACCAGATCTTCGTTGGCCAGATCGAGGCGTGGGGGTGTGACTGCACCCGCCACCATCAGGTTTTGGCGTTTGAAATAATACTGGTCATGCGGGCTGCCCATCGTGCAGTATGTAAAGACCAGCGCCGGCTGGCCGCTTCGTCCCGCGCGACCGCTACGCTGGGCGTAGTTGGCCGGGGTGGGTGGTACATTGCGCATGTTGACCGCATTCAACTCAGAGATATCGACACCCAGCTCCATGGTTGGAGAGCAGTACATGATCGGAAGCTTGGCTTCCTTGAAGAGGTCTTCGCGCTCCTGGCGGATATTGGCTGGTACCTGGGCAGTATGCTCATGAGCTGACAAACCATAGATGTCATTGGTCACTGTACGATAAAAATCAACAAAATACTGGTTGGTGCGCCCACCTTCATCCGGTTGGCGTGGCACACGGATCTGGTCATGGAAGGCTTTCTTGCCATCCCCGGCTTTCCATATCATCACCGAGGCGGGGATCTGGTAACCCGCGATTTCATCATCCTTTTTGGCTTCCTGCACAATTTCCACCAGGCCACCCACGCGCAGGGCTTCCAGAATTTGACGGATCATTTCCTGGGCATCGTCTAGGGTTAGTTTCCCGGGGAAATCCGGGAAATTCTTGCGCCGTCGTAAAAACTGGCCATAACCACCCTGCCCGGACAGGAAGACATTGCCCATATAATCTTCACCACGGGCATGACCTTTTTTGCGTGGGAACAGAATGGCGGCATGTTCGAGTTTCTCGCTCTCATCAATTTTCCAGGGTTCCTTCAACCTCTGGCTGCTTAGTTGTTTAATCCCATCTTGATAATTTTGGTTCAGGTAATCAACCTTGATCGCCAGCTCGCGGCGCATAAAATCCAGCAGCACTTTGCTGATATTTTGGCGTGTTTGTGGGCTGGCTCCTACCAATGCGGGATGCAAATTCTGCCAGACATCCTCCGCTTCACAGACTTCCTGCAGAGAGGAATAATGTATTTCAAGCAGCCCCGATTGTTCAAGATTGGGCGATGTGATTCGCCAACCGTGCTTGAGATCACGGTAAATGCGATAGCCGAGTACTTCCTTTAATGCCCGCTCTGTCTGAACTTTCGGATCAAAGCGCACATCCGGGTCAACGGCATAATGGGCAAAGTCCAGTTTGAGCGCGTCAAAGATGCGTTGTGTCAGAACTTCGTGAGTAACGCCCGGTTCACCCGCTTTCAAGATCGCCTTATAAATGCCGGAGCGTAAGATAGCGATTTCTACAAAATCATTGAAATGCCCGGCTTGCAGGGAAGCATCCTGGCGGTTGTCGGTAAAACTGAGCAGCTTGCGTGCTTTTTCGATCAAGGTGCGGTCGGCGCGCAGGTTGCGGATAAGGGATAAGCTTAATACAGTCGTGTCGGTGCTGCGTCCACCCGAACTGAGTTGAGTAAGTTTGGAGAATTCCGAACCTTGCCGTGGGTTATACGAGACCCCGCAGCACAGGCAGAAGCGGAACTTTCCGGGGATGAACTGCACCTCCAGTCCACTTTCCACAACCTGGCCGCCTGGATTAATTTTGAAAGTATCCGGCAGGTATTTGCGCTGGCTGGCGATCACACTCATTTTCCCATTTCGTTCTTCCAGCCACTCTTCCGGGATTTTTTCAAACATATTTTCTGGCAGCCAGGGATCTAGCGTACTCACGTAGAGATACCCTTTTTCACTGGTATCATCTTCGGTATTATCATCAAATTCCTGGGGACCAAATGCTTGCGAACGAGTATCGGAATTTTTGAATTTCCGTACCACGTAATATTCCTGCCCGCATTCGCGGCAAAACACCAGAGGCAGTAATATCTTGCTGCGATCATTGGGGACAAACTTCTGTCCGTTGACCGTTGCATAGCGTTCATCCTCTGCTTCTAATGATGCATAAACGGTGTCGCCGCGACTGATGAACTGGTGCAGGCGGAATGCAAAAACCGGGAAACCCGTCTCCGGATTACGGACGTTGTAACCAGTCATCAGGGTCTGGATCAGGCTGTTGTAGCAGATTTCATCAGACAACCCTGTAGTTGAGCTGAGCAGGCTAGCTGCGCCATCTTTTCCCTTGAGGCTGCGCGGAATCGCTCTGATTAGCTTTCCGGTTTCGGCATCCCTTCGCAAGCCCAGGGTGGCCTCTATCCAGCTCGCCAGCGGATCGCCTATAAATTCTTCAAATGATGTTGGAGCTGTATAACCACTCTGGAGCCGCTTGCTCAGTGCATCCAAACCATCCGGCTGGGAGAAATCCAGTTCTTTGGTTGAACGCCGTAAAGTTTCACCGATGATATGTTCAGGCCGGACAGTATCGCCAAAAAGCTTGGTTGCAACTTCAGCCACATCGCGTTTCTGCTGTTCCAGACCACCCGTGCTCGAAAGCGTAGCCGATGTGCCTACACACTGCAGCCGGGTTGTATTGAGAATATTGCGGACCCGCCTAACAAGCATCGAGACGTCCGCTCCCTGTCTTCCCCGATAGGTATGCAATTCATCAAGAACCAGGAATCGCAACCCCTGGGCAGCATTGATCAAAGTCTTGCGCTCACCTGGACGTGTCAGGATCAATTCAAGCATGACATAGTTAGTCAGCAGGATGTCCGGTGGGTTGGACATGATCCGGTTTTTTTCCTCATCGTTTTCCTGCCCGGTGTAGCGTGCAAAAGTGACCGGACCCTTACCATCCGGAAAGCCAAGACTGATGAACTTCTTTAATTCATTTAACTGGCTGTTAGCAAGGGCGTTCATCGGATAGACAATAATGGCTTGTATGCCCCGACCGCTGCCGTGCTTGAGCACAAAATCCACGATTGGAACTATGTAGGATAACGATTTTCCCGACCCTGTCCCTGTAGTGAGCACGTAGTTATTGCCACCCTGGGCAACGCGGATGGCATCTTCCTGATGCTTGTGAAAGCGAAAACGGCTTCCGGTTGGGTTTTGTTCGTCTTTTCGTCTGAAGATATCCCCGCAGGTTTTGTTCAGCAACCCTTCCTGGACAAGTTCATCCACCCAATGACCAGGCTCAAAAGCCGGGTTAAGTTGGATCAACGATTCAGGCCATAACAAGCCATTTTTTAATTGCTCTTCAACATATTCTCGGATCTTTTCGTCCCTGATCCGAATAAAACTGCTGATATATGATGAATAATCTTCTACAAGGCTGTTTCGCAGGTCAAATACGTTCATCCTTTTCCCCCATTGGCGTTGGTGGTTGTTTTTCAAATTCTTGGCCGTCAATATAGGCCAGGAGGATCTCTTTCACCTTCTGTGTGCGAGACCAGGGATAGGTCTGAAGAAAGTGAGCAATTTTTTGGTCCTGTTCATTTTTTAGGTCGAAGCGCATCTGGAAAGTCTTGGGCAATTCTGTCTCCATAAAACCCTTCCTTTGTATGCGGAATGCACTACATCATTTTAGATGGTCATGTGGATTTGAGCAATGCCTGAATGTCACAATTTGCAAAGATGTATGTCGCTTTTTTCAACTTTTATAACTTTTTGACCAAACTTAGTGAAACTAATTTCAAAAACAAATAGCTTGGTCATCGATAACCACTTTTGCATTCTGACTACACATATAAAGCGCTACACATGGAAAAACCTTTGAAAACTTATTTGGAAATTTATGCTTTAGATGCTGATACTTTGTTATCTTTACGCGCATCGATTAAAACGATGTTTGGATTTGATGTTAACTTTAATTCTTCAAGAATATTATTCACACGAAGCAATTCTTTTTCCGAAAAGTAGATTATCACTTTTATAGAATTTCTGGTATCACTGGCCTTTTCGTAGATAGGCACTTGTCTTTCAAGATTTCTCGCTAATTGTGTATTTTTTGCCAGCTTGAATTCAACCAGCGTCGAATTCCCCTTGCCGCTTGAAATCTTGAAGTCAACCGGTCCACGGCCGTTATTCACTTCACGGTTCACATCTAACTCGGTCGCAAACCAGGTCAATCTATACATGATTTGAATATCTTCTTCTCGCGCAATCGGCTTTTCTTTAACGTAAAAATATCGGTATCCATCTTTATTCTCTATTACATTTTTCAAAAAAATCACCCTGGAATACGCTTCATCATACGAGTTTCCAGCGGAATCATAGAACTGTGTAGTTGCCCGAAGAATATCCGAAAGTTCTTTTATTTGTTCAATATATTGTTTTTGGGCGTCTTTTACCTTTAAAGCACTTGACTGGAAAGCTCGGTCTCCTTCATTTTCCTTATAGCGAATGTAATAATCCAAGATTTCTGGGAATTTATTCACTACCAAAGATACAGCAGATCGAATTTCTTTTTCACTGGGAGTCCGATCGGCTGGCAATGCTGATTGAAAATAATTATTAATCTGAGCACGGAGGACTTCATTAGAAACACCAATTGGGATGCTATCAAACTCTCGATATAAATCATCTTTATTGATCCATAATTCGTCTTTTGTAAGAATGTCTTTTGGGGTTAAGATGATGAAATCGTTTGCATACCAAGGCAAATCAAAGACGTCAGTCTCCCAAGTTTCGGTTTTGAAATTGAATCTCACCTTGTTAACTGGTACACGCCTTCTAAATTTCTTATCTATATTCTGTACGGCAAAGGTTTGTGTGTAATTAAGGAGAAATTCCTTTATCAGGTTTGTTGTGAAATCGCTGATCTTATCCCGTCCAACGCCATCTCTTATCAGGCAAAGTTTCTCAAGATGACTACCACGGGTAATATTTTCATTCCCGAAGTTGGAAAAGATTGCGTGAAGGTTATTGTGCAAAGAAATGGCAAAATCATCTCGAAGCCCAGCACCTTTATTTCCAACCTGAGAAAATCCAAGCCAATTTTGTTTTACCTCTGGAAATAGATACCATGAGCGTAGCAAACCCGGTGAAATGTTCTCACCAGTAGCCTTTGCTTTTAAAAACCGCATATATACAATAATCTGCTCATGTAATTGCTGGTACTCAACTTTTTTACTGTTAAATAGCAAAAACGGATCAACAAATAAAGGCAGATCATTGATCAAGGAGATATTAAAGGCACCATACTCTTCAAGCAATGTACCTGGAACACCAAAAAAGTCTGAGAAATATATCTGCATTTATGACCTCGTCCAGCATTAGATTCAGCTTCGACTTTCAGGAATTATCGCCATTGCACAGATCACTTGGCACCTATCAGGATCGAAACCATGCTGGGCTATCCAATTATGCCTTGTTCTTTCAATCCAAAGATCGAACTCATCGTCTGCGGGATACAAATCAAAAGGTGCTTTTTCCGTGTCCGGGAAACATCGAATGATACGCATTACATCATCCCTACGATTACTCTCATCCAGTGGATGACCTTGATAATCGGCAAGAATAGTATCAATATGGTTCCGTCCACGCCGCAGAAGTAAAAACAAGCGTTTTTTTCCGGGCTTAATCATAGCGCTGCGAATGCCATTTGGTTTCTTCAGGATTTCGTCCCGATTACTAATAATGGCCAGATCATTGTAGAAAGTACTCGTGGTCAGGTCATCAACCGACTGGATGAATTTCATGACCTCATCCAAATCCAATTCGGCGGCAACATCAGAAGCCAGGAATATTTCCCGGCCCAACTTTTCCATCTCGTATTGTTGCTCCAGATTTGCTTTGCGACTCTCTTTATGAACCATTACAGGGATTTGTGCCAGGGTCCGATGTTGACGACTACGTTCCTCCAACCGTTGTTCCCAATTGCGAGCGTGTCGAATTCGATCGTGTCCCATCGTACTTGGAACAAAATTATAGATTGTTACATCCCGTGGCTGGCTCCAAGGACGCAAAATCCTACCCATTCGTTGAGCAAGCTGAAGAACTGTCCACGGTAAATCATAATTGACCAGGATGGATGCATCCTGCAGATTAAAACCTTCAGCCATCGAACGAGTAGCCACAAGAACCTGGATTTCATCTTTTTGATTTCGTTCTTCAGGCAACACATCATTCGCAATCGGTGCAAATCGACGCAAGAGGCTATCAAGATCAGGTGATTCGACAGTTGTTTCGGTGTTGATGCGAGGAATAAGGGTTTTAAGCCCGTCACGAATATAGCGAGCTGTCTCGTGATATTCACAAAAGACAACCACTTTATCATTTTCTGATTTTTGGATTATCTCAACCAACGCTTGTAGCTTCTCATCATTTCGAGGCTTTTGATTTTTTCTAACCAGACTACGATGACTACGTATGAATTTACTTAATTCTGCTTGCCGGGCAAAGGAATAGTTGTAACCACCGGTTTCGAGTTGGTTACAAACATTATCAACCTCTGCAGGCGATGAACAGAATTGATGTAAAAATAAAGCCTCCTGCAATGCGAGGCGCTCCCCTTCCACAATAGGAATATTAAGTGGAAGCATCGCCTGTCCTTGTTTTTCAGGTCTTTCGATTAATTTATAAAGCAATTTACTTTCCAACAAATCTGCCAAAAAATCATCGAAAGGATTTTGGTATCGAACAGTCTGTAATCTTATGCATCGAGGAAAATACCGCTGATCTGTCGGTGAAAATACTACAAACCGTTCCCCAGCGTCATCCTGCTTTCCAAAATGTCGCACTACATCGGGTGTTGTCAAGACGGTACAAGGTGGTAATTCTGGTAAATCAGCTAATTTTTCAGCCTGCCAAATCAATGATTCAACTGTCATTCCGAGTCGCGTTGATATGGCCAGTTTAGGAGCAGGTAACAACTTGAGTTGGCTCTCTACTTCTGAAAAATCCTTACCGTATGGGGTAGCAGTCAATAATAAAACTTTCCCACCTTTTTCACGAACTGCATTTTGAATACGTTCATTACTTAATCGCAAATCTCCACCGATAGATTCTGCATTCCGCAAGCGATGAGACTCGTCCAAAATGACGAGGGTTTGAGGTGTGACCTGTCGTAATTCATGTTCAAGAATGGGTAAATTTGAATCACCGTCTTTTCGAGTCAGGGTATGATAAGAAAATTCTACACTTGGCACTCTTGCAGAACGCATGGATCGCCGCCATACTTCGCGCAGGCCGGCTGGACAAACTACCAGAGCACTGTCAATTTCGCCTTGCATCCGTAGATATGCAGCTACATGAGCAGCAATAACCGTTTTTCCCAAACCAGTTGAAGCAATCAAAAACGCGCCATCATGTTCTAGCAAGGATCTTAAAACACTGGATACAACACCTTCTTGATATTTCGCCAAAGGAGGCAGTAAAGATGGAACATCTTCTTGCGGAAGTCCATACAGCTCTAAAAGGGCTCTTGCGTAGATGATGTACGGATTATATGCTTCAAGCCATTTTCGTAATGCGTCGATCAATTCAGCAGTTAACGAACGCGCCCTTTTAAAATAATGATCAAACCTATTTACAAAATAAGCAACATCATCAGGTGCAGTAACAGTAATCCCTGCTTCTCTACTGACGCTTAGGCCGTGATGTGACATATTTGCCGAGCCCACAACTGCAGCGTTTCTGTCAGCAATATATAATTTAGCGTGATGATAAAGATATCGTGCATCGAGGAATGATTCAATACCTTGCACTTCCGCACCAACCGAAACCATCAACACACCTCTTTCGAGAGATTCCAACATTTGCCTCATGGCATGAGTGCGGCCGTTCAAAGTTCCTTCAGAAAGTTTATCTTTAAATTCATCCAGTACTTCTTTTAGGCTATCTTCACCCCCATCTTTGCGACCAATTAATAGTTTGACATTTTTACCTGCAAGGGCAATCTGCAACTCGTGATAGCCAGATGGTTCAAAATACGCTGTGGCAATCCGAATTTCTTGAGCAGGCTGTAAAGTTGACAAAATGCACGACAAAGCTGATCCACCACCCTCGAAAAATCGTTGATGATTTGTCGGATGTACAGATTCTGGTGGTATCGAATTTGCAGTAATGGGTATGTCCATTGTTATTTTTCTCTATAGTGAACCAGCGCTAATAATCTCTTATTTTTCGAAATTACACAATCATGTCTGGCGACACGATTCAATCGTCAATTCACATATAACCAAAAATTTACCCTTCTTGATTATTGTAATAACTTTACGAAAGATCTGATTGAAATGTGGTTCGAATAATTGGGTGTTTATATGTATCCCCCATGCAAAATTGACTTCAATTTAGTGAGCTGAGTCCCCATCTGGCAAAAGCTTCCGCAATTATCGACTTGGTTTGTTCAGTACCAATACCAGAACCATTCTTTTCCATTTCCTTTTGTACTTCCCAAAGTGCTTGAGCCAACCTGGTACGAAACTCCCCTTTTAATTGATGGAAAGAATTGTATATTTTTAAGAGGCCTGGGTCTGGTGCCGGCTGATCCAATACTTCGTATGCCTTGATCCCCAACACCCCGGCAATGCTTAAAACTTCGGCGCCTCTAGGAATGGAATCCCCATCCATCCAGCTCAATACAGTTGCCGATGAATATCCTAGCAAATCACAAAACGCCAGGAAATCTTCTGCTCCGTGACGAGATTTGTTCCAGCGTTCGTATGATTTATGAAACCAGTCCGTAAATTTGGACATAAATTTAGACTTCTAGGGATCTCTGCTTAAGTTTATCGAATAATGATTGCTTCCTTCAATTATATAATGTTTTTCCCTTTGCCCCGACTTGAAAACTAAAACCTAACGATAGCTTCTTCTTTGAAAACCCCGAACTAGACCTCCAGTTTTTCGCCAAGAAATGGGTCGCACAAACCGTACGAACCGGCCATGGCCATCAATTGGTCGCGACTTTCCGTATTGAATTTCTTTTTTAATGCACTTAAATGCATTCTAACCGTTGGTTCTGAAATTCCCATCTTATTGGCTGTTTGTTCCGGGGTAAGACCATTCGCAAGACATTGCAATACTCGGCATTGTTGCATTGTCAGCGTCGGACGATTTCGTTTCTCGGGTTGCGGCTGATTAGCAAGGATCACCAAACCATTGATCTGGACTGCTGGAGTTGATGTCAAATACCCCGAAAGTTGACCCCCTTCGCGGATTGCGCTTACCAATTCCTGAACATCATTGGCTAAATTTTGATAAAGTATCTTTCCATCATCACTTAGGACAACGATGGTTGGCATTGAAATAGACCTCCCCCAATTTATATATTACTTTTCCAAATAATTGCGCAAATACCTCCACGAATTGGTAAGGTCTGATTGGTGCTGCGAATTTGAATGGGAAATGGTGGGTACCGTTCATTTTTTCTATATGCGGGATAAGAGTAACAGCCATTAACCGTTCTAAATTAGAACTTTTGTTCTGGTAGATTATAGGCTACTTCATTCTATTGTGCAAGTAAATTGATTTATTGCCAATCTATCAATTTCGATAGGTTCTACTCCAGCATACCTATCGAAATTAACAGATTGAGCAGAACCGCGCCAGGTGCTATCCTTTTCGCAACAGTAAACAAGGAGCGCATATGAATTATCAAATTGGAAAACCATGTGTAAAAAATTATAAGAAAGTCAAGCAGCAAGTTGAGACGGTCAAAAATGATCTGATGCAACTGACCGAATTATTGGAATTTCTTTCGAGCCTTACCGAAGAAAAACTGGTTCAGCTCTCGATCACTGAACAACTCGAAACTGCGCATATCTGCTTTAAAGGACTACTGGATCGCAGCCAAGCTTTCCAGGTGCCGTATGCCGATGAAGACTATACCGATCCGTTTATCAATCCGGATGCCGGCAATCCCGATACTCTTTCCCAGGTAAATATCGCTGCTATTAAACACGAAGCCAGGCGCGTCCAGAAACTCACCAATCAGCTTAGCACCTCTCTGAGCAAAATTCGTGTCGGCCTGGGAGAACACCAGAAATCTTGGGTGGCTACTCAGGAAGTAAGCCAAATTAATCATGTGGTCGAATCGGCAATTAACGACCTGGCGATTGACTGGCTTGTTTCGGTTGAATAGGGTTCTCATTCAAGAAAAATAATCATTGATATCGTTGGATGAACATGAAACAATCCCGAACCAAGCTGCCACACTCAGTCATTGTCAAAGCCCCCGGGCTACTCCCAATGCTGTATACCCCGCGCGAGATCAGCGAAGAGCTGGATATCCCGGAGAACACCCTGCGCGATTGGTTGCAAGCCGGAGCTCCCAGCCAGCGAGATTCTCGCAATCATATCTGGATCAATGGTGAGAGTTTTTCAATCTGGGTAAATGCACAGAAAAAACCAAGAACTTCCGGCAACATGAATACTGATGAAGCCTATTGTCTGCGCTGCAACCAGGTAACCAGGTTGGTCAACCCCCAGGTTCAGCATGTCAGAGGTAATCTTTCCCTTATCAAAGGGATCTGTCCGAAGTGCGGAAAAACCATCAATCGCGGAGCAAATCATGATCGAACGCCAGAACTATCTCAAAATCAAAGAACATCTCAAATATCTTGAGGAAGTTTTGCAGTTGAACAAGGCATCCGTAGAGCGCTATCGATTTTATCTGCGTCATTTATTGCTCTGGGCGGATGAGCGGGATTTTCGAAATGTCGCAGCAATCCGCCCGACACTGCCCACCTATCTATCATCACTCCCTGGGAAAGATGGTATGGGTACGCTATCGGGAGCTTCTCAAAAAAAAATCCTGAACTCAAGCAAACGCTTTTTCCGCTGGGCCAAAATCACATACGCCAAAGAAATGAGTGGCCTTGCGACTTCCTGGGTTGATACTATTCGCCTGGCTCGCCAGCCACAGGTTTCAACCGAAAACATTTTCGTCTCAGTGGACGAATTAACCAAATTGATCAGCGTGCCTGTCCAGGAAGATAATCTGGCACTTGTACGAGATCAGGCAGCCGCAGCTATGCTCTTTCTCTCTGGTATGCGCTCTGGAGCATTCACAACCCTGCCAATCGACGCGGTGGATCTGGCTAATCTTTCTGTCCGCCAATGGCCTGAATTGGGCGTGCATACAAAGAACAGCAAGCGAGCCACAACCTTCTTATTAAATATTCCTGAATTCCTCGAGCCGATCCGCCGCTGGGACGCTTTTATCCGATCCAGGTTGCCTGGTTCGGCTCCCTGGTACGCCCCAATCTCCCATTCCTGGGGAGATCAGTCTTTGTCAGATGAAGAACCAGGCAAAACCAGAGGCCAGGCTTTACAAAAACGGCTTGCGCTCCTGTTCTCGCTCGCTAACGTGGAATTTAAATCGCCACACAAATTCCGACATGGGCATGCCGTCTACGGTTTGTTGCACGCTCGGACCATGGCAGATTACAAAGCGGTCTCCATGAACCTGATGCACGACAGCCTCGAGATCACTGACAGCACCTACGCCCCGATGATATCTTCCGATGTTCGGGATCGGATTGCAGGGCTATCAGCGAAAAGCACACCCATGCCGGATAATGCAGCACCTATTGCGGGATGCGAAGTACCCATTGCGGACAATGAGGTAGAAGCTTACCTGAACAGTCTCGGCAAGGAAAACCTGAAGCACGCACTGGTGTTCATTGCCGGGAGACTGACTCAGTGATTGTGACCTGGTTACAGATGCATGTTATCCGCTGGGCTGGCTTTACGATGCGCCTGTTCCACATCGACTTCGGCAATTTGAGCATAGTGCCGGACCATATCCAGGGTTCCGTGTCCGAGCAGAGATTGCAAAGTGAAAACGTCACCGCCCGAACGCAAGTAAGTGATCGCAAAAGTGTGTCTGAATTTATGCGGATATGTTTTCTGCACTTCTGCGCGCTCGCCCAGGCGATTGATCAACACACGCAGGCTGTCCTTGTTAAATGGCCGATCAGCATGGCTGATGAAAAGCGGCGCTTTCGGATCATCTCCATCCTCCCGACTCGCCAGGTAGCGCCAGACTGCTTTTCGAGCAACCTTGCCAAGGTAGACCGTGCGGCCTTTTCCTCCTTTTGCGCCACCCGCAACGCCGTGTCGAACTGTGACCTTGCCGGTTTTCAAATCGACATCATTGACGATCAGCGAACAAAGCTCGGTGGCGCGCAGGCCGGTATCAAGCAGAACCAGGACGATGGCCTGGTCTCGATGAGCACTTGGACGGCGCATCGTGAATTTCTTCCTGGTTTCGGTTTGAGCTTCACGCATATACACACAGGCTTTCATGATTTTTTCGAGTTCTTCTTTGGTGAAAGTTTCTACCGGATGCTTTTGAAACTTTGGTGATTTAATTTCTTTGGCTGGATTGGGGTAGTTGAATTCCACGCTCAGCCAACCAAAAAAGGATCGGAATGTTACCCACACATTTCGAATCGATTTGGCCGAAAGTGGTTCAGTTCCCTTATTGAATCTGACCGGTTTGTACTCAGTGCGCAACCATGCCATGTACCCGGTCAGGTCGGCGGCTTGAACATCATCGACGCTGCGATCGCCGATGTGTTCAAGCCATTTTGTTAGTGTTCTTTCATAGGAATAGACGGTGCGTTGGCTTAACCCCTCAGCCGTTTTGAATTTTAGAAAGCCATCAAGTGATTTGGAAATGAGTAGCGAAGCACCCCTTTTGGGTAGACCTGGCGAACTGCGGTTCATAAGAAATTCCTCCAATTTTGGAAAAATGTCTATCGCAGTGCGCCGGGCTAACGAAAAACCAGAGCCCGACGGACTCTGGTTTCGCTTCAGTTGCGGGGACAGGACTCGAACCTGCGACCTCCGGGTTATGAGCCACAATCGTGAAAGTGTAACCTTAGACCCACAAACTCATAAAAACCACTTGCACAAAGGTTTGCAGTAATTTCGAGCCTGAAGGATTTAGATATTAATTTAATTATAGCACAGGCTTGAATTTTGTTAATATTTACTCTAGTTTCGCCAGCAATTCTCAGTATGGTTTTGGGGTACAAAACATCTATGCAAATTGATGAGACAATGCTAAAGTGGTGAGAAAATCTTATCTTGCCTGTCATAAGACAAGGCCACTTGGTGTAAATATGTATGAAGAATTGAGTCCGGAAAATTTAATAAGCCGCATCAAGCAGAGTTTTGGGGAATTTTGCGATGTTCGTAAGGGGAAAAACACCCAGTACGATATGGTAGATGTTGGCGTAGGCGCGTTTTCGGTTTTCTTTACCCAGAGCCCATCCTTTCTATCGTCCCAAGAAGATATGAAAAAAGCGAATGGGCGCTGCAATGCCGAAAGTCTGTTTGGAATGCACCAGATACCCTGCGACAATCAGGTACGTTCACTGTTGGATCCAGTGGCTCCCTCCTCGGTAGCGCCAGTGTATCGAGAGATATTTGAACGGTTAGTGCGGAACGGGGTGGTGGATAGCTTTCGTTCACATGCGAACAACCTGTTGGTGATTTTGGATGGGACGCAGTATTTTTCATCGCAAAAGATTCATTGTGAAAAGTGTAATAGCCGGGAGTTGAGCAATGGGAAGATCAACTACTTTCATAGCGTCCTGACGCCGGTGATTGCACAACCGGGGAATGAACATGTGATTCCGCTGGTTCCGGAATTCATTATTCCGCAGGATGGGAAAGAGAAACAAGATTGTGAAATCGAAGCAGCCAAGCGCTGGGTAGCGGAAAACGGGCACTATTTAGCCAAACACGGTGTTACCGCCATGGGAGATGACCTATTCAGCCGCCAACCCTTTGTACTGGCCTTGAAGAGCAAGAATTTACGCTTTATATTGGTATGTAAACCTGATTCGCATGTTGCGTTGTACGAAATGGTTGAGTTCCTGTCTGCCAGTGGGGTGTTGGGATACTATCAGAAGCGGCATTGGAATGGTAAGTATGGTGAAATCTACACCTATCACTATGCCAACAAGCTGCCTTTGCGTGGCGATCAGGAAGCGATTGACGTCAATTGGTGCGAACTGACCGTCACTCGCGAAGATACAGGCGAACAACTCTACAAAAACGCCTTCATTACCGACTTTCAAGTTCTTGAAACCACGGTCGAAGCGATTGTGCTGGATGGCCGCACTCGTTGGAAAGTCGAAAACGAGAACAACAATGTTCTAAAAACCAAAGGCTATCATCTGGAACACAATTTTGGCCACGGCAGCCAGTATTTGGCTTCCCTATTGCTCAGCCTGAACCTGTTAGCCTTCCTTTTCCATACCGTGCTTGACCTGGTGGACAAGAAGTACCGCTTGATCCGTGCAGCTTTGCGCACGAGAAGGAAATTCTTCCAGCATATCGAAACATTGCTGTGCTATATCCAATTCTCAAGCTGGGACGAACTATTCTCTTTCATGTGTAAAGGTCTCCAACTAAATACTGAGTGAACTGAGATCTTGGCTTACTCGGTTTTCTACTGGCGACGACTAACAATTTTGGGCCGCCGCCGTTTTTCGATTCCAGCTTGGCCAAATTCGCTATGACCGTATTGATGCTGAAAGAAAGAACTCCCGAGCCTTGGGTATCAATAGACCCTTCTACAGCTATTAAGATACATCATGTCTTATTCATAATGAGAACTGCTGGTCCGAATTTACTTTACCACTATACTCTGGCGGAAAGCGAAGAAGTCGTATAAACTGTCATTACAGGTAGCCTCTCGTCCGAATAGATTTTGTGTACAAACTCTATCTTATCCATTCATTGGCTACCTGTCTTCTATCAATTTGTAAAGGTGCTTTTTACCACTTCTGAACCGTGCCCATTTTTACTTTTCTGCTCTGACTTTACCGCAGATTTCAACATTTCTGCCAGCTTGAATGCTATTTCGTTTATCACTTCAGTGTTATATTTCATTTGGAACCTCCGGTGGA
>CAYWXS010000081.1:0-30110 GCA_964462245.1 uncultured Anaerolinea sp.
GCTAATTTTGCCTCATTTTTGTCAAAACCACAAATTCAATTAGAACCAGAAAAAAGCAAATGCAGCTTGTAAATTCCAGGCAATGACCAGTCCGATCAGCAGGCGTGCAAGCCAGATGCGCATAGTGTCCCGGTCATTGATCCAGCAGATACTCAGGCATCCGGCGATTTGGAGAGCTTGATGATCACGTCGGTTGGCAGGGCCAGCCTGGCTTCGATTTCGACAGCTTTGATGATGCCAACCGGCACGGGACAGGCGGCGTGGGTACAGTGCTTAATGCCCATTTCGATAGTTTTTGGCATGGAGCGTTTGAAGGAAATTTCTTTGTAGGGGTCAACTTCTGTCAATTCGGTAGCGAGGCGCCGAATGGCGGCACAGTCACTGCGGATGCTGATCTTGCAAACGTTGCCATCCATTTTTGTTTCAACCTGGGTCGAAAACCCACAGTTTCCAGCGATAATGTCAGCCTGGGCCATATACATGCTCCTAATTGCAGGGATGAAATAATTTACCCGAACGGGTTCTTTACTGTATTCAAGGTATGCCTAAATTTTGAAGGACGAGGACCTGGTATCCATTTCTGCGAACATAGCCACCAGCTTTTCGGCCATGTGCTCACGGCTGAAATGTTCTTCCAGGTAGGTGCGTCCATGCAATCCCAGTAATTTTGCATGTTCGCGATCTGCTTCCAGGAATTGAATAGCATTGGCCATATCATCGGCATCGCCGGGTATGGGGAAGACGCCGCAATCAGCATTTTCCACAACTTCACGAATAACACCTTCAATTGCCAGAACAACTGGGCGACCGGCTGCCATATAATCGAAGACTTTATTCGGGTAAGTGGTTTTGTATTCAGGCACTGGTTTTAGAATAGCTATGCAGGCATCCGAGGCTGCCAGAGCTTGTGCCATCTCGTTTTTGGGTACGGATGGGATGAAGACTACATTTGGCAGGTTCATTTCAGTAGCTTGTTTTTGCAGGGCAGCTTTTTCCTTGCCATCACCTAAAAAAACAAAACAAAAAGATGGATTAACGGAAAGCAGCTGGGCACAGTTCAGCACTACCTGCAGATCATTGGACATGCCGTGAGCCCCGGCGTAGAGTACCACGAAGTGGTTGCCCAGATGGTGCGCATGCCGGAAGGCCAAACCCTCCTGGTTGGGATGGAACATGGAAGGATCGGCGCCATTCGGGATGAGTTCCACAAATTTTGCACCACGAGTTTTGACATGTTCCACATAACCAGGACTATTGACGATCATATGGTCTGCGTGTTTATAAAGAAATTTTTCCAGCCAGCGTGACATGCGGATCAACAGCGGATTCTTTAAAACACCGACTGCAATGGCAAAGTCGGGCCACAGGTCGCGCACTTCAAACAGAAAAATAGCGTGTTTTAATCGGGCCAACAGCCAGGCGGTAAAACCCTGGAATATGGGCGGTGAGGTACCCCAGACTACATCTACGTTTTTTTCGGTCAGACCGATAAAAAATGAGGATATCATGAATGAGAGAAAAGAAAATACCCTGTGAACAAAGGATGTATGCAGTGCATTGTACGTGTAGGCACGCAAAATTGTGACCCCGTCGATCACTTCCTTGTTTTTGTGTGAGCTTGTCCCGGTTAAATAGCTAACTGGACTGGCGATGACCGTGACCGTGTGGCCTTTTTGAACCAGATAACGTGCCAATTCGTGATGCCGGGTTCCGCCTGCCTCGTCCAATGCTGCAAATGCCTGGTGAATTAAAAGTATTTTCATGGGTTATTGACTATTTTATCATTGCCCTGTGTTGATAGAGGGATTGTTCGTGGGTGGGGAAGCTAAATTCGCTACTGAAAAGAAAGCTGTTTGCCGATTGAACTTCGACAGCCAGGGAAAGTGCGGGTGCTTTTACATTATAGGTAGGGGAGACCCAACCAAAGACTGGCGATAGCAGCGCGGAACCGTGGATTAATTCACCCGCCCGCAGCAAGCCCAGGCGGAGAATGGGCTGTGTTGCATTTATTTTGAGCTGCACCCAGCCGTGGGGGGATTGGATTTTTAGGGTTGCTTTGGTTTCAGATCCAGGCTCATTCCTTTCTTCCATCTCCCAGGGCCAATCGGGCAGCAGCCAGTGCAGGCGGCAAATGGGTGCGATTTGATGTATACCCTTTTTGGGAGAAATGGTCAGGTGATCTTCCACCAGCCAGCGTTCATCTTGCGAGACCATTACCTCGCGGGTATGCTGCACACCGAATTGCCCATAGGCGTTTGTCTGAGCAGTGATCCAGTTTGTTCGATCGAATCCGGCGGGCAGTGCTTTAGGGGAGTTGGGGATATAAGTAGCGTCAGCCCAATCCAAGTAAAGGAAGCGTCCAGCTCTGGTCATCTGTTCAAGCGCATTGACACTGACCGTGTTGTGTACCAGGGTTGTTGTGAGTTGATTATCCCAAGGTGGGGCTGTGGTGTAGCGGTATGTACCGGCATCGCAGGCGATGTTTTCACCCTGCCACCACAGCTCAAGGTGTAACTGGTCGGCATGAGAGGGGCGTGATGTGTATTTGACAGCCCGCAGTGAAGCCCAGGAATTTGATCCTGTGGATTTCAGTATCCCGGGCAGGGATTGTGCTTGAAATTGTGCCTGTATTTTTTGTTCGAGCCCAAACCAGAGCGACATTTCATCTGATCCCTGGCAATATTCGGGAGTATTGCGTTTGTTGTGTGGCACCGTGTCGTCTTGAGTGAGAAAAGCGAGTTTGGCAGCCTGGGCAAGCGGGCGATAGTCTGAAAAGCTACCGGTTGAAAGTGGAAAGATCAGTGCGCCGTCGTTGGCGCCCAGGTTGGGGACCTGCCCGGAAAGTGGGTCGATCTGTGAGAGCACCCAGCGGGTTGCAATCGCAAGTTTTTGGCGTGCGAGCGTACCGCCTGGAAAACTAAACTTTCCAGAATGTCTGGACTGCTGTGCATGCAGGGCATGTACCCACAGCGCGGTTTGAAGCATGAGCCGCTGGTAATTCATCGAGTGTTGTACATATTCCCCACGTGAGTCGATCTGTTGGGTGAAACACCAACCCAACCAGAAACTGCCGGTATTGAGCCATTTGGGCGCATGGGGATGATCAGGCAATGCCAGGGCTGCTGTGTAAAGCGCGGCGGCTTCGGTTAGAAGATGATTGTTATTTTGCGAGCGTGCATACACAAGTGTGGCTGGGATACGTACAGCATGCGTGGCGACCTGGTTGGCCAGATCAGTCAGGAGTTGAGGGTGGCGGATGGCTTCTTCTGACTTTTCAAAAACCTGAGCACACCAGACCCAGGCCATCAAGCGCAGTCCCACCTCTTGCCCGGATGTCCAATTTGGGCCAAAATAAGGTGGGTTGGCCTGGTTGAACTCTGTCAAACGCTGCCAAAAAGCGTTTGCGTAGCGTTCATCCTGGCTGATATGGTAGGCGCGACCCAGTACGAAAGCCCAGCCAAAGCGGGCTGGTTCCCATGTGAACTTGATATCGTCCTGATCCCAGGCGTGTTTTACTTTCCCTGTTTCACATTCGGTCCAGTGTGGCAACGAGGTGCCGGGCGCCAGCCGAATGGGGACATGCTCACCACCAAACTGCCGGAAGCTGCCACTGACGATTTCATCTGCTTCTATTGTTAATTCTCTCAACCCATCTGTTCCCAGGGTTTGGTGGATAGACTCTGCCATGGGTAGGGGCAGACACTGCCCCCGGCAGGTCAGCTTCAGATGGTGTAGATAAGTGGGAGATTGAATGACACGCCGGTAATGACCACTGGCAAGGCCGAATTTGTATAACGCATTGAGAGTTACCTGGGTAAATCCCAGCTGCTGCAGGGCTTTAATGGAGGTGGTCAGGCGAGTAATTTGCATGGTTATTGGATGCGTTTGAGGTGCAGCAGGGCAAAAAATAGAGCGCTGACCTGCATGGCTTGCAGCAGTTCGCCATCTTTTGCCATGCGAATGACTTCATCCAATGGAATCAAGAAGACATCAATTTCCTCGTTTTCATCCAGGTCCTGATGGGATATTTTTTCCACATCCAGGGCAAGGAAAGTGTGTATAAGGTTAGTGTGGTTATCGGGGTTGGGGGAGACCGGTCCCATGTCGATCCACTTTGCAGCATCTTCTTCGACGGAGACGGGTACGACACCGAACCCACTTTCCTCGAGTAGCTCACGTTTTGCGGCTTCCATTGGGGTTTCGCCTGGGTCAATCACACCGCCCGGAAATTCCCAGATGACTTTGCCAACACCATGCCGGTATTGTTTGATCAGTACGACTTCCTGGTTCCTGGTAAGGGCCACAATGGTAGCCCAGGTACCAAACTCCAGGATCATCTGTTCGATGATGTTCCCATTTGGCAGTTCGCATCGGTCCAAACGCAGGTATTTGCGCGGGCGGTGGCTTTCCAGGATTTTCCAGGGTTTGATTGGCATGCTTGGAGGAATTCACTTTCTGAGAAATATGCAATAGCTGCGGCAGGTAAGTTCTATTAAACCACGAAAGCTGAAATGAAAGCGGAAATATGTTCATCTATAGCCGGTTTAATAGCTGCAGAAAAGAAAAGCTGGAAGATTAGGAGATTATTCCTAATGGTGTCCTAGTCGAATGTCTTTTTATGGCTGTAAAAAGTCTTATTGCTTTTTGTTATTCGTCGAGTGGGTATGATGATGTCCGGTTTCATGAATGAAGTATGCGCCGATCGAGTCGCATACTATTCTAATATCTTCAACCGTATTTAATTCTTGTTATGGTGAGATGCCAAAATTATTTGAGGCATTCTGCAAATCAGGCTGCCAAGTAAGAACATTTTCACATGCTTGCGATCGGTTCATTCTAAACTGAGTTCCCAGAACATCGAAGATTGGATAAACCTGTAGATAGTACAGCAAAAACGTAAGCTCTTCTTACGCAGTGGGGTATTTCCCTTTTTGTCCACTATCTGGTTTCTTTGATATTGTTATCGCTTATTCCAAAGGTAAAAGCTGTTTCCAGCGCTGAGAATTTCTCTGTTGGTAGACTGGTCAGGCTGTGCATTTGAAGATCGTCTCGAATTTCGGGCTAATCATTAACAACCCCATTTTGTAAAAACAAAAATGGTAAAAAGCTAATTGAATCTTTCTGCACGCAGGGGGAACAGGTCAAAAGCAGTTTTGTTACCTGTTGCGAGTTCCGTCACCACCTGGCCGGTGCCCGGACCAAGCGAGAGCCCCAGCATGGCGTGTCCGGTTGCCAACAGCAGGTTGCTGTAGTTGGGCGCGAATCCTATAATGGGCATGCCGTCCGGGGTAGTGGGCCTCAGTCCGGCCCAGGTTTCCCGGATCTCAAGCTTGCTGTCCAGTTGGATGTATTCCCTGACCGCCTGCTCTATGCTGGTAATTTGTTTCTGATTGACGGTGGTATCCAGTGGGCTGAGTTCCAGGCGTCCGGTAAAGCGCAATTGGTCACCCATCGGGGTGACTGCTACGCGTCTTTCACCCAGGATCAGGGCCTGTTTTGGCATGATCTGGGGTGCGGTCATGGTCAGGCTGTATCCGCGTGCAGGTTGTATGGGGACATTTATTTGCAGTCCCCGCGCCACAGATGGAGACCAGGCCCCGGCGGCCAGTATCACCAATTCCGGTTCAAATTCGGCAACTGGTGTATGGATACTCGATATCTTTCCGTTGGCTCTTTCGAGGTGGATGACGGGTGTATTTTCTTGAAGCGTGGCTCCCATTCCACGTACTCGTTCGGCCAGCAGCTGCAGGAAGCGAGCTGGGTTTAGTGATGCGTCCCCGGTAAAATGTACCCCACCGATCACATCTGACAGGGCGCCTGGTTCGCGCTCATGTACCGCTTTTCGATCTAACACTTCGGCAGGCAGCCCATTCTGGTGCAGAATTTCAGCTTCGTGTTTGCCACCTGCAAAGGCATCCTCATTCTTGTACAGGAAGAGCAGTCCGGTTTGTTGATAATGGCAATCAAAATTTTCAGCAGCCACCATGTCTGCAAAGTTTTGAGCGCTCAACAGACCGAGGGCTTTGAGGGGTGGGATTGCGTGTTCTACGTTGGCGGCGCTGCAGGCCATCGCAAACTGCATAAGCCAGATTAGATAGGCAGGATCCAGGCTGACTTTCATGCTGAAAGGACTGGTGGCAGGGTTGAGCATCCATTTTAGTGAGGTGCCGATCATGCCTGGCGCAGCCAGTGGGACGATGTGACTGGGAACAATGTGACCGGCGTTTCCGGATGAGCTGCCGGCTGCAATTTTTTTTGCGTCGATAAGCGTGACGCTGCGTCCGGCTTTGAGTAAATAATAGGCGCAATTTAGCCCGATGGAGCCACCGCCAATGATGAGAACATCAGTTTTGATTGTCATAATGCTGCCTTCCTGTTTTGTTTTAAGCCTGAATACCATTTCCAAAAGGATCACGGTCGTCCAATAATAATTGGCCTTCGGCCATGACCCAGGCTTCTCCGGTAATGATTGGGATGACCTGTCCGTCCAGGTCCGGGTCAATACTAATCTGACCTTCGAAAATGCTGCCGATTACACTTTGTTGTCTCCAGACCTGACCCTCGCGTAACTTGCCGTCAGCGTATAGGCAGGCTAGTTTGGCACTGGTACCGGTTCCGCAAGGTGAGCGGTCATAGGCCTTGCCTGGACAGAGCACAAAACTCTTACTATCCGCATCGGGGCTGTGGTCGAAAAGCTCAACATGATCAATTTCCCGACCGCCCGTACCATAAAGGTTTTGCCTGGTGTAGGCAGCTCGCAGGCGCCAGGAAAAATCGGTCAGTGCTTCCAGATTTTTCAACGAGACTTCCAGACCGTGATCCTGTACCAGAAAAAACCAGTTACCACCCCAGGCCACATCGCCGTGCACTGTACGCCCATCAATCTCAATTGGTACCTGTTTGTGTAAGCGGTAGGCGGGGATATTCCGAACCGAAACACGGTTGGGGTAGGCGCTACCAGATTGAGCCGGATGCAAGGTGGCTTCGACCACACCGACCGGCGTTTCTATACGGTAGGTGCCGGGTCCGATGCGTCCCTGGTAGGATAACGAAGCGATCAGTCCGATGGTCCCATGTCCGCACATACCCAGGTAGCCAACGTTATTAAAGTAGATTACGCCCAACTGACAGGTTGGGTTGGCTGGGGGAACCAGCAGAGCGCCAACCAGCACATCTGAACCGCGCGGTTCATTCAATACCTGCGAACGAAAAGTGTCATGTTCTGTTTTTAGACGGGTCAGCTTTTCAGCGACACTACCTGACCCAAGGTCCGGTGCGCCGCTCTCTACCAGTCGGGTGGGTTCGCCGCCGGTATGGGAATCGAGAAATGGAATACGCTGCATTGTTTTCTCCGGAACTGCTGTTTATTGCTGTGCCAGTGCAAAGACTCGTTCAAATTCGCGCCGGTCATCATCCAACAAAGGTAGCAGCGGGCGGCGTGGATTCCCAACCGGGATGCCGAGTAGTTCACAGCCAACCTTTACCTTCTGGGTGTAACCGCCACTTTCCATATTGCGCAGCAGGGGTAGTAATTTTTCCATCAGCGTACGAGCCTGGATGAAATCACCAGATTGGGCAGCCGCCAGGACAGCAGCATGTTGTTGCGGGGCGCAGGATGCCGCCCCGCCGATCCAGCTTTGGGTGCCCCATAAGAAGTAGTCCAAAGCCTGGTCATCCGAGCCGCAGATCACCTGAAAACGGTCGCCGTAACGTATGCGCATCTCGAAGACACGCGCCATCTCACCACTGGCTTCTTTTATCCCGATGACGTTTTTGCAATCCACCAGCCCATCCAGCACTTCGAAACCGACTTCGGTACCAGCGCGCCAGGGGAAGTTGTACAGCACAATCGGCAGGTCAACTGCATCTGCCACGTAGCGGTAATGGGTCAGCAGCTCACGCTGATTGGGGCGCGAATAAGGTGGGACCGCGACCATGAGGGCGTCGTATCCCATTTTTTCGGCAATTTCTGAGTAGCGCAGAACATCGCGCGTGGCTCCCGAGTTGGTTCCGGCGATGAGGATGGCGCGGTCGCCGGCGTATTCTTTGACAAACTTAAAAATATCCAGGCGTTCTTGATCGCTGAAGGCGTAAACTTCACCGGTGGTGCCGCCGGGCACGAGCCCGACCACGCCGTTGCCGAGAACGTAGTCGATTAGCTGTTGAAGGACCGGATAATTGATGTTTTCTTCGGCATCAAAGGGGGTGACAATCGGTGCGAAAATGCCTTTCAATTGCATGGGGCTACTCCTGATGGTTGAGTTAGTGGGATTGAAAATTAAAGTGTGGTAATTTTGTATTGTTCGATGGTGGGTTTCATGGGAGGACTGATATTTTCGGGGATTTCTGTAGTTGTGAACCAGGCCCATTCGGTGTGTTCGGAGTCGATGGTTACCTGGGCTCCACCCGTGTCATCTTTGAAATCACGGGTGAGGTATACGATGGTGACATTGTAAACTTCATCGCCGTTAGGGTATTTATGGAATAATTCAGGCCCGGAAAACACACCAAATAATTGCATTTCACCAACGTACAGCCCGGTTTCTTCCTGGGTTTCACGTTTGGCAGCTTCCTCCACGCGTTCGCCGGGTTCTGTTGCCCCGCCGGGTGGACCCCAGCAACCGCTATCGGAGCGTTTCATCAATAGCAGCCGTTGTTTATGATCCACAATTAACACGGCAGCTCCAACCATCAGAATGGGGCGATGACCAATAAACTGTCTGAGGTGCAGTATATAATCCATAGAATATGTATTAAACCACGAAATTAGGCACTCGTCATAGGAAAGTCAGAGAAAAAAATTTAACGGGATGAAGCAGTTGGTGTCAAAATGAGCTTGACTGGCTGTCTTAAAAAATGTTTGGAATAGTATTTGATACCCTTGGTAAGGCGCTGCTTTGGATTTATCCGATGAAACCATATGACATTCATTAACCCGATCGATATTCTGGTTGCAAAATACACAGGTTGGTCTTATAGTGAATTTGCATCTTGAAAAAAAAGGAAATTATTGAGGAGATACAGCATATGCATGGTGGTGGTTGGTTCACATTTATTCGAGCGGGAGACGAGAAACCCCCCAAGGTAACCCGGGAGTTGCTGCTGCGTGTATTGAGTTATGCGCGTCCTTATTGGAGTCACCTGGGCGGGATGCTGGTGACGATTTTGATCAGTACTGGCTTGTCACTGGTGTCCCCGCTTATTTTTCGTAATCTGATTGATCGGGTTTTACCAACCAAGGACATGAATGGTCTCATGCTGTTTGCGTTGGCCTTGTTATTAATACCGGTAATGAGTGGGTTGGTGGGTGTCATTCAGCGCCGGTTAAACTCCATGATTGGTGAAGGTGTGATTTATGATTTGCGGGTGGCGCTGTTTGCTAAACTGCAGCGTATGAGCCTGCGCTTTTTTACCAATACGAAAATTGGAGAATTGATGAGCCGCCTTAACAATGATGTGATTGGGGCTCAAAACGCAATCAGTAACACGATTGTGAACATCATCACCAATATCATTGAAGCTACAGCCATCCTGGTGGTTATGGTCAGTCTGCAGTGGCAACTGACCATTGTTAGCGTGGTAATCCTGCCATTGTTTATTGTTGCAGCACGCCAACTTGGAGATCGTTTGCGCTTGATTGCCCGGCAGGGTATGGAATACAACGCGCAAATGAATGCCCATATGAATGAAACGCTTAATATTGGCGGGGCATTATTGGTAAAACTGTTTGGGCGAACCAGCGAAGAAGAAGGTCGTTTCAGACAGCGGGCTGCCAATGTACGTGATATTGGGGTCCAACGTGCGGTTCTGGGTTCGGCATTTTTTATCATTATAGGGCTGGTCAGTGCTGTGGGTACGGCTTTGGTATATGGTCTGGGTGGTTATTTCGTAATCCAGGGCACTTTCACGGTCGGGACCATTGTGGCTTTTGGTTCCTATCTGACGCGGCTCTATGGAGCGCTGCAGGGATTGGCAGGTGCGCCGGTGGATTTCAGTACCAGCATTGTCAGCTTTGAGCGCGTGTTTGAGATCATAGATCTGCCGCTGGATATTCCTGAGAAAAAAGATGCCAGGGTGCTGCAGGTGGTGCGTGGCGAACTGGAATTTGATGATGTATCCTTCAATTACAGTATTGATGAGTCAAAATTACTGAGCCAGGTGAAGCGATATGGCAAGATGGAAGATGTCAAGGCTGTTCTGAGCGGTCGCGCTGGCAAGCACACAGACAAACCTGAGCCGAAAGAATCCGAAAAAACGCGGGAATCTGAAAGAATTGACCCGGAGGGAAGTGCAGATGATGCAATATCTGATTCGGTTTCGCAGGCAAGGGAAGAGGCGTTAAGCGGTCTTTCCTTTCGGGCTGAACCAGGTCAGTTGATTGCTTTGGTGGGACCCAGCGGGGCAGGCAAAACCACCACAACTTATCTTATCCCACGTTTGTATGATCCCATCAGCGGTACTATCCGGATCGACGGCTATGATTTGCGCGATGTAACACTTGAATCACTTTCCCGGCAAATTGGCATGGTCACCCAGGAAAATTATCTTTTCCACGATACTATTCGTACAAATCTGACTTATGCCAGGCCTGAAGCATCGCAGGCTGAGATCGAATCAGCAGCGCGGGCTGCCAACATCCATGAATTTATAATGGGGTTATCTGAAGGGTACGAGACAGTGGTGGGAGAGCGGGGCTACCGCTTAAGCGGTGGAGAGAAGCAGCGTATTGCCCTGGCACGGGTGATTTTGAAAGATCCGCGCATCCTGGTACTGGATGAGGCGACCAGCAGTCTGGACAGTGAATCAGAAGCGCTGATCCAGGAAGCGTTAAAACGGGTGATGGCAGGACGCACCTCAATTGTGATCGCCCATCGTTTGAGCACCATCCTCTCGGCTGATGTGATTCTGGTGATGGATCGCGGAAGGATTGTGGAGCGTGGCACACACGATCAGCTGATGGCGCAAGGTGGCTTATATAAACAGTTGTATGAAACACAATTCAAGCCATAGTATTTACGAAAAAACAGGTACACGACTCGCAAGCCGTGTACCTGTTTTTGATGTGAAATTAAGTTTTACGGGATATAGTAGATTACCTGTAAGACGGGTTTGTAGGCGGATGTGATTTCGTTGGCGCTGTAAAATGCAAGATAATCGGCAATGCTGTCGTTATCATCGTCTTTACTAAAGCGCATTCGCAGCTGGGTTACTCCAGTCAAGTTTACTCCGGGGAGTCCAGTGCTGATCAGGCTGCCGGTATATACTTTTCCAGCCGGGGTTTTGTTAACCGTTCCAGCTGAACTAACACCTGCGGCAGCGGCGAAATCGTTCAGCCCAAGGCTGGCTGCTGTACCAAAGTAAGGTTTGCGGATATCAAGCAGCAGTGATCCGTGGGTGCTGAAAGGATTCGTACCTACAATGGATTTGAGGGTAAGTTTGAGCCTGACGGCCACAATTTTGGCTGTGTCTGGCAGACTGCTGGTATCGAATGACAAAATACTGCGATACTGGCTTTTATTGGCTGCATCACCGACCAGCAGGGTGGTGGAACTGGCATTGAGGGCACCACCGACATTGCTGTTTTCGGTTGATTCGCGCACATAACCGTCCTGAGCTGCGATCGAGGTAAAAGCCTTCAGGCTGGTGGGTCTGAAATTCTGGTTGGATTGATTGGATGCCAGGTTTGTGTATGCACGTGAAGCGGGGTAAAACGATGGAATACCGGCTTTGCTGGGCGTGACAGTGCCGTTCCAATGGGAGGAAACAGTGAAAGAATAATTTCCACTGCTGTTTGAGGTTGCAGTTTTGGCAGTGCCGTCTGTATATTTGAGGGTCACGCCAGCTAGTTTGACGTTGCCGGAGATGGTGTACGTGGATGTGACGTTGGTTTTATGTGGGCCCAGGTTTTCATTGGGAGAGGTGGTATGGCAGACAGAACATTCCTCCAGCGGGCCATCTTTTCCTTGCAGAGCGATGAATTTGATGGCGTCATTAGGTTCCCGGCTGGGTGCTACAGCGTGAGTGCTGTCGTGACAGGCTTCGCAGTATAGACCGCCATGTCCTTTGGATAGGCGATAGAGTGCTTTATCCTGATGAAATTTTCCAGAGTCGTGGCATGTGTCGCAACGTGGCTCATTCAGCCATGGGCTGGGATTGCTGGCGACCTTGGCCATGCCCCCGTGGCAGCTGATACAGGTCATGCCTTCATCCACATTCATTACATCGCGTAAGCATTTTGTTTGTGGACCAGGGTGACAGTTATAGCAACCATCCAGCGAATTGGGGATAACTGAGGAATGCTGATTGTGCATGGCATTGGAAAGGTTTGGAATTCCAGGTTTTCCGGGTGCGCCGAGTGCATTGGAAGCGTGGCAACTTGCACACAAAACCGGGCGGCTGGTCATGAGGCTGGTGCCCTGTTTTTCATCGTGCAGTTTGAGAATATTTGTCTCGATTTTGCCGGTTGGTGCTTTTGGTTTGGCAACTCCGGTGTCACCGTGACATTTATCGCAGCGCATCTCGGATGAGGTTGGTGTTACCACACTCTGGGTGGCAAGTACAACACCAGTCGCAGAATTTCTTACAACCACAGTTGCTAGCTGATAAGGCTGCCGAACAGTAGGAGCACTGTCACTGAATTCTGTAATCGGGATGCCTTCGGCCACATAGTGGTCACCACTCAGGTCCATCGAGCCAGACAGTCCCTTGCCTTTCAACCCGATATTTGGAGGCAGAGCCACCCCAAACAAGGCTTTTGAGTAACTCCAGAAATTTGTTTTTCCGACCGAATAGGTATTATCTGGGTAGGAATAAGTTACTGTAATTCCGGATGTTACCAGCTTTGGCGGATCGCCAGCCTGTAATACCTGTACCCAAAGGTTGTTGTAGGGCGGCAAAACTGCGAGATCAGAAAAATCACGGTTATAGCAGTGCATACCCAGGTCATTCCAGGCCAGGATTTTGTATGTGCCGTTGGCAGCATTTGTGTCTTTTTGGGTGCTGAACCCCAGCCCCAACGATAACAGGATGGCAGCCAGACTGAGCAGGCCAATACGGATAAAATTCTTGTAATGTTTCATCATATTCTCCTATGCCACTTGAGTAACATTAAAATTGGATTAACTGATAATTGATAGGTCGTTTTTATGCTGAAAAGGTTACGGTTGGATTAATAGAATATTAGAAAAACCCCTGTTATTGGCAGGGGGTGAAGGATTTTAAATGATTAATTAAAATTTCAGGGGAGTTGCCAGAGAAAGATTGGGTGGTTGGCCCAATCGTAACCGCTGGTGGGTAAGGAATAGCTGATTTCAGCACTTTCGGGTAAGTAGGCGAACTGCAGTGTCTGAAGTTCGGCACTGGCAGGGATCTCAAAGCGCAGCCAGGCCTGAATTTTTTGTACCTGGAAAAGTTTTGGTTTTAAAATCGAGTAGTCTAAGTGATTCTGGTAGTGACCATAACCAGGTTTAAATTCGGTGCGCCCGAAGACCAGGCTGAAGTGTTCAGGGGTCGGAAGGGAACCTTCTGTGTTGCCCATGTTTTCGATGGCGATTTCCACCCATACGAATTTGCCACCGTTGGACGGTTCGCGCTTGGAACCGAATTCGGTCATATATCCTGAGGTAATCTCGGACTGAAGCAGAGTCACTTGCAGATTTTTATATAGAATGGCCTGACCGGTTGGGATGGCGGTGGGCGTGGAGCGCACTTGGGTGGCGCTGGGTGCCGATGTAGAATTATTGACGGTTGGGACCACTGCTTGACCGCTGGTGGTACAGTCCGTCAGAATCAGTAAGCTGAAGATTCCAACCAGTATTCGCTGTAGTGTGTTTTTCATTTTCAAGGCTCTTTTCTGGTACGGTTAAGGTTCCGGGCTAATGTTCGTCAGGACAGCTCTTACAATACGCCGGTTTACGTACTTATTATGCAGAGGATCGTAGTTTTCGCAGGTTACCAGGGTGACCCAGGCATTGGTTTCATGTTTAAAGGCAAGGTTGAAATTGCCAGGCAGCGTTAGCTGGTTGGTGCGAACCTGGTAGGTATAAACCTGCCCCCATGCATGGATGTTGACCTGCTCGCCGTACTTTAATTGTTTGATCGCAGCAAATGCGCCAGGACTGTTATCTGCGTCCCATACATGTCCGGTGATGACCGAGTTGCCTTTCCAGGTTGGAAAGGTGGATCCGTTGAGCCATCCTGCACGTTCTCCCAACCAGGTCAGGTCCCAGCCTTGATTGTCCTCTGGCAAGAAGCCGGTTGCAGGTACAGCTTGGTGGGGAACCCCAACGATGGGCAGGTCGACTGCAATGGCTGGAATTTCAAGACGCAAGCCGGCGTAACCGGTATAGGCCAGGTTTTTGGGTTGGGATGGTAGTTGTTGGAATTCGTGCGTGAAACCAGTTTCTGGCAGTGAAAGTAATGGTTGTGAGGTGGGGGTCTTTTGGGGGTGGGCGGGCGGTTTGGGAGTGGCGGTGGGGGTGAATGAATGGGCCAATAAAATAGCGCGATCAACCTGGATCAGGCCATTACCAAAATATTGATCCCAGCCTTTATCCCCCAGATCGAGTGCGGAGGCTTCCATTTGATGTTCAACCAGGGCCGATGAATTCCCGGGTAAACTAACCAGGATGGCTGCCAGCCCGGCGACATGGGGTGAGGCCATGGATGTGCCGCTCATATTAGTGTAATCACCCCAAAGATCCAGGCTGATGATCGAATCACCGGGCGCAACCAGATCCAGCTGTTTGCCATAGCTGGAAAAATATGCGCGATTATTCTGCTCATCGGTAGCGCCAACGGCGATTACTCCAGGATAATTTGCCGGGTAAAAAATCGAATTATCACCGTAATTACCGGCAGCGGCAACCACTATTACACCTTTGCTTATTGCATAATTGACGGCTTTTTCTAAAGTGTCGGAGTTGTCCAATCCACCCAGGCTGAGATTGAGTACCTGGGCACCCTGGTCTGCTGCCCAAACGATGGCGCTGGCGACATTATCATAAGTGCCGCTGCCTTCTGCGTCCAGAACCCGCACCGGTAGAATTTTTGCGCCCCACGAAACACCTGCAATACCTTCGGAATTGTTACTGACGGCAGCAGCGATACCGGCTACGTGTGTGCCATGTCCATGTTCATCCTGGGGAATATTATCGCCGTCAACGTAGTCTATACCCTGGAGGATTTTGGCTGCCAGTTCCGGGTTGTTTAGGTCGATCCCAGTATCTATCACGGCAATCGTAGCAGTGCTGCCGCCTGTGGACAAATCCCAACCCTGAGGGGCGCGGATTGCTCTAAGGTTGTGCTGGTAACTCCAATAAGGATCGTTTGGGATGGTTTCCAGTGCGTGTACAACGTAATTCGGTTCAGCGAAGAGCACATCCGGGTTTTTTCTTAGTTGAGCCAGGGTACTTTCCATTTGCCCGGTGGGGACTTCATACAGGTTTACATCTATTTTACTGATCTGCTTGATTGGGTTTCCTGTAAGACCCCAGTGCTTGTTGCGTGCCGTGCCAGGTTTAAAACGGACCAGTATTTGATCCGGTAAATAGGTACTGTTTTTTGCAATGAATGTTGGGGTTGGCTCAATATCATGTGCGGCATCCAACTGGGATGCGAAACCTGCCGGAACGAAGGTACTGCTCCAGAATAGGATGATGAAGATGGACAGAAATAGGTTTTTCAAACGTCGCATTATTTTACTTTGTAACCTTATTTTCCTGTGAGACCGGGCGGGATATTAAAGCGTCCCGCGGTCTACTAATTACATTTTATGTCAGTAGTAGAAGTTTTGCCGCAAATCGACCGGCTTCATTGAGATGGATGAAGTTATGCGAGGTGGCGGTGCGGGTCAGGAAAAATCCGCGGGTACGGTTGGTGTAATACTCGAAAAGCCAGTTGGCGCGAGAGTTGATGGAGCCCTCGTCCACCAGCTTTTTTACTTCGAGAGTTGGTACAATTTCCTTTGCCTGTCCGGCGTTCAGTATTAGGGCGTTTGATCTCGTACGCAACCCAACTGCAGCGCGGTAATCCAACAAGGAACCAACGATTATCCGGCTGCTGAAATCCGCAACGTCAGTTTCATCCATGCTGGCCCCGCAGTCTGGCAAGGCATACCCCAACTGAGCCGCCCACTCGATGTTCCAGACCTGAGCCTGATTCATGGAAAGGGTGTTAATGGTCATATCTTCGATGCGGGTAATATGCCACAGCAGCCAGGCGATAGAATTCTGCCCCGGGCGTGGTACACGTTTGATCAATTCTTCACTCAAGTTGGCCAGTACTTCGTCATGCAGGGACCAGTTTTCGCCACCGGAGATTGCAGCACTGTGAACAGCAGCGTGCTGGGATAGAAAAAGCTGGATGGCTTCATCAAATCTGGCCTTGGATGAGAGCGTTTTACGCAGCAGATCTTGTTTTTGGGTCCAATTTTTGCGATTATCCATTGTACACCTCCGATGATAATATTATACAACATGGGAATTCAGCCTAAAAGAAGGGCAGCCGCGGTCTGCGGCTGAGAAGCTCGATGGATTTCCATGGATTGGGTTACAATCAGCCCATGGGTACACTTTTTCTTGTCGCCACCCCGATTGGCAACCTGGAGGACATGAGTCCCCGTGCAGTTCGAATTTTGCGCGAGGTTCAGTTGATCGCAGCCGAAGACACCCGGCATACCCGCCAGTTGTTGACCCATTTTGATATACATACCCCCCTAACCAGTTATCACGAGCACAACAAACTTGCGCGGTTGGATGCAATTCTGACAGCCCTGGGTCAGGGGGATGTTGCCCTGGTATCGGATGCGGGTACACCTGCGATTAACGATCCTGGATATGAGCTGGTCAGGGCTGTGATAGGCAGCCAACATACAGTCAGCCCGGTTCCCGGTCCCTCGGCACCGATAGCAGCCCTGGCGGTCTCTGGTTTACCGACCGATGCTTTTTTATATCTTGGTTACCTGCCGCGCAAAACTTCGGAGCGGAAAGCCCTCTTTTCTCAGGTGGGAACGCTGGCTTATACCCTGATTTTCCTCGAAAGCCCACATCGCGTTCTGGATTCGCTCAAGGATATGCTGGCTTCTCTTGGTGACCGAGAAATGGCAGCTGCGCGCGAGCTGACAAAAATTTATGAGCAGGTGGTACGCGGTAAGATTAGTCAGGTCATAGCTCATTTTGCAGAAACTGAACCGCGCGGTGAGTTTGTTCTGATCATCGGTGGGCAGGCTGCTGATGCTGGTACAGAAACCTGGTCGGAGCAGGATGTTATGACCGCCATTCAATCTGCGTTGAAGGAAGGTCGTCCATCCAAAGAGATCGCTGCAGACCTTTCTCAAAAATCTGGGTGGGCGCGTCGTACGATTTATAAAATGGCAATCGAAGATAAGTGATCCATTTACAAAATTAGTCTAATTTTGCCATGATCGCTCATTGTATATTATTTACTCAACCCCCGTAACCGACATGGTCCATTATTTTATAAAAAGAGCGCTATTATGAATCTTGATGGTCTTCCTGAAATGCGGAAACTTGATCCTCAGAATATGTTGGCTGAAATTGATAATCTACCCAACCAATTGGCGCAAGCTTGGGCTTTGGGTCAGAATTTACCTTTGCCTAATTACAGTGGCATTACCCGTGTTGTGATCAGCGGCATGGGTGGGTCAGCGATTGGTGCGGATTTGCTGGCAAGCTATGTTGCTGACCAGTGTTCTGTGCCCGTGATCGTGCAGCGTGACTATGGGTTGCCAGCTTTTGCGAACGGAAAAGAGACTTTGTTTATTGCCTCATCCCACTCGGGCAATACGGAAGAGACGCTCACTTCGTTTGATTTTGCTGAAAAACGCGGCTGCAGCCTGCTGGTCGTTTGCACTGGCGGAAAGTTGGCTCAAAAAGCGGAAGCTGTGGGTTGCCCGGTCTGGATATTCCCACATAATCATCAACCACGCTCTGCGGTTGGGTTCTCGTTCGGGTTGTTATTGGCGGTTTTTTTTCGACTGGGCTTGCTTCCTGACCAGGCAGAACTTATGGCTTCAGCTGTCATGGCAATGCAAGCTCAGCAGGTAAAAATCCAGGTTGCTGTGCCAGCTGCGCAGAATCCGGCCAAACGTTATGCTGGTCAGCTTGTTGGGCGTTGGGTGACCGTTTTTGGTTCGGGCGTATTGGCGCCTGTTGCCCGCCGTTGGAAAGGTCAGATCAACGAACTGGCAAAAGCACCCGCAAATTTCGAATTTCTGCCCGAAGCAGATCATAACACTTTGGCGGGAGTGATTAACCCATCGTCGGAGCTGCTCGTTCCCCATACGATGTCACTTTTTCTGAGTGCGGCGTGTGATCACCCTCGGAATGGCATCCGGACCCTGATCACGCGACAGACATTAATGCTGGAAGGTCTGAACACGGATATCTATACGGCTTCCGGAGAAAACAATCTGGCACAAATGTGGACGGCAATTCATTTTGGGGATTACATGGCTTATTACCTGGCAATTGCCTATTCTGTTGACCCAACCCCTGTGGATGTATTGATCAGTTTGAAAGCTGATTTGGAAGCACAAAAGTAGAGTTAAATAATCTGGCACAGGATGACCAAAATATTAAACTATAAGAGCGGGTCTGTCATGGTTGAAGAAATTTCAGCCTTGCAGAGATCCGCTCTTTTTTTATTAATATTGGGATTCTGATCAGGGGCGACGAGTTACAGTGGGCCAACGTGTATCGGTTGGGCGGGGAGTTTTTGAGGGCCATCGGGTGGCGGTGGAAAGTGGGGTGACGGTTACGGTGAAGGTTGGGATGATTGGTGTAAAAGTCGGGGGGAGAGTCATTGTTGGGGTAAGGCTTGGTCCACCAGGTGTGAGAGTTGGCGTTTGTGTCGCTGGTGCAGTTGAAGCTGTCGGGGTGCTCGTATAGCCTGGCAGCAAGCAGGCCGGGATGGAATCCAACATGTCATTCGGGTTTTGCGTCTGTCCATTTTCGTCGTAAAGTTTGATGGATTGCACCTCAGGGAATTGCTTCAGGTTGAGGAACAAGAGATTGGTAATAGTATAGGTTAAGCGCACTGGTTTGCATTTGCCTGCCATGTAAAGACTGGCCTGACCATTCGAAAATTCAAAGTTAGTGTAGCCGCTAAAGCCGTCATAGACTGCGGTATCACCATAAACATACTTTTCGGTAGCACCAGGGCCAATGAAGTATTGATCAATCGCCGCTTTGCGCAGGTCCAGGCTTGACTTAACATATCGAATGCGCCCAACTTCGATTGGTGTTTGTCCACTGGTCAGACGGCTTGCCCTTGCAAAATACACGGTAATACTGGTGTAAGGCATGGTTGCAGTTGGCCAACGGGTGGCACTGGGGACAATGACCGGGGTGGGACTTGCAGTTCTGGTATTTGTAGGTGTACTTGTGATGGTTGGGGTACGGGTTAACGTGGGTGTGCGTGTTAGCGTAGGTGTTTTGGTAAGCGTAGGGGTCAGTGTAAGCGTAGGTGTGGGCGTAATGGTTGGGCTAAGGGTTGTGGTGGACGTCGATGTGATGGTCGGAGTAGAAGTAATAGTTGGGGTAAGTGTGGTGGTAGTTGTGCGGGTTATGGTTAAGGTAATGGTTGTAGTGGAAGTCTCGCTGGGGATGACCGTTCCAGTAGTGATTGGCACAAAACGGACCGCATCTGCTGCCAGTTCCAACCCGGAGGTACTACTGTCCTGAGTCTTATTACCCAGCACTACATATTCAAGGCTGCTGCCGTTGAAGTAATATTTCCCGATAAAGACCCAGCCATTGGAAGCAGCAGAGTTGGGGAAAACAGCCTGGTTAACCACCACTATTCCATTTTTTCCATCGTGGACGATGTTATAGAGGGCGCCTTCACTTGTGGCGTGAACGGCGGGTATGCGCACATATACTGAATATATTCCTGCACCTGAGCCTGGTGGAAGTTTCCAACGAGCCTTGCAGGTGTCGTTGGCAGCGGTGATCGGTTGAACAACCAGCATACGTGAATTTTGGCTGTTGCTAGCGCTGGTGTTGATCACATCCCAACAGTTGGTGGGAATCTGGTCAAAACGAGAGTCGAGATCATCTACTATTATTCCGGTAGCAGGTGCATCTGGTTCGGATAAGGATGAACCGGATGGATAGACGTTGGTGGTGGAGCTGCCTATATTTGGATATTGGACCCAGAGTGATTCTTTTTGGTTATAAGACCATGGGTCGCGACCAGAAGGTCCGGCCCATCCGTATGGGTCTACCGTTTTCACCTGGGGATTGGTCAGCCGAAAGTGCAGGTGGGGCCCGGACGAGTTGCCAGTTGTGCCGCTGGTTGCGATCATTGTGCCATGTTCAAGATTGGCGCAGCCTGGGGAGGTACAGGACTGAACAGCCAAAGCACTCAGGTGTCCATACCAGGTGTCGTATCCATTCTTGTGGTGCAAGCGTACATAAATACCCAGATTGCTGCGATGATCCTGTGGATTGTACCAACCGGCATACACCACCTGGTTGGTATCAGCAGCTGCCAGTACTGGGCGGTAACTCAGACCGTAGTCGATGCCGTCATGCCCATTATAAAAAGTATAGGCTCCCAGCCAATAGCTCCAATAGCCACCATAACCGTAATCACATAGGCCGTTGGGTGGTTTTTTACCGGAAGGTATAGGACTGGGACAGTTTTTGTTGAGCGTTTCGCCCTGGTAAGTCACAATCTTGTCATCTGATGTGCTGTAGGTGGGATTGCTGTGGTCAAAGATTGACTCTTCGGATGACCGGCCGTAGAAGGGGGGATAAAGAAAGGCAGTCGTTAGGCTGCTCTGGCGTGCAAATGCGGGCGGTGTAAGGTTTTGGGTGAGAATAAAAATAAAGACAACACCGCCCAGGGCGAGCAAAAAATAGGCGGCTCTGATCAACCAGGATAGGCGATTATTTTTCATTATGGCGTGGGTGTGGCGGTAGGAACGGCAGCATACGAGCGCAGTGTGCCAAAAATGGCTTCAGCTTCTAACAGGCATTGATCACGCTTGTCCTGGAAAGAAACCTGAAAACCGGAAAGGATGTGTCCATCACCGCCGGTGTAAGTTACAAATTTAATAATATCCTGGGTTGTGATGGTATTAACATCAAAGGATGCAGATCCGATATAACGGAACTCGTGGACAACTTTCCAATCTACTGGTAATCCCCGTCCGGTCCAGGGGGTGATGGTGCAATATTCCAGTCTGCGGTTGCCAAGTACAATATCCCCATAATTCCCTTCAGTCTGAGCCCACAGGTCAGGGTCATAATCCACGCGGAAAAGTAGACCCGTATCTGAATCACCCGGATAGGAAGGCTGTCCCGTCCAGGGCACAAGTGCCGGGGCGTGAGGTTGCTCAGTGGGGAGCTCCAATGGGGGCAGAAGTGTTTCTGTGGGTGTAGGAACGTAAGCGATAAATGTGGCGTCGGAGGTTGGCGTTGGGGATAAATCCAAACCTTCAGGTGTAGAAGATACTGCGCGAAGCGTGAATGTTTCTGTGGGTGGATTGGGCGTGAAGGTAGTTTGGATTTCTGTCGGAATTGCAGTTGGTGAGAGTGGGCTTTCTGTTGCGGCTGATGTTGGGCTCGCTTCGCGAACAGATGTGTCTATACTATTATTTGCTTGTAAAGCGGGCGAAGTTACTGCATGTAATGGGAAATCTGGTCGCTCAGGACTTATTCGTCCACAGGCACCCAGCAGGAGAAGCGGTGAAATGAAAATGAAAAATAAAAAATGTCGGTTCATTAACGGATCCAACCAGCGCAGCAGGCGCCGCTTACCAGTTTTTTTACCTTTTTACTGGACATTTCGTAGAGCCATACGTTCATTTTATCACTGCCGTTCTGGATTGTGGGATTGCTACTGAAAGCTATCAGGCTGCCATCGCTGGACCAGGTAGGTTGTGTGTCGGGAGCAATCGGAATGCTGGTCAGTTTTTCCGGGTTTACGTTATAGATTGAGACGTTAATTGAATTGGGGTCATCTTTTTGTTCTCGTCCGGCAAAGACGATTTTGGTGCCATCTGGTGACCAGGCAGGCGCAAACCCGCGTCCTGCATCCGCGATGGCCAATTTGCGGGGATGAAACCCGCCGGAATCCATCAACCATAATTCGCCACTTAGCGTGGGGGTTTGGTCATCTTTAAAACTGATGAATGCAATCTGACTGCCATCTGGAGAGTACTGTGCTAATCCAATGATATTTTTTTCATCGACAAGCAGCTGGGAAGGGTTTTGCCCTTCCGGACCAGCCAACCAGGTTTCCGATCCGAATCCAATGCCTTTACTGAGCGAGTAGAGAATTCTTTTCCCATCCGGAGTACTGAGCAGGTCATACACAAACGGAGAAATATTAAGTTCCACTGCTTTACCACTGGCAGCATTCATCCGCAAGGTTTGTGGCACAGAGAGTGTCCCGATTTTTAAGTAAAGCCCATTCCCGTCCGGTTGCCAGGCCAGAAAGCGGCTGTCGATGGTCGGGTCAGACAAAGCGAAGTGAGAATTTTTACTGGCGGTATCGAATAACTCCACTGCTGGGCCAAAAGTGCACTCCCATTCGACTGCAATCCAGCGTCCAAGTGGAGCCGGGTGAATTGCGAAAAGTGAGCAATCGGTGGGCGGGTTGAGTTTGATCTGTGCCCGGATGGATGAACCTGGGGTATCTGAGAAGATCAGCATAGGTTCTGGCGCAAGGGCCAGGTAGAAAAAACCGGGATTGTAGGTTGTTACCTGGGCGGGTGTTGGGATGCAGTTGGTGAGTAATGCAATCAATACCAGGCTGAGTATAAAAAACGGTAGAGTGCGCATACGGGGATTATAATTCGCAATTCGGAGGATCCATGCATATATTGGTAACGAATGATGATGGTGTACAGGCACCAGGGCTTTTGGTATTGGTGCAGGAAATGCGCAGGTTGGGTGATGTGACCGTGCTGGCACCGGACCGTAATTGGAGTGCGTCCGGTCATGTCAAAACAATGGAACGTCCAATGCGTGTTCGCGAAGTAACCCTGGCGGATGGTACTTCTGCCCTGACAAGCGATGGGGCACCGAGCGACTGCGTGGCACTGGCCTTGCTGGGAGTAGTTAAAAAGAAAATTGACCTGGTAGTTTCAGGCATCAATCCGAATGCCAATATTGGTCACGACGTTACTTATTCAGGGACGGTTACGGCCGCCATGGAGGCAGTGATAGCGGGTGTACCAGGTGTGGCGGTTTCGCTTGACTCAACCCCAGGACAATCTGAACTGGATTATGGCCCAGCTGGACGGGTGGCGGCCCGAGTGGTAAAACGTGCACTGGCTGAAGGGCTGCCATCGGGGGTTTTGCTAAATTTGAATGTTCCAGGCATCGCAGAGAAGGATATCAAGGGATTGTTGGTGACACGCCAGGGCCTACGGGTCTATCGCGATGCATTGGATGCGCGCACCGACCCACGAGGGCGTCCGTATTACTGGATTGGTGGCGAATATCCGACCGGGGTGGATGAAGCAGGAACGGATTTTGGTGCGTTGAAGGCGGGCTATATTTCGGTAACCCCGCTGCAGCTTGATCTGACGGCGCGTGTAGCCCTGAAGGTGCTTAGCGAGTGGGATTGGGCATGAGTGTTTCTTTTTTGCTGGAGACAGAGCGCTTGACGCTGTGCGAGTTGAGCCTTCAGGATGCAGGTTTTATTCTGGAATTATTAAACGAGCCCTCCTTTTTGCGTTTTATTGGTGACCGGGGGGTTAGAACCTTGGATGATGCGCTTGGTTATTTAACCAAGGGACCCATCGCCAGTTATGCGCGGAATGGATTTGGTTTGTGGCGGGTCCAATTGAAAATCACCGGTGAGGTCATCGGAATTTGTGGCCTGGTAAAAAGGGATTCTCTATCTGGGCTCGACATTGGTTATGCCTTCCTTGAGCGTTTCTGGTCAAAAGGTTATGCTACTGAAGCGGCCCGGGCTGTAAAAAAGTATGCCATGGCCCCTATTGGAGATGAATCTGACTCGCATGGTTTGGGTTTGCAACGCTTGTTTGCTGTAATTGATCCCGAGAACCTGTTTTCGGACCGAGTCTTGGAGAAGTTGGGTTTTCGGCAGAATGAGGGGTTGGTGCGGTTGTCTGCCCATGGTCCGGAGCTCAAGATGTACGTTGTTCAAAGTATGTAAATTGAATCAAAAAAGCCCCAAAGCAGGTCCCTGCTTTGGGGCTTTTTTGATTCAATTTCGAAAAGATTATTGAACCGGAATCCGTCTGGAAAATGATTTTGGCTGAATTATGGATTGGTCAGAGTGATCTGTACAGTGGATGTTTGCAGACTGCGGTCTTCATGAATGACTATTAATTGCAGTGAGTATAAACCTTGCAAACCAATGGTATCCCATTCACCGAGCCTTCCTTCACTTACCGGGGTGGATGTATCCGAACCGATCTGAGTCCAGGTTTCCGGGTTAAGCCCTTGCCCATACTGCAGCCGGTAATAACTAAAATTATCACCGGTGGCTGAGCCGGTAATTGTTAGAAATCCACCCAGTTCTGAGAACATGATCGGAAAGGTCAGGGTAACATCCGGGTTGGGCCTTGGAGGTTGGATATTGTCATATTGGGTGGGCGGTACGGGCAGATTGATCGAGCGGGCCCAGGCCTGTGCTTCGGGAGGGACTTGCATGAAAACTTGTTTTTCAACGAGTTGTTCCGGGGTAAAGACGGTTGCCAAAAGACCAGTTTCACGGTTGATTTCATAGGATCTAAATAAAGTATCAGCCTGTGTAGGTTGGAATCCCTCTATAAATATTTCTTCAACAATACTTGGACAGGCAGCGGTTGGCAACAAGCCGGATGGATCACACACCTTCAATTTCAACATGCCGGTGGGTAGACTCCAGTTATCAGCAGGCACTTCGCGATTGGCGGACTTCATAATGGCTGTCCAAAGACCCGTGGCGGGGCGGGTTGAGAGTGAGTCCCCACCCATCCAGACAGCTACAGAGCGGTATGGCGTGTAGCCGACAGCCCATGTTTCCGTTCCAACTGCATCCGGCATAATTCCGGTTTTGAAAGCTGCCGGACGGTCGAGTTCAGTAATATTAGGGCTGAGCACATCTGTCAGAAGATAAGCTAACTGTGGATTGACAATTTGCTCGGTGATCGTAGTATTGCTTGTAGGGGGAGTCTGCCCGTCCAGGTTACGGATGGATAATATCGTGCTGGTTGTCGTGCCATTCGGCGATTTTTCTCCGTTCAGGGTTCCCAGGGTTCCCAGAATTCCATATACCTGAGCCATTTGAATAACCGAGTAACGATGGTCTGTCTCCAGCAAAGTCTTTATATTTGTGGTGGGGATATCCAACCCGAATGAAGCCATGGTTTGTTGGACCAGGCTGGCGCCCATTTCGTTAAAGACTTGGGTGGCTGTCACCAGGTTGTCGTTAACAAGTGCGAATCGTAATCGGATTGGGCCACCTGAGGTTTGTCCGGAACTTTGTGTGGAATTCTCAACTTGAGGCTGAACCTGAGTGGGTGGAGTTGGGGTAATACCATCTGTGCTTGAAAGCAGAGTTGGATCAGGCAGATCCCAGACCAGGCTGGCGGGTGAGAGCCCGCGAGTAAACCCGGTCAGGTAGATGAACGGTGTCAGTAGGGTGCCAGGACGGTGTGGGGTGATGTAAGTGGAGTTGAGACCCTGGCTGGAATCTCCAACCAGGGCCAGTATTTGCCCATTACGCGGATCCAATACGACTGCGCTGGCAGTGTGAGGTGCCTTTTCGGTGGATGGTAGCGGAGGCAGAAATTCTGCTCCCTGACAGGGTTGAGGAGAGGGCAGGTTTTTAGTACTATCGAGGCGGGCAAACTGGGTTTGCAAGGCGCAATTTGTACGAAGTTGAAGGTCGTAGTCCAATGTGGTTATTACCTGGAAGCCACCATGTTCGATACGCGCCTGGTCATAGTGATCCTCGAGTTGGGAAAGTGTTAGCGCACTGAAGGCAGGCGCAATGTTGGTGATTGGGGTATCGGATTTAAAATCAATGCTAACCTTGCGTGCCAACCTGGTTTCAATTTCAGAGGCTGTGCCACGTTTTTGCATCAGATTGATGGTTTCTGCCTGCCGCAGAAGAATCGCCTGAGGAGCGTCCAATGGATTGATGCCGGGTGTCTGATTTATGGAAGCCAGAATAGCAGTTTCGGCCAGGTTGAGTTGTGAGACGGATTTGCCCAGATAGAGTTGGGCAGCTGCTTCGGCACCATAGGCGAAGTGGGCATAGTTGGCGCTGTTCAGGTACCACTCAAGGATTTGCTCCCGACCAAAGCGGGAGGTTAACTGAGCAGCCAGGATGCGTTCACGGATGGCGCGCCTTAACCCTGCAGGTTCGTTCCAGAGCAGCAGGTCGAAGGCGAGTTTTTGAGCTAATGTCGGGTGTTCATTGGGATTGGTGAGTCCTGCAAGTAGAAAGCCAGTATGGTTCCAAAAGCCGGGATCCATTAGCGTTACTGTGGCTCGCACCAGGCTGTCCGGAAGGTGGTTGGGACTGCGATGGTCGATGGTGATATAGGTACGCAGGCCATCCTGTGGTGCCAGGACAGTGATTAAATGAGTGCCTGTGCGGTCATAAATTCGAGTTGGCTGCAGTAAGTTGCCATTCTGTGGGTTGAGCAGCGCGGGCAGCTGCTCCACGGCAGGCAGCCCCAATGTCAGGACCGCGTAAGCCAGGAATCCCCCGATGCCGATCATGCATAGTAAGAGAATAAGCCCAGAACCAATCGTGATCAGACTGTTCGTCAGGCGGTTTTGTTTTCGTTGGCGTTCGATGGTATGGCGTTTGCGGCGTCGGCGCAGGAAAGGAAGGGCAGACATAGCTTCATTTTATCAGATGCACCAGTCACAATGTGTACTTGTCACCTGCCGGCCTACATAGGTGGCAGATCAGAACGTCGTAAAGTTGCCGGCGTGTTGATTCAAGGATGATGATGGGTAATCTTCGGGGTAAAATAGGAGGATGCAAATTTCGCGGAAAACTAAAACAAAATTTATAGTAATAGTATACGATTATGATTCTATCTCCGCATAACACGCGAATTAAATTAATTCGAGCCTTGTCTGGCAGACCAAAAGAACGCCGCGAGGCAGGAGCATTCCTGGCAGAGGGTGTGCGTCTGGTGGAAGACGCCCATGCAGCCGGGTGGCCTTTTCTGTATGCTCTTTACAGTGCGGAAATTTCAAATCGTGGGAAAAAACTAATTGAGGAGTTGACTGGGAGCCGCGTGGAAGTGGAAGAGGTGGCGCCCAGTATTCTACGTTCGGTTACCGAAACTGAAAGCAGCCAGGGTCTGGTGGCTGTGTTGAAACTACCGGGTGACAGCCAGGTGGGGGTACCTTCGCTTAATTTTGTACTTATTCCGGATCAGATACGTGACCCAGGCAACCTTGGCACGCTTATCCGCAGTGCAGCAGCAGCAGGTGCACAGGCAGTCTTTATACCACCCGAGACGACTGACCCTTTCGCACCTAAAGTTGTGCGGGCTGGAATGGGCGCACACTTCAGAATAGCAATTTTTAGTTTGGACTGGAGTGAAATCCAAACCAGGCTGTCAGGTCTCTCCGTTTATGTTGCCGGAGCGGAAGGGCAAACTACTTGTTGGGCTGCAGATTTCCGCCAACCTTTGGCGCTCATAGTGGGAGGTGAGGCAGAAGGCGCCAGTAATCCGGCAAGAGATTTGGCTAATTCTGTTATAAACATTCCAATGCCGGGTAAAATAGAATCATTAAACGCCAGTGTTGCAGGCGCGGTACTTATGTTTGAAGTTGTCCGGCAGAGAAGTGAGGCATTATGAAAATTCGTTCGATTACTTATTTTATGAACGTTGGTTGGCCACTTAAAGAAGATCGAATTCAGGAAGCGGGTATATTTCTTTCCACTGCTCGTGCAGCATTTGAAGCAGCGGGATATGAAGTGCAAACTACGCGGATAGCAAGTGTGCCCTTTCCTAAAAATTTGGGTGCAGATGCTATCAGCTTGACACCGCGCTTTGCCCAGAAGTTGAGTAATTCCATTGCCGCAAATGGCATTGATTATGCTTCGCTTGGGCCGGCCTTGCCAGATATTCCTGAAAGCTACGAAATGATCCCGGATGCTATTGCTGCTTCCAAGAATATTTTCTTTTCCGGAATAATGGCATCGCGGCAGGAAGGTGTAAATTTACCAGCCTTGCGAGCATGTGCTGAGGTAATCCTGCGTAATGCAACAATTTCTCCGGATGGTTTTGGCAACCTGCGTTTTGCAGCCCTGGCCAATGTCAGTCCCGGGGGGCCGTTCTTTCCATCTGCTTATCACGACGCAGATCAGCCTACCTTTGCGCTGGCGCTTGAAGCGGCTGATCTGGCGGTGGATGCCTTTGCTCACGCAAAAACAATTGAAGAAGGTCGCAGGGCACTGGTCGATTCTCTGGAAAATCATGCCCGTAAATTGGTTTTTGCAGCTGAACCCTTAAAGTTCCGTTTTAATGTCCGTTTCGGTGGGGTGGATTTTTCACTTGCCCCCTTCCCGGCTGAAGCACAGTCGTTGGGTGCTGCCTTTGAGAATATGGGTGCCCCTAAAATCGGGTTGCATGGCTCACTGGCGGCAGCCTGTATTTTGACAGACGCCATTGATCGGGCGGATTTTCCCCGCGCCGGTTTTAGCGGTCTGATGATGCCAGTTTTGGAAGATGCGGTTCTGGCAAAACGTGCCGCTGAAAACGTGCTCACAGTTAAAGACTTGTTAATGTATTCTGCAGTGTGTGGCAGTGGTCTGGATACAATTCCGATCCCGGGCGACGCGACTCTTGGGCAGATTTCCGCAGTGTTGTTGGATATTTCCAGCCTGGCTTTAAGGTTGAATAAACCACTGACGGGGCGTCTGATGCCAATTCCGGGGAAAAAGGCTGGGGATGTGACTGAGTTTAAGTTTGATTATTTTGCCAACAGCCGGGTGATGGCTCTGGAAGCCGAATCTCCGACTCGTTTATTTGCAGGGAACGAAACTTTTACCATCCAGCCTAAAAAGTAAATTTTCAAAATAAAAATAATTACAGCGCATAAATTAGGCATGCGCTGTAATTATTTAATATTGGATTTATTCGATCCGCCAGTATTCCCCACCCCCACCTTCACGCTTCATCAAGCCATACCCAACCAGCTCTCTGCGCAGCGAAGCTGTATCCGGGTGGTAGTGCGCAAGTATTTCATTGACTTGTTTTTCGCTGTAACGTATGCCAAGGGTGAAAGCTTTTACTATATGATGAAGGATGGCTTCCAATTTTTTCCTTTGCGCCGGTATTGTTTTTAAACTACCATCCGTTTTACTGAAGTCGCGGACGACTTTATTCTCAAATGCATCCATGTCTACATCTTTTGTAACTGCAGCCATGTGTTCATTTGAAAAAAGACGCTGCATATTACTGGTCAGGGCTTCTTTTTCAAGATAGTAGACACTGTAATAGCTTTCGGCTTTGGCCGAAACCAGACCCGCTTCGGATAGACGCGAAAGATGGTGTGAGGTGGTGGAGGCTTTTAACTCCAACATGGCAGCTAATTGTTCCACGGTGTAAGGCTGTTGGGCCAGCAGGCCGACAATTTTCAAGCGACTGGTATCTGCCAGTGCTTTAAAAATAGAAACGAGTTCAATATTTTCGGTCATTCCGGCCTCCAATACTGTGATCCATCGCTTTTGCGTTGCAGCATACCGCGGTCAATCAGGTCGCGCCGCAACCCGGCGGTATCTGCGTGGTAACGTCGAATGGTCTGGTTAACCTCTTTTTCGGTATAGATAATTCCCTGGCTAAAGGCTTGCAGCAGATAATCAAGAATCACCCTTAGCTTAGTGGTATCAGACGGGATCTGTTTAATGCTGCCATCCGGGTTCAGGTAGGAAGCTAGAATTTTTCCGGATTTTTCGGCCAGGTCGGAGGTAGATGTGAAAGTTTCACGCGGCTGATTTTCAAATTGCTGCCGGGAGATGTTCTCGATGTTTTTAGAATCCAACGACCAGACCTGGTTTTGTTCACGGACAATACCACTGTGTTCAAGCATGGCTAGTAGTCTGTCAATGGTAATGGCTTGAATGGGTTGCGGATTTGTCCATCGCCG
>CAYWXS010000082.1:0-29242 GCA_964462245.1 uncultured Anaerolinea sp.
CTTATGCTAAGTGTCATGGTCTCCACCAAAAACTGGAACAGGATGTGATCCTTGCGCGCACCCACCGCCTTACGTAACCCGATCTCACGAGTGCGTTCGCTGACCGAAACCAGCGTGATGTTCATGATCCCGATTCCACCTACCAGTAACGAAAGCGCTGCAATCGCACCCAGGAAGGTAGTCAGGGTGGTGGTGACGCTGGTCAAGGTGGAAAGCAGCTGTGCCTGGTTCATGATCCGGAAATCAGCGGTCGCATCCGGTTTGAGGTGATGGGTTCGGCGCAGCACAAAAGTGATTTGGGATGAGACCGAATCCACCGTATCCGCCGAGCTGGCGGAGACAGCGATGGCACTCACCACTCTTTCACTATTTTGAACAGCGTTGGCACCAAATAACTTGGTATAGCCGGTTTCCAATGGGATCAGGACGACATCATCCTGGTTATCAAAACCAGAGGAACCCTTCGAGACCAGCACGCCCACCACCGTAAAATTGACCTTGTTGACATTAATAATTTGCCCAATGGGACTGCTGTACGGAAATAAGTCCGTGGCTGTCGTGGCACCCAGGATTGCGACCTGATTTAACTTGGTTCGATCACTGCCCAGAAACCCGCGTCCCTTGGCAATCTCGGAAGAATGGACCTTAAGATAATCCTCGGTGACGCCAGTAACAGAAGTAGAGCTCGATTGGGTGCCCTGGGTAATGGTATAACGCCCCTGGTAAGCCGGGGCAATCCCGGCCGTGTCGGTCAGGGTCTTACTTAACGACAGGAAATCATTGTACGTCAGATAAGTAGGCGCAAACTGTGATCCAGGTGAGGGACGCTGCGAGCGCCCGGCCTGGATGTTGAGCAGGTTGGAGCCATTGCTGGAAATACTGTTGGTAATGCTGCTAGTGGCGCCCGTCCCAATAGCCATCAACGCCACCACCGCCGCCACACCGATCACAATGCCCAGGATAGTCAGCGCCGAACGCAGCTTATTAGCCATCAGCCCGCGCAATGCGGTAAGAATATTCTGTGAAATTAACATGGTTGCTCCACGGTTATATTTCCACTTCGGGACGCAATGTCCCGGCTTTGAGCGGGTTGGGGTTGATCATATCCGAAGTGATACGACCATCCGCCAACCTGATAACTCGTTCAGTATGCCGCGCAATAAAAGCATCATGCGTAACCATGATCACGGTTTGACCGGTCTCACGGTGCAGATTCTGAAAAAGCTCCATAATCTCGGCACCAGTCTTGCTGTCCAGAGCACCCGTCGGTTCATCTGCGATCAGGATAGCCGGGTCATTGACCAGCGCCCTCGCAATTGCTACACGCTGCTGCTGCCCACCCGAAAGTTCGCTTGGGTGGTGTTTGATGCGATCTTTCAGCCCCACCACTTCCAGGGCGTACATGGTTTTTTCACGACAGATGCGCGCACTCAAGTTAGTATAACTTAATGGCAACATCACATTTTCGTAAGCGCTTGTGCGCGAGAGCAGATTGAACTGTTGGAACACAAATCCAATTTTTCGATTGCGAATATCTGCCAATTGGGTATCGTTCAGCGTTTCAACCGCGCTGCCATCCAACAGATAGGTTCCGGAGGTCGGTACATCCAGGCAGCCGACAATCGACATCAGGGTGCTTTTACCTGAACCAGACGGTCCCATGATGGCGATCATTTCGCCTTTTTCAATAGAGAAGGTCACGCCATCCAGCGCACGCACTTCATTTTCACCCATCGAGAACACTTTGGTTAATTGCTCCATCTGGATCATTGGGTACTTACCTGTAGGATTATCCACCACCAGGTCCTCCACCGGCACCGGGCATCATGATCCCGCCGCCGCCCTGATTCCTGGAGCTGGAAGATGAGCTGGAAGAGGTTGCACCCAATTCCACATTGGCGCCTTCAGCCAATGTTCCGGTGCTGGTGACAGTTACCAGGCTGTCGACCAGGTCACCGCTAACAATATCCACACGCTGCGTACTGCCATCCGCCTGGATCACATTCAAGTACTCGCCCTTGGAATCAGACTGGATAGCACTGACCGGTACGGCCAACGTGCTATGCGGCTCACCCGTGATGATGACCACACTGGCGGTCGCGCCGAACAAGAGTGGTTTTTGGGTCGGCTCAAGCGAGAGCGTGACCGTATATTTCACCAGGCCATTCACCACCGAGCCAATTGGGTTGATCAGGGTCACTTTGCCCTTCAAAATCTCACCAGGCAGCGAGTCCATCGTAACTTCAACTGCATTGCCAATCGCAACTGCCGAGATACTGGTTTCGTCAATTTGTGTGTCAATCTTGAGCGTATTCCGGTCCACCAACGCCACCGAATTTTCACCCTTCTTGACAGCATTCCCGTTCACTGCCTGCACCGCGATAACTTCGCCACTGAATGGCGCAATCGTCTGACTTCCGTTCACCACAGCCTGCGCCGCCGCTACCTTGGCCTGCGCCGCCGCCAATACCAATGGATCCACGCCATCCTTAACGATATCACGCTTGCGCTTGGCATCTTCAAAGTTAGCGCGGGCTACATCCAGCGCGGCCTTGGCGTCATCATAATCGGACTGTGTCGCCTTGGCGGTGATATAGTTCAGCGTCGAGACCAGCTCGGTCAGCTTCATCTGAGCGTTGGTCATCGCCAGCATAGCCGCCGTTTTTTCGGTGCTTCCATCTGGATGCGTCTGAACATCCTTATATTTTTTGGAGGTAATGGTCAGATTCTTTTGTGCATCCCATATCTGAGCCTTGTAGTTCGCGATCAAGGCATCCGATCCACGCGGGTAATCCAGCGCTGTCATATTATTCTGGGCAGTCTCAACCAGCTTGCGTGTCGAAAGCACTGCTTGCTGAGCCTGCGCCAGGGTCAGATTGGAAGCCGTCATAGTCTGCAGGTCACGCTGAGCAGTCGCCAGATCGGCCTGAGCCGTGATCATGTCCGTGGTCACGCTATCAGATTTTAAAGCCGCCAGAATATCTCCCTCGCTGACTTTTTGCCCAACTTTGACATTCACCTGTTCGATCAAACCATCCGTACCCCAGGTCAGTTGTACAAGCTGGCTCGCACTCAAGTTACCGGAAGTCTCAATTTTATCAGTGACGGTAATACTGGAGACAACACCTTCGCCTGTGGCAGTGGTATTGGAACTGGAGCTGGAACAACCAGCCAGCACCAACACACTCACCAGGCTGATAATAATAATGATTCTTAATGGCGATCGATCTTTATACATGGCGTATCCTCTAAGCTAAAATTTTGGTTATGCTACTATTATAGGTTTCCCACGGCCAGACTGGTGTATATCTTGTGAGAAAATTGTGTGCAAATTATGCAGAACACCCTGCCCATCTAATAATTTACCCATAAAGTCCAGCCAACACCCCAAACATACCACCTGAACCAGCACTCGCAGAAAAGATAACACAAATGTGATTGCAAGATTCGCACATAGCGCCAGACGGTACTGGCAAAGAAGATTACACCCCCGATGCGAGCCGCCGCCCTTGCTCCGCGTAACTTGCGACGTGGCACGCGTAGCGTTCTCGCGCCTCGGTACAAGTCAAGCACCACTACAGTCTTTTGCAAATGACAATTCCAATCGTTTAGCTTGACCTATCCATTCCCAACTGCCTCACCAATGTGCAAAAAGCCATGTAATCAAAAGGTCCAACCGCCTCAGCCTAAACACCAAACGAAGGACAAAAAGGACAACCTGCAGGTTGTCCTTTTTGTCCTTCGTGAAATCTCCACGATCTCAGTTGACCGTTTTTACAATAATCTGCAAAGCGCGCATGTACAAGGTCTTAAATAAAATCCTGCCCAATCCGCCGCATCTCCTCAATCAGCGGCACCAACAGACTGCCCCGTTCCGTCAGCGTATATTCTGTCCGCGGCGGAACCTCAGCAAAAACCTTGCGCGTTACCAGACCCTGCAGCTCAAGTTCCTGCAAACGTGAAGAAAGCACACGCGGACTGATTTTGATGGAATGCTGCAGCTCTCCAAAACGCTGGGCACCATTGGCCAGATCGCGGATAATGAGCGAAACCCACTTTTGGCCAATAATCTCTGCCACTGCTTCCACCGGACAACGTTCATCGCTAATAACATTTTCAATATTCTCAATATTCTCTAACATAATTCTTATTATATCCTTTTGATAGTTGCTTGACAAGATGATAGTATGGGCATAAAATCATACTATCAATATGTAAGTTACTAATCTTATCATACTATTGGAGAACAATCTAATGAACGTAACAGTAATTGGTGCAGGCAACATGGGTCGTGGAATTGGTCATCGTTTGGTTGCTGGCGGCAACTCCGTCACCATCGTCGACACGAACCCGGAATCATCCGAAGCACTCGCCGCCGAATTGCGCAGCGTTGCCAAAACTGGCGCAACCGTCAGCACAGCCAGCCTGGAGAATGTCCACCTAGGCGATGTCGTCGTCCTGGCAGTTTGGTACGGCGTAAACCTGGAAGTTGCCAAACAACTTGGTGCAAAACTTGCCGGTAAAATTGTCGTGGATATCGCCAACCCGCTCAATTCCACTTACGACGGACTGGCAACCGCTCCCGATAGCTCGTCGGCTGAAGATCTGGCCAAGATCGTCTCGGCTGGCGCAAAAGTGGTCAAAGCCTTCAACACCACCTTCGCCGGCACCCTGGTGGAAGGCAAGGTTGGCAGCACTCCGCTGGATGTCTATGTCGCTGGCGATGACGAGGATGCCAAACTGGTAGTCTCCAAACTGGTCATCGATGGTGGTTTGGTAGCGATCGACGCCGGCGCCTTACACCGCTCACGCCAACTGGAAGGCCTGGCACTGCTTGGCATCACACTCCAGTTCAAGCACAACCTGGGCTTCGGCACCGCCTGGAAACTCGTCCGCCCCAACTAATTTCCACCACTATGTTTTGCTAATAAATCAAAATAAAAACAGGGACTGTCTATTTTCAGACAGTCCCTGTCCGCGTTAACCCCGTCTCGAATCCTAAGAACAACCCATCCGCCCAAAAACATACGAATGTACATATTAACAGAGCAAAGCTCAAGCATAACAAGACAGACCACCTGTCCGAAATTACAACTCATTAACAACAAACATGCATTCGTACACTCTATCAGAATAACCTCAAACCCATCGCGTTCTCTCCCACCATCACGACATACATACGTACACACCCCCAAAGCTGTACACGCAGAGAAGATGACCTCGCGCTGTCATAGCGAGTGATTCCACAACAGAGAAAAGCTGTTGTTCAATATCAAAGAACACCACGCGAAATTGTCATAGCATCCAGATGCACTGCTGGATTGCGAGGAGCCGCACTTGGTTTTCCGAGGTAGGCCCCGGAACTTGTGGGGTGGCGGCGTGGCAATCTTCCCTCGCGTCAGCACTAAAATCATGCCATTAGGAGGAGCGTGCTCTCCGCGATATCATGCTCTCTCTTGTCCGCACAGCCAATTATGCTAATAGTAGTAGTCGGCTTCAGCCGCCACTCCCAGGCGCACGACCTTTTCACCCTATCAAACATACATAATTACCCTCAATTCACCATATCCGTCATTTTGCTCCTCAAAAACCCTTGACCTGGAGTTCACTCCAGGTGATACACTATTCTTAGAGGTGAAAACATGAAAATTGCAGAAGTAAGTGAAAAACACGGGCTTTCATCCGACACCCTGCGCTACTATGAGCGCATTGGGCTCATCCGGCCTGTCAATCGCAACCCAAATGGCATCCGCGATTACAACGAAATTGATCTTCGCCGCGTCGACTTCATCAAATGTATGCGCAGCGCCGGGCTTTCAATCGAAGTGCTGATTGAGTATGTCGCCCTGGTCGAGGCAGGTGACCCTACCATTGCAGCTCGAAAAGATATTCTGAAAGAACAGCGCGAATTGCTGGCAGCCCGCCTGAAAGAAATGCAAAAAACGCTGGATATCCTGGACCACAAAATTGAAGTCTACGAAAACGCGATTTTGACAAAAGAACAAGCCATGCTTCAGACCGGCGAAGCCGAAATCACCTGATGTAAACATACAGGAGTAATAAAATGCAAACACGAAAACTAGGAAACAACGGGCTGGAAGTATCGGCCCTCGGTCTCGGCTGCATGCGTATGAGTTTTGGCGACAAGCCAGTTGAAAAACAGGAAATGCTGACCTTCCTCCATCAAGCCGTCGAAAAAGGCGTCACCTTCTTCGATACCGCCGAAGTGTACGGACCTTTCACAAATGAGGAACTGGTAGGCGAAGCATTGGAAGCCTTTCATGGCAAGGTAGTAATCGCCACCAAGTTCGGCTTCAAGCACGATCCCCAAAAAGGACCAGGCCCAGGCACCGGCGTAGATAGCCGGCCCGAGCAGATCAAACGGGTGGCTGAAGCCTCACTCAAGCGCCTGCGCGTCGAAACCATTGACCTGTTCTACCAACACCGGCCCGACCCAATCGTGCCCATCGAAGATGTCGCCGGAGCGGTCAAGGATCTGATCCAGGCCGGCAAAGTCAAACACTTTGGTCTTTCCGAGTCAACAGCCGAACTCATCCGGCGTGCGCATGCGGTCCAACCCGTGGCCGCCCTGCAAAGCGAATACTCTCTCTGGTGGAGAGATATCGAAGCCGAAATCCTGCCGACCTGCGAAGAATTGGGCATCGGCCTGGTACCCTACAGCCCGCTCGGACGCGGCTACCTGACCGGTAAGGTGGACGAGAAAACAACCTTCGACAGCACCGACATTCGCTCCCGCAATCCACGCTTTGCACCCGAAGCGCTCAAAGCCAATCACTCGGTGATCGAATTACTCGAGCGTATCGCCGCTCAAAAAGGCGGCACCCCGGCTCAGATCGCGCTGGCCTGGCTCCTCGCCCAAAAACCCTGGATTGTACCCATCCCTGGCTCACGCAAACTCGAACGCCTCGAGGAAAATATCGGCGCGGCTGCCATCGAACTAACCCCGCTCGATCTCAGCGAAATCCAAAACGCCATGTCACAGATCCATGTGATTGGCGACCGGTATTAGCCAGTTCCAAGCTCACCTCAGCCGAAATTCCAACCAGAAGAGGCAAAGCCATAAGTATCAGCCAAACCGCACTCAAAAACCATCAGGAATTATTCCCCAATCGAAAATCCAAATTAGCCGAGACTGACCCGGAATTGATCGAGGTCTTTGATAATTTTGCATTCGATGAAGTCTTGGCTTATGGAAATCTGGAACCCAGAACCAGGTTAATGGTCATCCTGTCCTCCCTGATCGCCTGCCAGGCCCTGGCCGAATATAAAGTCATGCTGGGCGGCGCATTGAATATGGGTTTCACCCCGCTGGAAGTCAAGGAAATTGTCTACCAGGCTGTCCCCTACGTGGGCATGGCCAAAGTGGTTGACTTTATCCACGCCACCAATGAAGTTCTGGAAGGCCGGGGCATCCAACTGCCGCTGGAAGGCCAGTCCACTACCACACCCGAAACCCGCTTTGAAAAAGGGCTGGCACTACAAAAACCCATGGTTGGCGCCAGAATCGACCAGATGTACGCAGAATCACCTGCCAACCAAATCCACATCCAGCAATATTTATCAGCCAATTGTTTTGGCGATTATGTCATCCGCAACGGGCTGGATATAAAGACCAGGGAGCTATTGGCGATCTCCATGCTGCTCTCGCTCGGCGGCTGTGAACCGCAGCTAAAAGGTCATATCCAGACCAATGTAAATGTAGGCAATGACAAACAAACCATGTTAAGCGTTGTCACCCAATTATTACCCTACGTCGGCTACCCAAGAACACTGAATGCCATCCGCTGCATCAATGAAGTGCTGCCCGAGTAAACATATACACCAATAGGAGTAAAAAATGCAAAATAGCAAATTGGAGCACGACTTAATCGAACTCTCCAAAGAGAAATGGCGCTGGATGTCTGAATGCAAGCTGGATTTGCTGGAAGTTCTCTTCCATGATATGGCCGTCTTTGTCCACATGGGGGCTACCATGTCCAGGGAAGAAGAACTCGATGTCATTCGAAGCGGCCGAATCCACTACAAAGAAGTGGATATTCAGGAAGTGTCTGCGAGATTTGTTAGCGCGACGACAGCCATCCTGTTGAACAAAATTCGCTTGATCGCCGTGGTTGGAGGCAACGAGGTCACCAATCCCTTCGTGGTGACAGAGGTGTATGTGCAGCAAGCGGACATCTGGAAGTTAGCCTCACTTTCGTTCACCCGCTTAGTTACCCCAGAGCCACACCTATAATTATAGAGACCAAAGGAGATTACTTATGCGCATTGGATTACAAATTCCGTCATTCAAATATCCAGATGGCACAGCGGGCATCCGAACTAAATTGAAAGAAATCGTCACAACGGCAGAAGCGTCAGGTTTTTATAGCCTGTGGGTTATGGACCATTACTATCAAATTAAGGGATTGTTCGGGGAGGCCTACACCGACCCGATGTTGGAAGCGTATACCACGCTCGGGTATTTTGCTGGATTAACTGAAAAGACCTATCTCGGTGTTCTGGTAACGGGCGTTATTTACCGCTATCCGTCTGTACTGATGAAGATGGTCAACACCCTCGATATTCTCTCTGGAGGGCGTGCATATTTTGGGATTGGCGCAGCATGGTATGAAGAAGAAGCAATAGGCCTTGGCATCCCCTACCCTTCAACATCTGAGCGCTTCGAACTATTGGAGGAAAATCTTAAACTGGCGAAGGCTCTCTGGGCTGGTGATGAGATAAGCTTTAAAAGCAAGCATATTTCTGCCCCAGCAATTACCAATAATCCCCGCCCACTTTCAAACCCGCATCCACGCATAATGATTGGCGGTACGGGACCGAACAAAACACTGCGAATGGTTGCTCAATATGCAGATGCCTGCAATATTGGAGATTGGATCGGCGCAGAAAATATGCAAAAAGCGCTCGATACACTCAAAGTGCATTGCGAATCTCTGAAACGTGATTACGACACGATCGAGAAAACTTCACTCTGCACCGTACATCTTTCCGGAGATGATACTGTAGATAGTATCATCCGCCGGATTAAGCAGCTCTCTGAGATGGGCTTTTCGCACGCAATATTTAATATGCCGGATGCTTTTAAAATTACCCCTCTCGAAATTTTCGCAAAAGAAATCATCCCGATTGCGGCTGACCTCTAAGGAGAAGATTGTGCAAACTATAAAATTAAACAATGGCGTTGAAATCCCGATTCTCGGCTTCGGCGTTTTCCAAATTGCTGACCCGGCCGAATGTGAAAGAAGCGTTGTCGACGCTATTCAAGCCGGATACAGCCATATTGATACAGCCGCTTCTTACCAGAACGAAGAAGCCGTTGGCCGCGGCATCCAACACAGCGGCGTAACCCGCGAAAATTTATTTATCACTACAAAACTTTGGATCCAGAGCCAGGGCTACGACGGCACTCGCAAAGCCTTTGAAAGATCGCTGAAACGTCTGAATGTTGATTACATTGACCTGTATCTGATTCACCAACCCTACGGTGACGTCTATGGTGAGTGGCGCGCGATGGAAGAACTCTACCAGCAAGGCAAAATCCGGGCCATCGGAGTGTCAAACTTTCAACCCGACCGCATCATGGACTTGATGATTCACAACACAATAACGCCCGCGGTAAACCAGATTGAAGTAAACCCTTTCCAACAGCAAATTGAATCACAAAAGTTTTTTCAGGATAACAGCGTGATGGTTGAAGCCTGGGCACCATTTGCCGAGGGCAAAAATAATATTTTCCAAAATGAAATCCTGCTCCCCATCGCCACCAAACACAATAAAAGCGTGGCCCAGGTCATCCTGCGCTGGCTGGTCCAAAGAGATATCATTGCCCTTGCCAAATCAACCCGCAAAGAAAGAATGCTGGAAAACATTAACGTCTTTGATTTTGAATTAAGCAGCGAAGATATGGCGGCAATTGCATCGCTCGACACCAAAACCAGTTGTTTCTTTGATCATCGCAACCCCGATATGGTCAAATGGCTCGGCACCCGCAAACTCGATGTTTAATAATTTGATTACTTACAAGAAAATTGGAGCAACACAATGAAAGCGACTGTCATGTATGGAGCCGGAGATGTCCGGATTGAGAACGTCCCGGATGCACGTTTAAAGGAAGCAACCGATGCGCTGCTGGTAGTCACCCGTGCGGCCATCTGTGGCAGCGACCTCTGGCCCTACAAGGGAATGCAGCCCTCTGAAATCGGCCGCCGTATGGGTCATGAATTCATCGGTCGGGTCGAAGCCATAGGCTCGGATGTTCGAAAAATCAAGGTCGGTGATCTTGTGGCTGTACCTTTTGCCTGGTCAGACGGTACCTGTGAATTTTGTCAGAATGGCTTGCACACAGCCTGTCTGCATGGCGGATTTTGGGGTGGCACCGAACTGGATGGTGGTCAGGGTGAGGCAGTCCGCGTCCCCCAGGCTGATGGAACCCTCTTCCCGCTTCCGGTTGATCGTGACCATGCCCTCATGGCTTCGCTGCTCACCCTGACCGATGTCATGGCAACCGGTCACCATGCAGCCCTCTCGGCCAAAGTGGCTCCCGGAAAGATCGCCGCGGTGGTTGGCGGTGGCGCGGTGGGGCTGTGCGGCGTCATCGCCGCCCGCCGTCTCGGCGCGGAACAGATCATCTTTATGGATCGCCATGCAGCCCGTATCGCCCTTGCCAAAGAATTCGGCGCGACCGATATCGTCAGCGAGCGTGGCGATGAAGCCATTGCACGCGTGCTTCAACTCACCCATGGACTCGGTGCACATTCCGTTTTGGAGTGCGTCGGCTACGAAGAATCGACTCGCACTGCGCTAAGTATTGCCCGTGCCGGTGGAGCCGTCGGACGTGTTGGCGTTCCCCAGGATGAGAGCATACCGGTTGCCATGCCAACCTTCTTCAAAAACATAACCATCTCCGGCGGTCCTGCCCCCGCTCGCGCTTATTTCGAAGAGCTGCTGCCGGACGTTCTCGAGGGTCGCATTGAGCCCGGTAAGGTTTTCGACTTTGTCGGTCGCCTCGACCAGGTGCCGGATGGTTACCGCGCAATGAACGCTCGCCAGGCTATCAAGGCATTGATCGAGTTCTAAAACAAGGAGAATGAAATGATCCCTTGGACGAGTGAGGAACTAAATAAAATTGGAAATGCAGAAGAGATCCAGATTTCATCTCTCCGCAGCGATGGCACCTTGCGCAAGCCAGTCATCATCTGGCTTGTGCGCGTCGCTGAAAATCTCTATATCCGCTCCGCTAATGGGCGTACCGGAACCTGGTTCCGCGGCATCCAGACCAAATATGAAGGCCAAATTCAGGCTGGCGCAGTTGAGAAAAATGTCAGCTTCGTTGAGGAGCTCGACCCACAAGTCAATGACCTCATCGACGCAGCCTACCTTGCCAAGTACCATCGCTACCCACAATACGTTAGCCCCATGCTGACTCCCTCAGTGCGTGCCGCCACTCTCAAACTCATTCCACGCACCTGAATCGCAAGACAGGATTATTAATGGCTCAAGTACAAGCGCGCTCAGAACAATTTAAACCGCTGAATAAACAAAAAGTCTCGCTGGGTATTTGGGCGATCTTTATCACACAATTTGTCAGTTTTTTTTATCAATGCCAGAAATATCGCCATGCCGGGTATGATTGCCGAACTGAACGGCATGGCGCTCTTTTCCTGGCTGATCGCACTGCCTGCCCTCGCTGGCGCCGCTTCGACCCTCCTCTTCGGCAAACTCTCCGATATCTACGGGCGTCGCGCAATTCTGCTGCTTTCCATCGCCTTCTTTTTACTGGGGCTGGGTATCTCGAGCGCAGCCACAACCATGCCCTTTTTGGTGGCAGCTGCAACCTTTATGAGCATCGGACATTTCCCAATTATCCCGCTCTGCTTTACGGCGATCGGTGATCTCTTTCCACCCGCTGAACGCGCAAAATGGACCGGAATGCTCAGCCTGCCGAGCGGCGTGGCTGCCTTGATCGGTCCTGTCCTGGGCGGTCTGGTCGCGGAAAGTGGGATGGGTTGGCGCGGACTGTACTGGGGTGCCATCCCGCTCATGCTGGTCGCGTGTGGCCTGGTTGTCGCAGGATTACCAGAAAATAAACAATCAATAAAACCAAAAATGGACGTTCTGGGCACAATCGTCATGATCCTGGCGACAACCACGCTCTTCATCGGGTTTTCCTGGCTGGGTGCGCCGGACAAACTCCTGATGGGTTTGCTTTTACTCTTGATCTCATTGGCAGCCTGGATCGGTTTCATCCAAATCGAAAATCGGGCAGAAGCACCCATCCTCGATCCGCATATATTTACGAATCGCACCTTTATGACGGCTGCCGCAGCCGCCTTCTTGTCCTATTTTGGCATGCTCGGCGTCGTAGCTTACTCGCCTATTTTCGTGCAAAATGTAATGAAGATCGACCCGACAACCAGCGGCTCCATGCTGACTCCACACACCACAATCGTCGCCTTTCTGGGCATCCCGGTCGGGTTTGTGCTGGCAAAAACCAGAAAATACAAGCTGCTCTACCTGATTGGCTATGCCATTGTCAGCATCGCATTGTTCACCATGTGGCAAATCACAAAAACAGCACCGATCTGGTGGTATGTGCTGGTCACTTCTCTGGCCGGGTTGGGAATCGGAATAATAGGAACCATCACCACGCTGGTTGCACAGTTTGCAGTCCCCAAACGCCTGCTCGGCGTGGCAGTTGGCGCGATCTTCTTCTTTCAGATGATCGGATTAGTCGTTGCGCCATCCATTCTGGGCCTGATTCAAAATAGCGCCCCCAACCTGGAAAGCGGTTTGAAGCTGGTTTTCCTGGCAGGCGCGCTGACCATGTTTATTTCCTTGCTAATGATCCTCACCATTCCCGAAATCTCCATGGAGCCAAACACCTCCGAAATAAGTGAGTCGTAAAAAGACTAAAAAGAATACCCACAGTCTATTGCTCAAAATCACAAGGCTTTCCCCCAAAAAGCACTTCCTCCGTGCATCTCCGCTGAATTCTCCGTGCCTCTTGACAAGACTTAGAACATCTCCGTGTCAAGCTTTTCCTTCAATATCTGTGTAATACTTTTCAATCCGCTAGCGCTATAATTTCACCCAACCATTCGACTTATCCGAAAATAAATACAAGGAGAACTACATGGAATACAACCACTTGGGAAACACCGGCCTGAAGGTCTCACGCATATGCCTCGGCTGCATGAGCTATGCCCAGCCGGGCAAGGGTATGTCCTGGGAATTGGATGAAGAAGCCAGCCGCCCCTACATCCAGCACGCCCTGGAGCAAGGCATCAACTTTTTTGACACTGCCGACGTTTACTCAAAAGGCAGCAGCGAAGAAATCCTCGGCCGGGCACTCAAAGATTTTGCCGCCTCGCGCGACGAAGTGGTAATCGCCACCAAGGTACGCCAACCGGTCGGCCCTGGCCCCAACGACTACGGCCTCTCGCGCAAACACATCCTCACCTCTATCGACGCCAGCCTTAAGCGCCTGCGTACGGATTACGTTGACCTCTACCAGATCCACCGCTGGGACTATGAAACCCCGATTGAAGAGACCATGCAAGCCCTGCATGACGTCGTACGCTCCGGAAAAGTCCGCTACATCGGTGCCTCTGCCATGTATGCCTGGCAGTTTGCCAAAGCCCTCTTCACCGCCGACCTGCACGGCTGGACGCGCTTCGTTTCCATGCAGAATCATTACAACCTGCTTTACCGCGAAGACGAACGGGAATTACTGCCGCTTTGTCAGGATCAAGGCATTGGCGTGATCCCCTTCTCACCCTTGGCACGCGGCGTGCTCTCCCGCAAACCCACCAAAGAACAGAATGACACCATCCGCTACCAGAGCGATACCCTCGCCAGAAGCCGCTACGCCCAGGAAGATAACCTGACCACCGTTCAGCGGGTCAGTGAACTGGCCGAGGCACGCTGCCTGCCGATGGCCCAGATCGCCCTGGCCTGGATGCTCTCCAAGCCGTTTGTCAACGCCCCGGTGATTGGAGCCACCAAGCCTCACCATCTGGAGGATGCCATCGCCGCCCTCTCAGTCCACCTCACGCCTGAGGAAATCCAGCGTCTGGAACAACCCTACCGCCCCCATCCCATCATCGCCCACACATAAAATAAAAACCACCCACACCAATTTCCACCCCTTGCAACCTTGATTGGCGCCAGCATAACACTCGCCATCAGTCTTACATGCGCTCAATAAACAGACGCAGCTCCGCCTGGTTCCACGGCCTGCAAACCCGCTATCAAGCCTTGCCCACTCTGGATTTATTAGCAGACATCAATCGCTAATTAACTCCTGACAAACATCGAAAGCCACAATTACCAAAGGAGAAAATGATGGAATACGCTCGTCTGGGTTCAACCGGCATGAAAGTCTCACGCATCTGCCTCGGCTGCATGGGGTTTGGCGATGCAGAAAGTGGGTTTCACAAATGGGTGCTGAACGAAGAAGACAGCCGCTCAATTATCAAAACAGCCCTCGAAATGGGCATCAATTTCTTCGACACAGCCAACGTCTATTCAAATGGGACCAGCGAAGAATACCTCGGACGCGCCCTAAAGGATTTCGCCAGCCGGGATGAGATCGTCCTTGCCACCAAGGTCCATGGCAAAATGCGCGAGGGACCCAATGGCTCCGGACTGTCACGCAAGACCATTATGAGTGAAATTGACAACAGCCTCAACCGGCTGGGTACGGATTATGTCGACCTCTACATCATTCACCGTTGGGATTACGAAACCCCGATCGAGGAAACAATGGAGGCCCTGAATGACGTGGTTCGCGCCGGGAAAGCCCGTTATATCGGCGCTTCAGCCATGTTCGCCTGGCAATTCCAAAAAGCGCTGCATGTATCCGAACAACATGGCTGGGCACGTTTCGTCTCGATGCAAGATCACCTGAACCTGATCTACCGCGAAGAAGAACGTGAAATGCTGCCACTCTGCCGCGCAGAAAAGATCGGAGTCACCCCCTATAGTCCCCTCGCCTCAGGCAGATTGACGCGGGACTGGAGTTCAGAAAAGACCATGCGCTCGGAAATGGATGTTGTTGCCAGGAGCAAGTACGATTCCACGGCTGAAACCGACCAACAGGTCGTACAGCGTGTCGCACAACTCGCGGAAAAGCATCGAATCCCGCGAGTCCACATTGCGCTGGCCTGGCTGCTCCAGAAAGAACCAGTGACCGCGCCCATCATCGGGGCAACCAGAATTTCACATCTGGAAGATGCCATCGGCGCTTTGGCAGTCAACCTGACTTCCGAAGAGGTAGCCTACCTGGAAGAACCTTATATACCACACCGCATTGTCGGTCACCAGTAACGATCAAACCTAATATCAGCCGGAATGGGTTATCCAGGCAATAACTTCGCCACTCTAAATCGGCCATAATTTTGCTATACCAACTATTCACAAAAAAGGAAATATTCCATGACTGACAGCACAAAAAACTCAAGCGTACAGGTTGCCGTTGTCCAGGCTGGCTCAGTGATGTTTGATCCGGATGCCTGTGTCGACAAAGCCATTCAGCTCATTGAAGAAGCCGCCCAAACGGGCGCAAAAGTAATCGTCTTTCCGGAAGCTTTTATTACTGGTTACCCCAAAGGCATGGGTTACGGATTGGTGATCGGGGCCAGGGATGCTCCTGGACGCGATGAATTCCGCCTTTACCTGGAATCAGCAATTGACGTACCCGGCCCACAAACCACCAGACTGGCTGAGGCGGCACGTAAATATGCAGTCCACATCGTCATGGGTGCAATCGAACGCGATCTTGGAACCCTATACTGCACCGCTCTATTCTTTGGACCGGATGGCACCCTCCAGGGCAAACATCGCAAACTAATGCCCACTGCGCTTGAACGCATGATCTGGGGCTTCGGTGATGGTTCAACCCTGACTGTTGTAGATAGCCCCTACGGTCGCATTGGTTCCGTAATTTGCTGGGAAAATTACATGCCAATGCTGCGCATGGCGATGTACTCCAAAAATGTTGCTCTCTACTGTGCCCCCACGGTCGATGACCGCGATACCTGGTTGCCGACCATGCAGCATATCGCCATGGAAGGCCGATGTTTTGTGCTGACAGCCGTTCAGTTCCTTGAAAAAAAAGCCTTCCCTGAAAACGTGCGTGTTTCACTTGGAGATTCACCAGACTCTGTTCTCATACGCGGCGGTAGCGCCATCATCAATCCATTCGGAAAAGTGCTGGCCGGACCATTTTTTGGCAGCGAAACAATTCTCACTGCCACACTCGATCTGGATGATATCGGTCGAGGAAAATTCGATCTGGATGTAGTCGGCCATTACAGTCGCCCGGACATATTTCAACTAATCGTAAACGAAGAACCCCAACATGCCGTAATCCGCAAACCACCCGCTAGTTAATCCAAAAGACAATAAAACAATGCCCGATTTTGAACTGACACCAACACCCGCCGAGAACTCTCTTACTGAATATACATCACAATCGATTTCGAAGATTGCTGCCGGGAAAATGAGCAGGACACTTCCTTCCGATCTGCTCGAGAAAAGTTAAAGCTGCAAAGACAATGGCCTGAGACACTATCACGTTGGCCTGGGAAGGCGGATGCGTGACAATTGGGGATGATGGTCAGAAAAAGTCACAACTGGTGCAATACTTCAAAAGCTTATGCACTTATACTGCTGAAAGAGCAATCTTACCTGATTATTGGCCCATACTGGAGCCACCTGAATAACTTACTTATTAACTCGCTATCCATTATTTCTTAACAAGAAAACATGGCGCGAAATGAAAGTCTCAGATACTTTCAGCGACTTTCAGATTAACGCCAACAAATCAATTTTGAGACCAAGATAATCAGAGAGTGATAGGATGTTAGAATAAATATATTAGCTCCGATCGTAAGTCATTCGGGTCACATAATTTTTTTTGCTAAAATGGATGAACGCTTACAAACCTATGACTGCTGATGAAACAACCGCTTCGAGTGAAGCTATAATAAAGAAAACCGCACCGATTGATTGGCCAACAAAAAAAAGAAGTCACCCGATGAATCTTAGCCTCGGTTGCATCACACGTGTTCTCTTGATTGGATCTACCACAACAGCAACCTGAATGCAGACAGAGACCTGTAACATCCGGATTGTTCCAACCCAAGGGTCGCATCCCATCCTTTATTGCTTCGCTTTGTACAATGGCTACCTGGATCAGATTGAGCTTATTGATTTCGAATGCCACCCCGATCTCCATTTCTTCAGCCAATTCACACAACCTGACCTAAATCACTGACGATACGCTGGGCATCCCAAACACGATTTACAACATGTCCCAGTACTGTTGTTCACTTTCTTTCTAGAAAACTACACAACCTTTAGTCGTTATATAAAGGCCATTGGTACTTGTGAAAAAACCACGTATTGAGCTTATGGAGCAATTGACCTGTACAAAACCCTGACCTTTATGTTATGCAGCGCTCTGTCAGCCTTTCAGGGTGATATCATCCACCAGTGGCCGACCCGTTTTCTAAAATCCGTCACTCAGAAACAGCTCTGCGCGTGGATTCGCCAAGACAAACTGAGCCTTACGGAATTCCTTTCCGTGAAGTTTCCCTTTTCTCAAATAAATGAAGCTTTTGCTATTTCACGCAACGGAGAAACCTTGAAAACCCTGTTAGGCTATTAGCCGTCCCGGCTCCGGGGTGGCAGAGTTTAATTTTTTAATTATTGAGGAGAGTGTTCGATGGCTGAAAAATTTATACTGGCCCATGACCTGGGAACAACCGGCAACAAAGCATCTTTATTTGATGAAGAAGGCAAGGTGCGCGCCAGTTCTCTGTCTGTTTATGGCACAGAATATCCGCGGCCTAACTGGGTGGAACAAAACCCTGAAGACTGGTGGAAGGCAGTTTGCGATTCCACCCGGCAGCTGCTCGCAGCCGCTAAGGTAAGCCCAAAACAGATTGCCTGCATCACCTTCAGCGGGCAGATGATGGGGTGTGTGGTGCTAGATCGTCATGCCCGCCCACTGCGCAATGCCCTGATATGGGCGGATACGCGCTCTGTTCCCCAAGCAGAGCAAATGATCGCAAAAGTTGGCATGGACAAGGCCTATCACATCACTGGGCACAGAGCCAGCGCCTCTTATTCGGCCGCCAAGATCATGTGGGTGCGTGACCACCAGCCAGAAATTTTTGCCGAAGCACATAAATTTGTGCATGCAAAGGACTTTATCGTTGCCCGTTTGACGGGTGTTTTTGCCACAGATTTTTCAGACGCATCTGGGACGAATTTGTACGATTTACAAACCTATGATTGGTCCCCAACCATGTTGGAAGCCGCGGGCCTTGATCGCTCGATTCTACCTGAGTTACACGAATCCACTGATGTGGTTGGCTATGTGCTCGCTTCTATAGCGGATGAGATCGGTGTGGCCGCCGGCACCCCGGTTGTCATTGGAGGCGGGGATGGCTGCTGCGCCGCGGCTGGTGCGGGTGTGGTCAGGGAAGGCAGTGCTTATAACTACCTGGGCTCATCCTCCTGGATCGCTATCGCCAGCAAGCAACCGATTTATGATCCATCGCTGCGCACCTTCACCTGGGCACATATGATGCGTGGAATGTACAGCCCTTGTGGCACCATGCAGGCTGCAGGTGGGTCGTACCAATGGCTGCGCGACACCTTTTGCCTGCAGGAAAAAGAAGCCGCCGAGCAGCTTAAAGTTAGCCCGTATGAATTAATGAACTTACAGGTTGAACAGTCCAAACCGGGTGCGGATGGTCTGCTCTTTTTCCCATATTTGCTCGGTGAGCGCGCGCCACGTTGGAACCCGGATGCCCGGGCGGTCTATTTTGGCTTGACGATGGGTCACTCGCGTGCTGACATCATCCGCGCCACCCTGGAAGGCATAACATTGAATTTGAATGTGATCTTGAATGCATTTCGACAACAGGGTGCACAAATTGAAGCCATGCGCGTGATTGGTGGCGGAGCAAGTGGGCATGCCTGGCGCCAGATTCTGGCCGATATTTACGGTATTCCAATTCGCCGTCCAGCCCTTCTAGCCGAAGCCACATCATTTGGGGCTGCGCTTGCAGGTGGCATCGGAGTCGGCATGTACAAGGATTGGAGCTTGGCCGAGACTCTCACTCCCATTGTAGATGAGCTGCTGCCCAACCCACAGTTGGCTGGTTTATATGAAAAATTGTACGGAATATTCAACCGGGCTTACGAAGCATTTGTGCCTCTTTACGAGGAAATCATCTCCATATAAACGATTTTGCATGATATAAAGGCTTTTATCTTGTCGGAGATTAATCTTTCTCCAGTCAGATTGTGTTGAATCAATAAACTCGCCACGGCCACGTCCGGGTGAAATAAATTACAAATTTTCCAACGATATAATACCTTGCTACGGAGGAATAACCCATGAATATGGAACTCAAAGATAAGATCGCTGTAATCACTGGTGGCAGTGTAGGAATTGGACTGGCAATCGCTGAAGGACTGGCCAGGGAAGGCGTAAATTTGGCCCTTGTCGCGCGCGGAGAAGAGCGTGTCAATCAGGCCGCTGCTGATTTATCCACGAAATACGGCGTACAGGCCATCGGCATTCGTGCCGACGTAGCAAAATCCGAAGATGTAGCGGCTGTTCTTGCCGAAGTTGAAAAGGTTTATGGCGCGGTCGATATCCTGATCAATAATGCCGGCACCGGCAGCAACGAAACCATTCTCGATGCCTCGGATGAAAAATGGCAGTATTACTGGGATCTGCATGTTATGGCAGCCGTGCGCTTGAGCCGTGGCTTCGCACCTATGATGCAAAAGCGCGGCGCCGGGGTGATTATTAATAACGCGTCCATCTGCGCCAAGCAACCGCTTTTTTATGAACCTATCTACAATACAACCAAGGCTGCGCTGATGATGTTTTCCAAGTGTATGTCCAATGAGTTCATTAAATTCAATATCCGGGTGAATTGCGTGAACCCCGGACTGGTGCTCACACCGGATTGGTGGAAGACAGCCACGCAGCTTACCGCAGGCACAGACCAGACCCCGGCCCAGTATCTGGACAAGATTGCCACAGATTTCACACCCATTGGCCGGTTCGGTTCGCCCGAAGAATTGGCAGATTTCTTTGTGTTCCTCTGCTCCCCACGCGCCTCCTATTGTGTCGGCTCCTCCTATTATGTCGATGGCGGCTGGCTCAATGTTGTCGCCTGATATCTAATAAAAAATAGGAGTCCAAAACAAATAAACCGGCTATCATGACATCTCCCGGTCAAATAATGATCCATATAATTGATTTTCCACAACCCGGGCCAGACGAAGTGTTTTAATAAATCCAGCGTTTTGGTTTATATGATGCGAATGTGAACGTTTACCTGCAAGCACCCCTAAACAAGATATCCGGTGGTTCAGGGCCACGATTTTTCAACCAGGCTGGTAGCATCTCACACCAGGTATGAAAGTTATTTCCATACCTTAAATCGTATGCGGTTTTGTGCTCCTTGTAGACCAGGTGATACAAGGCTGGTTATCGAGTGCCCACAACAACGCTCAGGCCCAATAAAAGAAGTCAACCTGAAGAATACAAGGAGAAATTAGTACTGGCTGCAATAGCAGCATTTTTGGCTAAAACCATAATAAATAAAACCGGTAAAAGAGGTTTGGATTTTTACTATTGTCGAGCAAATCTGGTCAGGGTCGTGTCTGTACAGTCCTGTTCTGCAAAAGTTGACAAAGGAAATATCCCCGCTAATATAACCAGAGAACAGACCTGAATGAGAAGATAATGTCTGTCTCGTTGCTTGACCAAACATGAAAGGATCCTTCAATGTTGAAGAAAATTCTACTCTCCCTCAGCATTCTCCTTTTTTTCCTATTGCCAACCATTTCGGTCGAAGCCCAAAACAGATCGCTCAAAGGAGCAAATCGCCAGTTATCAGCCGAAGATGGAAACACACTGATCGCCGAAATAAACGCCCTGCGCGAGTCCACCGGAAAATTTCAATATGAAATCAGCCCAATCCTGATGCAGACCGCCCAAGCCCAGGCAGAATACATGGCTTCCATCGGACTCATCACCCATCTCGGGCCAGGTGGGATTACCACCACAAACCGCTTGTTAGCAGCAGGTTACCCCCTGGCAGGAGATCTATCCTTGGGTGGCATTCGCTCCGAAAATATTGGCGGAGGTCCAGGAATGACCGTAATAGAAGTGGTCAACGCCTGGAAAGGGGACGACATGCACTACAACACCATGACCTCACCCAACAATACCCAAATCGGCGCAGGCATAGCCACATCCGGCGAAGACGTCTACTTCGTAATAGATTGCGCCCGAAACATCGGGGCAAAAACCCCATATCTCACAAACACTCCAGCCCCAACAATCGAAGGCGACAACTCGGGACCAAACGAAGGAACCGATAATTCAGGCTACGTCAACCTGCCTGGCGAAGGCCCACTGGCAAGCAGTCTCTTCACCGCCACCCCCGATAGCGGAGGAAAACTTTACCATAAAGTAAAATCTGGCGAAACCTTATGGCTGATTGCAATTTCCTATGGGGTCAAAATAGCTGAGATTCGCCATCTCAACAATTTATCAGAAGCTAATTCGATCTATCCAAACGAAAAGCTGTTGATCCGTGAAGGGGTCTTTATAACACCCGTTCCGCCGACACCTTCAAAAACCCAGCCTGCCACCCCAACCATAAAGCCAACCCAACCGCTCACTCCCTCACCAGCCGCCGCCACCCAAGCTGAGGCAGTTCCCGCAGATTCCACTTCATCCATGCTGGGAATCGGACTCCAAATCTCAGTAGCGCTAATCTTGATTGGGATCATAATGTTGGGAATCTTTAATAAAATAAAAACCGGCTCGCATAGCTAAAAAATCACATTGAAAAAACGACTACCGAAGTACAATCTCCTGGTACCATTAAAGCATGTATGTACAGTAGGGAAAATAGTGTGCGATTTTAAAATCATTCGCTGATCATATTACATGGAAATTCAGAACATACATTGGTCTGCTATGGAAACGTTAATCTCATAACGCTCAGGTCGCTCCGCACCATTTCCCTTTACTTCCACGAGTATGCGCATTTTATCTATATTTAACTCCATGGCTGCCCGTGCAGCTAACACGCTGTATTGGTCGGCTTCGATCTCATAGGTTTTTAGAGATTCGAGAATGTACCCAGCATGATCGGGATATCCATACCAGCGTGGAGCAATATCGAGCCCAATGCGCTGTCTGTTTTTTGCATGATATATCCGAGGGCAAGCGCAAGCGGAAAGGTAACCGCGAGAAATATTCTATTATCTGCAGTGTAAGCCACCCACGAATGGAGCCCTGTAAAAATAAAGGCAAGCAGGAAAATGGACAGAAATTTCCCAACAAGTGGCTCAAGTTTACGCAGGAACAATCCGCGAAACAACATCTCTTCCAGCGTCCCGTTCGAAAGAACATGGATCAATATATAGGGTATCCAAGGGATAATCCTGACTATGGTCAGGTTTTTCGCCTGGAACAGGCTTGCCATGGGGACAGCCCCGGCAGCAAAGATGAAGAAAGCGATCGATCCAATTATGAGACCAGATTTCAAGTTCCCCTTTTGGATATAGATCGATCCCAGACTGCCGCCCGATAGAAGGGTAAAGGTAACGATCACGCTTACAACCACAAAGCATTCGTTTAGCTTCGCGAAAGCCCAACCAGCGGGGGTAATGTCGGTCACATTCAGTTGTTCGATCAAGTAAATGCCAAAGACTTTTTCCAGGGAGATTGTAATGCTTTAGTTTCCGCTAAGTGGAACCTTGACAAGTTGGAAAAAAGAACGAAAGCAGGTAGCCAAAAAGACAGGCGACGGCTGCCGGTGAGTTTTGGATACCCAAAAAGCCAAAATTTAGAGCAAAAGCCCTTATGGACATGCTTCTTGGGCAGTTTTTTGGGTTCGTGCCAGGTGTCCTTTGAGCAAATGCGCGGTAAATGACTGCTTTTCTCGGAATCGCAGTGGCAGCTGAGCAACTCTCGGAAATGGTTTGCCCATTAACTGCCGCCTAAAACGTCCCGGAGTTCTCTTTGGGTTCTTATCCCAAAAGCCAGTTGGAACTGGCGGGAAAGAAGCTGCCAGGAAACTCAAAATAGAACCTGCGAGCAGGGTTATTTCTGGTAAACGCTGGACACATTCCGGGTTGTGAACAAACTGGCGATGCGAACCCAGCATTTGCTTGGAACTCAAAGGAACTTGCTCGACCGGCCAGCGGTCTGAGTAAATGTGATGTACACTCTCGGGTTCTAACTTGATCGACGTTGCCATGACCCAAGGCGTCTTGTACTTGGCGTCATGAAACACATAAATATCAAAGATTTTATTTTCCGGACTGGGCTTTTGGTCGGTAAGCACCAGCTTGCGCCAAATTTTCACCTGGATTTCTCGGCCATCTTGAGTCAGTGTAGCGGTTTCATCTGGGCTGCTGGCTTCCAGCAGCTTACCCTTCCGAGTACGTCCCAATGGCCGCACGATGGCTCCGTATTCAGGTTTACGCCCACGGCGGGCAGGTTCCGGTAAAAAGTTCCTGCGCCCAGTCATGTTTTGGGCTTGCTTCAGCACAAAGTACTTAATTTTGGCTTCTTGTACGGCTCCAAGTTTCACGCCCGCATCAATCACGGCAATTTCATCGCTTTTTAGCTCTTTGGCCACCTTTGGCAGGAACGTTTTTCACAATAAGGGTTCAGTGACCTCCATTCCATTGGCACGCTCAATTCTGCGCAACAATGCCAGCCGTTGCCCATTCAACTCACCAACCTCACCACATAACCCAATGTTGACAGCTGGCAAAGCTCGCTGTGCCGCAGGATGAAAGTGAACCCCAGGACAATTCTGGAGGGTCGGACGATAGTAGGCGGTTATATCGATGGTAATCGGAAGAAACCCTTCGTAGCGGCGCTCCTTCCAATCGGGTAGTTTCCGAACATAGCCACCGAACTCGGAACATAGCTCTTGGATGCTCCAAACGCCACTTCCAAACGCGGCCCACGATCGCCGAGTTTCCTCATCGCTCAATCCAGTGGACTTCAAGGCTGGAATGATAGCTCCTCGATTGGGTAACAGCGCACCACTGATCAACATCCACTGAAAGTGAACCATTGCCAGGTTGGTGCCGATAGGAAGGTGCTGACAGACTTTGGTCAAGATTGCTATGGTATGATTCAACATGGTAATGGGTTCCTCACAGGATTTTGTCTTTCGCAAAACAAGATTACCATGTTTTGAACCCATTACCTCGGCTTTTTATCTTATCAGTTAGCGGAAACTAAAGTAATGGTCAGAATAAACAATGCGAACAAAACCTGCCAGTACTTTTCAAACGGCTTGCTGCTGCGCACCATTATCGCTGCTGCCAGCAGCAACAAGCTCACCCCGATCTTTGCAAGGTAGTCATCCATCTTGGAAAGAACTGACTTGGCTACCCATGGAGAAAAAACGATCATGATCAGTCCTGCAATTGTTGTGAACAGCAAAGCCACAAGGATACGCCTACCCCATTCATCGGCTGACGGATGATTATTATTCATGCTCAATCTCCTTTGCTCATGAACCAAAACCGCCCAAATAATTCTTCAACAGTTTGTTTGATGTAAAAAACGTCATTCCTGCAGATATATAATCAAAAGTATGGATCGATTTCGTGTTTATAAAAATTTGATGTTAAAAATTTATTGCCACCTGCCTTGGGTCTAATTTGTAATAATAACAATTCAAAAAATGGCGATTTCTTTTATTAGTATAGCAAAGTATCATCATTTAATTCAATGGCCATACGTCATGGGAACAATAATTAATTTTGGCATCAAAAATACATTTCTTTTCCTATATTCCGATTGGTATTATCCGAATAGTACCCAATTGAATTACCAAAGCAGATTGTGTACAATAAAAATAGCTTGTCTCCTGAATCGGCTTCAACGCTGGGAATAGCGAACCTGCGCAGTTCAATTCTTTAAATATCGTGTAATCTGTTCGTTTGGAACCTTTACAGGAACCTGGAAGTTTACTGGTTGCACGAAAAGCAAGAAAATCTTTCACCACTAAATACAGAGCGCAAACGAATTTTTTTTTAATGGTTTTCTCAGCAAACTCAGCCAAGTAACGCTTTTACTTCACACAGAGAAACTCCCAAATTCAAGGTTTTTTAAAATAGCTTTTCCTCCGTGCATTTCCATAGAATCTCCGAGAACTGCGTGTAACGCTTTTACCTTTTCCTTCTCTCGTAACTTAAAAACCCATTCATCGCACACCCCGAATAACTCTTTATCCGTAAAAACAGATGGCAACACCAGGCTATTGCCCGGAAAAGGTCTCAATATGAAAATTTTTGGTTCATATAGTTTTCGAATAACCCTATTTATTATAAGTGCACTAATTTCAATACCCCTCTTGGGCTGCTCCGCCGAAAAAACACTCACCCCACCGGCAGAACCCACACTCTGGCTCGGCGAATTAACAATTTACCCCACTTATACCAACCTGCCAACCCCAACTTTCACACCCACACCTACCCTCAGACCCACTCCAACCCCCACACCAACATATGGGCTGCCAACATTTCCAGAGTTGGTTTTCCCAACACCAAAACAACCAGACTTTGTTGCCACATATGCCGCAAATTTGCTACCCAATTTTGAAGAAAAACCAATCCAGGCAGCCAAACTGGCCCTTGCACAAACGATTGGGATCCCACCCAGCCAAATAACCCTCGTGAATATAGAATCAATAACCTGGTCGGATACATGCATGGGAGTCTACAACCCCAACGTCAGTTGCCAGCAATTTGAAAAACCTGGATACCTGATTTACTTGAGCGCGAATGGCCAAACCTATGAATATCACACAGACATGGAAGGCAGCCAGGTACACTTACTCGTACACTGAAACAGTTTCCAGGTGGATATTAAGGCATTAATTTGATGGGTTTTGCCCATCCATGCAAAAGAACAAAATCATCCCGCGCCAGTAATGCAGCGTGGGATGATTCATCATTCAACGTCCTGAGAAAATATCTACGGTAAAGCGTGCGCTTGCCGGAGCATATCGGCTGTCAACACTTCGGGCGAAGCCGGCAGCATCGCATCCTGAAAATGCATCACACTCGGCAGTGGCAACTCCATAATGAACCCGATCATATCCATCCCAATCGACTCGGACGCAGAATCGCCAAATACCGCGCCCATCTGTTCCATCATCTGCGCTAACAATGGACCAACAATCTGCTTTCCCCGCGCATCATCCAGCCACTGCCGGATGGTCGACTCTTCGTCCAAGATGCAGGGCAGTTTCAGCGTAGACTTCAAGCAGACAGTAGCCGAAGCGCGCATATCACTGGACGAGGCACCCACCACGATATCGAAATCACCGTCTTCTGTGACCCATTGTCCGTATCCGGGGTGATAAAAAGCAAAGGAGCGGAAGTCCAACTGGACCGACACCCGTCGGGTCTCACCTGGCTCGAGAGCCACCTTTGCAAAACCCTTCAACTCTTTCTCCGGGCGCTGCAGCGTCGCCTTCTGGTCGTGAACATAAACCTGGACAATCTCCTTGCCCGCCACTTTTCCAGTATTGGTCACATCCAGGCTGACGGTCAGACCATCCATGTCCGTAAAAGTCGTCGCCGAAACTTTTAGATTGCTGTAAGCAAAACAGGTATAGCTCAATCCATAACCAAATGGGAACAGGACCGGGATTTGGCGGGCTTCATAATGACGGTAACCAATGAAAAGGCCCTCGCCATACCGCACCTGCTTGTTCTCACCCGGGAAATTCAAATAAGAGGGCGTGTCACTCAGCCGGAGTGGGAAAGTCTCCGCCAGCTTGCCGCACGGGTTGATCCGCCCATAGAGCACATCGGCAATCGCCGCTCCACCCGCCTGACCCATCATCCAGGCTTCCAATACAGCCGCCACACCCTCAATCCATTCGCTCATCGCCACAGGAGAGCCGTTATTCAGCACCACCACCGTCTGGGGCTGCACAGCACTGACCGCCTTAATCAGTGCAATTTGCTGAACAGTCAGGTCCAGGTCGGCCCGGTCATAACCTTCAGATTCCTTGTAAGCCGGTAAAGCTATATACAACAGGGCTACATCAGCTGTCTGTGCCAGGCGCACAGCTTCATCGATCAAATCCTGTTTATAGCTGTCGTCCTCAGGATAACCGGAGGCATAAGTCAGCTCGGCATCCCCGGCGATTTTCTGTAATTCCTTGAACGGCATGGCTACCCTGGTTGGGTTGATGTGCGAACTGCCCCCACCCTGAAAATGCGCCACTTCAGCCGACCGGCCAATGACTGCCACATGCTGTGGGTTCTTGAGCGGCAAAATACCGTTGTTCTTGAGCAGGACCATGCCTTCACTCGAAATTTTCTGAGCCAGGACATAGTGCGCATCCACATCGAAGGTTCCACCCTTCTGAGTTTGCGCCGCTTTAAAGACGATCCGCAAAATGCGCCGCACCGATTCATCCAAAATGGACTCATCCAGATCGCCACTGCGCACCGCTTCCACCACAGCACGCACCCGACCCGCCTTCGGACCCGGCATCTCCCAATCCAAACCAGCCTTCAGTGACTTGACTCTGTCATGTACCGCGCCCCAGTCCGAAACCACCAGACCCTCAAAACCCCACTCGCTTTTCAAAATTTCGGTCAGCAGCCTGTGCTGCTCAGAGCCATAAAAGCCATTGACCTTGTTATACGAGCACATCACCGTCCATGGCTGGGACTTTTTCACGACCTTCTCGAAGGCGGGCAGATAAATTTCACGCAGCGCGCGTTCATCGACCTGCACATCCATCAAAAAGCGCTGGTATTCCTGGTTATTGGCGGCAAAATGTTTGAGCGAAGTACCAACCCCCTTGCTCTGAATCCCATCCACCAGGCTCGAACCCAGCTCACCAGCCAGATAAGGATCCTCGGAAAAATATTCAAAGTTACGTCCACCCAGGGGCGAACGCTTCATATTAACTCCCGGTCCCAGAAGGGCATCCACATTCAACGCCACGCACTCCTCACCCAAAGCCTCGCCCATCTCGCGCATAAGCTCCACGTCCCAGGTGGATGCCAGGCTGGAGGCAGTCGGGAAACAGGTGGCGGGCAGGCTCTTGGTAGTCATGGTATTAAGGTCAACCACGCGCCGTACACCATGTGGGCCATCCGAAACGATCATGGCGGGAACACCCAGCCGCTCTACCGCAGTAGTCGCCCAACCATTTGCGCCAGTGCACAAGGCTGCTTTCTCTTCCAGGGTCATTTGAGCAATAATGGTTTTAATCTCAGTCATCAGATATTTCTCCTAAATTGAGGTAAATAAAACTTAATTAATTCTATCTTAAAATAGGTCTTTTCAATCATTTCGGCCTGTCCAAAAGTCAGGGTTTCTATCAGAATTCCTTCACATGGATAGAAAATCCTTTAGCGTACCTTAACCATCCAACCGCTCACAAACCCGATCAGGCAAAACGGAATGATTAAATATTCCACCAAACATAATTCAAAATGGCAGGGCTGGTTTCGGTACGCTTTTGATTCATTTTTATTCCTGGAATTTAATACATAATTTCAAACCCGGCTCCATTGATATTCTTAAAATCAATGGAGCCGGAACCGAGCAGTTGATTACTTAGTGAAGGTATTTTTCTAACGCCACATGTCCAGAGCAAAAACCTTCTTCATCTGTTCATACAAACAACCTTTTACAGGGTTGCATCCCACAGCCCACAGAATGGGTCAACCGGGTTGATGCCTTTGAACGCTGAATTGCCAACCAACTTTTCGACCACCGCCTCAACCACGTGTTCATTGGATGTATAACCGTTAATAAAGGTTTTCACCATCGGCACATCCTGCAAGTGATAAGGGTTATCCACCGAAACAAACTGGGGCGGAATTTCATGCACAAACTTGGGCACGTCAAAACCCATCGGCTGCGCCCAATTAATCCGCACGGTGGTCTGGTTGCTGGCTGTTTTCAGGCTGGCAAAATAAATCACAGCATCATAGCTTTTATAACGCCCAATCGGATCTTTCATCATCGAATTAGCCCACATATTCGCACCGCTCAACTGCGAATAATCAAATTTCTCAATCTCGAAACCTTTTTCAGTCATCAACTGAATAAATTAGGACTTACGCAAGACAGGAAATTTGACGATTGAGCAAAAAACGGTTACTG
>CAYWXS010000083.1:0-28451 GCA_964462245.1 uncultured Anaerolinea sp.
AGCGGTCGCCCAACTCGAGGAGGAGCTTGTCGGTGATGTCCTGAGACTGGCGGTTATCTGGAAGGCTTCGCTGATATATGTATAGTTGCCCCACTTCTTATAAAAAACATCATTCTGATGCTCCAGATTGCCTTCCAGGTAAGGCTCATTGACAACCTCCATGGCAGTCGCATCCGGGTTGTTGTCGATCATAAATTCAATCCTGCGCCGCATGATTTCGCGCAGTTGATCCTGGTTGTAATCGCCTGTTATCAGCCACTTTGGAAAATAAACCTGATAAATGATAGCGTTTATGACGATCCCGGTTACACCTACTTCCTTCATCGCATATGTAGCTTCTTGCGCTTGCTTTGCATATTCCAGATCTGGTTCACCAGGCGTCGGGTCGTTCAGATACCATCTGTTTCCATCGCAAATGATTGAACTGTCATATTCTGCCTGGATATTCAGATCCTGCCCGGTCGGGTTTCCGATTTGGGTGGTTCCTGTGACCAGGCCCGCCTGGTTGCCAAAGAACTTTAGAGAACTTTTTTGCCATTTTCCATCCGCATAAACCGCCAGTGGCACACCCTTGGTTTTATCCAGCATAGCCACAAAAGATGCGCGTTGGGCGTAGGTTAATTTGACCTGCTCGCGGGTCAAACCCATCACACGCAGGTAATTTTCGCTGACCACATCTTCAATGAAGGCGCTATCCGGCATGGGGATATGATCGAGACCTTCGATGTATGTGACCGGCGTGGGCGGGATGGTGGCAGTGGGGGTTGGTGCCGGGGTTGAGGTAGCAGTTGATGTTGAAATTGCGGTTGCCATCACCTCAATCGCCGGAGTTGGTGAATGAGCTGTGGCTGCAGGCGCGCAGGAAACCAGCAGAATTGCGATCAATAAATTGGCGGTGAGCTTTTTTAAGAGCATAAGCCTCCAGATCTCTATCTTGAATTGTATTGGGGGGATCACAACCTGATCAAACCTAATCGGGCAGCGAATCAAATATGGTTTGGGTGTGTTTCATTTCAGTTGAAACCGTCCCGAAGGTTGGCGAAAGTGGCCATAATTTCCCAAGGAAAACCTTCGGGACGTTCTTTCCTAATCGGGAAGCGAATCAAATATGGTTTTCATCAGCAAATAATAATCGCGCTTTGGGAGTTCATTGATATCAAAAATATCGTTATTTTGCTGACCGGCTGGCATTGCAATATCCGTTGTCGAATGAAAACCAAAATTTGTCGACCCCTCCTGCAAGTAGACTTCAAGTAACATGGTATAAATTTCAGCCCGTCTTTGATCGTGGGTTTCTCCCGGTTTTAATGGTGTCGTTACCGGCGCATCCGACCAGAACAGCCATGTATCTGCGGCGCTTACCAATGCATCCGGCGCAGCAATTTGGTAACCAAGATCTTTGATTCTTCGCAGTGTAGTTCGTAACAATTCCCTATCTGGCATGGAAAGCGTCCACATGTTATTTTCCAATTTCACTTCGTCCAAAGGCGCTTGTTTGTCTTTCAATTCTTTCAGTAATTTAAAGAAATTATCGTAGGCATCAATATAATATGGATAGAGGTAGCCTCTTACCCTGGGAAAATTGCAATACATTAAATCTTCCGTGACAATAAGGATAATTTCTGGCTTTACCTGTTTTGCAAAAAACGCCAATTCGACCAGAAAATCATTGCCACCCAATTGTTTGTACATTGTGGCGTAAGGTTCGCGCTGGTTGTATCCGATTACCTCCGATTCCAGATCGATTTTCTTAAATTCGGGAAATTTCAATAATTTGGCTGCCGCCATAAAAAACAAAACCGTTTTTTGATCCTTTGGAGATAAGGCTTTTATCGCCGGGTCATCCAGCATAGTCGGATAAAATAGAACATCGCCATCATACCCAAGACCCTCCAGCCGCGTAAAACGGGCCTCATTTTCAACCATGGCTACGGTCTTGCTGTCAAAGACTTCATTTTCAAATGGGATTTTTCCTTGCAATAATTGCGCCCGAACTTCATCCCAATTGGCAGTTACCTTGCTCCAATCGAAGGTTTGGTTAAACATGGGAAGATTTGCCCCAACCATATCCATTTGAAACGTAGTAGCGACATCCATGGATATTTTTCTATCATACTCCGTCACCAAATACGCTCGTGCATTCATATCCAGACCTTTTCTTCTGGCCAGCTTGGACAGAGATGCATATTCCCATTTCCAGGACAAATCAGAGCTGCCGGTTTTCATCGCCAGGGCCAATGGTACTCCGCTGGTACGATCCAGCATAATGACAAATGGTACGCCTTTTGAATCTTTGCGCTCGACATAAGTCAGATTAACCTGCGAGCGGGTCAGACCCATCACGCGCAAGTAATCCGGACTGACCACTTCTTCAATCAGGGCGCTTTCCGGCATGGGGACATGATCAAGACCTTCGATGTAGTTAACTGGCGTGGGGGTAGGTGCTTCCGTAGCAGTTGGGAATGGGGTTAAAGTGGCCACACGGGTCGGCGTTTGAGAGGCAACCACGGGTGTGGAGGTTGCTGCTGGAGCGCAGGCTGCCAGCAAGATCGTTACGATGAGAATGGCGAGAAAGTTTTTTATTTGTACCTGCCTATTTTATTGCTTCAAAGAGTGTCTTGAGCACTGTATAGTAGGCCAACCTGGGCTGACCATTTACATCAAAAAGATGAAAGTTACCTGTTTCTGGAAAATGCCTGTCACTTACCCCCCAAAACACAATACTTGTAATATTTCGTTCCAATGCTATTTTCAAGATCATTTCATAAACGTGAGCTAATCTTACGTTAAATACATCTTCAGAAAGTTTGAGTTCTTCGTCCGATGGCTTATAGGTCACCTCGGTAAATTCTACCGGCACACCCAGCTTTTGATAGAAATCCAATTCAACTTGAATACCAGGAACCATTAACTCATCAAAGGCCCCTTTTCTCCATTCTCCAACATGCATTTGCATCCCAACAAAATCGATCAATCCCTTCTGTTTCAACATGCTGACAATCTTCCTTGAATTTTGGCTTGTCAATCCAATCGGATAATGGTTGTCGTTTTCATTAAAAAACAGCCGTATATTCTTGCGATTTGCTCTTGAATAATCACGTGCCATTTGAAAGGCTTCGCTGATGTAATCATAGCTGTTGCCCCACTTCTTATAGAAAATATCCTGCATGTGTTCCGGGTTGCCTTCCAGGTATGGTTCGTTGACAACTTCCAGAGCTGATGCATCTGAATTATTGTCGATCATGTACTGGATCCTGCGCTGCATAAACTCCCTTAGTTGCTGCTGGCTGTAATCACCCGTCATCAGCCAGTCGGGCCAGAACATCTGGTAAATCGCAGCAGATGCATAGTACTCTGTGATGCCCAGTTTGTTCAATCGGTCTTTATAGATCACCATCTGGGCAGTCTGATCAAGCTCAATCTGGCCTGGCTGAGGCTCAGTTCGTCTCCATTCGCTAAAGTCTGACATCATTACGAAGTTTCGATCAGCAATGATGGCGATATCCTCAGGGGTCGGATCCCCAACAGTATCAGAACCAATGGAAATGCCGGCCTGTTTCCCCAGGAATTTCAAGGAAATATTTTGCCAGGCTCCATCGACATAAACAGCTAATGGGGTATCGGTGGTTTGATCGAGCATTACGACAAACACCCCTTGCTTGATATAAACCAGTGTAACCTGTTCGCGGGTCAAACCCATCACACGCAGGTAATTCCCGCTGACAATCTCATCAATGAAGGCGCTATCCGGTATGGGGATATGATCGAGCCCTTCGATATAAGTGACCGGCGTGGGGGTTGGTGCCGGGGTGGCGGTTGGAAATGGGGTTAAAGTAGCGGGTTGGGCTGGCGTCAGAGTTGCCGTCGCGGATGCTGGCACTACCACAGGAGCGCAGGAGGCCAGCAGGATGGTGAGCAGGATTAAGGATGAGATTGTTTTCATGAACTAGACCTTGATAATTAAAGGAACAAAACTGGTCGGTTAATTGTTTTTTGAAAATAAAACCTTTATGTTAAGGAAGCCGGCTGTAAAGTACCTGAACAATGGCGTAATAAGCAGGTTTAGCACGAATCTGATCATCAAATAACAGTGGATCTGCATTCTCCAGTCCAACTACATTTGTCCACGCAGTAGCATCTGTTGCGCCGCCAAAACCAAAAACTTTAATTTCCTTATCCAAATACAATTTTAACCAATCCGAAAACATTTTTGCTTGTTCCAAGGTAGGATTTTCTACACTATTAACCTTAATTCTGTGAGGTGTTGGGTTAGTGGGCTCATCGCCCATAACTATCATGGTTTCTGAGCCGCCGATGTCAAAACCATAACTGCGTATCCAGTCAATTTTATTGCTAACATAATTCAAATCGGGTTGGGCATAAATCCACAAATTGTTTTCAATGACAAAATAGTCTACATCTGCGTTAAGTTTTGCCAATTCAGGTACAAATTTGTCAAACCCATCCCTAATCCACTGTGCTTCTGGGTTGACGTTGTCAAAAATAGGGGCCTGGACAACGTAAGTTTTCGCATCTGGATTATCTTGTTTGACCCATTTCGCTATGATTGCTGTGATTTTGGCGGGAGTTGTGCCGGTGCTTTCTGTCCAATACTCTAATTGATGTTGCTGCTCTATTTCCTCTGGCGTGTTCCACTGAAATTGAGTTAAATCAATTTCATCACTCACATCCCATTTATTTACCATGGGATACTTTATAACCCGGGTTCTGACCATAAATTCCAAAATTTTTAACATCTCTGATTGGTTTAGCTCAAGTCCCATCAATACGTTCGCAATCGTATCTGTACTTACCCACAAAGACCAAAGTAAATGTTGGGCCCGAAATTGAGGGTTTTCAAACACACTTCGCACATCCTTAATGCTTTGGTCTGGCTCATCCCAACGGTATGGTAAATTGTCGGGCAAAATCCCTTTACCCAGATCCGATTGAATACTCCCCCAGTTATTCAAAATATATTTCCAGTCATTTTGAGTAAACCTGTTAAATATGTGATCCATTTGAAAATCGCCCTGGAAAATAACTGTGGTATTTTCCCCAAACATTTTTTTTAAGGTTGCTTTATTCGGTAAATCATTAGCATCCCATCCAAATTCAAATTCAACATCTGTCATCTCGGATAATTTTGCCATGGTTGCTTCATGCCAAACACCATTCATTTCTCTGAAAGCCAAGGGGATGTTATTTACAACGATAAATGAAAACGGTTGACCTTTGACATTTTTGATTGTAATAAATTTATCGCCACCCTTACGGATTTCGGCGGTTAGCTGGCTGGCGTCCATATCCACGCCATTGACCATGACTTTTCCACCATAAGCATGGACAAACTCCTCGACCCAAACCGGCAAATCTTTTGCGTTGGATATCAATTCTGGGCCAGGTGTCAATGTTATGGTGGGGGTTGGCGCTGGGGTGGCGGTTGGAAATGGGGTTAATGTGGCGGGTGGGGTTGGCGTCAGAGTTGCGGTGGCGGGTGCGGAGGCTGCGAGCGGCGCGCAGGAGGCCAGCAGGATGGTGAGCAGGATGAAGGATGAGATTGTTTTCATGGACTAGACCTTGATAATTATAGGAACAAAACTGGTCGGTTAATTGTTTTTTGAAAATAAAACCTTTATGTTAAGGAAGTCGGCTGTAAAGTACCTGAACAATGGCATAATAAGCAGGTTTGGCACGGAATTCTTTATCAAATAATAACGGTTTAGTGTCCCAGCCGTTTGCTTCGGTCCAAGCACTGAGGTCTGCAAATCCCGCGAATCCAAAAATCTTAATCCCAGCCTCCAAGTAAAGATTCAACATCTTGGAATACATGTCTGCCTGAGCCCGCCTCCTATTTTCAAGGGGCACCAATTCAATTTTTTTGATTTGCAAAGACCCCTGAATTGATTCCAGGTCTGTGAACACCATGGTTTCCGAACCGCCAATTTCCAGCCCTAAACTATTGTAATATTCAATTGTCGTTTTTATTTTTAAAATATCCAGTGGGTAATGAATCGAAAGGTTATTTTCGTCGATAATCCCGTCTACGCGCTTTTTACTGTTAGCTCCAATATTATTTTGCACAACTTCTTTAATATATGGGTCAAATGCATCTCGAAACCATTTTCCCATTGGATTTGAAAAATTAAAAATATCTGATTCGGTAATATAGGTTTTGGCATTAGGATTATCCTTCTTAACCCAATCAGCAACCATTAACGTTAATTCAGATGGAGTTTTTCCTGTGGCGTTCAGCCAGAAGCGATATTTGTCATCTTTGTTAACTGTCCATTCGACATCTCCGGCTATCATTTCATCTTGCACATCCCAAAAAAGAACCTCTGGAAATTTTATCACTCGCGTCCGGACTACAAATTCTAGAATTTTTAGCATATCCTTTTGACTAAATTTTTCATTTTCCCATAAGTTGATGATAGAGTCAGCCAGCATGCAATAATTTTGGCGGTTTTCAACCAAGTGTTGCGCTCTAAATTGGGGATTATCGACTATTTCATGTACAAGATTCATGATGTCATAAACTTCCTGCCACTGATAAGGATAGTCGTTCGGGATTTTCCCATGGTTTAAATCTTGTTCAACATCCTGCCATTGCGTAATAATTGATTTCCAATTCGCTGGAGAAAAGCCGTTGAAGATGTGGCATGTATCCATTTCACTTGGAAAAGTAAATCTGGAATATTCTCCAGCAACCTTTCTTAATGTAAAACTATACTCAGGGTAATGGTTAGGTGGAACTCCAGGAGAAAATTCAAAAATAATTCCTGCGAATTTGCTCAATTTAGCCATGCTCGCTTCCTGCCATTGCCCACGATATTCCCTCAGAGCTATGGGAATATCGTTTAATGTGATAAATGAAATCTCAACCCCATTGACTTTTTTCGAAGCAATATACTTATCAGAATTCGTACGAATATCACCAGCTAACTGGCTGGCATTCATAACCACGCCATTGACCATGACTTTTCCACCATAAGCATGGACAAACTCCTCGACCCAAACCGGCAAATCTTTTGCGTTGGATATCAATTCTGGGCCAGGTGTCAATGTTATGGTGGGGGTTGGCGCTGGGGTGGCGGTAGCGAGTGGGGTTGGCGCAAGCGTTTCAGTCGGCGGCATGACGCTTGCCGCTGGCGCACAGGCGGCCAGAATTAAAACAATCAACAAAAATGCAATTGGATTTTTGATTTTCAAGGGTGTTTCCTTATGTATACGATTGCCCAACCATCAATAAAACTGAATTCTTATCCCCCCCATGTTCTCTGTATTTCAGACTTGCCCGGGGCGATTTTCAGCAATCATGCCAAATATTTTCTCTGCTTTGTTTTGCCAAAGTGTTGAATATAAAAATAGTGTAGCATACAACAATCCAAAATTCACATGTCAAATATCATAAACTGAACTTTGGATTATGACCCTGATTTTCTCTCGTTATTCAGCCTGCGAAAATTATTCCGTCTGTAATCAGGCAAGAGCAACACCCCATATCTAAATACTAGATCTGATTGTGGCTATTGCTCAATTCGAGAATCGTTGGAATTTTATTTCCAGACAAGTTATACTGTTACATACCGAAACCAACCAATACCTGACCAGGAAGGAAACCAACATGGAATATTACCAATACGAAAAGATTACAGCAGATGTAACCAAGATCACCGATCTGGCCGGAGTCGCTGCTTTTCTTGTGGAAGGCAAAGAAAAAGCAGCGCTCCTGGATACTTGCAGCGGGGTTGGCGATTTAAAATCAGTCGTTGAGCGTTTAACAACACTGCCTTTGATCGTCATCTGCACCCATGGTCATGTCGATCATGCCGGAGGCACTTACGACTTCGAACCAGTCTATCTAAGCAACAAAGATTATGAGCTGGCTAAACGCCATACTACGCTCGAAATGCGAAAAGGGTATTTTGACACCACGCTTCCCCCTGGAACCATTCCTTTTGAAGCATATCGCCCCCAGCGCCTGGATGGTTACCTGAATTTGGTGGACGGACAAATTTTTGATCTTGGTGGAATCACACTCGAAGCAATCGCCTTGCCGGGTCATACCCCTGGCATGACCAGCATTCTCATCCGGGAACTTCGCACCCTGCTGCTAGGCGATGGCTGCAATAGCTTCACTTTCTTGTTTGGTGAAGAATCCAGCAGCGTTGAACAATATAGAAACAATCTGCAGAATTTTCTGCGCCATGAAGATAAATATGATACCGTTTGGTTCTCACACGGTCATAACAAAGGTCCAAAAACAATCCTTAAAGAAGGTATTGAACTTTGTGACGAAATCCTGGCCGGAAAAACTGATAATATCCCCTTCAATTTTATGGGGGAAACAGCATACATTGCAAAAGCAGTTAAACCGGGTGATTTTTCACGTGTGGATGGTAAAACATTCAATATAGTGTTCAACCCCGACAAAACCCTTACGAAGTAAGCAATCTAGTTCGCCAAAAGTAGGTTTGTCTCGACCTAATTCAGAAATGTAAGTTTATCATTCTACAAATGGACAAAACACAAATTAGAAATTTAGGTGTTTTGTCCATTTTATTTTAAACAGGCGAAATTCAAAACAACTCTTCGGATGCCTTCCTGTCAATTTCCGGGTAACCATGCCCCCCAGGTTTCCATGGCGGAAATGATCGGCCGTATGCTCAATTAGGAACTTGGAAATTAAATGCTTGCACTGCTTCGCAAAGCAAGAAAATCCATCACCACCAAGAACACCCCGGCGCCAAGCGTTTTTCTTAAAGGTTTTCTCAGTGGACTGGTGCGCTCCGAGGTATAAATTTCGCGAAGCACAGAGCGGTTTCGGCTGCCCGGGTTGAGGTTTACTTGATTCTAATTTTTACCGTTGCGTTCGTGCCAATGATATAAGTCAGGTCTACGTTATCGATCAGCTTGATCTTGACCGGAATCAACTGGGTAACCTTGGTATACGTCCCGGAAGTCGTAAAGCTGCTGGCTGAACCTGTGAGTTTTGTGGCGGTAACGCTATTGACTTCCTCGACATAACCATCAAAACTCCTGCCGTAGGCATCCAATGTGACCGATACGCTCTGCCCCATTCGTATTTTTAAAATATTCGTTTCTTCCACATTCGCAGTGATATACATATCCGACGTCTTGGCTACAACCAATATGACATCCGATGCGGTAGCATAGTCACCCTTTTGCATCTTAACGTCGGTCACCGTGCCATCGATGGGCGAGCGAACGTAGGGGCCTTTTTCCACCTGCGCCAACACCTGCCCCGCAATTACCTGATCACCTTGAGAGACGTTCATTCTTATCAGTTGACCACTTGCATTAGCGGTAAGCTGGTGAATAACCGTGTCCACCTTCGCGTTATCCGTCTGGTAATAGAAAGACCCTTCGTAAACAAAGTATCCACCGATTCCCAAGCCAGCCAACAAGATCACAATCACAACCGAGATGATCATCGTTTTGCTGATCTTCCGGTTTGCTGTTTTGGGCGTAAAATCTTTTTCGAATTCGACTGTTTCTTTATTAGTTGCCATGTTGGATCACCTTTTTTTCAAATTGACTGTTGTACATTCCTGCATAAATTCCACCTGCCGCAAGCAGGTCCACATGATTGCCCTGTTCAATAATATCGCCCTCATTCATTACGAGAATGAGATCAGCATTTTTAATGGTCGAAAGCCTGTGCGCGATAATAAAGCTCGTCCTGCCTTTCATCAGCGCATCCATTGCTTTCTGGATCAGTATTTCCGTACGAGTGTCAATTGAGCTGGTCGCCTCATCGAGAATCAAGATTTTCGGATCGGCAAGGATAACCCGCGCAATGGTCAATAATTGTTTTTGCCCCTGCGAGATATTATCCGACTCTTCGTTCATGATCGTATCGTATGCATGCGGCAGCGTCCGGATAAATTCGTCGCAATGAGCGGCTTTCGCAGCGGCGACAATGTGCTCCCGTGTCGCATCAAACGTCCCGTAACGGATGTTTTCGAGAATGGAAGCGTTATACAGCCATGTATCCTGCAAGACCATTCCGAAGACCGAGCGCAGCTCGTTTCTTGAATATTCGCTTATGCTGTGCCCATCGATCTTAATATCGCCGCTGTTGATATCATAAAACCGCATTAATAGTTTCACGATCGTCGATTTTCCCGCGCCGGTTGGGCCAACAATTGCCGCTTTTTCCCCAGGATGGATGGTGGCTGAAAAATCATGGATAATGAGTTTGTTGGCATCATAACCGAAAGCCATATGTTCAAAAGACACGCGGCCCGTAACCGCGCTTGCAGACGCAAGACCGGGGGCAGGGCTCTCTTCTGGTTCATCGAGAAATTCAAACACCCGCTCCGATGCGGCGATGGTCTGCTGCAGCGTATTAGAGATCGACGCGAGCTGCGTGATAGGAGCTGTGAAATTTCTCATATATTGGATGAACGATTGAATGTCGCCGATTTCAATCACTTTTTTCACCGCCAGGTAGCCACCCAGGATGCAAACGATGACATAGCCAATATTGCCAACAAACTGCATCATCGGCTGCATGATGCTCGTAAAAAACTGTGACTTCCAGGCGCTGTCGCTCAGCACTTCGTTGATCTCATAAAAACGTTCGATCGAATCAGCTTGCTGATTGAAAGCCTGGACAATGATGTGCCCGCCGTACATCTCTTCCACATGCCCGTTCATTTTGCCGAGCGACTCTTGCTGGGCCCTGAAGAATTGCTGCGATGTCTTCAATATCAAGCCGATCAGGCCAAATGACATCGACACCGCCAGAATTGCCGCCACGGTCATGACCACGTTAATACTGACCATCATCAAAAGCACACCCACCACGGTCGCAACCGAGGTAATCAGCTGGGAAAGACTCTGGTTCAGCGTCTGGCTGATCGTATCGACATCATTCGTAATTCTCGAAAGCACCTCGCCGTGCGTGGAGGTATCGTAATACTTTAGCGGCAGGCGGCTCAATTTTTCATCGAGTTCCTTGCGCAGGTTGTAGGTGACCTCCATCGACACGCTGGACATGATGAAGCTTTGCGCGTAAGAAAACGCCATGGAGATGGTATACAACACAATCAGCATCACAATCATCCTGCCGATATAGGCAAAATCCATCAACAGCCCGCTCCGCAGATAGAAGCCGATCAGCCCTTCAGCCAGCTTGGTGGTCACATTGCCCAGCACCTTCGGGCCAACAATTGAGAATACGGACGATAAGGCGGCAAAAATCATCACGACGATGATTTTCACACGGTAAGGTTGCAGATAGCGCAGCAGGGTTGTCAGCGTTTTGCGCGAATCTTTTGCCTTTGGTCCCTGTACAATGGAAAAATTAGGCCTGTTCAAGCTCATCCTCCGAAAGTTGTGACCGGGCAATCTCGCGGTAGACTTCACAATTACGAAGGAGCTCGCGGTGTGTTCCTCGACCAACAATTTCGCCATTTTCAAGCACGATGATCTGGTCTGCCGAAAGGATGGTGCCCACACGCTGTGCAACAATCAACAAGGTACTATCGCTTGCCTCTTTATGCAGGGCTTCGCGCAAGGCAGAGTCGGTTTTCATATCGAGGGCCGAGAAGCTGTCGTCGAAGATGTAGATCGGGGCGTTCTTAACCAGGGCCCTGGCAATCGACAGGCGCTGTTTCTGTCCGCCCGATAAATTGGATCCGCCCTGCGCAATGTGCGCGTCGTATCCATCCGTCATCGCTGAAAGGAATTCATCCGCCTGGGCGATACGCGCCGCATGTTTCATGCTTTCCAGGCTGGCGTTGCCATCCGCATACAGCAGGTTGGTTCTAACCGTTCCAGAAAACAGCATGCTTTTTTGAGGGACATAGCCGATTTTATCGCGCAGATCGCTGCGCTTCATATCGCGCATATCCACCCCGTCCAGCAGGATGCGCCCTTCGGTCACATCGTAAAAGCGGATCAACAGGTTGATCAGGGTCGATTTGCCACTGCCCGTCACGCCGATAAAGGCGGTCGTTTCCCCGTGTTTCGCTTTAAAACTGATGTTTTTTAAGACCGGCTCATCGCTTTCGGGATAGCAAAAGCTTACATTATCATATTCAATATCCGGGACAAAAACCGCTCCTGGCTGGACCGTAATTTTCTTATCCTTAACCAGGGTGTCTGTTTCAATCACCTCTTTGATCCGGTTTGCGCTGACTGCCGCACGCGGGATCATGATAAACATCATCGAAAGCATCAGAAATGACATAATGATCTGCATGGCATACTGCATAAATGCCATCATCTTTCCGATATCAATCTGCATGGCCGAAATTTGCTGCGCGCCGACCCACACAATCAGCACGGTCGTAATGTTCATGATAAACATCATGGTCGGCATCATGATCGTCATCGCACGGTTGATATAAAGATTGTTATCCGTCAGAGACTGGTTGGCATCGTCGAACCTGGCCTCTTCAAACTTCTGGGAATTAAATGCACGGATGACGAGCAGCCCCTCCAGGTTTTCGCGGCTGATCAGGTTCAACCGGTCCACCAGCGTTTGCATGATCCGCATTCTTGGCATCACCAAATTCAAGAGGACGATGATGACCATCACCAACGACAGAACCGCTCCCACGATGATCCAGGATAAGGTCGGGCTTTCCGCAACCGCCTTAAAAATACCACCGGTGCCCATGATGACTGCATAAAACAGCATACGCACCATCAGTACAATCAACAACTGGATCTGGGTGATATCGTTGGTGGTTCGGGTGATCAGGGACGCCGGCGAAAATTTGTCGAGTTCCGGGTTCGAAAACGTCTGCACCCGCTTGAATATATCCGCTCGCATATCGCGCGCGGTAAATGCCGCGATGCGGGCTGCATAGTACCCGGTCGCAATCGAACACGCGGCGCCAAGCAAGGTGATCAGCAGCATCTTGACGCCGCTTTGCACGATAAAACTGACGTTACCGTTAAGCACGCCAATGTTCACGATATCCGCCATATAATCCGGCAGCGAAAGATCGCAGATTGCCTGAACCACCAAAAGCGCCAGGGCCGCCACTAACATGCCGGAATATTCCGACATGTATTCAAATACCATGATCATATGCGCTTCGCCCTTTTGGTTCGATTAACTATATTTATCATCATAAGCCTTATCCATGCCGTGAATCAGGCACGTTATTTCTTTTTGAATTTCGCATAATTTACCTGCGCGGCGCTTTGCAGCTTGCGTATCAAACCATCCATCGCAGCCAATTCTTCTTCTGAGAATTCCTTGAAAACACTTTCGCGAAAGGCGGTCAATTCCTCGCTCGTTTTGCTTAGCACAGCCCTGCCACGATCAGTAATTCGAACTCCTGTGTTCCGGCGGTCGCTCTCGTTTTCAAAACGCTCGATATATCCTTTACCATCCGCCAGGTTCATAAATTTTGAGACTGCCTGCGGAGTTACCTCAACGCGTTTGACAATATCCGAGACCCACACATCCGTATTCCCTGTTTCATTCGACATTTCAGTGATCAGTTGCAGCATGACATATTCCGCGAATGAAATATCCTCCGAAAAAAGACCGGAGATTTTCATGGTTTTGATAAAAATTAGCATCTGCAGAAAGGGGGAGTTGTGAATTTCCATGATTAGTTGAAATTTAGTAAACCTGGTTGATAATTAGGTTAATATAGCATATTTTCCCCGTTCTAACAATGCTGTTAATATGTTATCAATCGTTTTCTATCAAATAATTGTAACCACGCAAGAAAATCGCTCGACCAACCAGCCCTGACAACTGAATATATCCCATGTAGTCTTGGCACAGTTTCACACAAAGCTGCAGGTGAATTTCCTGCTGTAGTTCTGATGGGTCCACGCCAATCCGGCAAAACCACCAGAAAATAAGAATGTACATTGTATATATTTTCACAAAATTGACATTTAAAAATGAATTTATATAATGTATTATGGCAAGAAAATAACCCAGGTTTAGGGGCGCATTTCGTTTGCATCAGATCGAAAGATGCTTTGATATTTAAGCTTGAATTTAAAGGTATTAGCTGAAATTCTTGTAAATCTATCAGATTTTTTATTGGTGAAAAATGGGATTACTGAGCGTATCGTTATTTGGTTGCGTCAAAGTCAACCACGAACAGGATTTGGTGGATGTGAAATTAACTCATTCCACCCAGGGATTACTGGCGTATCTGATCCTCTTTCGTCATCGTTCCCACCCACGCGAGGTTCTCACTGAAATATTTTGGGGTGATAAAGATCCCGACCGCTCCCGACGTTCTCTGAATACCGCAATCTGGCAGCTTCGCGGCATATTAGAACCGCGTGGGGTAAAGCGCGGCACCTATCTGGTCAGCGATCATCAGGATGAGATCAGTTTCAACCAGGACAGTCCTTTCTGGCTGGATGTGCAGACCTTTAATGAGGGCACATGCCGGGCTGCTGCGCCAGGATTGACCGATATCGAATCAATTGTGCCAGAATTGGAAAAAGCGATCGCCCTTTACCGGGGTGATCTCCTGGAAGGATTCTATGCTGATTGGGCCTTACGTGAACGTGAAACCCTGCGCTCGCGCTATCTTTCCACGATGATCTTCCTGATGGATGTCTATTGCAAACGGGGTGATTTTGAAAAAAGCATATCCTGCGGTCGCAAAATCCTGGAAATGGATCCGTTACGGGAAGAGATCCATCGCAAAATGATGAGAATGTATCTGGATGGCGGACAGAGGGCGCAAGCTATGCGGCAGTATGAGATCTGCAAGGAGGCTCTGGCGCGCGAGCTTCAGATCGTTCCCATGCAAGAGACCAGGGATCTTTACGAGACTTCGCTCAGTATTACAACCAGCCCGCTGATGCTGGTAAGAAACGATACCCCCGATTTGATAACTGCATTTAGCACGTTTCACCAGGCGCAAGCCGCCTTTGAAAAGGCACAGCATGATTTGTTAGATTCTATCCAGGCGATTGAAAGATTGGTAAAGAAGTAGAAATCAGCGCCAGAATTTTGATCTTTGTTCCAAATGTTTGAAGAAAACACGCACCACGCGCTAAACCTCTTTTACGAGTGATTCCGCAACAGAGAAAAGCTGTTGTTCAATAGGAAAGAACATACTGCGCGTAGGTGTCATTGCGAGGAGCGTGCTCTCCGCGATATCATGCCCGCACTTGGGTACGTGGCAATCTTCCTTCACGTCAGCACTAAAATTATGTCATTAGGAGGGGCGTGCTCTCCGCGATATCATGCCCGCACTTGGGTACGTGGCACGCGTAGCGTTCCCTCTTGTCAGCACAGTCATCATGTCATTAGGAGGAACTAGCCGCGCGAGAGAACACCGCAAGCAATGCCAGAAGACAGGGGCAAGAATCTTGGACCAGAACAAACAAAACTAAGACAAATTTGATTATATTTTGATAAATTATTGAGCCCCGGGGAATATACTGCTAAAAACCTCATTTCATCGCCATCTTGAACCGACGCAGATACTTATTTATCCGAATATATTGCACTGTTACCTTGTCCATTTGTGGCTGGTTCTAACACGCCACTCAACCATAAATTTCAGATCTTCCATAGGAGAATTCGCATGGTCCTCTATGTCACGAAATACAATATCCATCCTGATAAGGCCGAACAATTCGAGGCTTGGGTCGAAAGTGTTATTCCCAGGCTGTTGGCACCCCCAGGCGTAATCGAGTTTCGAGCATACCGCCCCGTAGCAGGTCCCTTCCAGGTGGTGACCACTATTGAATTTGCCGACCTGGCAACCTGGGCAAACATAATTGACAGTGAAGTTGGGAACCAAATCAATAACGAGCTGCACACCCTGGCACTCGATGTGCAGCATGAAATCTGGGGTGCCTCACAGAATTTCCCTGCGCCGCTGCGCCCGGGACAATAATCCGACCCTGATTATTGTCTATTTGTAACTACTCAGCCGTGTCATGCGAGTGATTCCACAACAGAAAATCACTGTTGTTCAATGGGAAAGAACATACCGCCAGTAATTGTCATTGCGAGGAGCGTGCTCTCCGCGATATCATGCCCGCACTTGGGTACGTGGCACGCGTAGCGTTCCTTCGCGTCAGCACTAAAATTGTGTCATTAGGAGGAGGGTGCTATCCCCGATATCATGCCCGCACTTGGGTACGTGGCAATCTGCTCTCGTGTTTGCCTAGCCAATCATGTTCTTAGGAGCTGCCGCACTTGTTCCGCGCAGCGTGCAGCGTGGCAATCCAAAATTTGGCGAGGACGCAATGACAGATTTTGGGAATGGCTGAGTAGTAACGTCTATTTTTTTAATTTGACGGCATGGCATGGCAAGAGTATGAAGCGTCTGGCTTAGCATTTTTTGTATTGGGACTATTATCCTGAAAGTTGGCAGTTTTTGGTAGTTTTTTTCCAGGCGCTTGTTGTAAAACTTAATCACATCAAAAATAGTAAAAAAATCCGTTCATTTTTATCATAACCATTTAATAAAGGAGTTCACATGTCCCGCTGGTTAAAAATAATTACTGCTATTTTATTGGTACTTGCTTTGATGCCCATACTTCCCGCCAGGGCCAAAGCCGCTGCTCCCTGTGATTTTTATAGCGTCCAAAAAAATGGAGCCATCTACTGTATTGAGATGCCTGTTACGGGCACGTGGAATGGCGGCCTGGTGGTTTTCGCACACGGCTATGTTCCCGTGACCGCTGGCATAGATATTCCGTGGTCTCAAATGGTTCTATCGGATGGCACCTACCTTCCCGACCTCGTTAACTCAATGGGCTACGCCTTTGCCACCACCAGTTACAGCGTCAACGGGCTAGCCGTCACACAAGGTCAGCGCGACATTCTTAATCTGATGGAATATTTTAAGGAAAAAGTTGCGAAACCCAGGCGGGCGTATCTGGTGGGTGCTTCGGAAGGCGGGTTGATCACCACCTTATTGATCGAAAATCATCCCAAAGTATTCAACGGTGGCATGGCTATGTGCGCTCCGATCGGAGATTTTAAGGCACAAATCAATTATTGGGGTAATTTCCGTGTCGCGTTCGACTACTACTTACCCGGTGTTTTGCCACCCAGTGCCGTGAATATTCCACAACCACTGATCGACAATTGGGACACCCAGACTGCTCCCGGAATTGGATACGCATTGTCAATAACTGACCCTGCCACCATCGGGAAGCTGCTGGCGGTGACGGGCGCTCCCATCGACCCAGCCGACCCCATCTCTTCCACCCCTGCTACCGTCCTGGGTTTACTATGGTACAACGTTTTTGCTACCAACAACGGAGTTGATGTTTTGCACGGTCAACCGTTTGACAACCATAAATTTCTCTATATGGATCCTGCGCTCAACCTGGCAGCAGCACGCTTTAGCGCAGACAAAAAAGCCTTGCAGAGAATCAAGGAAAACTACCAGACTACTGGCCGGCTCAAGACAGCTCTGGTCACGCTTCACACGACTGGCGACCCAATTGTGCCATACTCGCAGGTAACGCGCTATGGTCAAAAAGTGCTTGCCAACAAAAAAAGTGCTGCTTATCTAAACATACCCGTGCAACGCTATGGACATTGTAACTTTACAACCAGTGAAGTGCTTGGCGGCTTCTCCTGGCTCGTAAGTCAACCGACAAAGTAAGTCGGATTTCAACCAAACTGTGCGCCACTCTGCCAGACAGCGCACGCCAACCAAGGAGGCTATGATGATTGAAGTACATATGACGTGGGATTTTGTGCCAGGTGTGGATCGAAAAGGTTATGGCGAATGGGCCAAGAAGGCAATCGGCACGACCTTGCAAACTCCCGGACTGATTGAGTTCCGAGCCAACCGCAACCTTTGTGGTAGCCCGCAAGTGTTGGTTGTAACCCTCTGGGAATCGATGGCGGCCTATGGCAATTTCACAGAAAATACATGGCCGGCGCTCGAAGTAGAAGTGAATGCATACGCACAAAATATCCATTACGTAATGTGGGGGCCCTCGCCAGTCGTACCGCAGCCACTGCATCCCGCCAAATAGAACCGTAAATCCAAACCGAGTAAAACAAAAATCTACCATTCTACTGATGGTAGATTTTTTTGTTTTACAGGCAGCAACAACCTACCCTGAAAGCGCATTGGAACAGGAAATAAAGGATCAAATTATCCAAAGCAACTCTGCGCCAAATAAGCCAGGCCATGCTCGACATACTCTTTAACAGAAGGCAAGAGCAAAAATCTTGGACCAGGCAAAGCTAAATTGAGATAAATTTGATTACATTTTGATAAATTATTGAGCCCCAGCGCATATACTGCTCAAAACTCCTTTTCATCGCCTGCTTGAATAACCGGTTATGTCTGATTCCCTTTGGATTGTCACCATCAATAATTCTGGTCCTTATGAAGTTCGATTGTTTATGCTTTGCCCTGTATTCAAAAAGGAAGGATGAGTAAATGAAAATTATTTCCCGCCTGTTATCCAACCGGGTTGTGCTCCTGATCCTTTTGGCTGTTTTTGATCAATGGCTGTTTATCACCCTCTTCCAGATCAGCTATCCAGTTTGGTATTTAAAGAATGGAGCCATTATTTCAATCCTGACCGCAGGTATCTCGCTGGCATGGGGCGAACTGGACAGGCAGGTTGGCTTGATTTCCCCAAACCCGACAAGGTATTTTAACGCCTGTTTACAGTTGATTGGGTTGTCTTTATTGGTTTTTGGCATAGGGGTTGATCATAAATTTGATAATGTAGAGCAAGCAAGCCCGGAAGCCCCGCCTGAAACACCAGCCCCAGAAGATACCGCAGGGATTGCCAAAACGGAATCACAGAACAATCCTGATGTTAGCAGACCTGGGTGCCTGACTCTACTATTTGACACCCTTATTTCACTTTTCGACAGTATTTTTACAATCCTTTTTTTATTCACATTGGCTGGATTAATGATCCTCTGGTTGGTGATCGTAACCCCCATGCAGTATGTTGTGAACCTGGTGTGTGGAGCGCCTGGCCGAAAATTGAGCCGATCCAGTGCGAAGATTATTGCTGCCATGATCGATGATGATGTCAACTTTGAAGTTGTTCCCAGGCAGGCTCCAGTCAAATTCCCTGAAAAGAAAAACCCTTTTAGCGGGGCGCTGCTCATACCCAAAGAAGTATGGGAAGTTAACCTTTCAGACAAACCAATTGCGGTCACAAACATGGTAGCTTCATTGGTATTTTTTGTCCTGATGTTGTTCTTGAAATAACAAAGCAGTCAACCCATACGATCAATCCCCCACTCAAACAACGCGTTGAAAAACAAAAGGTGTGTTATCCAGCATTTACCTCTCTGTAACTCCAGACTCTTAAGCCACACTTATAAAGCATGATGGTACGAACCCAACCAATTCACCTGTAAAATAATCCGGCAAAGATGACCTTGATCTTTTAAGTGCATCCAATTGATTGTGATGCTCCGGGTTACCGGACTCGAAAACAAAACAGACACCTACCCAACGCAGGTGTCTGTTTTGTTTTTGAATGACTTTTATTGCAGCTTATTTCTCAACGTGCTGATCGGTCAGCTCCAGAGCTTTGTCGAGGATGCTGAAACCGTTCTGCAACTGTTCGGCGGTAATGATCAGCGGGGGAATGATCAGGATGGTGTGCCAGTGGGTGTAGACAAACAGACCCGCATCCAGACAGGCTTTGCGCAGTGCGACCATCTGGGGACTGTTGCTATTCCAGGGGGCCATGGGCTCCCGCGTCTGACGGTTTTTTACAACTTCGATGATGCCAAAGAGACCCAGGGAACGCACATCCCCAACCGATGGGTGTGATTCGCCCAGATCAGTCAGCAGCTTATGCAACACCTGCCCCATGTTGGCGGCGTTTTCCACAAGCTTGTCCTGACGCATGACATTGATATTGGCTACGGCAGCCGCCAGAGAAACGGGATGCGAGGTGTAAGTCAGACCCGATTCAAAGACATGCTCGTCAAAGCTGGCCGCGATTTCGGGTTTAATGGCGACCGCACCCAGCGGAGCATACGCCGAGGTTAACCCCTTGGCCATAGTCATCAGATCCGGGACCACGTTCCAGTGTTGGATGGCAAACCATTTACCGGTGCGGCCAAAACCCGACATGACTTCATCCGCGATCATAAGGATGCCATATTTGTCGCACAGGGCGCGCACGCCCTGCATATAACCTGCCGGAGGAATGATAATGCCATTCGTACCGGTCACAGATTCCATCAGGATGGCCGCGATGCTTTCCGGTCCTTCATATAAGATAACTTCTTCGAGATGATTTAGATAGTCACGCGTAAAATCCGCCTCGGAGATATCCGGATTGGAACGGTGAAAAGTAGAGCGATAACGATACGGATCCAGGAAGTGCACCACCCCGCTCATCAGGTTGGGTTCCCAGGCCACGCGACGCGGGTCACCTGTGGCAGCCATAGCCCCGGCAGTCGCGCCGTGGTAGGAGCGATAACGCGTCAGGATCTTATGCCGTCCGGTATGTACCCGCGCAATCTTGATCGCATTCTCATTTGCATCCGCCCCACCCAGGGTGAAGAGGATCTTGCTGAGTTTTCCACCGGGCGTCAGGTTGGCAACCGCCTGGCTGGCCAGGGCGCGGATTTTGGTGGTCATGCCTGGCGCGGCATACGGAATTTCATCCAACTGCTGCTTCATGGCATCGATCACGCGCTGATCACCGTGACCGATATTGACACACATGGTCATTGAGTTGAAATCCAGGTAGCGCTTACCGCTGGTATCCCAGAAGTAAACACCTTTGGCACGACTGACAGGAATAGGGTTGACTTTAGCCTGGGCAGACCAGGTCCAGAAAACGTGTTCCTTTGAAAGCGGTACGATCTGGTCATCGGGAAGATCAAACATGAGCGCCTCTATGTAAGTTGAATTGTATAAATCTGAGTGAATCGTATCACAAAAGTAGGGATGGATTGGTTGGAAGAACCGAAGAATCAGGTCTGATCGTTTTGTATTTTATCTCCCCCAACCCGCACAAAAAAAGCGCGGCGCACCTGTCTCAGATGCGCCACGCCGGTCATTCAGTTATAAATTACTGGGCCGTTTCGTAAATTACATCCACGCTCATGCCAGCCAAAAGCCCTTCCGGGGTCTCGTCCAGATCAATGACCGTCTTATAAACCACATCTCCACCCAGGATATCCGCCAGGGGCGAAATGCGCACCACATGCCCGGGCACAGTCAGATTGAGCGCCTTGACTGAAACCTGTACCACCTGCCCAACTTTGACCTTGGGCACATCACGTTCACTCAGATCGGAAGTTTCCACATGCAACCTGGTCACATTGCTGATCGTAAAAATGACCTGTCCGGGGGTAACACTTTCGCCCACGATGGAATTGACGTCGATCACCGTTCCGATAATCGGGGAAATCAAACGGGCATGCTCCAGACGGTCCTTAAGCGTTGCAACTGTGTTCCTGGCTGTTTCCAACTGAGCCATCTTACTGCCTGTCGCCTCAGCCGGGACAGCTTCACCCTTTAGGACAGACAGATACCATTCGGCTTCCTGTACCGCGGCTTTGGCCACATCCAGTTTTGCCCGCTCAAGAGCGGCGTCAATATCCGAAGGCTTCCCAGAATACCAGTTGTATTTTGCAATCAGGTCGTTCAATCGCATTTGGGCGCTGGTCATGGCTACCAGGGCAGCCGCTTTGCGGCTGTCGCCGTCTTCCTTGCGCGCAACCTGTCGATACGAATCCGCAGCACGTGTCAGAGCCTGTTTGGCCAGGTCAATTTCGCCCTGGGTGTTATCAATCAGGGTATCGGAAGCACGCTTGTAGAACTGGGCGTCCACGTTATCCTGCTGATCTTTCAATGCCTGGCGCGCCAGCGCAAGATCCTGGGCGGCTGCAGCCTGGGAGGCCGCCGAGGTCAACTCTTTGAGTGTACGTTGGGCCTGGGCATAATCCATCTGCAGCAGGTTATCATCCAGCTCAGCCAGAACCTGTCCGGCCTGAACCTGGTCACCAGCCCCGAAATTGACACTCTTGAGCATGCCGCTCAATGTAAATGCAAGCCGGGCATCCTGCTCAGCCACCACAATCCCAGAAGCCGCCGCGCCATCCGCACTGACGGATAGCAAGTTTGCCGATGGCTGTGTAGCAGCCGTGGTTGTCGACGCTGGCGTGCTGGTCGTCTTGGCTGCACAGGCTGAAAGCAGCAGGCTGGCAAGAAAAAGCATAAATAATTTTGTTTTCATGGTTTCACTCCTGATTAATACCGTTTATTTCATTTAATTTATCTGAAAATATACCAACTGCCTGTATCAATTTAACCACAAGGGGCAATACAAGCAATGACTGCAAGATTGGGGGCAATGTGGGTGTCGTCAAAAATTACTCACCTTTTGCCAGCCGCATAATTTCAGCCCGATCTTCGATTACCTTTACCAGTTTGCCATCCCGCATTTGCAAAACACGATCCACGTATTTGACCATGCGCAAGTCATGCGTGACGATGATCCCTGCCCGGCTATTTTCGTGGATCAGAGCTGAGAAGGTTTCAACCACCTGAAAAGCCCGCTCAGTATCCAGACTGGCGGTCGGTTCATCCGCCAACACCAGAGTCGGGGCATGGATCAGGGCCCGGGCAATTGCCACTCTCTGCTGCTGACCACCTGACATTTGATTGGGGAGGTTGTTCAGTCGATCCGAAAGACCCAGGCGGGAAAGTAATTCCCGGGTGCGGATCTTTCCGGTTTTGTCCAACTTGCCGTTCAATCGTAACATAAACTCGACATTTTCAGCAGCCGACAGGAAAGGGATCAGGTTATTGGATTGAAAAGTGAATCCGATTTTTTCGCGCCGTAATTTGACGCGTTTAGCCTCAACCATCTGGGCCAAATCCTGGCCATCGATCAGCACCTGTCCGCTGGTTGGGGTGAGCAGAGCTGCCAGAATGGACAACATGGTTGTCTTTCCAGAGCCGCTAGGTCCAACCAGGGCCACAAATTCACCTGGCTTTACACTAAAAGAAACCCCATCCACCGCATTGATCGGACCTGAATCGCTATCAAACGTCTTTACTACATCTCGAACTTCCAGGGCAGTTACGCTCATATTATCATCTCCTATGAAAGGCGCAGTGCCTTTAGTGGTTCAATCCTGACTGCATAAAATACTGAGACCAACCCACCCAGCGGACCGATCGCAAGCAGCGCAGCGATTGCCAGGGCGGAAGCTGTGCCGTTGAAAGTAAGCGGCACAGTGGGAGGGAAGCCCAGCGAGAAAAGGTAAGTCATAAAACCCCCGATGGCAACGCCCATGGCCGTAACCACACTGATCTGAATAATCGAAGAGATACCGATCACCGAATTAGATGCGCCAATGGCCTTGAGCACACCAATTTGAGGAACCTTTTGCAGGATCTGAATCTGGAAAAAACCACCGATAACCAGGATACCGATCAAGAGCGTAAAGAAGCCCTGCGTCTGAACTGTTCCCTGTTGGGCGGTGTAGCCAGGGATGTTGTTGATCGTGGTTTCAATATCGCCGATCTGTATATTAAGCACAGACACCTGCAGTTTCTGCTTCATCACCTCGACCTGGGTTGGGTCAGTCAACTTGACCACAATGATATTAATGGCTGGTGTCAGGTTATCAATTTCAGATTCAGCCTTGGGTCGAATTCGCTCCCAAACATACGGGGGCACAAAAATGGAAGGCTGAAAAAAGAAGGCCTGACCGCTGGTGGTGCCAACCACCTTTAATTCGTAAAACTGATCCTTTGTGCCCTGGGAGGAACGGATCGTAATCAGATCGCCCAGTTTTATATCAGAACGCTGCATAACACGTGCATCGATGATGACTTCCCGCGATTGATCCGTCAGAAATGTACGTCCTGAAGTTATTTTGGGCGTAGCCGGACGACCGGATTCGACACCCAACATGGAAACTTTCAATACCTTGTCATCCGGCAGCAAGATGGCAGTATTTGCCGCAGAAATAGGTCCGGCATCCGCCACGCCACTTACACGGCGTACCGCCCGCAGCGTATTCTGATTTAAGCGGCTGGCACTGATGTTGTAATCCGCTTTCTCTTGAAAAACAACCAGCTCGCCATCCAATTTGGAGACATATTCACGGTTGTTGCTGCCCAGACCTTCGCCCAGGGCGGCGATAAATAACACCAACAAGGTGATCAGTGCGATCACCAGGCTGACAAGGAAAAAACGGCCAAGATTGCGCCAGACCTCTTTTAAGGCCAGGTATGTAGCTAGAAATAGATTTTGCATATTTTTTTACTCAGGTTTAATTGGAGATTCAAGCGGAGTGGACCAATCAGTTCCCATCACCCCACGCAGAAGCAGCTCGACAGACGGATGGTCAGCAATATCATCATAATAATATGGCAAACGAATTCGGCCATCTGTGCCAATAATGAAGGTACCGGACATTTGGAAAGCATCTTGTCCGGCTGGTGGAAGCTCAGTCTTCCAGCCCTTTTGTTCAAATAAGCGCTTGTTGGAGCGCAAAACACGCATGGAAAATATAGATTGAAGCAAACTGGCGCGCCCAAGACCATAGGCTTGATAGGCTTTACGATCCGGGTCCGCATAACAGGCGACGCCCGGCGCACGTTCAGAGCAGAAATTCTTAGCCATTTCAGGGGAGCCATGCGTTACGACTGCCAGGCTCAACCCCCTGGCTGCAAAGTCCGGCTTGAATTGCACCAACTGATCCATCATTTCCTTGCACTGCGGGCATCCGAAATGACGGGTAAAAGCCAGCACCAGAACACTATTCTGCCACAAGGACGAAATAGCTATGCGTGCGCCATTCGTGCTGAGCAGCTCAACATCCGGAGCAAGATCATTAAACTTAAGTTGTGCCATTTTCTCCATAATCCTTCATCATCACACGCGTGATATTTGAACTGAGGGAAGCCCGTATTGGCTTTGGAACCTTGCGCTTTTGTACAGATTTTGTACAGATAATAACTGAAACCTAGACAAATTATATACAATATATGGAAATAAGTCAACAGCCAATTTGAAAAACTAGCAAATATCAAACAACAGAGCCAAACCCTGACTCGGACAAGCCAAACCGCTCCGCGAAGATTTCACAACGGACCGCACCAGCAAGCGCACGCGGATTTAAAAAAGAGGTTTTCTCTGTGGTCTCTGTGTGCTCCGCGCTTAAAGAACTTCGCGCAGCCGTTCGGCTTGTCCGAGTTATGAAGATTGGATATAATCATATTTCTTATTTAGCAGTCACCCACCCCATTTGCTAATTCTCCACTTTCGGGGCAAACCACCACACTCTGACTTGTATTGTAAGAGGATAACTCGATGAAACTGACTCGTCTTGTACGCATATTTCTCGTTTTAGGGTTGGCGGCATCCTTACAGGCATCTCCAGCTGGTGCGCTGACTCTGGCGGCCTGCACACATTACGTCGCCACGACCGGCAGCAACACCAACCCCGGCACACTGAAGGCGCCCTGGAAGACCATTCAAAAAGCAGCAAACACCGTCAGAGCGGGCAATGTGGTCTGCGTACGTGCCGGGATATATGCAGAGGCGGTCAGCATCAATGTGTCAGGTTCAGCCGTTGGTGGTTACATCACCTTCCAGAGTTATCCAAACGAAAAAGCCATTCTGGACGGCAGCCGGCTGACTGTTCCTTCTGGTTGGGCGCCATTATTCCGCATCCAAAATAAAAGCTATCTCATCATCCGGAATTTCGAGATCCGCAATTACAAAACCAGCCAGCAGTCGCATGTGCCAATTGGGATTTTGGTGAGTGGTTACGGACAAAATATTCAGCTGCGCAACAACCAAATTCATCATATTGAAACCAATTATCCCGGTGCGAATGGCGGCGATGCGCATGGCATCGCGGTCTATGGCAGCACTGCGCCGCAAGCCTTGCGCAATATCTTGATTGATGGGAATCAGGTGTACAGGTTGAAACTAGGCTCAAGCGAGTCACTGGTGATTAACGGCAACGTCGATGGCTGGCAGGTGTCCAACAATGTGGTCCATGACAATAACAATATCGGTATCGATGCAATTGGCTTTGAAGGCACCTCACCCGACCCGGCTTATGACCAGGCGCGCAACGGCCTGATCCGCGGGAATATTGTTTACAACATCGATTCGTTTGGTAATCCGGCCTATGGCAGCGAACGCAGCGCCGACTGCCTGTATGTGGACGGTGGAAAACAGATCATCATCGAAAGGAATACCGCCCGGAACTGCAATATCGGCGCGGAACTTGCCAGCGAGCACAAGGGCAGAGCGACCAGTGCTGTCACCTTGCGCAACAATTTTATCTACTCAAACACCGAAGTCGGCATCGTGCTGGGTGGGTACGATTCACAGCGAGGCCGCACTGAGCGCTGCAGCATCATCAATAACAGCCTATATAACAACGATACGAATCATTCCGGCAGCGGTGAGTTATTGGTGCAGTATGATACGCGCTATAACATCATCAAAAATAATATTTTTTATGCAAATGCGCAGAAGATATTTTTCAGTTCCTGGAGCGCGGTGATGGCTGGCAACCAGGTGGACAACAACCTGTTTTTTGTGGCCGGAGGGGCCGGAAGCTGGCAATGGAAGAATATCAGCTATGACACCTTTGAAGCCTACAAAGCTGGCACCGGCAATGATTTGCACTCGCTCAACCAGAAAAATCCACTCTTTGTGAGCGCAAGCGGCTTCAACCTGCACCTGCTCAGCACCTCCCCGGCGATCAATCGCGGCGCAAACCTATCCCAGGCTGGCACGCTGGATTTCGATGGGCAGCCGCGCAAGCAAGGCACTTTCATCGACCTTGGCGCAGACGAGGTACGCTAAATTTTTTCTGAACTGGCCCAGACAATTTATAGTTTTTCAGATAATGCTTTTGAATCGTAGTGGCGGCTTCAGCCGCTTCACCCCTCCAAACGCTGAAATCCTGGCTGCAAATCCAAAACCTTATTCTGAATATCAATAGCAATACGACAAAATACAGTACCGCATAACTTGCTATGCAATAAGTGCCAGGACCCTATGCCACTCAAACAACCTTCGTCTCCAAAGATTATTTTCCTCCCAAGTGAAGCAAAACCTGTAATTTGTGGTTGCCTTGCTCCCCCTTCCCGTTTCGGATTTGCTCCCCCTTCCCGTTTTTCGGGATAGGGGGCCGGGGGGATAGGTCTAACTCCCAACAACAAAAATGCCCGTCAACCAACCAAAAAGTTAGCCCGGCCAGGTTCACATCCCTCCAAAAATAACAAATAAAAAAATAATACCGTCCACAAGGAAAAAGAAAATCATGACCCTTACCCTCGGAACTGCCCAGGCCGAACGCGGAAAAATCACCTACGGCGAATACCCCCTGGTTCAACACCCGATCGGTGGCACAGATGTACTGCCGGTCATCATCGCGCAGGGCGAAAGCGACGGCCCGGTTTTTTGGATTACAGCCGGAATTCACGGGACTGAGCATGCCGGGCTGCAAGTGATCCATAAACTGATCACACCCGAACTGGTCCAGCAGCTATCGGGCAGCATTGTCGCCATCCCCGGGCTAAACCCGGCCGGATTGCGTACCTTGCAGCGCCAGGCCTACTACCACGATGCTGACCCCAACCGGCTTTTCCCGGATGGGCGCAACCCCGAACCCGACCAGGACCAGGCACCGCCTTCCAGCCTGGAACTGGCCTACGGGCGCCTGTTTGAAGAAATTTCGCGCAGCGCCTCTTTTTATTTTGACCTGCACAGCATCAGTATTGGATCCCTTTCGTTTGTCTTTCGTGACCGGGTCCTGTATCGCAAAGCTGACGAGGCTGCCCGTCTCCGCGCCGAAACCACCAGCACCCGCATGGACGAAATGGCCCTGGCGTATGGACACACTACCGTGGCCGATTTTTCGCTCAACAAATATATCGACGAAAAGCTGCACCGTGCCACCACTGCCGCAGTCGCCAGCCTGGCAGGCATCCCCGCCCTGACCGCAGAATTGAGCAGTTCGTATACACCCGCGCGTGCCACCGTGGACGCCAGCATTTGCGGCTTGCGCAATGTCATGCGCTGGGCAGACATGCTGCCTGGCGACCCCGAACCTGTGAGTGGGATCAAGATCGTCGACCCTGGCTACCGCACCCGGCGCCGCAGTGTGGCACGTGTAACCCAGGCCTGCATTGTGCACCACCTGGTCGAAGCGGGTGACCTGGTCAAAGTCGGCGACCCGCTGGTGGAAATGCGCGATGCCTGGGGTCGCATACTGGGAGTTTTGAATTCAGAATACGCTGGTTTTGTGATATCCTACCCGCCCGGTATACTCTATTATCCCGGCGAGTCGTCCATCCTGCTGGCAATCCGTGATGAAGAACCTTTGTTCGGCGAATATCCTGAAAACTTTTTTAGCAATACCGCATAAGTTGCCATCCTACGTTTCAAGAACTTTCTCCCCCTTCCCGCTTCAGGTTTGCTCCCCCTTCCCGCTTCAGGTTTGCTCCCCCTTCCCGCTT
>CAYWXS010000084.1:0-28413 GCA_964462245.1 uncultured Anaerolinea sp.
TGGTAGGCGAATCCGGAAAATTAGCCAAAATCTGAATTTAGATGCGATTGCCCTGTGTGAGCTTTGCTTTCGCCGTCGGTTACACCAGAAATGGAGTACCATATCCAAAGATATTATGGAATTTTCTTGAAAATTCTCCCGCATAAAGAAACCCAGGAGTTGGAAAATGCCAAAAGGAAGACTTGAAGCATTCACTGATGGAGTAATGGCTATCATCATTACAATCATGGTATTGGAGTTGAAGGTACCCGATGGATTCGAATTGAATTCTTTGCTCCCAGTGGTTCCTAAACTATTGATCTATCTTCTGAGTTTTGTTTTTGTGGGAATCTACTGGATGAACCATCACCACATGGTACATACAGCCAAAAAAGTGACCGGTGGAATCCTGTGGGCGAACCTCAGCCTTTTGTTCTGGCTATCTCTTTTTCCATTCGTCGCGCATTGGATGGGGGAAAATCTGCTTCGTCCGCTTCCCTCAGCAGCCTATGGACTGATTCTCTTCATGTCTGGAATTTCATATCTCATATTGCAGAGAAGCATAATCGCGTCTGATGGAGACAATTCAGCACTCAAAAAAGCCGTTGGAAATGACTGGAAAGGGAAGGTTACTTCTCTATTGATCGTTATCGGGGTGGTTTTCTCTTTTATCCAGGCCGGCTTGTCTTTAATCATTTACATATTAATCACGATTATATGGATGATACCCGACAGAAGAATAGAAAAGGTTCTGAGTTCAGATAGGGACGAATAAAAAAAGTTAGAACCAATCTGTTGGAAAGTCCACGTTGAGAAGGGCACACTAACAAAACGCGCATCGGGCGTTGGGGGATGGTATGGCTTTCCGAGTGTCTTCTGCACTCAACCAGTAGCAACGCCCGCCCTGGCACCACAGCCCACAGGGCTGGTCCGCGAACGCAAACCGTTGGGCGGCTTCGCTCAATCAAGTCGCTAAATTATTTCATCGATTGTCAAAATTGATACGAAGGCTTCGTTTTCGCCTAACACTCCTCTAAGCGTTTCCAAAACCCTCCCATTTGTTCCAACTCATCTTCGCTGTAGTGGCTAAGAAAGTTCTCTCTCACAAAAGCCACATGGGCCCTGATTGCCTGTTGAAACCTGGCCAGACCTTTTTCAGTCAGAACAGCATACGCACCGCGTCTGTCCTCACTGGCTTCCTCACGGGTGACCAGCCCAGATTTTTCAAGACGTTCCACCACCCTGCTTACTCCACTGCGTGTGATAACACTCTCTGCAGCTAGATCCTGAATCCGCACACGATGGTTCTCGTTCCAGGAAAGCCGCAGCAAAACCTCAAACTCTACATGTGTGATCTGAGAATGTGACTGTAAATCTGCCTCGATCATGCGGTTCATGCGAGCATACGTGCCGAGGAAGCCACCCCAGGCATTCTGCTCAATTTCTGAAAATCCATCTCCCATAAATACACTCCAATTACTCCTTGACAAATGCGTGCTCACGCACGTATAATAGGAATTACGTGATTAATCACTCAAATTTTACCACAAACTCAAGGAGAGTTAAGATGGAAAACCTGAAAGAAATCGTCGCCCCCTTCTACATCCAATGCTTGACCGTCAATGCCAACACAAATGTCACAGAGAGAATGGACCAAATTTTGGCGGATAACTTTCAATCGAAGGGCGCCGTGGATGTCAAAAGCAAGGAACAGTTGATCGGGCAGATCCAGTTCTTCTGGAAACTTATCCCCGACCTGAAATGGGAAATCCAGGAAATGATTCAGGAAGGCAATCAGGTGGTTGTCCGCAGCCTGGCTTCTGGGACGCCGAACGGCAATTTCATGGGCGTGCCAACCGATGGCACCAAATCTTTCAAGACCATGACGATTGATATTCACACCGTTGAGAATGGTCAACTGGCGGGAGTTCACCATCTGGAAGATTGGGGCACTGCCATCAAGCAATTGCAGGGATAGGTTTTGAAGAATCGGTTAAATAACTTCGGCTCGTCAACTATTTCAGGATTGCGATGAATAAACACCCAATCGTTGTGATGACAGGCGCGACCAATGGTTTTGGATTGGTAGCAGCAAAGGAACTGGCGCGGCAGGGGGCGCGCCTTGTTCTCATGGCTCGCTCCGTGCAGAAGGGCCAGTTAACCCTGGAGCATATCCATGCTCAATATCCTGAAGCCTCAGTCGAAATCGTGGAAGCCGATATGGCAAGTCTCAAATCCGTTCGTAGTTTTGCGGCAAAGGTAAAAGCCAGTTATCCCGAAATTGATGTCTTGATCAATAACGCAGGCGTGACTATTGAAGGAAAAACAAGCGTGGATGGGTTTGACCTCGGGTTTGCCACCAATTATTTGGGCGCGGTTGTGCTGACCCTGGATCTAATAGAGTCGTTGCAGGCTGCCACAAAGGGGCGCATTATCGAGACATGCTCAATAGGTGAAAGGTTAGGCAACCTTAGCCTTGATGAACTGGCAAGCACATCAAGTTACCCTGCCTCAAAACGTGCCTTGCTGATGTTTACATTTGTTCTGGCGCGACGGCTGGCGGGTGCCGAACTCGCAGCGCTGGCTTTTCATCCCGGCATTTGTCCGCCTGAAATTCCAGGCAAGCCCTCGTTGGCGAGCCGCCTTTTATATGCGACGATTGCCACACACACAGATGTTGTTGGCAAGTCGCTTGCAGACCTGGCAATCAATCCCCGCTTTGTGGGTTTGAATGGCGCTTACCTGACAACCGGCGGGCGGAAGGCTCATGGTTCACGAGCCAGCCAGAATCTTGAAATGCAGGAAAAACTTTGGTTCGAGACTGCCAAACTGCTCAACAAACACGATATTCATCCACCGCCAGTAAATAAATTAATTCAAAAACAGTTATTAGCTTAGGTTCAAAATCAAATACTATAAGAAAAACACTTTATAGGAAATAACAGAGGAGTAACAAAATGGAACAAATCAAATCGCAGTACATTGAATTAGTCCGCTTTAACCTGAAAGCAGGCGTAACGACCGAACAATTCTTAAGTGCAGAAAAAAACATCCGCGGCGGAGCGATCCAAAAACAAGCTGGCTATCAAGGTCGCGATATTTATCAGGATGTAGATGGTTCCTGGCTGATCATCCTGCGCTGGGATAACAAAGAAGCCGCTGAAGCCTGGACGCCAATTTTCATGACATTAAAAGAGGGTCAAGCCTTTGGCTCCTTATTGGATTTTTCAAGCGCCAGACAAGAGCATTACACATTGGTAAATCCTTAAAACAGCTCAGTGCTGGTAACGAAATTCGATTTACACATATCCAAGGAGATAGATGATGAGTACTACTGCTAAACTTGTTCCGCTATGGGTTCGGATTGTTTCCGGACTGGTCGCTTTGCTCAACCTTGCATTCGGGTTATCTGGGTATTTCAATCCGACCGGGATTTTGTCTGGTCTGACTGCCCGAACGCCAGAGATTTTGAATGCGGCATATAACTTCAGCGCGCGCAACACGGCAATTGCGATTGCCCTTATCATCGTCTCGCTGGTTGGCGTGCCGGAATCAATCGCCATTGTGATGATTATCCGCTTCCTGGTCGAAGGACAGGATCTGGTCATTTCCATCCTCGCCGGTGCGGGCTTTACGGGTTTGTTGATGCCGATTGCCTTCATGGTGGTCGAGGCGGTAATTATCGTCACTATGATTCAGCTTGCTAACGCATTACACTCAAAAACAGCTTAATTGAAATAAGGAGAAAAAATGGCAGCTATAGAATTGGCAAGATACAAGTTACTTCCTGGCGTAGACCCCAACACGCTGGCGGAAGTGGAACAGCAAATCCAAACCGAAGTGGGGCCAAAGCATCCCGGCTACCTGGGGCGTGATTTACTGCGCGCCGCTGACGGAAGTTACGTTCTCATCATGCGCTGGGAAAATGAAGAAGCTGCCGGCACATGGAACAATACGTTGTTTGCCTCTGAAGCAGGGCGGAAACTCGGTGCGCTGGTTGACCCGAAATCCATGTCAATGGAAAAGCTGGTGTCAGTAAAGCCTTAACCTAAAACGAGTCGGATGATGGCGCGCGCTCAGCCGAATGTTTTCAGGAAAGCCAGGTAAAATTCGTCAATGTTCTACTTGATTCCCGTCGCGATTATGCTCATATTTGTGGGGTTGGGCGCCTACCGGGTAGCCCGGCGCTCTGGGGTAACCGGTGACGACCTGTCCCGGCACTTGCCTGGCGACAACTTGATCGAAGACCCCAAAATGGTGATGGATCGGGCTGCTGTTTTTCAAGCGCCAGCTGAGGCCGTGTGGCCCTGGCTGGTCCAGCTTGGTAAGGACCGCGGCGGTTGGTATGTACCCGCCTGGCTTGAACGATTCACCGGCAGAACGATGCTCAGCGGGCTCCATCAGATTGAAGATCAATTTCAACACATCACTACTGGCGACTTCGTCCCCGATTACGGACCTGGAGAACCATTGTTCAAAGTTATTGTGTTGGAACCCGACCATTGCCTTGTTTATTTATCCATCCGGCAGCCCTCCGCAAATTGGACCTGGCCCCAGCCAGATAATCCCTTACCCACCAATGCCTTAGCATTGAGTTGGACGCTTCTGCTGGAAGAGACCACCCCCGGCCAAAGCCGGCTTTATATTCGACTGCGCGGCAAAAGCCAGGGACAGCGCGCATCGTTAGGGTTGTTCTTGATCGGCGGATGGATAGACTATTTGACCATTATCCTCATGTTTGCCGGGTTGAAACAGCGTCTCCGTGAAACCGCGACACCCCGGATCTGAACCAATCCAAGCTTAGTCAGTGGAGAATAGAATCATCATGAGTAAAAACCGCCTCGAAGCCTTCAGCGATGGCATGTTCGCTATTATCCTGACCGTACTCGTGCTTGAGCTAAAAGTTCCTCATCTTGAAAATAATACCTGGGCCGTCTTCCTGGGCGCGATGAGTGAAATTGTGCCGAAACTGTTGAGTTTCGTGTTCAGCTTTTTCATCATCGCGATTTTCTGGGTCAACCACCATCACATTGTTCACCAGATTGAAATAGTTGACTCAAAACTTTTGTGGTTGAACATCGCCCTGCTTTTCTTTGCCTGCCTGTTTCCGTTTTTAACGGCATTCATTGGCGATTATCCTATGAACCCCTTTGTCGTGGCGCTTTATCCGATCAATATGGCGTTTTCTTCCATTGCCCTGGGAAGACTTTGGAAGCACGCTTTTGTGGATACAAACCTCGCTACCAACGCATTAACGCAGGAACAAAAGCAAAAACGCATGCGCCAGGATAACATGTCAGCGATTGTGAATCTGGTTGCGGCGGTTCTCGCTTTTATATGGGTTCCCATTACCCTGATGATCATTGTCGTCATGCCGTTTCTATTTGTTGTGCCAGAATTCCTTTCCAACACACGTGAAGAATAAATAAAGACATTTACAGCCAAACATACTTGACGGAGTCACCATGCTTGACATTTTCCAGTAGCGTGAGCTCATTGAGATGGACGAACCCTTTTCATCATTCTCTCCCCGTTATACTGAAGAAGATGTTCGCAAGCTGGTGGATATGCTTCTCGTTCAAACCGCTCACTTGCGAGCCCAGGGCACCGTCCAGAATACCCCGTTGAGCGCCCGCGATCAGTTGTGTCCCCGGCTGATTTCTCGCCAACCTTTTTCGCTCTCCGATGGCATACTACAGCAAATAGACCGATTGTTAACTTATGAACAAAGCCTTAAGCCTGTCATGGATGCATCGATCTTGCCGCTGGCACTTGTACGCCGCGAATTTTCGACCAGGATTTCACTCTGGCAGGGGGATATTTGCGCGCTGAAAGTCGATGCGATTGTGAATGCCGCGAACAATCAAATGCTGGGTTGCTTCCAGCCTTTTCACAAGTGCATTGACAATGTGATCCATGCCGCCGCCGGGCCGCGCCTGCGTGATGACTGCGCGCGCATCATGGACGAACAAAAAAAGCAGGAGAACATCCGCTCCGAAGAAACTGGCTGCGCCAAAATTACCCGCGCCTACCACCTGCCAGCGCGCTTTATTTTGCACACGGTTGGGCCGATCTATGAAACCCCATCCCGCCACGCTACGTATGCCGACTTGCTTTCCAGCTGTTACACCGCCTGTCTTGAGACCGCCGCCGAAATCCTCAGGATTCGCAATCTGGCATTCTGCTGCATATCGACGGGTGTTTTTGGCTTTCCAAATGAAGCCGCCGCGCAGATCGCCATCAATTCTGTTACGCGCTGGCTCGAAGTGCATACCTAATATTATTTTGGCAAATAGGTTTGGTAATCACTAAAATTTATTTTGGTAAGATAAAATCCTGATAATTACGGGATTAAAGCGGGGGATTATACGCCTGACTTTCAGTAAAACAGTACTCATCTCCAGGCAGCAATCATTATTAAGGAGCTAATCCAAAGAAATCTTCGTGGAGCATTCTACCAATTCTTGCCCACCTACCTGATAAAACCATCTAAAGCAGTGGTAAACTGACCTTGTACATCAAACCATGATAAGCTGCAACGTAAAAACGACCGACCACGGTTTTATGCTATCTATTTGTCCAAGAAGAAAGGAAAATCGCTAAAATAGTTCAAATACCTGCTATTTTGCATATAAAATACAATGAAAACTCATACCGCTTCCGCCCTTGCCCACCCCAATATCGCATTCATCAAGTATTGGGGCAACCGTGATGCCCGGCTGCGCCTGCCGGTTAATGGATCCATCTCCATGAATCTGGATGGTTTATTTACGCGTACCACCGTCAGTTTTCAACCTTCACTGGCTCTGGATGAGTTGATAATTAATGAGCACGAGGTGACTGGCAAGGGTCTGGAGCGCGTTTCATCCATATTAGATATAGTCCGGCAATCTGCAGGCTTTCAGATAAAGGCCGAAGTCATCAGCGAAAGTAATTTTCCAACTGGGGCTGGTATTGCCAGTTCTGCCGCCGCTTTTGCGGCACTGGCCCTGGCAGCCAGCAAAGCAGCCGGGTTGGATTGGTCCGAAGCGGCTATTTCACGTCTGGCTCGTTTGGGCTCTGGTTCCGCCTCGCGCAGTATCCCGGCCGGGTTTGTGGAATGGCATATGGGCTCTGGAGATCAGGATAGTTATGCTGTTTCAATTGCCCCAGCGGAACACTGGAATCTCGCCGATTGTGTGGCCATTGTCAGCGCGGGTCAGAAAGCTATCGGTTCCACCGAAGGGCATGCGCTTGCACCCAGTAGTCCATTGCAGGCTGCCAGGGTACTGGATGCACCGCGGCGGCTGGACCTTTGTCGACAGGCTATCCTGGGGCGTGATTTTGAAGCCCTGGCAGCTGTCATCGAGCAGGATTCGGACATCATGCATGCGGTCATGATGACCAGCCAGCCAGCCCTCTTTTATTGGAAGCCCGCCACCCTGGCTGTGATGGAAGCCGTCCGTGAATGGCGTGCATCTGGTTTGCCGGTCGCGTATACCATCGATGCTGGTCCGAATGTACATGTTATTTGTTCCCAGTCTGTTTCAGCCAGGGTGGCAGATTTATTGAAAGCTGTGCCGGGTGTCGATTCTGTTCTGGTTGCCAATGTGGGCGGTCCAGCACATTTGCTCCCTGATTTTTTTGTGATCTAATATTCTGCTAACAAAAAGACGTTATAATCTTTTAACTGCGTCCCTTTATCAGGTATTTACGCGGAGAAGGATAAAAAATGACCCTGTTAATAGTTGTGCTTGTTTTTGGTGGTATGGTGTTTCTGCATGAATTTGGACACTTTATGGCAGCTCGCCTTTTAGGTATTGAAGTGGAAGAATTTGGTTTTGGTTTTCCACCCAAGGTTTTAACTTTATTTAGGTGGAAGGGTACTGAGTTTACCCTCAATGCCTTACCGATCGGTGGATTTGTTCGCCCCAAGGGTGAAAACGATCCAAATGTGTTGGATGGCCTGGCAGCTGCCAATCCCTGGAAGCGCTTGATCGTTCTTTTTGCGGGCCCTATGATGAACTTGATCACTGCGATTGTGGTTACAGCCATCATTATTGCCCAGACAGGCGTGGGCGTGGAAGGCAAGGTTCTGATTGAAAATGTCTCCGACGCTTCTCCGGCGCAACAAGCTGGCATCCATGCCAATGATATTCTGCTTGCAGTCAATGGCAAAGTGGTTACTACCTTGGATGAAGCTCGTGACCTCATCCGCGCCAGTATTGATACCCCGATTGAATTCAGCCTGGAACGCAGTGGCGCGTCGATTAAGATCAATGCGACACCGCTATCCAGCCGTCCAAAAGAACAAGGCGCGTTGGGTGTGGGGTTGGCCTACCCACGCCGGGCTGCGACCATTGGCGAAATTGTGTCAGGCGGTTTTATTTATACCGGTACCCAGGCTGCGGGAATTTTGTATATCCCTGTCGGGTTGATTCAGGGCGTAATTGCTCCCGGCGAGGCTCGCCTGATTGGGATGAAAGGTATCTATGATATCTTTAGCCAGGCTGTCCAACGTGATGTTCAGACCCGCCAACCAGTCGTCGATCCATCCAATTCCGGTCAGGCTGCCCTGCCAACCACTGAGCCCACCAACTATATCCTCTCGTTGGTTGCCATGTTGAGTGTTTCTCTGGCAGTTTTTAACCTGCTGCCAATCCCGGCCCTGGATGGGGGCCGAATATTATTTACACTGCCGGAAATACTTTTCCGTCGGCGCATCCCATACAAACTGGAAAATGTCATTAATGGCGTTGCCATGCTGCTGTTGATCGCCTTAATGGTTGTTATCAATGCAATGGATTTTATCAATCCTTCTAATGTCAAACTTCCATAAAGAAAAGCTTACTCGATGAAAGACATTCCTTTTTCTACTGTCCTGACAGCCCTCACCAATACTGAGCGTGCTTTCCCCTCGCGTTATTTGACGCGTTTTAGCGATCTGGCTTCTTCTGACCTGGCTGCATTTCTGCAAGCCTGGCCTGGCGTACCTTTGGCGCGCAAGCACGTATTTCTAAAGAGTCTGACCGAACATTTTGAAGATGACACCCTTGTCTCTTTTGAAACCATCGCCACCCGATTACTCAAGGATGCAGATGGACAGGTCCGTGTTCTGGCGCTCAAACTGTTGGATGAAACCTTCAATACCCGTCTGATCCCTGATCTCATAAAACTGATTCGGACCGATCCTGAGCCGGAAGCCCGGGCTCGCGCTGCAACAGTCCTGGGGCAGTTTGTCCAGATGGGCGAGTTAGGTGAACTTCCTGATGGAAAGCGTGAGCTGCTCGAGGAAGCCCTGTTAAGTGCTGCTCATAGTGAGCACAGCTCAGTTGCTCGCGCTGCGCTTGAAGCCCTCGGGTATTCCAGCCGTCCCGAATTGGATGCCCTAATCATTTCTGCTTTCCATCGTCCCGACCCACTTTGGCAGGCTGCTGCGCTTTTTGCTGCCGGACATTCCGCCGACAATCGCTGGCAGGAACAAATCCTGACCGGTTTCCTCAGTGAGGACGTTCCCGTGCGCCTGGCTGCGGTGCAAAGCGCCGGGCAGTTGGAACTGAAAATAGCCCGCAAACAATTGTTGGATATGTTGGAAGACGAAGTTGACGACGATGTCTTTCAGGCCATCATCTGGTCGCTTTCACAAATCGGCGGAGAGGATGTCCGCACATACCTTCAGGCTTTGTTGGATGAAGCCGAAGATGACGATCAAATTGAATTTATCGAAGATGCGATCACTAACCTGTCTTTCACCGAAGATATGGAAGAATTTGATATGATGGCCTATGATCCGGATGATGAGATTGAGCCGGATAAGGAATAGTTACAGGTTTTGATCGATTAAATGGTTCGTCTGGTAAATATACATTCCAGGACGGACCATTTTTTTACTCATTATTCACTCTTATTTTCTTTGGAGAGGTTACAATTACATTTATTCCAGTACGCATTGAGCCTTGATGTCTTTATCTGAACTGATTGTTACATTTGTCAATAATATCCTGCCGGTAATGCTGATCAGCGTGGCTGGATTTGTTTTAGGGAAAACGCTACAAATTGATTCACGTTCTGTTGGGCGGATCGCCTTTTATTTTTTCAGTCCGGTTTTGATATTTAATCTGCTGGTCCACAGCCAGCTGCCAACTGGAGAGATCATCAAGACGGCTGCACTGGTTCTCTTGGTGACTCTGGGTTCTGGACTCGTTGCGCTCGCTGGTGGTTTTTTGCTCAAATTGAATCGGACTGCGATGATCTCCATGTTGGTCACATCCATGTTCGCAAATAATGGCAATTATGGCCTGCCTTTGATCGCTTTTGCTTTTGGACAGGCTGCATTGGCTCACACCAGTATTTATCTTGTGTTTTCTTCTTTGATTACGAATACCCTGGGTGTATTGATTGCCTCCCTTGGGCATCTTGATCTCAAGCATGCATTTCTGGGTATGTTTAGAATACCAACGTTCTATGCGGTTCTATTGGCGGCATTCATGAATCATTATGCCATCGAAGTGCCCTTGCCTGTCGATCGCACCGTTTCACTTGTTGCTGGGGCAGGTGTGCCGCTTATGATTCTTTTGTTGGGTCTTGAATTATGCCAGGTGCGCTGGACAAGCAACCTGAAAGCGCTCGGTCTCAGTACTTCTGTACGGCTTTTGGTGGGACCATTGCTCGGATTGTTTTTCACCTCTGCCCTGGGCATTACTGGGGCCGGCCGTCAATCCGGGATTGTTGAAGCCTCCATGTCAGCGGCCGTTGCCAATACCAATCTTGCCTCTGAATATAATCTGGATTCCTCTCTCGTAGCTGCCACCATCCTGGTCAGTACCGTGCTTAGCCCGCTCACCCTGACTCCTCTGATCTTGCTTTTGGGAAAGTGATATGCGCTCCCTTATTTCGCTTTTTCTTCTTCTTGTCTTTAGCTTAAGTTCCTACCAACCCGTTCATGCTCAGACAATTGGGCTGCCCGTCAATAATCTCGGGGTAACCTATAATTTCGGCTTGTATATAATCTTTCAGGCTCAACTGGTCCTGCCCTCACCCAAGACGGAGGCAACCCTTTTTTTTCGTGCGGATGGTGAAGATGCCACCCATATCTTACCCATTCAAATGGATGATCAGGGTAATTCTTTCCTGCGCTACGACATGACGGATGGCGTGGTTCGACCATTCTCCATCGTGCGTTATCATTATCGCGTCAAGCTCGCGACCGGCGCAGAAGTTTCCAGCGATGAATTTACATTTCGCTATGAAGACAACCGTTTTGCATGGCAGATGCTTTCTGATAATAATTTGATTGTGCATTGGTATAGTGGTGACCTTTCCTTTGGGCAGGCTGCTTTGGATGTTGCCCGACGTGGTATTCAGAAAATTAATGATTTATTGCTGGTTAAGCTGGACGAACCGGTGGATATCTATCTCTATGCCGACACGGTGGCCCAGTCCAGCGCAGTTGAGATGGGTGGATTAACCCTGGTGGGTGGTCATGCCAGCCCGGACTTACGCCTGGTTTTGGCTTCCATTGCTCCTGGTCCTGAGCAGGGCCTGGAGATGGATCGGAAAATACCGCATGAGCTCGCGCATGTATTAACCTATGATTTAATGGGTGCTCGTTATAAACTTTTACCTGTTTGGCTGCAGGAGGGGATTGCTGCTCAGGTTGAACTTTCGGCCAACCCGGATTACCCCCTGGTCCTGGCACAGGCTTCGGGGAAGAAAGCACTCTTTCCGATCAATGATTTGTGCGGGGCTTTTCCACCGGAAACCGGGCGACTTTTCCTGGCTTACGCTGAATCGGAATCATTCACACATTATATTATCGATAAATTTGGGCAAACAGGATTATTAGCGCTGACCAGTGCCTATGGCGATGGTTTAGATTGTGAACAAGGGATGCAGCAGGCGTTTGGCAAGCAGCTAACCCAGGTGGAACTGCAGTGGCGTGCTTCTGTTCTGGGACAGGATACGTTACTTGTAGCCTTCCAAAATCTATTTCCTTATATTGCGATTTTGAGTGTGCTATTGGTTGTTTCGCTCATCGGTGCCTTTACTACCAGGAGATCAAAAAATGGCTGAGCCACTTTTTCGCGTCCACCTTTGGGTCACGGGGCGTGTCCAGGGTGTTGGCTTTCGCGCTTTTGTGGCGCAAAGTGCCGGGTTTATTGGGGTAAACGGCTGGGTAAGAAATGTCAGCCTGGATACGGTCGAGACCATCGCAGAGGGCAGCCGGGTACAGATTGATCAATTTATCCACGCAGTGAAGACCGGCCCGCGTTCATCCCGCGTGGATGAATGTCGCATGGAAGAGGAAACCCCTTCCTCTGAATTTATAAGTTTTGAAATCCGTTCATCCCGATAGGTTGGAAATCTGTGACTGATACCTGGCGATACATACTTACCCCACCTGCGCGTGGAGCCTGGAATATGGCAGTTGATCAGGCTGTTTTGGAATCAGCCGGAAGTGGCGAATCCTTGCCAACTTTGCGTTTTTATGCCTGGGATCCGGCCTGCCTTTCCCTGGGTTATGCCCAATCCTCAAAAGACGTGGATCTACCACGCCTGAAGGCCAATGGTTGGGAGCTTGTGCGCCGGGTTACTGGTGGGCGGGCAATTTTGCATGTAGATGAGTTAACTTACTCGGTTGCCACCCCTCCAGATGAGCCCCGCATGTTTGGTACCGTTTTGGAGAGTTACCAGCGTTTGGCCATGGCCCTGATCAGCGCTGTGCATGCCCTGGGTTTACCGGTGGAAATGGAAGAAAACGCTCCCCCCGCCAGCGCCACCAAAGGACCGGTGTGTTTTGAAGTGCCATCCGCTTATGAAATTGTGATCGAAGGTAAAAAGCTGATTGGTTCCGCCCAGGCTCGCAAAAAAGAAGGGATATTGCAGCATGGTACTTTTCCGCTTTGTGGTGATCTGACACGTATCACGCAAGCTCTTGTTTTTCCAGACGAACAGGCTCGCATGGCAGCCGCGCAAAAACTACTTTCTCGCGCTACCACCGCTGAGACAGTTACTGGCAGAATCATAGCCTGGGAAACCGCTGTACCTGTTTTTCTGAATGCTTTTGAAACCAGCCTGGGGATAAAATTACAGGCAGGCGAACTGACCAATACAGAAAAAAATCGCGCCGAAGAATTGGTCGTTAATAAATATGACCACCCCGATTGGACGGAGCGGTCATAAAAATAGCGCTGTTTTATTTGCAGTAGGATTTTATTTATAAGATTTATTCACCGGCAGTATTTCATTTGATAAAAACAGGGTTTGGATATCCGAGCGCATCGAATAATCTGGATAGATAAGTCTCAGCATTTTGTTGCGCCGTTTTGAGGATGCCATCCTCAAGTGCCGCTTTTTTAATCTCGTTTTCTGCTGATTGACGCGCGTTGGCCTCCAGGTTCTGATCTCCCTTGCTTAGCAACCCGGTTTCGCGATCATAGATATAGGATTTGTTATTATCAAGGGCGGTAGTGAAAATCTCTGTCTGTGGCAGGCGTACATGCAATACACCACCAACGATTTGCAGATCATCCGCTTCCAGTTTAGACATATCAATCCCGGCAATTACATAACCGTGGGCGACAAACAACAGTCTATCCCCAAATAGAAAACCAAAATTCCCCTGTCCAATTTCGGCAGTGATTACCTTTTCAACGGAATACTGGATTGTCTCAAGCCGTGCAAGTGAGCGTACTTCCTGAATGATGGACACAGGGTCTGGAATAATGGTTGGGGTGGGGTGCAGCATTTGACTCACTTGGGTTTGCAAGGCGGCATTGCTTTCTTGAAAAGGAGCGATGGCATGTTGAATGGCAATGTTTGCATTCTGTTGGGTCGACTGAACCATATAATAAGCCGCTCCGATTATGCTCACGATAATGATCAAAACAAAGATGATGGATTTATTCATTCAATTTGCTCCTTGTACTCAATAAAAAAAACAGAATTGGCCAGTTAAAATTCTCCCAGCCTATAGATATACGTAAATAAATCCAAAAAGTACCAAAAAATTGCTGCTTGATTTTTACAATTTCTACTTGCCATTACTATGGCTTCATTTACTGGTAAAATCCCCGGATGTTTATGAAATTTATCAAAAAGGTGTTAAAAATGTTTTGGTATATTATTCTTGTGACAATGGTCCTGGTTATCTTGACCAAAGCGATTACAACCCTGGTGGCGATGAATAAAACCTACTCCATTTCAGCGGTTCCCTTACGGCGCGTGGGTATCGTTTTTGGAGCGGGATTGTGGCGGGATGGCAGCCCAACACCCATACTGCAGGACCGGGTGGAAACAGGCGCCAAGCTTTACTTTGCCGGAAAAATTGAAAAGATATTAATGACCGGAGATAACAGCCTGGTCGAATACAACGAACCGGAAGCCATGCGCCAGTATGCGTTGAAATTGGGGGTGCCCGATGCGGATATTGTTCTGGATTATGCCGGGCGTCGGACCTACGACTCTTGTTACCGTGCCCGTCATATATTTTTGCTGACCGATGCCATACTGATCACCCAAAAATTCCATCTAGCGCGGGCTTTGTTTTTGTGCAATGCGCTTGGTCTGGATGGCGTAGGCGTAGAGGCAGCCAATCGCCAATACCGGAAATCCAGTTTGTTATTTTGGAATTTACGCGAACTTCCTGCCACTCTGACAGCTTTTATGGATGTAATTACCCGTCCTCTGCCGATCCTCGGTGATCCTGAACCCATTTTTCCGGAGAATGATAAATGACTCGTGTTGAAGCTCTTGCAATTGTTCGCGAATATGTAAAAAATGAAGGCCTGGTGCGCCACATGCTGTGCGTTGAGGCTGCCATGCGTTTTTATGCCGAAAAATTTGGTGAAGACATTGAGATATGGGGTCTTACCGGCCTCTTGCATGATTTTGATTGGGAAATCCACCCAACCATTGAAGAACATCCCATCCAGGGTGCTCCCATCCTGGAGCAGCGTGGAGTGGATCCCGTCATCGTCCGGGCTATTTTGAGTCATGGTGATAACACTGGCGTTTCGCGCGATAGCCGGATGGAAAAGACACTGAATGCCTGTGATGAGATCACTGGACTTATTTCGGCAGTTGCGTTGGTGCGTCCCTCGCGCTCACTCTATGACCTGGAGCCATCATCGGTCAAGAAAAAATGGAAAGATAAGGCTTTTGCGGCTGGTACGGATCGAAGTGGGATGGAGCTGGCCGCTGCTGAGTTTGGTATGGACCTTTGGGAGCATGTCGGGAACGTAATCGCTGCCATGCGGCGTATTGCGCCCGAATTAGGTCTGGCTGGCCAACCTGCGTAGGCTTTATTATCCTTTGCAGGCATACCTTGCGAAACTACAAGGTATGTCAGTCTTGTATTTAGCCAAAAAAACAGTAAAATAAATCTGGTGACAAAATTATTTTGTCCAGTTTCATTTTACTGGAAAGGAGGAATATCTGATGCTATTTTCGTTGCGAGAGAAGGGCCAGGGATTGGTTGAATATGCTTTGATTCTTGTTTTTGTTGCACTTGTTGTTATTGCTGCCCTGACCATTTCCGGCCCGATTATAAGAAATACTTTTAACACTATCAATTCCAATCTGTGATTGATCAATTTATATGTTTGAATAATTAGTTTTTGTTAGTGTAAAATATTAATCTACAAAGAGCGCACTGCCCCCATTTATTTTATTTTGGGGCAGTGCGCTCTTGTTTGTTATCTTCAACCTTAGGTTTATTTTTTTGGTTTAGGGGTTGAGGGTGCCTTTTTAATTAAAACTGCCTGGCTGGCAGTTGGTTTTCCAGTTGCTTTTTTTGAATCAGCCGTTGTTTTAGATGTTTGTTTTGTTGCTGTAGGTTTCGAGGCCGTTGCAGCTTTCTTGGCTCCAGTCGGAGCCTGAAGCAATTCCAACTGTTCTGTCTTGACCTCTTTTTTTACTTTTTTCTCTTCTTTTGGTGCCTGGATGGTTACATATCGTTCCACAATCCAACCGTCAGTTAATCTCACCACAGCGTCCCCGGGTTTAACTTCCACAACTGTATCCCCGCGGGTGGCAGCGCGTTTTTTAAGACCCGCCTCATCCAGGCGCGTCATCTTGGGTGCCGCTTTAAGTAAGTGCAAAGTTACCACATGGGTGCCCTTGCCAACGGCCAAACCGCATAGTTTTACGCCCTGTGGTAGGTCCCACACGATCACACCTCGACCATAACGACCTTGTGCTGGGAACTCGCTTTGCAGGATACGTTTGGCCTTGCCGTCCGTTGCAACCACAAATACCTCACCTTCTGCGGGTAGTATTTCTGTGCCAATTACTTCGTCACCTACCCCCAGCTTGACACCGTTAACCCCGGCTGCCACCAAACCCATTGGGCGAATATCATCTTCACTAAACCGGATTGTCATGCCTGCACCGGTAGCCAAAAGTAGTTCCTTTTTTCCATCAGTCAATGTCACCCAACCCAATGCATCGCCGTCATTGACCTTGCAAAGATAAAAGGTTTGCGACGAAGGCCCGGGCAGTTCGCTGACCAATGATTTTTTCAACATACCGCCACGGGTAACCGTCAGTACGCAGGTTTCCGGCTGGAGTAGAGATCGTTTTGGCAGAGCAAAAGCCGCCACCGGCCGGTCAGCCTCCTTGAGCGGGGCAACTTTATAAAAAGGCGCTCCATCCACCAATTTTTCCGATTCTGGCAGTGTATGCACTGCCACCGCGGCCGCCAGCCCACGTTCAGAAACAAGATAGAGTGTATCGGTTGAGTTGGCGCGCACCAGTAAGTGGGGTGCATCGCTCCCACTCAAGCGTGGCGGCTTCTCGTCATGGCTGCGCGACAGTAACCCATCAGCGCTCATCCCTACCCATACCACCTGTTCGGGCAGCAGCTGTGAGGTGGTTAACACAGATTTCTTCTGTCTGCCTTCTTTAAGATTGACGATTTGTGTCCGGCGTTTGTCAGCATATGCTTCCTTAACGCGCAGTAATTCACTGGCAACCAGCTCACGCATCAATAATTGCGAGGCCAGCAGTGTTTCCAGTGATTTGATCAGAGCAGTTAATTCTTTATGCTCGGTTTCAATTTTCTTTCTTTCGAGGGCAGCCAACCGCCTGAGCTGCATTTCCAGGATGGCATTGGCCTGCAACTGCGACAGGCTGAAGCGCTTCATCAGCCGGTCACGGGCTGTTTCTACATCGGGAGATTTTCGAATCAACTCGATGATTTCATCCATGTTTTTCAAGGCTATCAGGTAGCCTTCCAGGATGTGGGCGCGTGCCTTTGCTTTTTCCAGGTCAAACTCAGCCCGGCGTTTGATCACTGTCAGGCGGTGTTCAAGGAACACTTTTAATGCCTGTTTTAGTGTCAACATACGTGGTTCACCTTCCACCAGGGCCAACAGGATGATGCTGAAGGTGGACTGCATGGGCGTGCGCCGGTATAGTTCTGACAGAATTTTTTCCGGGTCTATATTTTTGGATAGTTCAATAACAATACGCATACCCTGCCGATCCGATTCGTCGCGCAGATCAGAAACACCTTCAAGGTGTCCTTCACGTGCAAGTTCGGCAATGCGTTCGATCAGGCTGGATTTGTTGACCTGGTAAGGTAGTTCGGTAACGATGATACGGTTTTTGCCGCGATCCATTTCTTCGTAATGTGCCCGGGCCTGAATGGTGACTTTTCCACGTCCCGAACCATAGGCTGCTTCGATGCCTTCTTCGCCAGATTCCTGGATGATGACACCCCCTGTGGGGAAATCCGGTCCCTGGATGAAGGTCATTAGATGTTCTACATCGATATCATCCAACTTATCCCAGTTTTGCAGCATATAAACCAACGCATCCGAAACTTCACCCAAATTGTGGGGTGGGATGGAGGTCGCCATGCCTACTGCAATGCCGGTTGCTCCGTTTACCAGTAAGTTGGGGATTGCAGACGGCAGTACAGACGGTTCCGTCAGGGTATCGTCAAAGTTGGCAGTGAAATCCACGGTGTCTTTGTTGATGTCTGCCAGGATATCCAGTGCGGAGAGTGCCAGTTTGGCTTCGGTATAACGCATGGCAGCTGGCGGGTCCCCATCCACTGACCCGAAGTTCCCTTGTCCATCTATCAGCATGCAGCGCAGTGAGAAATCCTGTGCCATGCGGGCCATGGCTTCATAAACGGCTGAATCACCGTGGGGATGATACTTACCTAATACTTCACCCACAATACGCGCCGATTTCTTATAAGTGCTGTCTGCACGTAACCCCATATCGTACATGGCATATAAAATTCGCCTTTGTACAGGTTTTAGCCCGTCGCGGGCATCTGGCAGTGCCCGTGAAACGATGACGGACATGGCATAATCCAGATATGCATCCTGCATTTCGCGGTCAATATCAATTTTGCGGACTAATCCGAGTTCCATGAATATTCCTTTTTGCCTAATAAACAATCACTTCTGCGGGTAATTTCTGCACTCAAGTGTCTGTGGCTTGTGTTGCGAATGAATGTTCTAATTTCTGGGCTTATCTTATAGGGAAAAACTTAAAGCGTCAAGTGTCATCCTAGCTTTGAAATTATTTTATCTCATCTTATTTTGTAATAGAAAAACGAACCGGTCGCGTTTTCCGGTTCGTTTTTGGGTTTGTAATTTATTTTTAGGGTTTTATATCCACTATATTATTAACGCAAACGCCCTTTGAACTCTTTTCTGTGCAAACCTGGATGATGGCTTTCATCTTATTTCCGCGCGGATCTTTCAGGAAGGCTTCGCTGGAGAGATAGCCCGTCGCACCGGCTTCGAGCGGCGCAATATTTTTCGCAATGATACAGCCTGTTGTCAGGTCAAATGCATCCACAGCTTTTTCGGTCGAATCATTGGTCTTCAGGTTGATTACCTTGATATAAGCCGAGCGGAAAGGCATGCTGCCGGTGTTTTGGATCACAAACTGTGCGTATACCTTCCCCTTGCACAAATCAAACTTCTTGAAGGTAGCGGTGAAGCTTGGGGCAGAGGTTGGGGAAGCAAGTGGGGTAATCCGCGGCAGGATCTTTGTGTCACCGCTTATCTGGACATTGTTGGCGAGTATATAACATTGTTCTTCAGGCTTTTCAGGGTTTTGGGTAAATATGAAACCACCGTCCAGGTCTCTGGCGATCACCTCTAGTTTTGCACCAGTCTTATAGGTTGCAATCAGGTCATAGTGTGGTCCGGGACCAGTGCGGCAGTTGGTTTCACGCATCACCTCGGCTGTTACAGGTTCCGGTGTTGCAGTGGCAGTCTCAGTTGGAATAAACCCAACTGCTAACGTGGCTGTTCCGGTTGCTTTTTCGGTTGGAACAATGCTGACGGTTGGTTTTTCTGTGTTGGAAGGCACAGCCAGCGCTGTTTCTGTGGGTACAGAAATGGTTGCGGGTATTGCGGAAGGTTCTGGCAGTGGTGTGGGCGTGGAAATTGCTGCCAGGGGCAGGGAGCAGGCAGATGCCACCAGAAAAATTGCAGTTACTGCAGAAAAAATGCGAAAATGATTTGGGATCATGCTTTCTCCTTGTGTGAACTGCTTAACAATACTAAAAAAGCTGATTGAATGCAAGTGGGTTGAATAAAAAAAGCGACCTCATTTGAGATCGCTTTTTTTACATTATTTTTTTAGGTTGCTACATCGCCGGGAATTTCAACCCATTGCGAGGTGCTGGAGCCGAGTGCTTTTTCCAGTTCAGTGAAGCGCCCGTGCTTGAAGCCAGTTCCTGCAGGGATTAACTTACCAATGATCACGTTTTCCTTCAGACCGTAAAGCGGGTCTGTGGTCGATGCAATGGCTGCACCGGCCAGGACCTTGATGGTGTGCTGGAAGGAGGAAGCCGAGAGGAACGAATCGGTTGAAAGTGAGGCTTTGGTAACACCCAGCAGCACTTCAGCAAAACGTGCCGGTTGTTTGCCTTCGACGGTCAATTGTTCGTTGACACGTTTGATTTCAAGACGATCGACTGCATCACCAGGCAGATAACGGGTATCACCTGGGCGTGTGATCTGTACTTTGCTCAACATCTTGCGGATGATGACTTCAAAGTGTTTGTCGTGAATATTTTGGCCCTGGGATCGATACACCTTTTGAACTTCGCTCATCAGGTACATCTGGCAGGCATCGCGACCCTGCAGGCGCAAAATGCGGTGCGGGTTAAGCGAGCCTTCGGTCAACGGCTGTCCGGCGGTAACATGTTCGCCGTCTTTCAGCAGTAAGCGCAGGGTGGATGGGATTTCATGTTCCACTTCTTCACGCTGTTCGTACCCAACAAAGACCTGACGACCTTCGGTGCGGATCCGTCCTGCATGTTGTGAAGCAATGATGGCTTCGCCAAGCATGGCCAGTACATCGCCAGCTTTTACTTCGCCTTCATCCTTGACCATGATCGTCCATTCTTCGGGTACATCATAAGCATCTGCCACCATTTCGGCATGCTCAATCCGCACCATGCGCAGATCACTGTATTTATCGGATTGCATAACACGGACGACGCCTTCGATTTCAGAAACAACCGCTTCGCCCTTGGGGGTCTTACGGGCTTCGAAGAGTTCTTCCACGCGTGGCAGACCAGTTGTGATGTCACCACCCACGCCTACCGCCACACCACCGGTATGGAAGGTACGCAGGGTTAGCTGGGTGCCAGGCTCGCCGATGGACTGGGCTGCCACAATACCAACAGCAGAACCCATTTCAACGGTCGCGCCTCGACCGAGGTCAATACCATAGCACATGGCGCAAATGCCGTGTGTTAATTCGCAGGTCATGGCTGAGCGGACTTTTACATCGGAAATTCCCGCTCCTGCAATTCGTTTGGCGCGGTCGTGATCGATCATTTCATCGCGGTCGCAGAGTAACTCACCGGTGCTGGGATCCAGCACTGCTGCGGCGGCATAACGGCTGTACAAACGATTGGCCAGTGACTGACCGGCGACATCATCAGCTTTGCGGATGTAGATACCTTCCACCGTGCCGCAGTCAATTTCGTTAATGATCACATCCTGGGCAATATCCACCAGACGGCGGGTCAGGTAACCGGCATCTGCGGTTCGCAGAGCGGTATCGGCCAAACCTTTACGTGCGCCGTGGGTCGAGATGAAGTATTCCTGGGCTGTGAGGCCTTCACGGAAGTTCGAGCTGATTGGCATTGGAATAATACGACCGGATGGATCCGCCATCAGACCGCGCATACCTGCCAACTGTGAAATTGGACCAAAGCCACCTTTTGTTGCGCCGGAACTGGCCATCGTCGAGAGGTTGCCGCTAGGATCCATGTTCTTTTTCACTTCAATTGCAACATCGTTGGTTGTTCTCTGCCAGATTTGAATGATGCGTTCGTTTTGTTCCTGTTCAGTCAACAGACCGCGTCGGAAATCGCGCTGCACCACTTCAACTTCCTTAAGAGCACCGGCAATAATGCCAGCTTTCTTGGCCGGAACGGCGATATCAGAAACTGCCAGGGTGATACCGGAGCGCATGGCATAGGTAAAGCCAATGGTTTTCACGGCATCTGCCACGTTTGTTGTGATTTCCTGTCCACAGATTTCGTAGACTTCAGCGATCAGATCCTTCACGCCGCCTTTTTCAAGGACTTCGTTTACGAACTGAACTTCGGGAGGCAGGATGCGGTTGAATAACACACGTCCAACCGTGGTATCGATCATGCGCGTTTCTGTTTCAGCAAGGCGTGAGCTGTCATTCGCATAGTTGGTGGTCACGCGCATTCTGATATTGGCGTGTACATCCACCTGGCCCAATTGGAAAGCCAGATCGACTTCATCAATTTCGCCAAATATACGTCCATCGCCCTTGTGTGGGTGACGGTCAGTCATGGTTAGATAATAAACGCCCAGGACCATATCCTTGGATGGGGAAATGATAGGTTCACCATCGGCTGGTTTGAGCAGGTTTTTAGAGGCCAGCATCAGCTTGCGAGCTTCTGCAACAGCCTTATTGGAAAGCGGTACGTGCACAGCCATCTGATCGCCGTCAAAGTCTGCGTTGAAAGCCGTGGTAACCAGTGGGTGAAGCTGAATTGCAGAACCTTCGATCAGAAGCGGTTCAAATGCCTGAATACCCAAACGGTGCAGGGTTGGAGCACGGTTTAGCATCACTGGACGGTCTTTGATGACCTCTTCCAGCACTTCCCAAACTTCAGGACGGTTGCGTTCAATCAGGCGGCGGGCACCCTTTACGTTTGCGGCGTAATTGTGTAACACTAAGCGGGCAATTACAAACGGGCGGAAGAGTTCCAGCGCCATGCTCTTGGGTAGACCGCATTGGTACAGCTTTAGCTGCGGGCCAACCACAATGACGGAACGTCCGGAGTAGTCCACACGCTTACCGAGCAGGTTGCGGCGGAAACGTCCCTTCTTGCCTTTGAGCATATCGCTCAATGATTTTAGCTCACGACGACCACGGCGGCTGAGTGCTTTGCCACGCTGTGAATTATCGATCAGGCTGTCGACTGCTTCCTGGAGCATGCGTTTTTCATTGCGTACGATAACATCCGGTGCGCCCAGTTCCAGCAAGCGCTTGAGACGGTTGTTACGGTTGATCACGCGGCGGTACAGGTCATTCAGATCGGAGGTCGCAAAACGGCCACCATCCAACTGCACCATTGGGCGCAGATCGGGAGGAATGACAGGCAAAATGGTCAGGATCATCCATTCTGGACGGTTGCCAGAACGGCGGAAAGCCTCCACGACCTTAAGCCGGGTTGTGGCTTTCTTGCGTTTCTGCTTGGATTTGGTGGTGCGAACTTCACGCCATAACTCTTCTGAAAGTCGATCCAGGTCGAGGCGTCCTAAAATATCATAAAAGGCTTCGGCGCCCATATCGGCTCGGAAGACCTGTCCCCAGCGGGATTTCAGTTCGCGGAAACGGGTTTCGCTCAAGAAGGTGAATGGGCGGAGTTCCATCAATTCTTCACGTGAATGCGAAGAGGTGTTTTGGTTGGTCGAGGCCTGGTCTTCGAGCTGATTGCGCAGGGCTTCCATTTGTTCGCCCGCTTCAGCTTTCAAACGCTCAACATCCATCTTGATGTGTTCAATTTCGCGTGATTTCTGGTCTTTGAGCTCAGATTCGACGCCCTCCAACCGTTCACGGACACTTTTTTGTACTTTGGAGATATGACTATTGGTGATCATTTCTCCGGCAGCGACAATTGTTTCACCAGTGGTGGTGAAAACGATCGCATGAGCGGCGGCTAAGCCGTTCTGTTCCTGCAGCTGGGCTTCCAGACGTTGACCTTCCTGGATAACCGGTTCCAGACGTGAAGCGATTTGTTCGTCATAGGAACGATCAATATCAACCTTGCGCTGGTTTAGTTCATTAACTTTATGATCGCGCTGGATTTTGACTTCAGCAATCTTGGAGTTGATGACGGTCGCCTGTTCCCGCTCTGAAACATTAATTTCATCTTCGAGTCGTTTGAGGGCTTTTTGTCGGGAATCTTCGTCGACGTAAGTGACGATATACTGTGCAAAATATAGCACGCGATCCAGGTTACGGCGTGAAATATCCAGAAGCAAACCCAGATAAGAAGGGATGCGCCGGGTATACCAGATGTGCGCGACTGGGGTGGCCAAACCAATATGGCCCATACGTTCGCGGCGTACGGCCGCGCGGGTGACTTCCACACCGCATTTGTCGCATATAATGCCCTTGTAACGGGGGTTCTTATACTTCCCGCAGTAGCATTGCCAGTCACGTGTTGGGCCAAATATCGCCTCGCAGAAAAGACCATCTTTTTCCGGCCGTAAGCGGCGGTAGTTGATGGTTTCCGGTTTGAGGACCTCGCCATACGACCAGGATCTGATCGTGTCGGGCGAAGCCAGGCTGATGCGTAGTGCGGTCAGACCTTTGGTTTCCATAAAGTCCTCCTGGGAATAGTTCCGTTTTGCACCTTGTCTGTGCCTAAACCAAACTTAAGAGACACAGAAATGCAAGCACAGGAGACCTTTTTTTTGCCTCGAGCACTCGCATTTGGGCATAAATTTTAACGATTGGACATCAATCGATTGATTATACTAAACAGGCTACTTTAAAGCAAGAGTGATTTTTGATACGAAACCCCTGGATTCATTGTACTGGATTATTCAAATTTCAACAACTGTAAAATATCCTGCAGTGAAGCCCCGAACAATTCATGCATGATCTCGTCGCTGGCCTTGTATGGTCCGCCAAAAGAGCCATCTCCATATACAGTGCGGGCAGTTTTGGCATTCATAATGCCTGGCACACTGGGTGGAACCTTGGGTTCAGCAGGTAGGTCGGTAACGATCGTAAAAGGAAAGGCTTCCAGCCAGTTGGCGTGCGTGGGTTTTATGCCGTACTTCAGGCCTACCGCTTCAACCGAATGCGATAACCACCAGTCATACCAGCGCAACTGCAGATCTGGCAGACTGTTGGCAACTTCGCTCAGTTGGGTCCGCGCCGGGCTGTTTCCGCCATGTCCATTCAGTACCAGAATACGCCGGAACCCGCTTTGATAGGCCGATCGGATAATATCTTCGGTTACGGCTATCAGAGTCGAAACACGCAGGCTTATCGTGCCAGGATAGGCCAGAAAATAAGGCGAACAGCCAAAATTCAGGGTCGGGGCGATCATTACGCCGCTGGATTGGGAAGCAGCATCTGCCAATGCCATGGGAATGCGCACATCCGTCAGCAGGCTCAGGTAGCCGTGTTGTTCCGTCGCTCCTAGAATGATGATCAGGCGATCTTCCTGTTTTAGATATTCTTCAACATCCATCCAGTTCAGGTCTTCAAAGCGCATGCGGTTACTCTCCAGTTGAATTGGCCGTGGGTGTATTTTACACCTTATATAATACGAATACCCACGCTCACAAATTGTGCTTTCCTCCATGTGGAAAAAAGGCGTAATTTGTGAGCGCGATGGGTATAATTGACACATGCCCGCCAACTCACCTGTTCCCATCCCGCTTTTATTTCTTGAACGTATGCAAGGCCTGCTCGGTGATGCCGAGTTCCCGGCTTTTGCTGATTCTCTGAATGATATTCCGCAGTCTGGTCTGCGTGTAAATACCCTCAAACTTTCAGCGGATCAATTTAAAGCGATTTCGCCATTCAAACTGGCTGAAGAATCGATTCCCTGGTGCCCTTCGGCTTTTAACCTGGCGGCTGATCAGCGCCCCGGGCTGCACCCATTCCACATGGCAGGGCTGTATTATTTGCAGGATCCATCCGCCATGTCGCCTGCCCAACTGCTTGCCCCATTGCCGGGTGAACGTGTGCTGGATATTGCGGCTGCACCGGGTGGCAAAACCACTCATCTGGCAGCCCTCATGCAGGGACAGGGTCTCCTGGTGGCTAACGAGATCAAGAATAAAAGAGTTGGGCACCTTGCACAGAACGTGGAACGCTGGGGTGCCGGTAATGTGGTGGTGACCAATGAGTCACCGGAACGCCTGGCGGATCATTTTGGTCCTTACTTTGATCGTGTCCTGGTGGATGCGCCTTGTTCTGGTGAAGGTATGTTTCGCAAGGATATGGGTGCTCGGGCTGATTGGTCTCCCGAGATGGTAGCAGGTTGTGCTGTTCGCCAAAAGAATATTTTGCATGTAGCTGCCAAGCTGGTGCGCGCCGGTGGTTTTTTGCTTTATTCCACCTGTACCTTTGCTCCGGAAGAGGATGAGGGTGTGATTGAACAACTCTTACACGACTTCCCTGATTTTGAAGTGGTGCAGCTGCCTCAATATCCCGGTTTCCTGCCCGGTAAACCCGAGTGGATCGCTGCCGATGCCTCTCTCTCTGGCGCGGTGCGTTTGTTTCCGCACCGGTTGCATGGTGAAGGTCATTTTGCCTGCCTGCTTCAGCGTAAACACCAGGCTGAACATGATCGTGTTCGCACAGTTTGGCCAATTAGCCTTCCAAAGCAAGTTGCCGGGCTGTGGCGGACCTTCGCAGATGAACTCTCCCTCGATTTATCCGAAGACCGGCTGAAGGTGGCCGGTGAAAGATTGTATTATCAGCCGGAACTAACCCCGGATTTTGGGCACCTGCGCATTGTTCACTCGGGTGTCTGGTTGGGAACCTTTAAAAAGGATCGCTTCGAACCGGCTCATCCGCTGGCTTTATTCTTAAAACCGGGGCAGGCAAAAAATGTGTTCGATCTTTCCGCTGACAGCCGCGAGTTGGCTGCTTATCTGCGCGGCGAGACTTTGCCATCCGAGGTAAAGGGTTGGGCGCTGGTCACCGTTAATGGTTTCCCGATTGGATGGGGTAAAGGCGTTCAGGGAACCATGAAAAACCACTTCCCGCGTGGTTGGATGGTTTGAATGTAAGAATTTGCGCATAGGTAATCAGTCGATGGCTATTCGGGTAGCTAAACTCGATGTAAAAAAATTCTCTCTCTTTTGGAGGTTTCTTTATGGATATGGATCTCAGTGGAAAAGTGGCGGTTGTTACGGGTGCCAGCCGTGGGATTGGTCGGGCTATTGCCATCGCGCTGGCTGCCCAGGGCGTACGTTTGGTATTGGCAGCCCGTTCAGCGGATCTGCTCGAGCAGCTGGCGCGTTCACTTCCCACTGAAAGCCTGGTGCAGGCCGTGGATTTACGTTATCCCGACGCTCCGGATGCGGTCATCGCGGCGGCTTCCGCTCGATTTGGCCAGTTGGATCTGCTGGTTAATAACGCCGGCGCAACAAAACGCGGTGATTTTTTATCTTTATCTGATGCAGATTGGGCGGATGGGTACGCGTTAAAACTATTTGGAGCAATGCGCTGCTCACGCGCAGCCTGGCCTCTGCTTGTTTCCAGTCATGGCAACATTGTGAATATCGTTGGGATAGGAGGCCGCACAGGCAGCGCTGAATTTACGATCGGCGGTTCGGTAAATGCTGCCTTGCTCAATTTGACCAAGTCACTGGCTGACCGCGGCGTAAAAGATGGGGTGCGTGTCAATGCCATCAACCCCGGTTCCATCGCTACCGAGCGCTTGCAAACCCGGATTCGCAGCTTTGCGGCGGAGCAGCAGTTGGATGAAGCCCAGGCTGCCCAGGCTATGGCAAAATCCATGGGCATTTCACGCTTTGGCAACCCGCAAGAGATAGCCAATGCAGTTGTTTTTCTTGCATCCCCGCTTTCCAGTTATATTCATGGTGCGGTTCTGGATATCGACGGCGGGCAAACCCGCACGCTCTAAGATTTCTACAGCTTCGAAAACACCACTTCGCCATTCGCAATGCTTGCCATCAGGTTACCCTGAGCATCCATCAACAGCAGGTCGGCATCTGCGCCGCGCTGCAGACGGCCTTTTTGATCGGCTCCAATCAGCCGGGCAGGGTTTATGCTGGCTGCGCCGACAGCCTGGGCCAGGCTGCACCCGCTGAATTGCATTAAATTGCGTACTGCCTGGTCCATGTGCACAATGCTGCCGGCTAACGTGCCGTCTTTTAACCTGGCAGAGGTTTCGTCGACCGTTACTTCATAATCCCCTAATTTATACACCCCCGCTTTCATCCCCAGCGCAGCCATCGCATCGGTAACAATTGCCATTCGATGTGTGCCTTTATTTTTCCAGGCCAGCTTAACCATGGCCGGATGCACGTGAATCCCATCCGGGATCAGACCGGCGGTTACTTTGCCATCAGCCAGGCAGGCAGCGATCAAGCCCGGTTGGCGGTGATCGAGGGCGGGCATGGCATTAAATAAATGTGTTGCGCAGGTTACGCCAGCAGCGAATGCTTCCAGCGCTTGTTCGTAGGTTGCCAGGCTGTGCCCGGCACTGATTACCACGCCGTTTTTTTGCAGCGCCTGGATCATGGCCATTGCTCCGGGTAGTTCCGGCGCCAATGTTACTACCCAGACACCATTTTTGCGTGACCATAAGCGGGTTTCATCCAATGCTGGGCGGCGTAAGTAAGCCGGGTTATGCGCCCCTTTTTTCCCGGGGTTGAGGTAGGGACCCTCAAAGTGCAAGCCGAGCGGTTTTGCGCCGCGGAAGCCATTTGGTGGTCCTGCCGATAATGTTTTTTGGGCTGCGCTGTATGTGTTCAACGGTGCGGTAATAATGGTTGGTAGGAAGGCTGTCACCCCATGTTCGAGTAGTTTTGCAGCCACATCCCAGATGCTCTCCGGGTTTTCGGTAAAGTCCAGGCCAAAGCCACCGTTCAACTGCCAATCAATATATCCAGGAGCGGCAGTCAGACCGTGTGCATCCAATTCCTTTGCTCCGGCAGGTGGGGCAAGCTGGATAGCAGAATCGACTGCCAGAATTTTTGAGCCATCCAGCAGGATGGCGCCGTCAGTGATCTGGCTCTTGGGGCCAAGTATTTTGGAGCAGCGAATATATATCATCTCCCAATTATAACTTGTTGGGATAATTCCGGCATATCGGTGCATTTTATCAAGCAAAATGTTACCCTTCGCCGAAAACCAGATGGGTCTGTTGGTCAGGGCAATCGCATCTAAATTATTCGTACTTACTCACTGGCTCCTGCGCCTGGG
>CAYWXS010000085.1:0-28245 GCA_964462245.1 uncultured Anaerolinea sp.
GTGGATTTGCCATGGTCAACGTGGGCGATAATACAAAAATTGCGGATATTTTCTGTCATTTATCTCTTTCCCGTGCAAAGATCGGGACCATCAGAAGGAATTAACAATTAAGCGGCTAAAGTATAACCGATTTTAAAAGCAACAACGCGCCTGGTACGGCGCGCTGTGCGCGGTACGCTTGTCGCACGATTTGCGCGAAGCGTGCAAATCGAAGCGCTGCTACATTTTCGCCAATAATTCCTGTTTTTTACTCTGGAATTCCTGCTCAGTGACAATTCCTTTCTTTCGCAGTTCGTCTAATTCTGCGATCATGGCCGGAATGTTTTCCGCGTGCTGCGCTGGACGCTCAGCGTGCGCAGTCCGGGAACCCAGACCTTCGTAACCCAGGTTTTCCTTAGCGTTTAACATGGCTGTTTTAAATTTGACCGGATCACCAATACGCTTGAAGGTGTTGACGCCCAGTTCACTGGCAGTCATGATTTCCACATCACCATAATCAAAAATACGCCCAAAAAAGGATTGGGACATTCGGACATCATTTACTTTTTCCAACGAAGAATCCACAACGTTTTTATTTATAACCCCGGAGAACTGGATTACTCGCCGGTTGGTAACAATATACTCACGATTTTTCCAGACCATAATATCGTGCAGCATGCTAGCCAGAGGGATAAAAATCAGCACAAAAGCATACCCCATTTGCGGGTTATTACCAGCGGCGATGCTGATAGCTACGACCACACCCAATGTTACGACGATTTCCAATAGGATGGCACTGAACAGCACAAACCAATGCTGACGGGTGGTCAGCATAATACGTTCATTTTCGCCCAGCATACTCTGAATGAATTTATCGTTCATATATTCTCCTTGGCAGCAACGGATCAACAAATGTATTTTACACTCATTCCCATGCAAAGACCGTGACCATCGCAATCAAGATAATCAACTACAGCTCTCCTTTTTGAGCACCCTTATTCCAAATAACAAAACTGGTGAATGGCAGTAACTGCTGAAACAAAAAAGATAACCAAATTTCTTACAAAAACTACTACCTACAAATTTTATCCAAACTGCGTTTATCTTCGATAAACCCTTCTTTGAGGAACTCGCCTATGTCTGCGCGATTACCCGTCAATGGCCAGCCCTTCGGCAGTATTAACAGGTCGGAGCAATACCAATCCAAATTACTTTCATACCTCTATTTTAATAGTTCAGTAGAAAACCATACACCACAATTGACAGCATTTTTGACCTGTATTTCAATGTTTATTAATGAATGCATGCAGCCCCTTCAGCACATGCCCCCATTCATTTTCGGCAATTATTTTTCGCTGGTTATTAGTCTGCTGTTTACGCATGATCTGCAAGACACGTTCATCCTCACCTGCATCCAACCAGAATCCATGTTTTTCTGGACAATAATCCAATTTCAAATCATACAGCCTGTACTGAAATTCGGATAAATTATTCTCACAGACCGGGCATTTCGCGGGAATCTGTTTTTCGTAGTGGATCAAGGAACCTTTGTGTTTGTCATCATCAAAAGCTACGTCTTCCAGTTTGTCTAATTCATCAAAATCGAGCCACATTCCCCTGCAGCTCGGGCACATATCAACTTCCAACATCCCCTTATAATATTTTCTAACCAGCGCAAAAGCGCACTTGGGACATTCCATTCAACTAACTCCAGAACCGGGTAAATAAAAATTTAGAATAATGATCAATAAATTATACAACCTGTCCAAAATATTTCTCGAAATAAACCCGTTTTTTTTCAGCATGACAAACGCTACTCAGCCATAAGTTAAGCTTATCGAATTGCCAGGTGAAAACATAGTGATTAAATCAATTTTCCTTTACAATGAACCTTATGTCACATAATCGCGATAAGAAAAGTTTACTGGCAGTCAATCTTGGTCTGGGAATTAATGTTGGCCTCGCCGCATTGAAAACCTTCATTGGCATCTCTGGGCACAGCCCGGCTTTGCTGGCCGAAGGCATCAACTCCACCTCCGACGTTGCGTATTATATAGTGGCAAGCATCTTTGTCCGTATGGCCAACAAACCCGCTGATGATGAACATCCATACGGCCACCAACAACTGGAAAGTATCGCCGCAGTTGTGGTCGGTTCATTCATCGTTACTACCGCAGTGGCAGTTTTTTGGGATGCTGTCGATAAAATTTGGGATTTATTGAGCAGTCATACAGTGTCACAAGGCGCCTCTTCACTGGCACTCTGGATGGCGTTGCTGACTGTCGGTATTAAAGTATTCCTGACATTTTACGTGCGCCGGTTAGGCAAGGAAACCAAGAATCCGATAGTGGAAGCCATGGCTTACGATCATCGCAACGATTTATTCTCAGCTTTGGCGGCTTCGGTGGGTATTTTTCTCGGTCAGCGCGGCTTACCCTGGGTGGATCCCCTGGCAGGGGCGATTGTAGCCATGCTGATCCTGCGCACAGGTATTTACATTCTGCGAGAATCCTCGGTCGAATTGATGGATACCGTTCCAGGCAAGGAATTGGCCGAACAAATTTCAGAAATTCTGAATAAAACTCCCGGTGTAGAACAACTTCAAGAAGTTCAAGCTCATCGTTTTGGGCCGCACAGCGTGGTCAATGTCACCATCGGGATTGATGGGAATCTTTTGGTAAAGGATGGGGACGAAATTGCCAGCCGGGTGGAAGAGATTTTATATAATAACATCCCCAATCTCAGGCGAGTGCATGTCCATTATCACCCATCCGATAACGATCATCAGGATATGACTATTGAACAAATCCTGGCCGAATCACGCCGGCATATAATGGACTATCAACCCGAATACTTCGATTGAAATCTATAAGGCTTAGTGCAAAAGCGCTGCATCCACCAGTGCAGGAACATCGGTACTGGTTGGCTGTCGGTCCAGCCATGCCAGAAATTCGGTATTACCCTTCGGTCCCAATAACGGAGATCGGATCAGGCCCTTTACGCCCAACCCTTGTTTCTGAACAAAATCCAGCACATCTTCCAACACACGACGGTGAATGATCGGATCACGTACCACTCCATCCCCACGCGCCACATCCACCCGCCCGGCTTCAAACTGAGGCTTGATCAGCGTAATCACGTTGGCATCCTGGGCAAGCCAACGAACAAAAACCGGCAGCAGGGTTTTTAGTGAAATAAAAGATGCATCACACACCAGCAGCTGCACCAATTCCGGTAGGGATTCAACATAACGCGCATTGGTTTCTTCCATTACAACCACGCGCGGGTCCGAACGTAATTTCCAATGCAGGATACCCTTCCCCACGTCAATTGCATATATCCTGACAGCCCCATGCTGCAACAGGCAATCGCTAAACCCACCAGTTGAAGCTCCCACATCAGCACAGACCAGACCCTCCGGATTTACTGGAAAAGCCCCCAGAGCACCCATCAGTTTTTCACCCCCACGCGAAACAAAACGAGGACCAGACTCAACTTCCACCTGTATCTCTGGGTCATAGGTGGCACCAGCCCGATCGACCATCTGCCCCTTAACACGTACCTGCCCAGCCATAATGATCGCCTGGGCTTTGGAGCGGGTTTCAGCCAGACCGCGTTCAACAAGTAATAAATCCAGGCGAATTTTAGGCATAATCCAACTTTCTTTATCTATTTTTTTTCTTTGACCCAAAAGCAACAATCCTGTGCAAGAATCAGGACCATTTCAAAACACTGACAGAACCCTGCGGGTTCAACCCATCAATCCCGTGCAAAGACCGGGACCATTCTACCTTCAATCTGATCAGCAGGTAAGGTAAAATATTAACATGCTAAAAGCCCTGATCAAAACAATGCGCCCACGCCAATGGACAAAGAATGCCTTTGTTTTTTTTGCAATAGTATTTGATAAACAGCTTTTTCATGTTTCAGCTTTTTTTCATACCCTGGCTGGCTTTATCCTCTTCTGCCTGATTTCCAGTGTGGTTTACCTGATCAACGATATTGCGGATATCGAATCTGATCGTCAACACCCTGTAAAAAAATCCAGACCGCTACCATCCGGTACCCTACCCATCCGGGTTGCCTGGGTTGCCGCAGCAATATTGGTGATAATTACCCTACCCCTGGCATACTGGCTCTCGCCAGGTTTTGCAGCTGTACTGGCTGCCTACCTGATAATCAACCTGGCATATTCGAAGTGGCTCAAACATGTCCCAATCCTGGATGTTTTTATCATCGCATCCGGCTTCGTTCTGCGTGTCGAAGCAGGTGTAATTTTGATCGTAGTAGAACGCTTCTCACCATGGCTCTACATAGTCACCACACTGGGCGCGCTTTATCTCGGGTTTGGCAAACGTCGTGCCGAACTAACCTTATTGGAAAAAGGTGCCGGATCACATCGAAAAGTATTGGAAGGCTACAGCATCCCACTGCTTGACCAATACATCACAATTGTCTCAGCAGCTACCATTCTCTCTTACTCGCTCTATACATTCTCTGCACCGAACCTGCCGGCCAATCACAGTATGATGTTGACTATTCCTTTTATAGCCTACATCATCTTCCGCTATTTATATCTGATCCAGATGACACAAAATGCCGGAACACCCGAAGAGGTCTTGCTGACGGACCGTCCAATACAGATCAGTTTGCTGTTAACCGGATTGGTGATTCTGACAGTCTTTTACCTGAAATGACCAGCGCCTCTGCACCCGGTAAAATTATCCTGTTCGGAGAACATGCCGTCGTCTACCATCATCCGGCAGTAGCCGTGCCCATCACCCAGGTGCATGCAGATGTAGTCATCGATCACGCTCTGCAGCCGGAAAAAGAATCTCCGACCGTTGATGAACAACCATTATCCGGTATCTGGATCGATGCACCAGACATTTTTTTTCACAATAAGCTCTCCCAACTCCCCACGGGCTCAGCTCTGCGTTGCACAATTGAAGCAGTCTTACGCGCTTTACAAATTGACAACCCTCCCCAAATAAAAATTAAAATTAAATCCAGCATTCCGCTTGCTTCCGGGCTGGGCTCAGGTGCAGCAGTCTCAGTGGCACTCATTCGGGCACTTTCGGCACACCTGGATCATCCATTCAATGACGCACAAGTAAATGAGCTTTGCTATGAAATTGAAAAAATCCATCATGGCACACCATCTGGCATCGACAACACTGTCATTACCTATGCCCGCCCTGTTTACTTCATCAAGGATCAGCCAATTGAGACTCTACGCGTTAACACAGCCTTTACCATTCTGGTCGCAGACACTGGCATCCCAGCCCCCACAAAAGAATCAGTTGGCGATGTGCGAAAATTATGGCAGGCCAACCCAACCTATTGGGAGGATGTCTTTGACCAGGTAGGTGAGATCGCGCGACATGCGCGACATGCCATTGAAAGTGGAAACTGGCGCAGGCTTGGACCTCTGATGGATGCCAATCATGCACTCTTGCAGGAAATGACCGTCTCGTCACCTGAATTGGACCTTCTGGTGCAGGTTGCTAAAACCGCAGGAGCAGAAGGTGCCAAGTTATCCGGCGGTGGCAGGGGCGGAAACATGATCGCGCTCGTCGCTCCGGAAAACGCTAACGATATCGCCACAGAGCTGCAGCAAGCTGGCGCGCGCACCATCATCACTACCATCCAATGAATATTCTTGCTCTGAAACTACTCATGGCTCCCCTGATTATCGGCGGCGCGAGCTTGGCCGGACGACGCTGGGGTCCTGTTGTAAGCGGCTGGCTGATCGGTTTACCTCTCACCTCGGGACCAGTGGTTTTCTTTGTAGCAATCAGCCATAATCAGGCCTTCGCTGCCTCAACAGTACTCGGTACCATGAGCGGGGGACTTTCCCTGGTAGCTTTCTGTCTGGCTTACGCCTGGCTGGCAGTGCGGGTTCAGTGGCCCCTGGCCATTACGGGAAGTATTTTGTGCTTCGCCGCGCTCACGTTGCTGATGCAAAATATAGTTATGTCACTGGTCCCCAGCTTTGGACTGGTAATTGTGGTAATCATCACCGGGCTAAAGCTCATGCCGAAGGGTATCCAGCTTAATAAAAAAAACTCAAATCCAGGACCATGGGACCTACCTGCACGCATCTTGATCGGCACCTCTTTCATTTTGGGGCTGACTGGAATTGCACCATTTATTGGAGCACGCCTGACCGGCCTGCTTTCCACCCTTCCGCTCTACACTGCCATCTTGACCATTTTTGCACACCGTCTCCAGGGACCATCCGGCGCAGCCAGCGTACTTAGAGGATTGCTCTTCGGATTGTTTGGTTTTTCCGGCTTTTACCTGGTCCTGGCATTTTCTCTGGAACATGCCAGTCTTGGGGCTTCCTTCCTGGCTGCCACCATTGCCACGCTGGTCATACAGGGTTTATCGTTTCTGGTCATGCGGCATTACCACTTATAAATTTACCCCTCAAGCTTTCAAAACGTCATCCTACAACTTCATCATTGAAAAAATCATTGAACAGGAGAATTACCCATGAAAACGATCGGCATGATCGGCGGCATGAGCTGGGAATCATCAATTGAATACTACCGGCTGATAAACGAAAAAGTTAAAGAAACTCTGGGCGGCCTGCACTCTGCCAAAAGCCTGATGGTCTCTGTCGATTTTGCCGAGATAGAAACCTTGCAGCATGCTGGTCGCTGGAACGAAGCCAGCTGGTTCATGATCCAGGCCGCCAGACAGGTCGAAGCGGGCGGCGCGGATTTTGTCATCATATGCACCAACACCATGCACAAAATGGCGGATGAGGTCCAAAAAAGTATCGACATCCCACTTTTACACATTGCAGATGCCACAGCCGACATGATCAAAATCGCAGGTCTGCATAAGATCGGGTTACTGGGCACGCGCTACACCATGGAAGAAGATTTTTATCGTGGACGGTTGGTGGAAAAACACGGTCTGGATATACTCACACCCTCAGCATCAGATAGAGAGATTGTGCACCGGGTTATCTACGATGAACTCGTTCTGGGTCAGATCAACCCCAATTCCAGGCTGGCTTACCAACGCATCATCGAAAACCTGGTGGAAAACGGAGCAGAAGGAATCATCCTCGGTTGTACAGAAATTGGTCTATTGGTCAAAGATGCCGACAGCCGGGTGGCTTTGTTCGATACCACCCATATCCACGCCGAAGCAGCCGTCAGAATGGCGCTGGCATAAGATATTAGCCTCAGACAAAAATTAGCCCTTCAAAACCTGCCTGGCAGCATTCCGTCCAGCAATACCACTCACCCCACCACCACCATGCACACCGCTCCCTCCCAGGTATAAACCTGCGATGGGAGTCTTGTGTTGCGACCAACCGGGCAATGGACGCATAAAGAAGAATTGATCCAGCATCAATTGTCCGTGGTTCAGGTCACCTTCTGTCAACGCATAAGTATTTTCGAGGTCCATAGGGGTAATGGATGTCTGAAACTTGGCCCTGGATTGCAAGCCGGGAATATGGGGGTTCAGGCTATCCATTACCAATTTTTCCAACTGACCCCGGGTTGATTCATCCCAGGTGCGACCTTTCAAAAAATAAGGCGCATACTGCATGTGCACAGATAATACATTGCCCATCGCAGTCACTTCCAGATATGGATGCTCAGAGATTTGTCCATATTTGGCGGCATCATATGCCCGTTCGAGGTAATCCATTGCAGGCGCAATAGCCAATGTCCCGGGCAAAGCCAGGTCTCCATCCAATTCAATAAACACCTTTGCAGTGATACCCCTCATTTTTATATTCTGCAACTTCCATACCAATTCCGGGTCCAGATTTTCAGGAGCGACCATCGAAAGTAACGTTCGCTTCGGGTCAACTGCAGAGATCACGACAGACGCACTGATCTCTTCACCACTTTCAAGAACAACTCCCGTTGTTTTGCCATCCTTTACCAGAATGGTCTTCACCACAGACTCAGTCCGAATTTCAACGCCGTTGGCCTGGGCAGCAGCTGCGAGTGATGAGGGAATCTGGGCACTGCCCAAAAATGGTTGTCCCCAACCACCTCGAATCGTATATTGGTGCAAAAGATTATAGGCACTTCCGGCAGACATAACCCCCAAGTTGGCATTATGGATGCCAAGCGTGGCAATTAATGCCTTGAGCACATCCGATTCAAACCATTCATCCAAAAATTCACGAACAGTCATTGGAAGCATGCGAATAGTGCGGTACATATCCTGCGCACCCATGCCTCTCAGTTTAAGACCCAACATTGCCAGTGGTAAACCCTCCTCCATCGGGATTTTTGGTAACCTGGGCATGGGGGTTTTGTAAGCCTGATCCAAAAAGGAAGCAGCCCGATCCATAAAATGCACAAATTCAGCCCAACGCCCGGCATCCACCCGAGAAAAAGCACCGAGGGCTTCCGCTGTCTGAAGCACATCACCAGAAAGAACCAACCGCCTGGAATCTGGCAGGGCAGAAATCAATGCAGGCTTCCCAGTGGTTTCCGACGGATATCCATAACGAGACAGACCAAGATCACGGACAATATCCGGGCGCAATCTGCCACCCATCAATAAAGCTCCCTTAGGCTGCGCTTCAGGAACACATGCACCCCCAACCTGGGCCCGCCGTTCCAAAACCAATACACGCTTGCCTGCTCTTGCCAGGTAAGCAGCCGCAGTCAACCCGTTATGTCCTGCACCGACGATCAGAATATCATAGTTTTTTTGCATAATTTACCTTGATACGTGCGAAGCAAGAAAAGAACCGCCTCGCATCCTGCTAAGTTTGGAATTAACGCCAGTCCTTCAGGATTTCAAGGGCTGCCAGGCGACCCGCGGCACCCATCACACCCCCACCCGGGTGCGCACCCGAGGCTGCCAGGTAATAACCAGGCAGTGGTGTGCGAAAATCAGCCCATTGTGGCGCAGGACGCAGAAAAAATAGCTGGTGCAGCAACAGTTCACCATGGAAAATATTACCGCCAGAAATGCCGGCAATGCGTTCAATATCCATCGGGGTGATGATCTGCTTGTCAATAATTGCCTTACGAATATTGGGCGCATATTGTTCAATCGTGGAAATAACATTCTCGGCAAAAACATCCTTTCGTGCATCCGTCCAACCGCCTTCAATATCATATGGCACGTATTGCACAAAACAAGACATTACGTGCTTTCCAGGCGGCGCCATATCGGGATCGATCATGGAAGGAATGATGATATCGATATAGGGTCGACGTGAGACTTGCCCATATTTGGCATCATCAAAAGCGCGTTCGATATAATCCACACTTGGGCTGATGGAAATGGCTCCCCGGTGCAGTTCTCCTGCCCCCGGCAGAGCGCTGAAATTGGGCAGTTCACTCAATGCGATATTGAGTTTCCCGGAAGATCCGCGCGTCCGGAATTGTCGAATAGATGTTAAAAAATCATCCGGAAAATATTTTGGTTCAACAAACTGTAAAAACGTACGGCGTGGATCTGCCGCAGAAACGACCACTTTGCCATAATACTCATCGCCATTTTCCAGCGCCACACCGGCGGCACGCCCATTCTTTACTATTACCTGCTTAACAGGAGCATCAGTGCGGATTTCCACACCCAGGGCACGTGCCGCGCTGGCAATGGAAGCGGTCACCCCACCCGAACCATCCTTGGCAAAACCCCAAGCCCTGAAAGCCCCATCGATCTCACCCATGTAATGGTGCAACAGCACATAGGCCGTACCGGGTGATCGCGGACCGAGGAACGTACCGATGATGCCACTGGCTGATTTCGTACCCTTGAGTGCATCAGTTTCAAACCACTCATCCAAAAGATCGCCTGAAGCCTGTGTTACCAGTTTGGCAACATTATACAAGTCACTCTCAGATAGCCCGGCAGCATACTTTCCAACCTTCAATAAACCAAATATATCTCTGGGCGAAAGCGACGACAGATCGGGTGGAACAAGATTGAGCAGCGGCTTGACTGCCATGGCCATGCGCATCATCAAACGGGCATAATCATCATATGCATCGGCATCTTTATGCGAATGGCGATAAATTTCACGCCGTGTCTTATCGTGATCGTCCCAGGCGGCAATGTAGTCGCCATTCTCCATCGGGGTAAAAGTGCTTGGCAGCGGCAAAATCTTTAATCCGTGTTTGGGCAATTCCAATTCGCGGATGATCTCAGGGCGCAGTAAGCTGACTACATATGAAAATTCAGTAAAGCGGAAACCCGGGAAAATCTCCTCCGTCACGGCCGCACCACCCACAATTGGCCGGCGCTCCAGGACGATGACCTTCTTGCCGGCCCGCGACAGATAAGCGGCATTGATCAATCCGTTATGCCCACCCCCGATGATGATGGCATCATACTGATGTAATGTCATGACTTTTTCCACTCCGGCTCATAGAACGGCGTCTTCACCACTTTGGCAGGGGTATATTTGCGTTGATGTTCAACTGTTATTTCCAGCGCAACATTCGTACCAATCTCGTAATAGGGTTTACGCAGATGGGCAAGGGCAATGTATTTTTTCAGAACCGGCGACCAGGTACTGGATGATGCATATCCCACCTGAACCCCGCCTGAAAAGACCGGCAAACTGGCACGCACTGCCGTGGAAGAAAGTTGGGGAGGCAACCCCACTTCTTGGTACAAACGTTCCATCCCAATCCAATCCATCTCCAACCCCACAAACATCCAATCCGATCCGCGCGCCTTTTCTTGCTGCAGGGCATGTTTGCCGTTAAAAGCAGGCTTATCCAGATTCACTGCCCACCCCAGACCTAATTCAAAAGGCGAAGACTTTTGCGACTCGATAATCGCATGATGCGCGGCTGTGTAATCAGTGTCAATCATAATCAAACCGGCTTCGATCCGGGTCACATCCAACGCCAAAATCCCAGCGGGAGTGATACCGTAATCCTGCCCGGCACCTTGAATTGCATCCCAGACCGGCAAAGCGTTGGCTGCATCCATCCAAATTTCGTAACCCAGATCACCACTGTAACCAGTCCGTGAAATGGTAATGGCAGCCCCTGCAATTTCGTTGTGCATCAGGCGAAAATATTTCAATCCATCCAAAGTTTTTTTAGCACATTGATTCAGGATCACCCGTGATTTTGGTCCCTGCAAGCTAAGCACCGCAACTTCTGAACCAATATCCGTGATCGACACATCCATCCCTGCCGCATTCATATTCAACCAGCGCAAGTTCGGCTCAGCGGATGTCATTCGAAAAATATTTTCATCCAATCGCGAAACCGTGCCATCATCCAGTACCTTGCCTTCCATGTTGCACCACGGTGTGTAAACAACCTGCCCAACCGCCATTTTTAGCACATCTCTGGTAACAACCCTATTGAGCAAGCGGGCTGCATCCGGACCTTGAATCTGATACTTCATCAAGGGTGTCACATCAAACAGCGCAGCTGAATTACGAACCGCCCAGTACTCTCGTTCATGGGTCATTTCGTACAGACCTGCAGTATAGTATCCAGACCAGCGTCGCCAGTTTTGGAGTTGGTTAATGGCAGAAGTTCGGGGATGAAAAGGCGTTTTTTGGAGCATAAATCCTCGTTTGGATATTTAATCAATCCCATGCTTAGCACGGGACCAGCCCGTGCTAAGACGATTTGCCAAGCAAATCGGACCTCTTCACGCAAATCTCAAGCTTTAACAGGATTCGAAAGACTACCCAGTCCTTCGATCTCCACAACCACAACATCCCCTGGCTTAATTGGGCCAACACCAGCAGGCGTACCAGTAAAAATAATATCCCCAGGCTCTAACGTCATAATTGACGAAATAAACGCTACCAATGTCGAAACATTAAAAACCATATCGCGCGTGGAACCCATCTGACGTGGTTGTCCCGAAACTTTACAGGTGATTAGGGCATCCGAAATATCAAAATCGGTATCAATCCAGGGACCAAAAGAACAAAAAGTATCAAAACCTTTGGCTCGTGTCCACTGCCCATCCGATTTTTGCAGATCACGGGCGGTCACATCGTTACCGATTGTGTAACCCAGGATGTGGTTGCGGGCATTTTCAGCCGTAATATTGCGGCCATGTTTACCAATTACCACCACCAGTTCAGCCTCGTGTTCCACCTGCTGTGATTGTGGCGGTAAAACAATGTAATCACCAGGGTTAATAATCGATGAAGGCGGCTTAAGAAAGATCAATGGCAGCTTGGGTACATCGTTACCCAGCTCACGTGCGTGTTCCACATAGTTTCTACCCACACATACAATTTTGCTGGGCTGGCAGGGCGAAAGCAAACTGACATCTGCCAGCGGGATACGCACCTCCTGACGGCGGTACTCACCGAAAATACTGCCTTCAATTTCACCGACTTTATCTTCGTAAACCCAACCAAATTTGGGGGGTTGATTCTTTTGTTGGTATCGAACGATGCGCATATTGGCCTCATTTCCCAGATTCTTCGTATCCATGGGGATGCTGAACATGCCATTCCCATGCGGATGCAATAATATCTTTTATCGAATCATGTTCTGGCTTCCAGCCCAATTCGCGTCGGATTTTCTCGGAAGACGCCACCAAACGGGCAGAATCCCCGGCGCGACGTTCTAGTTCTTTGACTGCGATCTGCTTACCCGAAACCTGGCTGGCAGTATCAATCACCTCTCGTACCGAGTAACCTGTACCAGACCCGATGTTGTAAACCATCTTGTCCCTTTCAGATAATGCCTCCAAGGCCAGAATGTGAGCGGAAACCAGATCACCCAGATGAATGTAATCCCGAATACAGGTCCCATCCGGTGTCGGATAGTCGGTTCCAAAGATATAAGCCGTATCAGCCTGACCCAACGCAACCTCTAATACCCGTGGAATAAGGTGCGATTCGGGTTGGTGAGCTTCACCACGCCCTGGCAAAGCACCACTAGCGTTGAAATATCGCAGCGCTGCAAAATGCAGCCCGTGGATCTGCCGGTACCAGTCCAGGGACTGTTCGACTGCCAGCTTGGAATAACCGTAAGTATTTGTAGGGCCAAGGGTTGACTCCTCGGTCAGGGGCTCTTCGCTCGATTGGTAAACGGCAGCAGTCGACGAAAGCACAAAACGTTTGACGTGCGCTTGCGTAGCTGCTTCAATCAAAGCCAGGGAATTAACCAGGTTATTGCGCAAAAACTTACCCGGGTCCCTCATGCTCTCACCCGCCTCAATAAAAGCCGCAAAATGCATCACCGCTTCGTAGCTTTGCCCCATCAGGGCCGTCTTCAAAGCATTGGCATCCGCAATATCCGCCTGAATAAAATGAGCCCCGGCAGGTACAGCCTGCCGGTGACCTGTAACAAGTGAATCATATACCGTGACGTTATGCCCAGCCTTTATCAAAGCTTCTGATGTAGCCGATCCAATATAGCCTGCACCGCCGGTAACAAAAATATTCATGGTTTTCTTTTCCTCAGCAACTAGATTTACGCGAAAAGCATGAGCAGATTCCATCCGCCCCAACAAGAACCCGCCAAACCACTTCGCGCAATGGTTTATCCCAATTTGGGAGTACGTTTATGCCAATCCGTCACCTGCTGATAGGTCTGTGCTATCCTGAAGAGATTGGATTCATCAAAGTGTCGGCCCATCAACTGCATACCCACGGGTAAGCCTTTTGCATCAAACCCGACCGGGAACGCCAACCCGGGCACACCTGCCAGGTTGGCAGGCAGGGTAAAGACATCCTCAAGATACATCGCCAGCGGGTCATCACCATGGGCGCCAATCGGGAAAGCAGTTGTCGGCGCAACCGGACAGGCAATGGCATCCACTTCGCGATAAACCTCTTCAAAATCACGCTTGATCAGAGTCCGAACCTTTTGCGCCTGCCCATAATAAGCATCATAATACCCCGCAGAAAGCGCGTAAGTACCCAGCATGATACGACGCGTAACCTCGTCACCAAATTTTTGTCCACGCGTTCGAGTAAAAACATCCCAAAGGTTATCCCCATCCACGCGGGGACCAAAACGAATCCCGTCATAACGCGCAAGATTGGCAGAAGCCTCCGCCGGCGCAATTAGATAATAGACTGGCAGGGCATATTCGGTATGCGGCAGACTGACTTCCTTAATCTCAGCACCTAACTCACGCAGAACCTGGATGGCATCCCGGATTTTAGCTTCCACTTCTGGCTCAATCCCATCGATAAAATATTCGCGCGGTACGCCAATCCGAACACCCCGCAAATCCTGCCCTGGCTGCACAGAAACAGGAAAACCCTTCAATGGGACGTTTTGCGAAGTGGCATCCAACGGATCCACGCCCGCCATGGCAGCAAAGACAGCGGCAACATCCGCAGCAGTCCGTCCAAGCACGCCACAAGAATCCAGGGACGAGCCATAAGCGATCAATCCGAAACGAGATACGCGCCCATAGGTCGGTTTTAATCCAGTCACACCACAGAATGAAGCGGGTTGCCGGACTGAGCCACCTGTATCGGTTCCCAACGCCACCGGTACCAGTTTGGCTGCAACCGCTGCTGCACTCCCACCAGAGGAACCGCCCGGTACACGGCTCATATCCCACGGGTTATGTGTTACCCCATAAGCCGAATTCTCAGTCGATGAGCCCATGGCAAATTCATCAGTATTGGTTTTACCAACAATCACCATGCCAGCATCCTGCAAGCGTTTTACAACAGTCGCTGTATGCAGTGGGATGTAACCTTCCAGAATGCGCGAGCCGCAAGTACAGGGCATACCTGGCACAGTCAGAACATCTTTAACGGCCAGGGGAATACCCAACAACGGTCTCTCAACAGATGCTTGATTTTTACGGGAAAGATCAGCAGCTTCAGCTTGCGCCAGCGCAGAATCGTTGGCAACATGCAAAAAAGAGTGCAGTTTGCCATCCAAAGCGGCAATCCGCTCAAGAACTGCTTGCGTTAACTCTAGACTGGTTATTTCCCCTTTTTGAAGCAGGGAGCTGGATTCGGATAGGGTAAGATCAGTAAGATTCATAATTAGAAAGGTAGCCTGTTATAAGACCGCTGCGCGAGATTCATAGTTGGAACGCTTCGCGAGCCTGGCAAGTATCCATCATTATTCAAAAACCGGAGGAATTTTGAACTGGTTTCGCTCTTTTTCAGCAGCAGTCTTTAGCAGAGATTCCGGTGGCAGACCAGGACGAGCCTCGTCCACACGCAGCGTGTTATCGGCGCTAAAGACACCCGCAGTCGGTTGAATAGAAGTAGTGTCCAGCTTTTGCAACTGGGCAACATGATCGAGAATAGCCGAAAGCTGCTCACGATAACGATTTTTCTCATCCTCGGTTATGTCCAACCGAGCGAGGTGGGCAATATGTTCAACTTCTTTAAGGGATAATGGCATGCTAGAATTATAACTTATTCCATCCCATGCAGAGATCACGCGGGACCCTTACCTCCAAGCCTGTGCATACCATAAAAGATAATCATCCACATGCGCTGACCAGTATTTTTCATCATGCCAGCCAACAAACCCATGCCATTCGTGTAGAATATTATTTTTATTCAAAAACTCTTCAAATGATTTAATCAGTGTATATTCGCTATCGCTATCCCCTGCATCCAACCAGATGCGTGGTGCCTGGTTCGGTTGCATCGCCAACAAATTGCGTCGCAACGAATTCTCATCCGCATAAAAAATAACTGGTGAATGCCCCCCAATTGCGCCAAACAGCTCTGGATATTTGGCGCCAATATGCAAAGCCCAGGCACCACCACGCGAAAGGCCGCCAATGGCACGTTGAACTTTGTCTGTCTTGGTACGATATTCTGTATCAATATGGGGTAAGAGTAGTTTTACAAAAACATCCTCAAATTTGTATTGATTTGGCTGCTTTAGAGAATAATCAAAAGGAAATACCATTATGAAAGGTGGAACCTGATCTGCGCTGATCAAACGATCCGCAGAATTGGTCGCACCGATCCGAACCCACTGATCTTCTGTAAAACCCTGCCCGTGCAGCATATACAATACCGGGTAGCGTGTCCTCTGATCAAAACCGTAACAAGGCGGTAAGTAAACACTATAACGCATCGGTTTATCCATAAGCACCGTCGTGATTATCCCTTTTTCCAAACTGCCACTTTCTGAACTGCACAAAGCCGTAGGAGTAACTGTTACGACAGCAGTAGGCGTGCTGCCGGGTGTTCCTACAGGAAAGACCGTCAAAGTCGGTAAGGCTGGCATGGATGTCAGAATAGGGGTACTGGCCCCGCCAAAAGCATGTACAGGGCTGCAACCCGCCAGAAACAACAGAGTAAAAGGGATAAAGCATAAAAAATTAAACGAATTCCGCGACATTAGCTATCAATACCTCATATTCATTTGACGAGTAGGGCAGTTGGCATTATACTCGTTTCGCATTCGTAATATCGGGGTGTAGCGCAGTTGGCAGCGCACCGCGTTTGGGACGCGGGGGCCGGCGGTTCAAGTCCGCCCACCCCGACTCAAAAAGCCGTTGGCCCTCGAAAGCCAGCGGCTGTTTTTTTATTAATTTACAGCTATCGAATGGATGAAATGGAAGTAAAATTATAAGTGAATTCTGCTCGGAGGCTTAAGATGGCAAAACTGAAGTTTGATGGTTTGATTGATGCAGTACGCTTGGCACCTGACGGAAAAATTGTACTTGTACGAGCTTATGAACGCCGTGGTTCAACTTATTCAGATAATATTTTGATCGACCGTGCCAGTCTTGTCAACCGATTAAAGAGCGGACAGAAATTTGTAACCGGGTCGCGCAAGGAATTTTTGGGCAGCACTTTTGACGTAGTCAAAACTGTTCACCTCGCCGCCAACGGAGAATTCATTACCACTGCCAGCGACACAAATCACGATCTTCTCGAAGAAGTGCCAAGTCTCTAACACCATTCACTCTCATCATAAGGTAGAGGCAGGTCATGAAAATAACTGACAACACGCCATTTCGAAATGAAAGCGGTCAGATAGATCTTTTTGGCCGCGTTCAAGGTACACTGAAATTTGGTTTAAGTTGGTTTGCTCAAATAAAAGCACAGGATACGGTTATCGCTGTGCTTGAAAAAATTCTGAACCCGCATTTCATTTTATTGCGAAATATCACCCTACCGGATACCGATATCGACCTGCCCATTGTCCTGATTGGCCCGCCTGGAATTTACCTGGTTAACGTCACACCTGAACGCGGGGTATACCAGGCCAGGGATGACGAATGGGGTTCCGTATCCGGCGAAAAATTCGTACCCGCTGCGGTTAACGGCATTCAACGCACAGTAAAACTGGCTCGGGTACTTCAACTTTACCTTGACCGTGCCGGTTATAAAGGTTCGTTGGTTGTAGAACCGATTTTAATGGCAGCCGACCCGGGTATGCATATTGAGTCGGTCCGGGCAGCAGCCCGGGTTGTGATGAGCGATGCCTTGGAAATATTCGCCATCTCGATGAATCAGGCCCGACCCTTATATAACACCATCCGGATCAACGATATTGCCCATACGATCCTGAATGGACCACACGCTCCCCAACCATCCACACCTGCATTTATTCCTACCGAGTCAGCCGATGAAGAATATAAGAGCACAGAAATATCTGCGGCACCTTTTGAGGCGACTGACGACCTCTTTGACCGGTTGGAGGGAGCCGGAAATCTGGATTTTGTTGAGCAGCCAACCGCTATCGAAGTCGATCTTTTTAGAGAGGGTGATCTGGAAACAGAATTAGCCAACAATAATGGCACCGGATCTACTGCTCCATCCGAAACCGTTCCAGCCCCAGCTGCCCCAAACAAAAAAGGAATACTTGGAATGAGCACCAGGCAGTTGTTGGTCCTGGGTGCCATCCTGATCTTCTGGTTTTTGGCCATGCTGGCCTTTGTTGTGTATATTTATTTTAGCTTTAATGCCTAACACGTTTCTAAGCATTATTATCCCTGCGCATAATGAAGAAAGCCGCCTGCCCCAAACCCTGGAGCAGGTGGTCGATTTTGTTGCCACACAATCATTCCAAACCGAAGTATTGGTTGTAGAAAACGCCAGCCGGGATCGCACCCTTGAAGTTGCCAACGAATTCGCAAAACGCCATCCAGCAATTGTGCGTGTACTGCATATCGACTTACCAGGCAAGGGCCGGGCTGTACAGGAAGGCATGTTGGCAGCCAATGGCGCGTATCGTTTTTTTGCAGATGCTGATTTTTCAATGCCCATATCCGAAATCGTACGATTTATCCCACCAACCGTGGATATCCCGATTGCGATTGGTTCACGCGAGGCTCCCGGGGCTATACGCTATAACGAACCCTATTACCGGCATTTCACAGGCCGCATCTTCAACAGCCTGATACGATTATTAGTCTTGCCTGCCCTGCATGATACCCAGTGTGGCTTTAAAATGTTTCGTGCAGATGCTGCCGAAAATCTATTCCGTAAACAAACACTGATGGGTTGGTCATTTGATGTTGAGTTGCTTTATATCGCCAGCCGCCTGGGCTACCCCATTCTGGAAATTCCCATCCCATGGTACTTCAACCCGGAAAGTAAGATTAACGTGATACGCGATTCATGGAAAATGTTTCTGGATCTGCTCACCATCCGCCGCAATGGACGCCAGGGTTTGTATGGCTAAATTTCCCGGCCTGCAGCTTGAACAGGCCTTGTGGAAAAAAGGGTTTCAATTCATTGGGGGAATCGACGAAGCAGGGCGCGGTGCATGGGCTGGCCCGGTAATGGCAGGTGCATGTATTTTACCCAACTCGGCAAACATCACAGATATTCTTTCTGGCGTACGCGACTCAAAGCAAATGACCCCCAAACAACGTGAATACTGGGCTATCCAGATCAAAACCATAGCCCTGACCTGGGCTGTGGGCGAAGTCTCATCCGCAGAAATAGATTCAATCGGAATACTCCCCGCTAACCGGCTTGCCATGCAACGCGCCATTGAAGGCCTGAAATACGTCCCCGATTATCATTTATTCGACTTTATTCACTGGAAGACTTGTCCTTATCTGGGCGATCGCCTTGTCAAAGGCGAAAGTCAATCACTCAGCATCGCCGCGGCTTCGGTATTGGCAAAGACCGAACGGGACGCGCTCATGCGCAATCTTGATACAACCTACCCCGGATATGAATTTGGACGCCATAAAGGTTACGGAACAGCAATTCACCGTGCAGCCATTCAAAAATTGGGATTATCAACGATACACCGAAAATCCTTCAAAATTTCTTAATCCCCATCTTTAATTCCAAACGATTCAACTGATTAAAGAGACTGCTGCACCCATCTGGATACAGCAGTCTCGTGTATGCTTCTATTTGTACAATTTTGTTGGCAGTGGGTTGCGCTCAGTAAACCCGCGCTGGTGCCAGTAAGGATAAATGGTATCCGTCTGGGTAACTGCATCCAGGCGCGCCACCTGTTCGGCACTCAAATTCCAACCAACGGCACCCAGATTTTCCAACAGTTGTGCTTCATCACGCGCCCCAATCAACACACTGGCAACCGTTGGCCTTTGCAATAGCCAGTTTAGCGAGACCTGAGCCACAGATTTGCCCGTTTCTTCGCTGATTGTGTCCAATAAATCCACAACGCTGTAAAGCCATTCTTCCGGGATGGCTGGTCCCTCATCAGCACCTTGTGCAACCCTGCTTCCGGCCGGTATCGGTTGATTGCGCCTAAATTTTCCGCTCAAACGCCCCTGTGAGAGTGGTCCCCAAACGATTGTACTGACTTTCTGATCCAAGGCCAACGGCATCAGTTCCCACTCATACTCCCGCCGGAGCAGTGAGTAATGCGCCTGGTGTGCCATGTAGCGTGCCCATCCATATTTCTCAGAAACCGCCAGTGACTTCATCAGGTGCCAACCGGAAAAATTGGAACAGGCAATATAACGCACCTTGCCACTTTGTATCAGCGTATCCAATGCCCGTAGCGTTTCCTCCACTGCAGTTTGTGCATCAAAACCATGGATGGTATAGACATCGATATAATCCGTCTTGAGGCGGCGCAGGCTCGCTTCACACGAACGAATTAAGTGATAACGCGATGTGCCCACGTCGTTTGGCTCATCACTCATACGAAAAGTAGCCTTCGTGGCAAGCAGCAGCTTATCCCGCCGCCCATTGATCGCTTCTCCCAGAATTTCTTCCGACTGGCCTGTCGAATAAACATCTGCTGTATCAAACATATTTGCACCTGCGTCGATACATACATCGACCAGACGTTTGGCTTGCGCAATATCAGTATTACCCCACTTACCAAAAAATGGATGGTTACCACCAAACGTTCCCGTCCCAAAACTAAGGACCGGCACACGAAATCCTGAATTACCAAGTAATCGATATTCCATAATAGTATCTCCTCGTAAAATTAGCCTGGACCAGCTTGAGCAATAATATAATGTCGATCAATTTGTTATTCTGGTCTCTTTGGCTTCTCGGACCGCAACAACCATAAGCCTTTCTCTTTTTTTAAATTGCGCCTTATTTGAACCAAATAACAGTTTTCCACTTGACCCATTTTTGGCTTATCAAAGCCAGTCTTTTTACTGGATCTCAATTTCTTTTTATTTTTGCACCACAAGAACCTCGCACTACCAGGGAAACAGGCAAAACTGCATTTTGGCGAACCGATTGGGGCTCGGTGATTCGACCAAGTAAGAATTTTAGCGCCGTCAAACCCATCTCAGCCGTGGGTTGTTTGATCGTCGTCAAAGGCGGATTGGTGTACGAGGAAAGCTCAATATCATCATACCCCACCAAAGCCAGGTCATCCGGAATACGCAATCCCAACTCAGTGGCAGCCCGTAACACACCAATCGCCATCAGATCGTTACAGGCAAAAATAGCAGTCGGGGCATTGGGCAGTGAAAGCATTTCCCGCCCCAGCTCCCATCCTGAATCCGGATGAAAGTTGCCATTCATAATTAACGCAGGTTCGATCCTCAAACCTGCATCTTGCAGGGCTTGCTTATACCCTGCGAAACGCCGGGAGCTTTGGTTAATAATGGCTGGTCCGGCAATACAACCAATCCTTTTATGCCCCAATGAAATCAAATGCTGAGTTGCCATAAAACCACCCTGATGGCTGTCAGCCAGCACAAAATCCAGCTCAGATCCCAACAAATCACGGTCCATGATCACCGTAGGAATTTGCATTTCCACCAGGTTCTTCAAAGAATTGCTACCTTCTCCCGTCATCACAAAAATCACCCCGTCCACCTGTTTCTTGGAAAGCACATCCAGGTAAAGGGTTGCTTTCTGTAAATCGTTCTCTGTATTACAAAGAATGACACTATAACCAACCCCAAATGCCGCATTCTCAATACTGCGTGCAACCTCAGCAAAAAAAGGGTTAGCGCTATCCGGCAAAATCAACCCCAGTGAACGGGTAGTTCCATTGCGTAGAGATTGCGCAAGGGCATTAGGACGATAGTTCATCTCAGTAATAACCTGTTCCACTCGTTCTCTTTTTTCATCAGAGACAAAGCGCGTCTTATTGATAACATGCGAGACAGTTGTGGGTGATACACCAGCTTTTTGAGCCACTTCAGAAATGGTTGGCATAATCGTCAGTACACCTTCAACCTAATAGAATTGTTGCCACAGTATAGTCGCTTTTGGAAAAAGTCAACTCCAAATCAAGAAGACCATGCGCTCAAGGTCCGGCATTGGGAATAATCCAGTTATCTGCTTGTATTTGTCCACCCATCAAGTCCACCACAACCCTATCGGCATTCTTTACAGCCCGAATGCCCATGCTTGTAAAAGTATCGATAGGCTGGTCAAAACTGGGACGGGTACGACCAATCCAATAATTGTCAGAAAAGTCGTATTTATTATAGGCTTGCTCCACACCCGGGTAGTCATACAGGAAACCCAACAGACCACCCCAGGTGGCCGTCGGATTATCGGCATCCATGCCAGATAAACAGGCAACTCTGACCGTCTTTAATAAATCGCCCCCACCAAACATCAAGCTGATCATACTTAACCCGAAATTACTACCTGAATCATAAAATTTATTATTCAAATGATCGTATTTATAACCATCACGCGGCTGAGCTATCCAGGTATCATGAAAATCATCTCGGGTGGCTTCCCAGTTATCCTTATCGGGATTATGGTTATACGCGTTTAAAACCCAATCATACATCCTGGCAACGTAAGTCACATCAGGAGTGCGAGCGCGAGCCTGTGCTGCCAGCCAGAATACCTGCTCATCGTACACGCTACCATCACCATTGGCATCCTTTGTAATCGTAACCAATGCATACGGTGCCAGCGAATGCATAATGATATAAAAGTTAGCTGCAGCCTCAGCATCACCCCGGGCTACATTTTGCACAGGTAACCGGGCAATATCCAGTGCCACAGCAGGGTTTCCCGGGGCCATCAGGCCAAAACTCTCGGTGGTTAATTGGGCATCAATCATTTCCCAGTTTGGGTTATTAGCCGGATCACCAGTATCCGGTGCATACAAACCTTTTTTCCGCATCAGCTCGTAAGCGCTTTGGTCTGAAACCCAGATATAAGAACCATCCATATGCCCCAGCCATGCGTCGCGAATTTGCGGGCCAGTAAGTTTACTGGTGTCATAAAAATTCAGCGCATACTGGTAGATATATTCGATATCAGTATCATCATCCCCGCCAAAGGGATCTTCGTCGATATAGTAATGCATAAAAGCCCAGTCTTTATCTGTAAAATACGGCTTCCAATTTCTACGCCCTTCACATTGATTCACCCCGGTCCAATTGGCAATGCTCTCGCTCAACCAGAATGCGCGCATCCGCGAGGCGTAATTTGAGCGGTTTATCACAAGATTATTTCCAGAAAGGGGTGTTGGGGTAATAGCAGGTGTGGTGGGATTACTGGATGCGGATAATAGATTGACTGGACCGGTCAGTGCGGCTCCATTCAAGGTTACATTACCCGTGCCGGAAGTTTGCACCCAATCAATATTTAACCTTGCCCCACTCGAGACTGTTTTGAAGGTAATAGTGTAATTGGCATTATACGAGTCACGCTTATTTTTCGGCGTAGAGTCTACATAATTGGGTACAGACCCATCCGACATTGAAGCAGTCAAAGTACCACCCGATTGCCAACCTCCCACATATACTTTAATCGTGCGCACGTTGGTATCAGCCGGAGCAGTAAGGTGGAACCCGTTACCGATATTTGCGATATAGATGCCGCTGGTATTGTTGCTGCTCTTTGGGGTGGGCAACCCATCATTCCAGCTCATGGAACGCACATCATCGTCATACGGCAGCACCGGACCTGAACCAATAACTGTGTAGTTGCTGATCTGGCTATTACCGCTCGCTTTATAATCATAGCTATAGCCAGTCCAATGCCTCCAGTCGGAGCTGCCTTCAGCAGTTAAGTCCACAGTTCGATTGCCGGTGTCTACCGAACCAACCAACAAAACCTCAGGCAGAGGTGTAACGCTAACCGAAATGGAAGGCTGGTTTAAGCTTGACGTATTGGATGGTTTGGCGTCAGCAGCATTACTCTTGGGTGCACAGGCCGATAGCATCGCAACTATCAACACAATTCTCACAAAAATCCCGGGGTGTTTTTTCATCAGTAAAACCAACTTCTTTCACCGGTTCTCCAATAATAGCCGTGGAGGGTCACCGGATAAGTGCTGTTTAAAAACAAGTTATTAAAATATTTTGCCAATCTCGCAATAGTATTTATAAAAACTGCAGACTGGCAAAATTGATTCATTCTGATGGAGAGCGCCTTTATTTACTTGCTTATGGCATCGGTTTGCCGCGTGCAGTTTCAAACAACCTGTACCACTCTTCCCGGCTCAGGTTAACCTCAAGCGATTTCGCACAAGCAGCCAGGCGGTCAGGCCGGGTTGTGCCGGTTACCGGGAATATCTTGGCTGGAAACTTAAGCAGCCAGGCCAAAGAAACTGCCTCTACCGGTACCCCACGAATTTGTGCATACTCCTTCAACAGAGCAGCTGTTTTCTGCACATTTTCGGGCTTTTTTGAAAGATCATCTCCCGTCAGGACGCCACGATCAAGCGGACTCCAGGCCTGCAAGCTGACATCTTTAAGTCTACAGTACTCAAGCACACCTTCCCACCCGTCAGGATAACTCGGCGAAGCTTGATTAAAAGATATACCTGTTTCTGCGAATCCATTATGCAGCAGGCTCATCTGTAACTGGTTTGCCACCAGTGGATCCGGAAGGAAGCTCTGCAGATATTCCATCTGGAAGCGATTCTGGTTGGAAACTCCGAAGTAACGCACCTTCCCGGCCTTCTTCAAAGCTGCAAAGGCAAGTGCTATTTCATTACCATCCCAAAGCACATCCGGTCGATGCAGCAGAAGAATATCAAGGTATTCCGTGCCCAAACGTCCAAGTATGTCTTCTACACTTGAAATGATATGCTCATAACTGAAGTCAAACCGTTGGGGCGTGCCTGGCGGATCATCAGCCCAGCGAATGCCACACTTGGATTGGATAACGATCTTCTCACGCAGGCCTGGGCGTTCACGCATAACACGACCAAATATCTCCTCTGCCCGGCCCACAGCATAGATATTAGCATGGTCAAAAAAATTAATATCCAGTTCCAGGGCCGCATCGAGAAATTCCTGTGCCTGCCTCTCGTGCTCCTTGGTCAGAAGCACACCTTTCGACCACCCCCCACCCAAACCCATACACCCTGCGCAAATACGGGAAACCATCAGATCAGTATTCGGTAATAATAGTTTTTCCACGGTGCTTTCCTTTTTTTATGAATCCTATGCATATCAATTTTTGCATACAATAAAATTACAAATTCAGTGACCGTACACCAACCCGGCATACAATAAAATCGATTGCGCAATCGATTTTATTGTATGCCGTCTATAAATGAATGTCAATTACCAAAGCCAAAACGGGCCGAGTGGAAAACTTCATATCACTTGTTTTTCCACTATCCCATTTGCCGACATCAACCATTCAATTGATGCAAATTATCCGCAAATTTATTTCATCCCAAAATAAAATTATCGATCAAGCGGGTTTTACCCACAAAGACCCCCAACGAAAGCAAAGCCCTCGAAGGTATCACATCCAGCTCTTCCAATGTATCATAATCTGCGCAGGAAACATATTGAAGTTGCGCCAACGGCTCACTCGAAATTGCATTTCTGACCAACGTTCGCAGCTTTTCGGCCTGGGTTTCACCACCTTCAAAAGCGACTTTTGCCACCGAGAGTGCCTGGTAGAGTACTGAGGCAGCCTGTCGTTGGGCGGCATCCAGGTAACTATTCCTGCTGGACATGGCCAACCCATCAACTTCCCTGAGTGTGGGGCAAACTACGATATTAATTGGATAGCTCAAATCGAAAGTCATCTGCCGAATCACCGCAGCCTGTTGCGCATCCTTTTGTCCAAAATAAGCCTTATCCGGCCTGGTTGCATTAAACAGCTTCGCAACCACCGTAGTCACACCCCGAAAGTGACCCGGACGCATGGAACCCTCCAAAGGCTGAGTCAATTTTTCCACATTCATCCAGGTCTGATAACCAGGTGGGTACATGTCACCGGCAGTCGGCATCCAGACAATATCCACATCCGCTGCTTCAAGCATGTGCAAATCAGCTTCGATATTGCGAGGATATTTCTCCAGGTCTTCAGTCGGTCCAAACTGGGTCGGGTTGACAAATATTGAGACAATAATACTTTTACACTCTTTGGCGGCTTGCTGCACTAGCGACAGATGCCCCGCATGTAAATAACCCATCGTCGGCACAAGCCCCACTGGCCCATCCAAAAAACCACGGGCATGGAAAAGTTCATCCAATGTGGTGGCAATGATCATTGACTCAGTCATGACAGCTCCATTTTTCAATTTCTTTAATCACAAAACGGTTTGGGACGTAGCTGTAGAATTCGGCCAAATGCTTCAAAAACAGGCCAACCATCCCAATCCGCTGGTCTGGGTAAGTTAAGAGCCCAGGCAGCAGTTGCAGCCGTATCGGTGGTCTGTATGGGGCTGGATAATGGACCAGGGCGCACCCCTGGTCCGGAGATCACCCAGGGAATTGTCATATCCTCGGCTTGTCGTGAACCATGGGTCTGATCATGCCCACCATGATCTGCCGTGACAATGACCAACGTGTCCTGTCGCAAACCCCGTTCGTCCAAATCCTTAAGGATGGTTCCCAGGGCTTCGTCCGCACGTTGCACAACGCTGATGTACTCCGGCGACAGCCAACCATAGACATGACCCATTGCATCAGGTGTCGCAAAATGGATGAATAACAAACCAAAATCAGTCGGAAATTCTTCTGTTAGTCGCTCTACCAGGACCACATCCCGATCATTGATGTAACGAAAAACATCCACGCTTTCAGGCTCAGTGATTTGTTTTAGCTTTTCTTTCCCAACAAACATGACTGTTTTCAACCCGGCAGCATGTGCCAGGTCAAACAAGTCGACACCCTTGGCGAAACCACGTTCAGGGATGTAGTCATTCCAATCCACACCATGTTGCACCGGACACAACCCCGTCAACATGGAGGCATGTGATGGCAGCGTGGAGCTCGGGAAAATAGTTTGGGCTGTCAAGCTGTACGCGCCGATTTGCATCAGCGCTTTCAAATTAGGCATTGGCGCCAGATCAATGGCATCCGGACGCAAACCATCGATACTAAGAATAAGCACACGCTTCGCAATCGGGCTCGGTGTGGGGCTTACCGTTGCCGTAGGCAAGAGTGTAGGAGTTACGGTTGGGGGTAAAAGCGTGGGCTTGTTTGCGGCATGCTGCGCGGCCTTGGTGACGGGAACAGTCGCGTTCAACGGCACTTGCGCAACAGCCCCATAGGACGGCAGACAGGCATTCAGTAGTAACACTGACAGTATCAGCAGGGAAATAAATCGCGGGCGGGAAAATAATTTTTTCAAATCGGTTTTTCCAATCTACTTATCTTACAAACGAATTATTTTTTTAAACAATTCTCGCTCAAACATATTAAACTTGTTCCGTATTGGCAGTAGGCTAAGTGTACTCAATTTTTCACCAGGTGGATATATTAATGCCAACATTAAATCGGGTTAAATTGATTGGCTACTTGGGGAAAGACCCTAGAGTCCAGATTCACCCCCACCGGAAAAAAGGTAACCCACTTCAGCCTGGGTATCACACAACGCTGGAAAGCAGATGGCGAAACTAAAGAATCCACAGATTGGGTTTTTATCGAGGTCTGAGGACGGCTGGGCGGAATCTGTGACCAATACCTGCACAAAGGCAGCCTGGCTTTCGTAGAAGGACGATTAAAAGTTGATCGCTACGAAGACAAAGGCGAAACACGTTATTCAACCAAAGTAGTAGCTCAACAAATACAGATGCTTGACCGCAAAGGTAGCGAAGACCCCGTTCTGACAGTCGATGAAGACCCGGCAGACTACGAAGCCTGATGAGAATGGGGATGGTCACCATGGACCATCCCCATTCTCATTTCTAAATATTCAAATGTTCACTGAATAAAAAGCTTAAGGTTTCACCAAAAAACGATTCTTTAATGTGTACGTTATGTAATTTTGCCATAGACGAATAATTGCATCCTGATGATAATCATGGTTGGAAAAAGTCTGAAATACCACGCGCCCATCCAGGCAGGTTGCCATTACACCATAATCCGATTTCTGTTTCTGCAAAACCCCTGCCAGTAAAGTTGCATTGCTGCCAGGCGAAATACGGATCAGATCACCAGCTTGCAAAGGCCAATAACGCGAATAATTGATCAGGGGCATGGCATTATTTGGATCGCTAAAAATCGGATGATTGGAATCCAGCCAGTAAATCGATTCTGCCAGCGGCCAATCGCGCTGGAACTCAATTCCGCAATTCGCCATGACCGGCTTGATTTTTCCCTGGCCCAAAGAATCCAAATACCAGACCTCAGCAATCAAAGCAGTCTTATCCCGGGCCACTTTCTCACCAATCACATCCCAAAATTCACCCTGGATCTTTGTCTTTGTCTCAGCCCCAATAATAATCAAATCCCACTGAACCGGAGAATTCAGGTTTTCCATTAAGTGGCCGATTGCATCCCCAACATGGGTATATTTCAAACCCATTCCGTTTAGCGCATCACTGATCCACAACCCAATATCCTGCGTATCCTCATAAACCAATATTTTGGCATTTTTCATCCGCGCCTCAATATCCTGTGTAGGTGTTACAGCTGGTTCATGCGTGGGAGCTTCAATCGTCGGCTGAATCGTCGGCTGCACCTGCTCTGCCTGTTGGGTCAACTGTGCTGAAGCGTTGGTTGCCTGTACCTCCAGCGCAACTTTTGTTG
>CAYWXS010000086.1:0-28235 GCA_964462245.1 uncultured Anaerolinea sp.
TAGTTTACCCAACTTTCCCTTATTTGGGAATCCATGAATTTTTGAAAAGATACGACATTTGTTATTAAAAATAAAGAGCGTCGAGCATGATCAAAAGCAATGATGGTGTCTGCCAGTAAATAATGTGCATCGGGTAATCCTGTAGCATGAGTTTTTGAATTTAAAGTCGGTTCAAAATGACGAATGGTTTCGTAGCTCATATAGCCGACGAGTCCACCTATAAACCTTGGCAATTCCTTGTTGGGATTTGATTTGTATTGACTCAATTCTTTTTGTAAAAACATTGTAGGATCGGTACCAGGCTCAAGTTGTACGGTTTTGACAGATGAGCCCGTAATAATCTGAATTTGCCGATCCCGGAGAATGTATTGGGCGTATGGCTTGATACCAATAAATGAATAGCGGGCAATTCTTTCACCCCCTTCAACCGATTCGAGTAAAAAAGAAGGATTTTCATCTCTCAATTTGAGATAAATACTTATTGGTGTGTCGAGGTCGGAAGGCATCTCGCGGATAATTGTTTTAATTTCTTGGATGTTTTCGGTTTCAGGTAAATTCATTATGTGACTATTCCTCAAGTCTAGAAATCTGTGGTGGGGAGATTAAATTAAAAAATCCCATCCGTCCATTGGGACGAGAGGGGACTCCCGCGGTGCCACCCAGTTTAGCTTTTTTATTAACACAACTGTTTGCAGAAACCAGTTATAAAAAAACTCACTTTAGTTTCATCAGCTAAATTAGAACTCATCAAAAGTTGAAATTTAATTGATCCTGCCTGGATAACGGTAGCAGTCTCCGGTTTGGGCTACTGATATTTACTTAGTGTAAATAATGTTTGCCTTCACAACTCAGAGGTCCATTCGGTTCCTACGCACATGTTTGACTTGCACCAATTATGCCAAACTCTCTGAATGCCGTCTTGAAACTTACTCGTCCTCGTCAAAGTTATTTTGTATTGAATTATTCAAGATTATAAGCTGAGATGTGGAATTGTCAAGGTGGGTATCAACGAGTTTAGTTATAAAAATAATTTTCGGTCTTGGTGAAAAAAATACACCAAGACCGAAAAATTTACAAGATACGGATTAGCGCAGTGCCTGCCAACCAGCATAATGGGCAGAATCACCAAGCTCAGATTCTATTCTAAGAAGTTGATTATATTTTGCAACTCGATCTGAACGCGCTGGTGCACCAGTTTTAATTTGACCAGTGTTAAGCGCAACTGCCAGGTCGGCGATGGTTGCATCTTCGGTCTCACCGGAACGGTGAGAGGTAACTGCACGCCAGCCATTTCGATGACAAGCTTCTACTGCTTCGATTGTCTCAGTCAGGGTTCCGATCTGATTAACCTTTACAAGAAGGGCGTTAGCTGCATTTTCCTTGATGGCTCGGCGTACACGCTCTGGATTGGTAACAAGCAGGTCATCGCCAACAATCTGGCATTTGTGACCAAATGTCTTAACTGCGAGCTTCCAGCTTTCCCAATCATCCTGAGCCAAACCATCTTCGATGGAAACAATCGGATAATCATTTACCCATTTAGCCCAAAATTCAACCATTTCAGGTCCGGTCAGTTTCTTGCCTTCTTTCCGCAGATTGTATGTTTTAGTTTCTTCATCGTATAATTCAGAAGCAGCAGGATCCAAAGCAATGGCAACATCCAGGCCACGACCAGCCTTAAATCCAGCTTTTTCGATGGCGAAAAGGATGACCTCAAGGGCTTCGGCGTTCGATTTCAGAGCAGGAGCATAACCACCTTCATCTCCAACCAGAGTAGCATAACCCTTATCCTTGAGGACTGATTTCAGGGCATGGTAAATTTCAGCTCCCCAGCGCAAGCCTTCAGAAAAGGAGCTTGCACCGAATGGCATAACCATAAATTCTTGCATATCGGTCGACTGCCAGGCTGTGTGGGCGCCGCCATTTAATATGTTCATCATCGGAACGGGAAGAACATGAGCATATACTCCACCCAAGTAGCGGTAAAGTGGTAGGCTTAGTGAGTTCGCAGCAGCTTTTGCAACTGCCAAAGAAACACCTAGAATAGCATTTGCACCAAGTTTGGATTTGTTTGGGGTTCCATCGATAGTTAACAACTCGGTATCGATTGCTTTTTGGTCAGTTGCATCCCAACCAAACAGGGCATCAGAAATAATGTCATTAACATTTCCGACTGCCTTGAGAGTACCTTTTCCGCCGTATCGTTTTTTGTCGCCATCACGAAGCTCAAGTGCTTCGTGAATACCAGTTGATGCTCCGGATGGGACAGCTGCTCGTCCCCAGGATCCATCCCCAAGAACGACTTCCACTTCGATTGTGGGGTTCCCGCGGGAGTCAAGAATTTCTAATGCTGAAATGCTTTCAATCGTTGTATCCATAAATAATCTCCTTGAATATGATACTGTCAGCCTATGCTAAAAATAGTTCGAATTTATATTAACACTATCACCGACAGAATTTAAAAATAGAATAGTTCAGAATTCCAACCAGGTGTTATCAGGTCCAATGTATTGGAACTATTAAATAATATTCGTTTTAATCACCAAAATACACATACCTATTGGAATCACATCGATAATAACCGACTAAGTATAATCCACATTTTGTATTAGTTTTGGAGAATTCCTCGATGTCTCATTTGCAAATCCCAATCAATGATCCTCGTATCACTTTAAATTATCCATTATCCGAAACATATTTCCATAAATTGATAGTTTTTTGGGCAAAGGGTATCTTTCGGCTATTCATGGAATTAAGGGTGAATGGGGTGGAAAACCTACCAAGGACCGGCCCAGCTGTAATTTGTGCAAATCATTTAGTCATGTTCGATGTCTTTCCACTTCAGCTGGCTTTACCCAGAATGATATATTTTATGGGTAAAGCCGAATTGTTTCAAAATAAAATTACCCACGCAATATTTCGACAATTAGGTGGATTTCCTGTTTTCCGTGGCGAGCGTGATACCTGGGCAATAAATCATTCGAAGGAGATATTGTTGTCAGGACAAATTGTGGCTATGTTCCCGGAAGGCACCCGTTCAAATGGAAAAGGGTTAGCTCTTGCCAGACCAGGAGCAGCTAAACTTGCTATCGAATTAAGTTGCCCAGTAGTAGTGGTCTCAGTAAGTGGAATTCAAAATTTATTAAGGACCTTCCCCAAGAAAACAGTTGTTGAGGTGAATATCGCGCCACAAATTTTTGCAGAACGTGGCGACAGTCCGTTATCCTTGACGGATAAAATCATGTATACCATGGCTGAAAATTTACCCATCGAACTTCGTGGTGTTTACAAATAAATTCCCTACAAAAATTAAAAAACACAAACCCCGTAAAAATGAAGCGCCAGGGGTTTGTGTTCGATTTTTAGTTTGAATAAATGTGTTTATTCCTGCAGATCATTAATTCCCGCTTTTTTCCGGGTTGCTTTCATAAAACCGACAAACAATGGATGTGGCCGATTTGGCCGTGATAAAAATTCGGGATGAAATTGGCTCGCTACCATGTAAGGATGATCAGCCAGTTCAGCAATTTCGACCAGCTTTTCATCTGGTGATAACCCAGAAAAAATCATCCCAGCCTGTTCGAATTCAGGTCGGTAAGAATTATTGAATTCCCAACGATGCCGGTGACGCTCTTCAATAAAATTGATCCCGTAAGCGCTTGCTGCCTTCGATCCGGGGAGTAAATTGCACGGATACAAACCGAGCCGCATAGTACCACCCAGATCAGTAATCGACCGTTGTTCATTCATAAGATCAATTACAGGATGGGTGGTCGCTCGATCAAATTCGCTGGAGTTAGCATCCTCGTATCCAAGAACGTTACGAGCGAATTCGATACACATAAGTTGCATTCCAAGACAAAGACCCAAGTATGGGATCTTATTTTCGCGGGCATATCTTGCCGCCATAATTTTCCCCTCGGTTCCACGAGAACCAAACCCTCCGGGTACGATAATGCCATCTGATGATTTTAATAAATCCCAACTCTTATCTTTTTCCAAATCCGCTGAGTGTATCCAATTTATTTTTATTTCTACGCCAGCTTTTAAGGACGCATGTTTCAGGGCTTCCCGGACTGACATATAGGCATCCTGAAGTTCAACATACTTTCCCACAAGAGCAACAGAAACCTCAGGCTTTGGTAGTTTAACATCCTCAACAATTTTTATCCATTCAGCCCAATTAGGTTTTTGCCTTGCTTCCAGTCCTAAAAGCTTAAGAACGTAATCTGCGACACCAGCTTTTTCGAGCAGTAAGGGAATTTCATATAATACTTTTGCAGTCACCATTGGGACAACTGCTTTTCTATCTACATCACAAAAAAGGGCAATTTTTTCACAAAGTTCATTGTCGATTGGATAATCGGACCTCGCTATAATCATGTTTGGCGAAATACCGATCGATCTTAATACTGCAACAGAATGTTGAGTTGGTTTGGTTTTTAGTTCACTTGTCGCACCAATAAATGGAAGCCATGTGACATGAACAAATAATACATTTTCCCGTCCTACTTCGCTCCGCAATTGCCGAAGCGATTCCAGGAATGGTTGTGATTCTATGTCACCGACCGTACCACCGACCTCCACCAGGATAATGTCTGCATTCGTGTCCTTGGCAACCAAGCCAATCCGGCGCTTAATCTCATTGGTAATGTGCGGAATTACCTGGATAGTTCCACCAAGATAATCACCCCGTCGCTCTTTTGAGATAACTTCATTGTAAACTTGACCAGTGGTGAAATTACTAACCCTGGTTGCTCTGATATCAATAAACCGTTCATAATGACCTAAATCCAGATCGGTTTCAGCACCATCATCCAGAACAAAAACTTCGCCGTGTTGGTAAGGACTCATTGTTCCAGGATCAACGTTAATGTAAGGATCCAATTTTTGAACAGCAACATTAAACCCACGCTCTTTAAGTGTTCGCCCAAGTGCAGCCGCAGTGACACCCTTACCAACAGAGCTAACTACGCCTCCAGTGAAAAATATATATTTTGTCGTCATAATAATTTTGTCTCCGAGGAAGGTTTATATTCAAAATACCGTGGGTATACAAATATATTCGATGTTGGATTTGTCGAATAAACATCGAATATATTCACTTACAAAAGGAGTGGGGAGGGCCGTTGAATGGCATCCTCCCCACAGGGTAGACGAACAAAAAAAACAATCTTGTGGTTGAAAATATATTTGGTTCATCCAACAAGTTTTTCCAAATCTTCGGCAGCACGCCTCATTTCCAAAAATACAAGACCGAGCTTACCTTCCTGACGAGCCAGAGCAGTGAGTACTGCCTCGGAACCAACAGAAATAAGTACAATAAAACCCTTATCTCCTTTTATATATACTTGTTCCAAGCCACCACGGCCAAGCTCATGTGCTATCCGCTCTCCTAGCGATAACATCGCAGCAGACATTGCTGATATACGATCTTCTTCAGTGCCCTGTTGCAAGGCAGAAGCCATTATTAAACCATCTACTGAAACGATGGCTGATGCTTCGATATCTGAAGCTGCTGCTTGCATAGCGCGCAAGCGCTCAACCATTTGCTGACTGCGATTATTACTCATAGTATGATCTCCGCACAATATTCAATGTGAGTTTACCATAAAAAACGCCTGGGAAAGAGTGATGAATAATTGAATTGGCGAAAAATCTTTTTGTTCAAAAGAGTTGCATTGTTAAGTAATAGTGCTAAAATCTTTGCCAAGGACTTTAATGGTTAAGATGGACGTGTAGTACGTGATCCCTCTGCTTTAAAGCAATATTTCCATTTTCCTCATCATGGCCAAGAATTTACGTATGTCGAATAGACCATATTATTGTTAAGAATAAAAATATTAAGAAAGGTTCGTACTCAATGAATAGTTTCGAAGATGAACAGCAATTATGGATTAATATTGATATCAGGGAATATTTTTATCTTTTGCGTTCCTGGAGTTGGTTGATCATACTCGCTGGACTGATAGCTGGTGTGATAATGTACGTTATATCAATTAATACTGTTCCTCTTTTTGAAACTTCCACCCGACTTCTGGTAAGCGATCCGCCAGCTATGCGTAGCCTGGACACGTCATCAATGGTCAGTATCCAAACCCAAACAAGTACTTATGCAGAAATGCTTTTGGATCGAGCTGTACTACAGGGAATAATCGATAAATTAAAACTTCAAATCACAAGTGACGAACTAAAGCCATTTATTTCTGTGGAAATTGTGCGAAACACTCAGTTGCTTCTTGTAACTGTAAGGGATCCCAATCCTGTTCGGGCGGCTGAAATCGCCAATACTTTAGCCCAAGTTTTTACTGAACGAATTCGAGAATTGCAATCTCTGCGATACGCATCATCTCAAAAAGGCTTGGCTAAGCAGGTGCTTGATATGGAAACCCAGATCAATGATACAAATCTGGCAATTGAAAAGACGAGCGATCAGGCTCAAAAATTACAGCTAGAAGCACGCTTAACTGAATATCGACGACTTTATTCAAATCTTGTCACAAACTTTGAACAGTTGCGTCTGGCTGAGGCACAGACCAGTACAAATATCTTTGTTTCTGAACCAGCGAACGTACCACTTGAACCCGTTAGTCCTAAGACCATTCGCAATACGGTTTTGGCTATTTTGGTTGGTTTATTGCTGGCTGCCGGAACGATTTTGGCTGTCGATTTACTTGATGATAGTATTCGTAATCCAGAAGATATTCGCAAGAAATTTTTCCTGCCAATACTTGGAATGATCGCAAGCCATCAAATTATTGATGGAAAACCAATCAGCTTGGTTCAACCACGCTCTCCAATTACAGAATCTTTTCGGGCCCTGCGTACAAATCTGACATATTCATCCGTTGATCGACCGCTGCGACGGATCCTCATCACAAGCTCAACCCCCCAGGAGGGCAAAACAACCATATCAGCGAACCTGACAGTTGTTCTTGCTCAAGGAGAGAAAAAAGCAATTCTTATCGATGCTGATCTACGTCGGCCAACAGTTCACAAGAAATTTGGCTTGATGAACAGGTTGGGGTTAAGCAGCTTGTTTTTACGATCCCTGGAAAACATCCCTGCAACTATTCAAAGTGCTGGGATCCCCGGATTGTCAGTGATGACATCAGGAAGTATTCCACCGAATCCTGCAGAATTATTGACATCGCACCGTATGGTTGAAATACTAGACAGGTTAAATCAGGATTTTGAATTGATAGTAATCGACACCCCTCCAGTTTTAACTGTAACTGACGCGGTAAGCTTGGCACCTGGTATGGATGGTGTCATTGTAGTTGTGAAACCTGGCTTTACCAAAGAGAGTGCATTAAAGCAGACTCTGGAACATCTTCGGAATGTAAACGCGCGCGTTTTAGGTGTAGTTTTAAATGAGGTCAACCCTCACAGTCGTAAGTATGGTTATTATTACCATAGTTATTACTCTGAGGATTCGCATTATTACGATGAAGATAAAAAAAGATGAGAGATCGTGTAGTTTAATTTCATTTCAAATTTCGCATTGCAAAGATAATTTTATCTGAGTGCCAGGTTCGATCGAGCAAGTCTTCAGTCCTCGAAATTTTATAGCGATCATACATGACAAAGTAGTGATGCCTTTGAAAAATGTGCTGCATATATGAATATTTGATTAGATTGTTGTAATAGAAACACTATTTGAACTAAAAAAAGATGGCTTTTATTAATTGCAATTATTGAAACTGAAATAAAATCAACAAAAGTGTATTACTTTTTCAATTAATAAACTTACCAAGTCATGATATACACTGAGTAATATTATGACAACATGGATTTTTGTCCAGGTCGAACCATTCTTTTACTGGAAAAATCATTTATTTTAGCCCCAGGAGAGTTAGTATGAAGATTCCTTCCACTGTTTTTCTTTCGATTCTTTTTCTGGGTTTATTGGGTTTTGTCGGTTGGATAAGTATTTCCGCATATCAACAACGTCAAGGACCAACTTTGGATAGTACGTCAGAACCGTTGTTCTCAACCAGAACACCTAGCAGTACATCTCATTCATCCACGCCGAAAGCACCTTCGTCTACAAAGATTGTTACACCTTCAGCGAAATCGACAGAAAACTCGACTCTAGAAAAAAACGTTACTCCTGAAGCAGAATTGATATCAAGCTCAACTCCAACTGAGAGTGTAAGCAAAAAATCATCATCACTGAGTTCAAATTTATGTGGCGAAACCGGTGCGTGGAATATCCTATTAATTGGATCAAATATTGCTGAAGTAAATGGTCAGAAAGGCTCTGACTTAACCCGGATAATTCGAGCCGATTTTTCCAGCCCGAAAGTAGTCATGTATACTTTTTCTCGAGATTTATGGGTTAACACGTCTGGACTAGGATTAACCAATCCCAATCTGGAAAATACAAAACTGGGTTTGGTATTTCACGAAGGTCGTATTCGTTCATTGCAGTTTTCTCTGACAGATACCATTGTGGATGGTACACGCTCCGCGGCTGGAATGCTCGCAAAGAATTTTTCTGTAAAAACAGATCATTATATAACTATTGACATATCGAACCTTGCGGCAATGATTGATGCTATTGGAGGGCTGCCAATTAACATCCCTTCGAGAACGACTGATCGGTGGATTGGCATGGTTATAGAGGCTGGACAGCAAACTTTGACTGGGGCGCAGGTAATGGCTTATGTGCGAGCCATTCCTGATAATGATTTTGGACGAATCCAGAGGAATGATTTAATCGTTGAAGCGCTGCGTCAAAAAATGCTAAACTCTGACATACTTAGCAAGTTGCCAGAGTTATTTTCCAAGTTTAAAAATGTGATTATTACTGACATGAGTTATGAGCAAATTAGCCATCTTGCTTGTCTACTCAAGGAAACTCCGTCTGAATCAATCATTAAAGAAGGTGTTCGTCAAGAATGGACTTCAGTTGGACCAGAGGGGTCTCTTTTATGGAAAAGTGTAAATGTTTTGTCGAGACTCAAAGAATTAGGGTTAATTCAGTAGAGGCCAATTCTACTTACTTCGAGTTTCATTAAAATGCCATCAATACTATTTGTGTGTAGAGCCAACCAGTTCAGGTCACCAATAGCAGCTTCTATTTTTCAACAAGAATTGAAATTGCACGGAATAAGATCTGGTTGGCGGGTAGAAAGTGCTGGCACCTGGGCTAAAACCGGATCAATTGTCCCATATGATGTTCTCGTGTGGGCTAATCAACTGGGTGTTTCAGGGATATCAAGGCATGTCTGCCGGCAGGTAACATCAGAAATATTGGATCCCTTCGATTTGATCATTGTGATGGAAAACAGTCAAAAAGAAGCTATTCAAAGTGAATTCATCTCCAAAAAAGAGTTTATCTACTTGCTCAGCGAGATGGTAGATGGCCAAATTTATGATATACCCGATCCTGCAAGGCCAGGTGTAGATCCAGAGCTTATCATTTCTGACATACGCTCTCATATTCAAAATAATTTTCACCTTATTATAGAACTGGCTGAAAAATTACATTTACAGCGGGTTAGCTCCGATTGACATAACACTGGTCTTTGTTAATTTTCAGCAAAGTCTGTAATATCCAGCAACATCAAACTGCTTCCGGGATTATTGAATAAAAGCATTATTTGTTATGCTATTTAAAATAAAATAACAGAATACCGGGTTAAAAAATGTCTTTTTTGTCTGACTTTGAAACGCAATTACCGACTGTACAAAAAAATCTTTTTTTAGGTTTAAATTCCCCATATGCTATTCAGACTTATCTGAATAGCATGCCTTACATTGCAGAAGAACGTGACCGATCTCCGCTGAATGTCATTATAGATCACCAATCTCATTGCCTGGACGGAGGATTATTTGCAGCTCTTGCTCTTTGGCGTATCGGATACAAACCACTGCTGGTTGATCTAGTGCCCTATCCAGGTACCGATGACGATCATGTTCTGGCTTTATTTCAAATTGAAGGGCGTTGGGGGGCAGTAGCCAAGTCTAATTATGTCAACCTTGGGTTTCGGGAAGCAGTACATAAAACTATTCGAGAGCTGGCTATGACTTACTTTGAACATTATTGTAGTGTTGACCAAACCAAAACCCTGCGCGGTTACACAAGACCGTTCGATGTTTCAAGATACACAAAATTTAATTGGGCTTTGGATGAAGCCGGCACTAATCAATTATTTTACAATCATTTTTACGGACGGAACCCAGTACCCTTGATTAGCCAAAAAATAGCTGAGCAACTGAATGGAGTCAGTGACCGGGTTTATAAAGCGGAAACGATGTATACGGATTTGAATTGGTCATTCGGAATCCGACCCAATCATTAAAAAATGAAGTTGATTATTTTAATGGCAAGACTACTCAGCTTTGTGTACTAATCGTAGAATCTAGCTTATTGGTTTACTCAACTCAGATTAGTCTACTGGTTTGAGTATATGATTTTGAACATTTATTAAAAAAAGTAGGAAAATGGCCCTTGTGCTTTCACGAGGAATTTTCTAGGGTAAAGTAAATGCTCACGGAGAGGGAAAACAACAAAAGGGCGATAAGTAACTCTATATTAGGGCTGGATAATTACAGGTACGCCGATCTCAGCCCAATTATATAATGTTTCTGCATCATAAGACCCTAGGACTACACAACCATAGGAAATGGGAGTTCCAAGGAAACCATCCCATAAAGTCGCACCATTTTGCAATATTGGTAACGCATGGATGCCATTTTCCAGACTCCCAGAATCATAAATTCCAAGCCAATCTGGCATCCAAATATCCCATGTGGCGCCGTAAGCATTCAAAATTTTTGACTGAACAGCAAATGTACCTACTCTGGTTGAGCTGTTCATACCAGTCGAAGCAATAAAACTAAAGATTATTTGATCCTTTTCATAGACATACATATGCTGTTCGGAAATATCTACCAATATCCACTTACCTGTGCTTGGTAAGGTTTGGCTTGGTAAAGCTGGAAATGTTTGTGGTCCAGTTTGTCCATTTACCGGAGTATCCGATGGAAGAATCGTTGGCGAAGTAATTGGCGTTGGAATCTGTGTCTCAGTTGATGGCACAACCGTTGCGGTGGCAAGCATACTTTTTGTCGGAGTGAAAGACGGTATGACAGTATTTTGAATGGGTTGAACTATTTTTACTAATGATTTCGGTATTTCTTGTGTGGCGTTACTAGAATCGGGAATAATGGTCGGGGTTATTTGATAATTAATTTTTACCCCAATAGAGAAAGAAAGAATAAAAAACAATGAAATTAATATTAGCAGGAAGAAAAATGTTTGTTTTGGAATTTGAAAATTAATTCCATGTCCGGCATCCTGCGAGGCAGTCACAGGCAATGAGTGAGTTAATTGTTGATTATTATCGGATTTAATATTGGAATTCCTGTCTGGCTCATAACTCTCCAACCTTTCAATAGCCCAGACTAGCCCACGCAATGCTCTTTGACTTTTAGGATTAATTTTAAGGTAATGACGTAAATAACCTACACTTGCTTTTGGATTTGCAACAGCAGCCAAGATAAGCCAGGCTTCTTCAAGATTTGGGTCTTGAGTCGCAGCTAAGCTTGCCCAATACCGGGCATTTTTCGTTTCTCCATGCACGTACGCATTTTTGGCAAGTTTAAGGGTTTCAATAGGCGCCAGGGTTAGATTTTGCATAGATAGGCCACTTTAGTTGTTGTGGTTATATAGAATTAAGGGTAGTTAGGATGTGATCTTTGATCTTTATCCCACATTTTTGTTTCTTTCAAATAATTAGCTGAAAATTACCATTGAGAATTATAAAATCTCGATCAGTAAATCAACCCCATGGCTTTATTAAAGTTACCTGACTTTTCAATCATTGGGTAATGGCCACATTTTTCAATTAATGCAAGATCATTATTGGGAATTAGTGTCTGCGCTAAAAGCGCCTGATCAAGTGGCGTGATTTTATCTTGTTTACCAGCAATTATTAGTGTTCGGGCTTTAATTTTTCTTAAATGCGGAATCAAGTCCATTGCTTTCATTGCTTTGAACGACTCATCCGTTGAAATAGCGCAGGCTGGATTGTAGGTGGCCAACCGGTCGGCTTTCCATGTTTCGAATGGGATTGCATTAATATCAAAAAAAAGGTTGCCGAAAGCAAAATTACTCAATGGTTTGAAATTTACGAATGAGCGACCCAAGTTATAAAGCCATGGAAATCTTCGTCCAATTTTTGCGGCTTGAATAAATGTTTTTTCTGCTTTTTCTGAAAATTTTCCAGTTATGATTGTATTAATACAAACCAATTTCTCGATTCTTTGAGGAGCCAGAACGGAAGCAATATACAAAGCAATTTGCCCGCCCATGGCATGCCCAACAAGAGAGAAATTTCCTAACCCCAATTGATCTGCAATCATAAGAACTCTTTGCCCCTGGGTTGGAAGACTGTAATCTCCCTCTTCCGGTTTATCACTAGCCCCAAATCCGAGTAAATCAACTGCAATACAGAAGTATTTAGCTTTTAGAATTGAAATTGTTTGTTGCCAAACGCCTCGATATGATGCACAATCGTGGATAAATAGGATTGCTGGATTCGAAGAATTTCCTTCAAGAGTGCATGCAAGTTGCTTGCCTCTTACAGTAATATTTTTTTCCATAACCTTCTCCGAATATTCCAAGAATTATAATTTTCTGGACCGATAATTAATTCCCTGACAACTATACTTCTTTCTGCTGGCAATAACAAGTGTAAAGCTGAAAGAGAGCCAAACATTTTATTACGATAAATAGGCTTAACTCAAGAGGAGTTTAGCGCTTTTGCAGTAGCAGCAGACCTTGTGTGGACTCCTAGTTTTTCAAAAATAGCTTTTATGTGTCGCTTTACTGTATTGGTGGTAATTACAAGATTTTCCGCTATTTCTTTATTGGTTAACCCTTGAGATAATTGGTTAAAAACTTCTCTCTCCCGGTCAGTTAGAATACTTAGTTCATTAGTTGGTTGAAAGCTTGAGCGAGCATCTTCGATAATTTTGAGAAATGAAGTTCGACTGAAGGATTGTTTCTCAAGAAAGGCAAAGATGGATTCCTCTGCATACGCTTTCTTGATATGTTCGGTTGATGCAACTCCACTTACAACAATGGTTGGAATACCTTCAGCCCTAATTGTTGCCAATAATTGGAATCCCTCGAGGTTGTCTCCAGATGGTAATTGGCCACTATAATTTTGAAAAGTATCTGTCAGTGATAAATCTACGACAGCTATCGAAAATTTTTCTCGACGAAGGTAACTTAATGCCTCACCAAAGCCACTACAAGCCTGGACCTGATAACCAGAATCCTTCAATAATTCATCGATGATACTACGCCAACCTGCATCATCTTCAATAATGATGGCCTTTCCGGATGGAAAGTTGGTCTGGTTTTGAATTGGTTGTGAATCAGTAAAGTAAGTAATGTTATTAATAACCGGGGTAGCAGTTACTTCATTTGAGGGGGGGGCACTTGTTAAAGCCCGATAAACGAGCTCCCTGAATTGTCCTCTATGAAAATTTTCTTTCCGCAAAAACGAAAATGCGTTGTAATCTTTTAACGAGGTAACCGCTAATTCAACAGTGGCAAATCCTGTCAGCAGAATTGTTCGGCAACCAGGATCCAACCTTCGGATTGCTTCGAGAACTTTTAGACCGTCATAATTATTATGATCATTTGGCGAAAGAGATAAATCTACAATAGCCAGTCGGTGCGTCTGATCTTTTAGTAAACGAATCGCATCATCGAGATTATTTGAGATATCTACATCCAGATCACAATCTGTGATTATTTCATTTAAAATTTGCTGCCATGATCGATCATCTTCTACAATGAGCGCCCGCTGTTTTGTTGTAATCATATTTTTTCATCCACTTGGGGCAGTCGAATTCGGAATGAGGTTCCCTTTTGCCCGTCACTTTCAATCGCGATCGAACCTCCTAAGCGGGTCACCAGTGTTTTGACCCACCACAGACCAAAACCAAGTTTTCCAGGTCGCATATTGGGTCTGTCTGAATAATTCAATTCAAAAACCCTCTCATGCAGCTCCGGGGGAATACCTGGACCGCTATCACTTACAGTAATTTCAACCCATTTTGCATTTTCCTGGCCTCTAATTCTAATAACCCCTTTTCCTTGCATGGCATCTGCGGCATTTTCAATTAAGTTTGTAAAGACGAAAGTGAGACTTTGACCACCAGCCATTACGACAGGCAAGTGTTCAAGTCCATCCAGCTTTACAACTATTTCTGTGGGGAGTTGAGCTGAATTTATTGCCTCAACTACACGCGCTGCTATAAAAACTGGTTCCAGTAGGAGTGGACGGAGATGGGAAAGATTTTCCCGAACCGTTTGCATTGCCTCCATTGCGCAGCGCTCGATCTCAATCAAGTTGTTAGCCAGATACCTGTCAGATGCCAACGTTGGTGCGCATTTGTCCTGAATATTTTGAACTCGTACTGGGATGGTCCCAACCTTGTTATTTAGATGATGTAACAGATTTGAAGCGATATCGCCAACTGCTGCAAAAGTTTCTGCAATGGAGCGTTGCTCCTGAGCTTGGCGCAATGCTTGTTGCCTGTTTTCATTCTGTTGAGCAAGAACTGCATAATGGGATAATAATGTTAGTACTTTCTTATCCCACTCGGATTCTGCGAATCGTCCAGGGTCAGGTGTGGAGCTGTAAACTCCAAAGGCTCCCAGGGGATATTCTTCCTCACTGGCGAGCATGGGTACAATTAGAGCACGCACCCAATTTTGTGATTGGGCTAAATCAGGACGATGAAAGCGAGGGTCTGTACGAACATCATCTGTGACAACTGCATCGCGCTTTAAAATTGCTTGACCTGTCAGGCTTTCATAGACAGGAATTCGATCTGTGTGATGGGAATCCCCGCTGGATGCTTGTAAAATTAACTCATCCTCATGTAGTAACCAGATTGCGCTGGATGAAGCATTTAATAACTCGCACGCAACATCAGCCAAATGGAAAAGGACATCTTCATAGGATAAAGTAAATATTTTTCTGGAAATCTCCTGTAGAGCGTCCAATAAACGGACTTCCTGGATTGCTGTAACCGCATATGTTGCCAGGGATTGAAGCATATGACTATTGTTTTCATCGAATGCTCCGGGTTCCGGACTTTCAATATTTAATACTCCCTCTAGTCGCCCACTGGCATTTATGAGTGGTACCGCCAATTCTGAGCGCATTTTTAAGCCAGCATCCAAAGGGTAATAAATATTTGACCATGGCTCTGCTTGGAGATCAGGAATGAGGACAGGTTGCCGACTTCGGGCAACTTGTCCCATAACGCTGTTGATGTTAATTGGCATGCTTTCGAGTTTAGGACGTTTCATATCGTTACCCGCAAAGGCCTTTGTAATTAAATTTTCACCTTTGTTGTCCAGTAACCGAAAAATCCCATAATGTGCATTCGTCATATCCAGGGCAAGTAGGAGAATGGATTCAAGGGTTTCCTCTAATTTCATCCGGGAAGAAATAATCATACCAGCATGATGTAAGCGGTCTAATTCGCCCTCTTTCCTTGCAAGATCACGTTGAATACTTGCCAATCTTCGGGAATGATAAATTGCCATTGCAGCCTGATTAACAAAATTATCTAGCATTAACAATTCCAACCGGCTAAAAGCACGTTCTTCCCTCAAATAAACATATAAAACACCCACTACTTGTTCAACAACAATCAAAGGAAAACAGCCGACGGCTTTAACCCCCTGCTGCGCATGATAAGGATGAACATCAATGTCGGCTTCCTCATAGGAAAGCGTCGACTTTCTCTGTGAGATTGTTCGCATTCCTATTCCATTATTGCGTGGACGATCATCTTCGCCCGAAGAGTGTAGGTGAGTATTCAACCCTATCGGTTCTGCACAAACCCGTGATTCTTTCTCAAATAATCCTCGCGCCTCGTCATATGTGTAAATCACAGCAGAAGAACCAGGAACGACCAAAATAGCGCTTTCTACGATGAGCTGGAGGCTGTTCAAGCTACTGATATCATCACCAGAACCAATCCGATTGATTGTTCCACTGATTTGATTTAAACTGGCGAGTGCCTTGAGCAAACGAGAATCCGAATCATCCGCAATAAGGGAATTTTTACTTTTCACATTATGTACCTTTTTATTTTGCTCTTCTCGAGTTAGACAAATCATATCATGCACCGAACAAACATAAAATAAAAAATGACCGTCGACCGCTGAACGATTACCGGTTTCGGTACTCTGTCAGATGTCGACGGTCGATGAAGAAGTTCTTAACTTAGCGTTTTACTAAATATCAAAATACATTGTGAATTCGTAAGGTGTTGGGCGCATTCGGATCGGATCGAGTTCATTGATTCTCTTATAAGAGATGTATGCTTCCAACATATCAGTAGTGAATACATCACCCTTTAATAAGAATTCATGATCAGCTTCCAATGCTTTCAAAACATCTCCCAGAGAACCGGGGACCTGCTTGATCAATTTTGCTTCTTCTGCTGGCAGTTCATACAGATCCTTATCCTGAGGATCACCCGGATCAATACGGTTTTGAATTCCGTCCAAACCGGCCATCATAATGGCGGAAAAGCATAAATATGGGTTGCTGGAAGGATCTGGCGCACGGAATTCAACACGTTTGGCTTTTGAGCTTTTTGTAATCGGGATTCTACAAATTGCAGAACGATTCCCTTGTGAATAGGCCAGATTTACAGGTGCTTCATAACCAGGGACAAGCCGGCGATATGAATTCGTTGTGGGCGATGTTAACGCTAGCAAAGCCGGAGCATGCTTTAACAATCCGCCAATATAATATTTTGCAGTATCGGATAACCCAGCATATCCAGATGCATCGTAAAATACGTTAGTGTTTCCCTTCCAAAGAGAAGAATGAACATGCATACCGGAGCCGTTATCACCAAAGAGAGGCTTGGGCATGAAAGTTACTGTTTTCCCGTTTTGACGGGCAATATTTTTTGCTATATATTTATAAAGTAATACGTTATCTGCCATGCGGGTCAGCGTATCAAAGCGCATGCCTAATTCAGTTTGACCGGCGGTAGCAACCTCATGATGATGTATTTCCATCGGTACACCAGCATCTTCAAGAGCCATCACTATCTTGGAGCGAATATCCTGAAGGGTATCAGCCGGCGGTACGGGAAAATATCCACGTTTGGGGGAAATTTGTCCACCAAAGTTTTGTTTATCAGCCCTACCACTATTCCACCAACCTTCTTCGCTATCAATGTAATAGAAGGATTCGTAAGTATTGTTTGAATAGCGGACATTATCGAAGATAAAAAACTCAGCTTCCGGACCAAAAAAAGCTGTATCAGCGATACCGGTTTGTTTTAGATAAGCCTCTGCTTTACGAGCAACGAAGCGAGGATCCCTCGCGTATGGCTGAAGTGTAATAGGATCATAAACATCACAAGTAACAACAAGTGTTGGAATATTAGCGACAGGGTCAATGAAGACGGTATCGGGATCTGGCATCAAGAGCATGTCTGATTCATGAATTTCTTGAAAGCCACGAATTGAAGACCCGTCAAAAGGTATACCACCTTCGAAGAATTCTGCATCATACCTGCGAACAGGAATTGTGAAATGCTGCCACTGCCCTGGCAAGTCGGTAAAACGAATATCAACCATCTTCACATTCTTCCCAAGCGCTAATGCTTCTGCTACTGATCTAGCCATAATATTTTTCTCCTAATTCAACAAATGTATTTCAAATAATTTTTATCTAAAAGTGATTATACAATTGGAAAATGGGTCAGTCTATTACCCAAATGGAGCATATTTTAACCAGGGTCGAACCATTGTTACCTTTTTACAACAAAACTTATCGACAATTAGAATTTTTATAAAAGAAGCCTCACGTGATTGCCACGTAAGGCTTCTTCAATATCAGCTACTGATTATTTTCTTTGTTAGATCAGGGGAACCATTGCAGAAGAACTGTATTCAATTTCACGTTGGAATTTAAATTGTTGAGTGTACAACCGGTAATAGTGTCCTTGGGCACGTAAAAGCTCTACGTGGGTACCCATCTCTGTAATCTTTCCGTTTTCTACTACTACAATACGGTTAGCACGTTTGATAGTTGATAGGCGGTGGGCAATTACAAACGATGTTCTTCCGGCCATCAAACTTTCCATCCCTTTTTGAATGAGAGATTCTGTCAATGTATCAACACTTGAAGTAGCTTCGTCCATAATGAATAATTCTGGTTTGGCTAAAACTGCACGTGCAAGACTTATTAGTTGTTTTTGTCCAACCGATAACAAGTTGCCACCTTCACCAACATTTTCTCCATACCCCTTTGATAGGGTTTGGATGAAATCGTGAGCTCCTGCCAGTTGAGCAGCTTCTTCAACCTCAATATCACTTGCATCCAAGCGACCATAGCGTATGTTCTCTCTAATAGAACCAGAAAATAAATGTGGTGTTTGAAGTACTATACCAATTTTGCTGTGGATGCTTTGCATAGTGTAATCGGTATAATCATGACCGTTGATTTTTATTTTTCCTTCACTCGGCTCATAAAAACGGCATAACAAATTTACTATTGTTGATTTTCCACCACCAGTCGGACCAACCAGGGCTATTGTTTCTCCAGGTTGTACTTTGAGATTAAAATCTGAAAGTACTGGTTTGCGGTCCTCGTAATAGAAATTTACATGCTCAAACTCAATCTCTCCTAGGAGTGTTTTTGCATCAATCGCATTTGGTTTATTGTGAACATCAGGTTCGGTGTCAATCAATTTGAAGATTCGTTCTGCTGATGCGATTGAGTGCTGCATTTCAGCATATACCCGTGCGAGATCCTGGATTGGCCACATGATAAAAGTTAGGTATGAGACAAAAGCATGAATTCCACCGATGGTTAGGAATCCGGACAAAGCCTGATAACCGCCAAACCACACGATGAAACCGAGTGCGATAGCCGTTACTATCTGGACTGTAGGTAAGAATAATGCTGAAAGCCACGCCGCCCTGTAAGTAGCATGATACATATCATCGGTTAAGGATTGAAATTCTTTCAAATTTTCTGATTCGCGGCCAAGAGCTTTAATAATACGTACGCCCTGAATATTTTCATTGTGCGCACCTGTAATTTTGCTGTTGGCCTTTCTGGAATTTCGAAATTCAACCAGAATTTTTTTCCTGAAATTTACAGCAATATAGCTGAGAATTGGTAAGACGGCCAACACTATCAGGGCAAGCTGCCAGTTTATGATCATCATAAAAATTGTTGCTGTGGTGATATTCATGAATGCCCACGTTGTATCTACCAGTCCCCAGGTCATCAGGTCTGCAACCCGTCCTGAATCTGATGTCACGCGAGCAATTAATCGTCCAACGGCATTTTGCGAATAATAGGATAGGGATAATTCTTGCAAATGATTGAACATGCTTCGGCGCAGATCGTATTGAATTTTTTCACCTAAAACCCCTGCAAGATAAATAAATGTAAAAACCATGCCAGATTGAATAACTTGCAGCACTCCATATAAAGTCGCCAATTTCCAAAGGATGTTTACATTTTTTTCAACAATCGCCTGGTCGATTATGTTTTTATTTATAAAGGTGAACATTGAATCCATTACTGACGTCAGTGCAATAGTAATTAAAAAGCCCACAACCCAGCGCCAGTGTGGTCGCAATAGGTTAATAATCCGGTTTAACACCGGGGCTGTTAGTGGGCTGGTATATTCTTCTTCTTCCAATTCGATAAGTTCAGCATCTGTCGACATTTTCTATTTCTCCCATAAGATAAGACTCCTTATGTTTTACCTTGTTGCAGCGATTTCGGTTTCCAGTTCTTCATCCACACGTGTTTGGATGTCAAAAATTTTGCGATATATGCCATCTTTTTCTACGATTAACGTGTCATGGGTTCCAATTTGGATGATTTCACCTTTGTCGAGTACGACTATTAAATCAGCGTTCATGACAGATTGTATTCGGTGGGCAATAATAAATGTTGTACGATTCTTCATCAATGTCACCAAAGCATCTCTAATTTCAGCCTCTGTTTGCATATCCACTGACGAAGTAGAATCATCAAGTATCAAGATGCGAGGATTTTTCAATAAAGTTCTTGCAATTGTTACACGTTGTTTTTGTCCTCCAGAGAGGGTAACGCCTTTTTCGCCTACAACTGTGTTGTAACCATCCGGAAATGTTTTAATCACGTCATGAACTGCAGCGGCCTGGGCAGCTTGTTCGATCTCATCATCCGTAACTTTGCGTCCAACACCATAGCTAATATTTTCTCTGATGCTTCGACTAAACAGAAATGGCTCCTGTTCGACGATTCCGATTTGCTGCCTTAGATATTCCGGTGGATAATCCCTCAATTCGACGCCATCCAGAAGTATTTGACCACTCGTGTAATCGTGAAAACGCGGCAATAAATTGATGAGTGATGTTTTCCCTGAGCCAGTAGAACCGATCAACGCAATCGATTGGCCGGATTTTATGCTAAAGGAAATGTTTTTTAAGATGAGCGTTTCGCTATCTGAATATTTGAAGCACACTTGGTCAAAGATCATATCTCCTTTGGTTGGCCCAATAGGTGAGTATGTCCCTTCAACTAAATTTTCACGTTTCTGCTTTATGATCTCGAGCAAGCGACTGTAAGAGACCATACCTGTTGAAGTTTGAACAATTAGCCTTCCAAGATTGCGGATGGGCCATATCAACCAGACAACAAGCCCGACATAGGCCAGATATGTGCCGACACTGATTTCACCATTGATCGCCATATATGCGGCGAAAACGAAACCACCAAGCATTTGGAAACCGAGGACAATATCCGAAAGTGGCCAAAATAAGGAATGCATCAATAATAGAGCTTTACCGCGGGAGAACTTTTCCCGGTTATCTTTTTCGAACTTCCCTTTTTCAAAATCTTGTCGGGCAAAAGCTTTAACCACTCGAACACCTGATAGATTTTCCTGAAGGGTGGTGGAAAGAGCTGCTTCTTGTTCCTGATATTTTTCATAGCGTACCGTAATCTGTTTGAAAAACCAAACGGAAACAAGCAAGATGAACGGTATGACAATTACCGAGGCCAAACCAAGCCTCCAATTGAGAATCAAGATAGCTGTGAAGTTTATGACAAACAATAAAACTATACGGCCAACTCCGATGGCTTGTTCGCTAAAAAATCTTCGGAGAGCATCAACGTCGGATGTTACTCTTTCAATAAGATCACCTGTGGGGGTGCTGCTGTGGTAAGAAAAACTCAGACGTTGAATGTGGTCAAACAAAAAGTTTCTCAATCGCCGGGCAATATTTTCGGCTGTGTACGCAGCGAGTTTCCCTGATACATAGGCAAAATAGCCTTCAATAGAAGCCAAGCTCACAAATCCAAACGCTATAAATAGAAAAGTTCGTCCCCAGTCATTGTTAATTGGTGTAGAGCTACCTGTAACAATATCTGCAAAATAGCGGAGCAAGAGAAACGTGGCTGTTTTTGCCAATGCCGATACGGATTGAGCAGCAACTGCGCCGCCATACGACATGTGATATCCAGTCATAACTTGCCAGAGACCTTTTAACCGGTTTACCGAAATAGCTTCTCGGAAGTCAAAATAAGTGGAATTTTGATTATTATTCATAATTTATCTAACCTGAATTTCATGAATACAAAACGAGAAAAGAAATTAAAATAAAAACCACGGTGCGCTAGTGCACCGTGGCTAAATATCACGTTGGTTGACTCAACAGGCAACAGGCGCACTACATATAAGGCAATTTACAGAAACTAATTTGAATTGATTGAAAAAATTTGAGTTAACTGCCATGAAGCGCAACCTCCTTTTTTTATATTTTATATTTATAGTTTATCACTTGGTTTTGTGAACTGTCAAGGAGACAGCGTTTGAAAAACTAGGCATGGTAAAATTTCAAAAAATTTGGAGGAATAAATTAATATGTCCATTAAAGTTTTTGCTTTAGCCAATGATTTGTCAGCACAAGAATTACCCATCTATCAAAACGAGAAATCGCTGGATGATATATCGCGGAAATTACCTCAAGGTTTGTATTCAACATTTCGAACATACGGGGAAGGGAGGCTGGTAATCGGATTAAAAGCCCATTTTGATCGATTATTTGTGCCGGCACTGGAAAAAAATATAAACCCATCCATTTCTGCTCAGGAATTACGAATCAAACTGAGAGAATTATTGGAAGCATATAGACCTGGAGAAGCGCGGGTTCGGATATGTATGGATATAAAAGAAAATCCTGGGCAGGTATATATCATTGTTGAGAAATTGAGACCGATAGAGGAAGATGTATACAAAAACGGGATCAGTGTTGTTACGTCACATGTAGAAAGAGTTAATCCAAGATTAAAAACAACTTCCTTTATCCAAAAAAGTGAAACCGAAAGAAAATTTCTTTTGGAGAATAATATTTACGAGGGGATTATTGTTTGGAATAATCATCTTCTGGAAGGCTTGACCAGTAACTTTTATTCAGTAAAAAATTTAAAAGTAATAACAGCCCAAAAGAGCATATTGCTTGGTGTTACCAGACGCACAATTTTAAAAATTATTCGGGCTGAAGGAATTCAGATCGAATACCGGGCATTGCGCATAGATGAAATTCGAGATATCAACGAAGCATTTATCACTAGCAGCTCACGTGGGGTTGTGCCTGTAGTTAGTATCGATGGGAACCAGATAGGGGAGGGGATACCAGGACCAATTGCAAAAAGATTACGAGTTAATTACGAAGATTATGTTCTTCTAAAAGCTGAGGTGATCTAGACATACTGGGTGAGGTTGTTAATCCATTTTCGTGAAAAGTAGCGTTTTAGACCAAAAATGAATTTTGTAATTTCTTCAGATAAAACAAGGAAATAAACCCATTGGATGGGCAGCAGAAAATAAAAAGCACCTAAGGCTGCAAGTGGGACGCCAACCAGCCAGATTACAAAACCATCCAGAACCAGGGAATATATGGTGTCTCCACCTGACCGTAAAGTGCCGATTATGATTACCATGTTTGCAGCTCTTAACCAGATGGCAAATGCTGCGATAGTCATTATATGGTAGGCGTTTTCTAGCACCATTGGTGAAACATTATAAAGACTGAGAATTGGGTTTCGCATGAGAAGTACAATGCCACCTATAATCAGACCTAGGGTCATAGAGAGACCTATCGAGCGCCCTGAGTACTTATATGCATTTTCATGGTCATGGGCACCAATTTTGTTTCCAACAATGATGGCAGTCGCGCTGCCAATACCTATAAAAAAAATAAAAGCCATGTTATCAACTGTACTGTAGATATTCATAGCTGCAATTGATTCTGTACCCATTCGCGCATATATGATGTTATAGGTAGTAATTCCAAATGACCAAAATAATTCATTCAATGCAACAGGGATGACAGGCTTCATAATTTTCCACGCAAAAGCCCAATCAAAAAATGTCAATTCGGAAAATGTTGCAGCAGCTGGAGAATTGTTTTTAAAATAAATTCCAAAAAGCAAAATGGCACATTCCACGCCTCTGGCAATCACAATTGCAATAGCTGCTCCATTAACACCAAGTTCTGGTAATCCAATTTTCCCAAAAACAAGGCCAAAAGTGAATGCAGCATTGATTACCAGTGAAATCACTGATGCGAATACCGGAAGACGTACATTTCCGGTTGAGCGTAAGACAAAAACATAGCCAAATGTAATTGCAAAGAAAAAATAACACCAGCTAAAAGTGCGTAAATAATCTGCACCCATTGATATTACGCGAATATCTGTCGTATAAATTCCCAAAACTTGCGTTGGAAAAAACTGGGATAATATAAAAAATACGATAGCTGTGCCAAGTGACAGGCGAAGCGATAAACCTAGAACTTTCTTTATATTAGAAACGTCTTTCTTTCCCCATAATTGAGCCGTAAATATAGCTGTACCGCTTCCAAGACCAAAAAGAACCAAATTAAATAAGAAAAAAATCTGTCCAGCTAAACCAACAGCAGCGACTGCAATATCACCCTTTTGTCCGATCATAATTACACTCGCCATATTGAGTGCAGAAAAAACAAAATTTTGTAAAGTAATAGGCAGAGCAATTTTCAGGATTTGGGAGAAATATTCTGGATCATTATAATATTTAACTATCCTGTGGAATGGTGATGAAAAGAAAGACAAATTAATTCTCCTGAATAATTGCATATACAACTATTTTAATTCATAACTATAGAATCAACCTGTGATGCAAACTCTGGCATAAGGCATCTATATTTCTAGCAAGCGAATCGCAATTTCAAACATAATATTTGACCATTTGTATCACAAAAATTGTGTAATTTTTTCCCTTATCCAACAGGGAAGTAGTACCGCAGTTTTCAGCCAGGTAAACATAAACTAGAAATTAGTCTGAAGGGCCATTAAACTTGGAATGTCGCTGTCGAGAATATGCTGTAGAATGATGTGTACTCAAAAAGTTATTTTTTAAATATTTGAATTCTAGTTTAGTACGAGACACTGAAAAAATCAGTAAAAATAAGAAGAAGGACTTTTAATGTCAAATAGCGAAGTAATCCTGGAATTGCTCGATGATGTATTCCCAGATGCGTATTGCGATGATTGCTTATCAATTGATTTGGGAATACAACCACGCCAACAAGTAAATCACCTTTGTCACATACTCGAAGTGAATGGCAAAGCCATTCGACAAAGAGGGGTGTGTTCGTCTTGTAAGAAGCCCAAGACAACAAATGTACTAAACCAGTCTGGAATATTGCTTTCGGGTCAAATTTCCAAGAACGCTCAAGAAAGTAAGATTTCAAAAAAAACAGTTATAAAGACAGCTTCATCTAAGGAAATTGATATTGAAATTGCAAGATCTGAAATTGTAAAAATTTGCCAGCGTATATGGGAAAAGAATTCGCAAGATTCTCCACCTCACAGCATTTCTTCATTGATCAATCTATTTAAAAATGATGATTTGGTTCCAGTACACCTGGCAAATATGATGTTGGTATTGTGTAATTTACGGAATGTCTATGTTTATGAAAATATTAAAATAGGGCCAAGAGAAAATGAGATCGCACTGAATGCACTAAGTATCGTGCAGGAATGGTGGAACAACCAAAAAAAGTAAAGATTCTTTATGATCAGGTCTACGGAAATAAAATCGATTTATTTTGGGTTGGTGTAGTAGAGTAACCCTATAATAAATCGATTTTGTATGCATAACGTAGTTATATTTATTCGTAGTCAAAAATTCGCCCGGTATTCCAGATGAGTCAACATAAATAAGGCAAGAAAGTGGGGGATTATAATGTTTGGCGATGCTTACTAACTTTTTTCAAGCTATAGAACGGAGGGTAAGATGGGAATTCAATTGCAAAGATTTGCTTATCACTTTGTTGATAAGGCATCCAATAGTCTTAATTATTCAGAAAGTGAAAAAGAAATTAGCACGTTAAATATCACGATAATTGATTTTCTTGAAACGCTCACAAATAAATTATGGGATGCAGAAGATTCAGGGAATACAGTGTCTGGTCTTTTTAACATTGGGGTAACCGCTTCCAGAGCGCGGCCATTTATCCAGGCGATACTAGAAAACCCTGAGACGATTCTGAATAATTCAAAAAAATTGGCTGATCTTCTGTATCAGGTATCCCCAAGTAATGCATCCAGAGGAATTCTAGTAGTAATTTTATGTCGAGACACAAATTCAGACCAGAGGTATGTGGCAATTTATAAAATTAAATGCGAGGATGAGAATGTAATAAAAATACTAGCTGGAGACAATATGCCAGAAATTACCGTTGAAGAAGTGAGAAATATATTATTTAAAGAGCTTCAAAAGGGTGCTTTGATCCCACATCCTGATAAACAACAATATGATTTAAAAGTAACTGATTTGCAATCAGCCGAGCCAAGAAAATACTTCGGATCGACGTTTCTCGGTTGCACAACAAAAAAATCCGATGAATTCCAAATCAAAAAACTTGTACCAGAATTAGTGAAATTTGCTAAGGATAATGGGATTCAAGTCATGACTGACAAAATCCCGGTCGTTATTGCTGCCTTAGGAAGAACAGAAGGTAATGTCACTATCCCAATAATTGAAAAAATCATTGAAATCGAAAAACTCTATGATGATGGTTATTCGAGAGAAGCTTTTACTAATTTTGCAGAACAATCAAACAATATTAAAAACTTTGACGTGGATGCTTCTAAATTGGTGAGCAAGAAAAATGGTGATCCCAGAAGGATGACCTATGCTGTTCGAGATCCTGAGTTAGATGGAATTGTAATATCTGGTCCCATTGTGGCTATGCAAAAAATTAGAACTACAAATGGGGATAAGATTGTTATCCAGTTCGAAGTATTTGAATCTGACCTAAAAATTAAGTATGAATAAATGGTATTTTTCGATTTTAATTATCTCAATATCGGTTGCGGATAAATAATACCTTTTTGGGTCAGAATTAAATCAATCATTCTTTTTGGGAACTATCAAAAATTTCGAAGTATCCACGGTCCAACTCGTCGTCGGATATGTGGGCGTACCTTTGGGTTACAGAAATGCTGGCATGCCTGGCTAATTCTTGAGCAAGTTTTAAATTACCGGACCCTCGTAGTACAGTTGTAACAAAATAATGGCGGAAGGAGTGGGGCGTTATCCTGCCCTTGGCTTCCTCACCAAGAATTTGTCTACTTCTTTCATCTACGATATTTCTACCAGTCGTCGGGGTGACAGGTTTTATTTTTTTTCCTGCTCCATTATCATGTCTGGAAAAAAGAGGAAGTGACGATAATGGTTTCCCAGTACTTCCATCCAGCTTACTCCTAATTTTTAAATATTCTTGTAGGGCGATCATTGATCTTTTTGAAAATCGGATTACTGCTTGTTTGTTGCCTTTGCCGATTATGATGGCATGACCTTCATTCCAATCAATATCACCTCTGCGCAAACCGCAGGCTTCGTGAACTCGCAATCCAGTATCAGCTAACACAATTAGAAATGCTTTATCTCTGAGATCTCGAAGCTGCTGATTTCCTTCCACGTCAATTTGCATCGTTTGTAAATAATCGAGAATTTGATCAATATCAGTACGCGGAAATTGAGGTAATCGCTGGCCAAGTCTCCTGGTTCTCATTCGGATTATTTCACGTGTTCGTGCCAGGTTAATATCTGCAAATTTTTCTGCCATAAGGAAATTAAAAAATCGAGTAACAGTTGCTGAATAAAGCTGTTCGGTGGCTGGGGCAAAATCTTTCAACGCATCAAGATACCAGGGTAGCGTATCTTCATTAAGAAGATTGACTGGAGTGGTTTCAGTCTGCATCTTGTGATCTTCAAGTACTTGAGCATAGAGTTTCAGTCCTTTCGCGTAGCTGAGAGCAGTATTCTTACTCCTTGATTGTTCAACCATGTGGATAAAAATATCAATTGAGGTCTGGATAGTTGGAGTGGAAGAATCCTTGTTCATAATGGTTTGTCCATGAGATGCTTGTGAATGAAAAAAAATACTGTAGCCCGATTCTCTTAAACTCATTAAGTTTGATGGAATGATTATATCTTTGGCAATTGTACTATGGTTTCGGTAATTATACTTATCGAAAGCATAGAATGGGGTTGCCAGTTTTGATAACTCTACCTGTCACCCACCCGGAAAAATGATTATTAAGTTTCTCAGCACAAATCAGATAAATATCAAAACATATAATTTGGAGGAAAGACATATATGGATTAATATTTATCCAAGATTGAAATTAATTTATTTCACACACTCCCCCACTTAACACCAGAAAACGAGAATGCGACTCAGCAAATCCTTGGCAAGATTTCGCCCATCAAAACATCTACTACTCGAGTAGACCCCAAGGCTGTTTTCATTAACACCCTCTTTTGAGGGTTTGAAACGATTTCGCCAATGATTACAGATTCTTCACCATATTTTGTATTCCGCATCGTTAATAATACTTTTTGAGCATCATTCTGATCTATGATAGCAATCAATTTACCTTCATTTGCAATGTATAAAGGATCAAAACCAAGCATTTCACACACTGATGCCACTGATGGGCGCACTGGTATACGGGTTTCGTCCAGAATCATACCGATGTTTGATTGGCTTGCAATCTCGTTAAGAGTAGTTGCAAGACCTCCGCGTGTTGGGTCACGTAGTACATGGATGATTTTGTGCAAGTACAATAAATCACGAAAACATATGCAAAAGGGGGTAAAAT
>CAYWXS010000087.1:0-27821 GCA_964462245.1 uncultured Anaerolinea sp.
TGGCGACGTCGCCAAGTGGCAAGGCAAGGGTCTGCAAAACCCTCATCATGGGTTCAAATCCCATCGTCGCCTCAAACAAAAAAGACCAGTTCAACACTGGTCTTTTTTTGTTATTTTTTATTTGAGGAGGGGGCAAAAGAGAATTCCGATATAAGGGATTAATTCCTTATCCCTACCTTATCTTAAATACAACGAACAAATCGTCTCTTTCCAACTTGTAATACACCTATATGCGGGAGTACCGCATCAGCTTTTTCCAACACTTCTCCATCCAACTTTACTCCCTTCTGATCAACCATACGCCTACCATCTGACTTACTACTAACCATCCCAGCTGCAATGAGAATATCGATCACTGTCTGGCCAGAAGAAATTTTATATTCAGGCATTTCTTCGGGAATATTTCCCTGTTGGAACAATCGAATAAAAGCATCCTGAGCCTGGTTGGCACCAGATTCGTCATAATAAGTGCTGGTCACCTCAAAAGCTAATTTCATTTTAGCGTCTCGCGGATGCAGGTTACCGGATTTTAGGCCACTTTCAAACGCGGCGATTACCGCTGGCAACCACCGAGTTACCAGGCGAGCGTACTGGCCCATAGCTACATCTGGAATTGACATAACCTTACCGTACATATCCTCTGGCGTGGAATTTAAGGGGATGTGATTACCAAGTGATTTGCTCATCTTTACGACACCATCAGTGCCTGGCAAGATGGACATTATGATACCAATATTGGGCTTTACGTCCAAAGAAGTCATAATCTTTCGGGCAGCCGTTACAATATTAAACAGTTGATCAGTCCCACCCACTTGAACATCCGTTTTTAATGCGTAAGCATCGTACCCTTGCATAATGGCATAGAAGAATTCATGCAGATAAACTGGGTCATCCGCATCCCAACGTTTTCTAAATGCTTCCCTTGATAAAAACTGCTGAATTGTAAAATTAGAGCCCAGTTTGATTAAATCTGCAAATTTTAGATCCTGAAGCCACTCGTGATTGTAACGAATAGTCGTTTTGGTTTGATCAAGAACTCTGAAAGCCTGCCTTGCATAGCTACTCGCATTTTCCATTGTTTGTTCTGGTGTTAACAGCGGACGCAGCTTATCTTTATCAGAAGGGTCACCGATCAGCGATGTATAAGTTCCAATTAAGAAAACAACTTCATGCCCAAGATCCTGAAACTGGCGCAACTTACGCATCGTCACTGTATGCCCAATATGCAAATCTGCAGTTCGAGGATCATACCCGCAATAGATCCTCAATTTTCTACCTTCTCGTTCGGCATCTATCAAGCGCTGCCGCAGTTCGGTTTCCATCGTTTTTCGCAAACTTTCATCACCATATTCGGTCCCCTGCATCAACAATTCGACTTGCTCATTCAAATTCATAAAAACCTCTTTTCAAAAATATAACTAATTTTTCAAATTCAAAAATGTTGTTAAATGATTTCCGCCTGAATATTTTGCTAACAAAAACGCGCCTGCTGTGGAGCAGGCGCGTTAATTTCTCCACCAACAAGGGCTAGGAAAAGTTTGAATAATAGGAATATCTCTCATTCTTCATAAACTAATTATACTACAACAAAAATCAGGAACGGGAGTATTTAAAAAAATTCCCATTCCGAACAACTTTCACCAGGGAACCTTTTCTAATGATCTCGTCCAATATTTCCTGGCCAGCTCGAAATCCGGTTACGCCCTTTACCTGACCTTGAAATTGCATTTCACCAAGCGTTGAAAACGCAAAATGGTTTTTCGCCCCTATTACTTGCACAGACGTACCCCAACGAGCAGGGGCTGTCCGAACCTCAATTACATCTTTCCAAAGAATCAAGGCATTCCGTAAACCATTTTGATACTTTACGCCTTCATTATCAATCAGGAGGTTCGTTTTCCGATCCATCCAATTTCCTAGTGACATGCTACATGCGGAAAAAAATAATATAGCAATGAAAAACCATGCCCAATAAGGAACTGCGGTTCTCAGTGAAAGGATATACAAACCAAGAGAAGCTGCAACAGCCAACCCCCAAGCTGACAGTTCACCCTGTCGGGATAATACTTCGGGAGAATAGTTTTTATTTTCTGACATAGCGATATTATATCAATCTACGGCTAGTTGTGTCATTCTTCCTGAGCAAATCTTAACAATGCCTGTCGTCGTGTGTATACCATAATAGAACAGGCTCGAGCAATTGCCTGTACTACGTTTTGATCAATTTCCTTAAGATAATCATCAGCTGTTATCCGGTGGCTAAAAAAATCCTGTGCTCTACGGAGGAGTAGACTTATTTTTTCTGGTGCAATGGATTTGTAAACAAAGAGAGAAAGGGGTGAATTTTTCATATCAAAGCTCGTGTCACTCGCTCGCCCTGATTCTAATAACTGGTATATAGTTGAATTATGATCCACCCAGCTGGGGTCTTCCAACTCAGGTAAAAAATATTCCAGGCGCTTGATGGTGATACCTTCACGAGGTACATCACCCATAAATAAGGATAATGGAGCATCTCCACCAGTTGCTAAGGCAAGGGCTTCCAAAATTGTAGTCCCCAGAATTTTAATACCCAGATATTGTCTGGCAACCTGAATATTATTTCGTGCCAACCTGGTCATTTGGGAATATTCCTCAGATGGCGGCGCATTACAATATTGGCTGAATACCATATCCGCATCCAGATTGTCAAAAAAACCCTTCATTTTTTGGAGAGCATCCCGGTAAGCACCCATGGTGTAAACATCAGGCAAGCGTAATGCCGCATTTGTTTCGGGAAGTAATTTCCAAGTATTATCCAAAAACCGCCCAGAATCTGTTTCTGCAAAGTTTTCAATATCCTTATTCGCAAATAAAACAGCCGTTTTTATGCCGTCTATTAATTCTTGCTGGCCGATACCCAGATCATAATCCATAATAACCTTGGGTAGACGCATTTCCAATAAATCAAAATGGTTTTTCCCATCAGAACTAATACCTCTAAATGGGATGGTTGCTTCAATGCAAATGGTCATAAAAGTAAGATCTTTTTCAGAAACCAGGCCACTTAATTGCTTATTCATAACCAGTGCACTTAAAAACTCATTTAATGCAGCTACTGACGATAACAGTTGTCCCGGTTGTAGGTCAAAAATATCCAATGTCAAAAAAAAGATTCTATCCGTCTTAGGTATAAATCCAGCGACAAAAAATTCGTCACCCACCTGATGAATATATGGGGATATTAATTCCCGAATTTGCGGAGAAAAACCCATATCCACTTGATAATAGACAATGTCGTGATATAGTGCAGCAAGGCTGACAATTGCATTGTTAGGGGTAACAAAATTAAACACATGTTCTAATGTGTGGAAATGACGTGCTTGAACAGTCATCGCCCGATGAATGGTAACAGACAAGGTTTCCAGTTTTTCGAGGGAAACAACAACCCCCAATTCCCGAAAACTTTGATTAAATATTGAAATCAATTTCTGCACAGTGCCAACTTGCATACCCGAACTCCATTTAGGGCGATACCGGATTAAATTGTAAACGTGATATCAGTTCATTACCATAGTATATTCATCCCATTTTTAACGATTTAACAATACAACTAAATCCTGATCAAAGCTGATACAAATCGGAAAACAACCTTTCCCCTTACCCATTAGCAAAAATTATCTAACCAATTTCGTTATAACATAACTGGCTAACGTGTTCCATTATTTATTGAAAAGGGTACAAATTATGCAAAGCTTCGTAGACATTTTCGTATTTAAATTTAAATCCGCTCTCAATAAGTCGCGTCGGCATCACATATTGTCCATCCAGTAAAAGCGTACTCATTTCGCCAAGGGTCAACTTCAAAGCAAATGCCGGGGTTGGCATCCAAAATGGACGACCAAGTGCTTGTGATAATTTTCGGATAAAAACAGCATTTGATACAGGATTTGGAGAGGTAAGGTTGTAGGCTCCTTGGGATGTTTCTTGTTGGAGCAAAAAGCGGATGGCACGAACTTCATCCTCGATATGTATCCAGGAAACACCCTGTCTACCATTCCCCAACGGTCCGCCTACAAACATGCGAACCGGCAATGCCATTAGGGGTAATACCCCTTCTCGAGAATCCAAAACTAACGATGTCCGGATAATTATACGCCGGACACCAGGGATATTATCCATGCTTGCACTGGAAGATTCCCAGGAGCTTGCCACATTAGCCATAAAATCGTCGCCTACAGGAGATATCTCAGAAACTATTTGATCTCCCTGGGGACCATAATAACCAATACCGGACGATTGGATCAAGATTGCAGGTTTTCTCTTTGCCAGTTGGAAAGCTTCGGTCATTACTTTTCCAGCTTTCACCCTGCTTTCCAGGATGGCTTGCTTTCTTGCATCATTCCAGGGCCACCGACCAACAGTTTCACCTGCTAAATTTACAACAGCATCAACAGATTCAAATTCATTCAACCAACCTTTTGTGCTCTGCCCATCCCACCCAATTACTTTTACTCCTGACGGTAAATTGCTTTTTTGCGGATTTCGTGAGAGTATTGATACACTATGCTCATCAAAAAGTAACGATCGCATCAAAGCGGTTCCTATAAATCCGGTTCCACCAGAAATGAGGATTTTCATCTTAATCTCCTATTATCATTTTTAGTCTTACCCAAATAACCTCCAGTAACTGCTAAAGAAAAATTACTTGCGTATACTCAGACAGTATGGATTTTATGCATGCGGTTTTCGATCCTGATTATAAGCAAGGTAACCTTGAGCTTTGATCATAAATCACATATTTACAGTTCTCGATAATTTCCCCATTATAGGTCAAACATGCTCGAGCTGGAATACTCCGATTAATAATTCTTTTCCGTAATGCCTCATCCAGGTCATCGCCAAAACTGCACAACTACTTTCAAAAAAATACCAAGAGCCGAATAAATAATGCGCCTAAAAGCCGATCTCACACTACTTTCTGTAGCCGTTATATGGGGTACTGCCTTCATTACCCAGGGTATCGCTGCGCAATATCATCTTGCCTACTTATTTAATGGCGTGAGCTTTATCCTTGCAACACTTATATTAATCCCATTTATACCCCGAAAACATAAGATTACAGCCAATCAATGGCTCTGGATGCTGATTGCAGGTGGAATTTTATTTTTTGCCAGTGCTCTCCAGCAGGTGGGAATATTTTACACAAAAGTGGCGAATGCAGGGTTTCTCACCAGCCTTTATACTGTTTTCACACCGTTTATCCTGTGGGCAACTTTTCATGAAAAACCACATTGGCTGGACCTGGTAGCGGTAGGGATTGCATGTGGTGGAGCTTTCCTTCTTTCCACGGCAGGGAGTTTTCACATTCAACCAGGTGACGGTCTTGAATTAACAGGTGCAATTTTTTGGGGGTTACATTTTGTAGTTTTAGGTAAGTTTGCCTCTCGCTTTGAGCCTGTTTCGTTTGCAGCTGGACAATTTCTTGCTGGTGGTTTAGTTAATCTCTTCTTGGGATTGTGGCTCGAAAATATTCATCAATTAATTCTATTTCCTGTCCTTTTGGCCATCCTATATCGGGCTGTTTTTTCTATTGGGATCGGTTATACACTTCAAGTATGGGGGCAACATCACACGCCACCCACTGATGCTGCCCTAATTCTGGGCTTGGAATCAGTTTTTGCTGTATTATCAGCCTGGTTGTTCCTCAAACAAACCTTGTTGCCAATTCAAATTCTGGGCTGTATCATCATATTTGTTGCAGTCATGATTTCTCAAGTTAAAAATTTTCTCCCTAAAAAATTGCTCGAAATTTAAATTCTAGCCCCAATGATACAATCCTACCGGGAAAGGAGACTTTATGAAAACATCAATTTTACGTGCGCGCTATTGGCGCATAGTTTTTTTCTTCGCAGGTGTGACAGTAACATTTATTTTTTGGGAAATTTTTCTTCCTCGAATTGGTCTGAGAAATTGGTCCAGGGAAACTCGCTCGAATCGGTACAAAAACATCGCCTCAAAATTTCGGCTGCTTGCCATCCATATGGGTGGGTTAATGATAAAGGTCGGACAGTTTCTCTCAGCCCGTCTGGATGTCCTCCCACCAGAAATCACTGATGAACTATCGGGTCTTCAAGATGAGGTTCCCGCTGAAAAATTTATCGCAATCCGAGACCAGGCCGAAAAAGACCTGAATGGTAGTTTCTTAGAAAAACTTGAATGGATCGATGAGACACCCATGGCCGCAGCATCCCTCGGACAGGTGCACCGTGGCCGGTTGCTACCAACAGATGCAATTGATAATGGGTTCGTTGATGTTGTCGTAAAAATCCAGAGACCCTTTATAGAGCAGATTGTCAATGTCGATTTATCTGCCATCAGACGGGTTGGAGGCTGGCTAAAAAAATACAAACCGATCAGTGACCGTGCCGATGTCAGTGCATTGATCGAGGAGTTTGCCATAACCACTCTGGAAGAAATTGATTACCTAGCGGAAGGTCGTAACGCAGAAGTCTTTGACACAAATTTTAAAGACAATCCCCGTGTACATGTTCCAAAAATAGTATGGAATCTCAGTACTCGACGAGTACTAACAATGGAAAATGTTTTTTCCATCCGACTGGGTGATTACGAAGCCATTAGCAAAGCAGGAATTGATCGTTCAGATGTAGCAAAATTACTTCTGGACACATACATGCAGCAAATCTTCGAAGATGGCTTCTTCCACGCTGATCCCCATCCAGGGAACCTGTTTGTCACGCCACTTGAAGGAGTAGATAACCAGGGAAAACGACTTTGGAAATTAACTTTTATTGATTTCGGAATGACCGGACGGATGCCGGAAGGCTTGCGGGCTGGTTTACGGGAGGCCGTAATCGCAGTTGGCACCAGGGATGCGGCCAGACTTGTCCAGGCTTACAAAACCTTGGGTGTATTATTGCCAAGCGCAGATATGAAATTGATCGAAATGGCAGGTGCCCAACTTTTTGACCGTTTTTGGGGCAAAAGTATGAGCGAATTAAGGCAAATAGATCATGCTGAAATGATGAAGTTTGGATTACAGTTTCGTGAATTAATGTTTGAGATGCCCTTCCAACTTCCACAGAACCTGCTCATGCTTGGCCGAACAGTGGCTATTCTTTCAGGCATGTGTACTGGATTGGATCCCGAATTTAATCTTTGGACATCCATAGCACCCTACGCTACAAAACTAATTTCAGATGAAAGCAGTTCAAATTGGAAAATCTGGTTGGATGAAGCAGTAAAAATTTTTCAGATAATAATCAATTTACCAGCTCGTACTGACCGTGTGTTAACAATCCTGGAACGTGGGGATCTTTCTGTGCAAACACCAGTATTAAACCGCCAGGTCATGTACGTCGAAGGATCAATCAATCGGCTCACAGGGGGCATCATTTTTACTGGAATGATAATTGGCGGAAGTATTCTTTTTGGAACAAATATTCTTTATGGTAAGATTTTATTTGGTTTATCATTATTTCCCCTGGCATGGATGTTGTTTTTTGCCCGGGGACATCGCCCGTGGCGTTGAAACTTATTTCATAAGTAAAAACCCTGCCGCAATTAATAGCGACAGGGTTTTTACTTATTCGGTATCTTTTGTCCGCTCATCGATTCGATCAATGGCGTGATCCAGTAAGCCTCTAAAGGCTAATAACATCTCTTTATGAGCCGCCTTCCGGTGCTCGACAAAACCCGGAGGAAGAATACCCTCCACGCTCTTCCGAAACTCCGAATGAGCCATTTTCATGTGTTCACGCACATCCTCAGGTATCTGGTCTTTGAAGTATCCCGTTTTGTAATTTTTGTTCTCTGACATTTTTTGCCACTCCTTACCTGGCTACCTTTATTATATCGCTCCCATATCCGAAGTGCAACCATTCGCCAAATTATCCTCCTAATTACAATCTAATCTGACAATTATTCTCTAATTATCTTTTTTGCAATTTAGAATCAATTCCGTAATATTACAAAAAAAAGAATTGACTTGTCTATCCCTTTGAGATAAACTATAAGTTGTCAGACAACTACACTAAATAACATAGGAACGGACAAAATGACCACACTCCTAGTAAAGAATGCCTATATTGTCACTATGAACGACCAACATACAGAGATTCCGGATGGGGGACTCTTCATTCGGGATGGCTTTATCGAACAGGTAGGACCAAGCGCCAACCTGCCAACTATTGCTGATGAAATCTTGGATTTGGATGGGCACATTTTACTTCCTGGTTTGATCAATACCCATCATCATTTCTACCAAACCCTAACTCGGGCAGTCCCGGCAGCACAAAATGCCAATCTTTTTAATTGGCTAAAGACGCTTTATCCCATTTGGGCACGTATGACGCCAGATGACATTTTTACATCAACCCAAACTGCACTCGCTGAATTGGCCCTCTCTGGTTGCACAACCGCATCCGATCATCTTTACCTGTTCCCGAACGGTTCAAAACTTGATGATGAGATTAATGCCGGATTAGAACTTGGATTACGCTTACATGCATCCAGGGGTTCAATGTCACTGGGGGAATCGCAAGGCGGATTACCCCCGGATTCGGTTACAGATAAAGAAGATGTAATTTTAGCTGATTGCGAACGACTTATTCAGCGATACCACGATCCGAAACCCGGTTCGATGACCCAAATTGTTTTAGCCCCTTGCTCGCCTTTTAGCGTTACTGGGGATTTGATGCGCGAATCAGCCAAATTAGCTCGGAAATACGGTGTTCATTTGCATACTCATCTTGCAGAAACTGAAGATGAGGAACAATTCTGTATACAAAAATTTGGTTATCGCCCTGTTGGTTATATGCAATCTGTTGATTGGGTTGGCGATGATGTTTGGTTTGCACACTCGGTTCATATCAATGCTGAAGAGATCGCAGTTTTTGCAAAACATAATTGCGGAGTAGCTCATTGCCCAAGTTCGAATATGCGACTTGCTTCCGGTATAGCTCCTCTCAAAGAATATATTTCAGCTGGCGTGAATGTTGGGTTAGGCGTGGATGGTTCTGCCTCAAACGATAGCTCTCATCTATTAGCTGAAGTTCGCCAGGCTATGCTACTATCCAGACTGCGCGAAGGTATAACCGGCTATTCGCTCTCGAATGACCCCAATCGCAAACTGATGACCGCCCGCGAGGCCCTCTGGATCGGATCAAGGGGCGGAGCTGCAGTACTTGGGCGCAATGATATTGGTTCGCTTGAACCAGGAAAATGTGCAGACTTTTATGCCATTAATCTTAATCACTTGGATTATGCAGGTGGAGCGGTTCACGACCCTGTTTCAGCAATTGTATTCTGCCATCCACGTCAGGTTGATTACACCGTTGTTGGCGGCAAATTTATTGTCAAAAACGGTAATCTTACAACTGTCGAGACGGGTAAATTGATTGAAAAACATAATAAGGCAGCCAAACGCTTATTAGTACCTTAGTTTTTGGATGTCTGGAGAAATTTATGCTATCCCAAACCCTCGTAAACGTTGTGATGGGCCGCACCCCGGCTGATCTGGTCATAAAAAATGGCCAGTGGGTCTGTGTTCAGAGCGGTGAAATTATCCCCAATACAGATATTGCAATTGTGGATGGTCACATTGCTTACGTGGGAAACAACGCGGACCACACTATTGGAATGCAAACGCAGGTATTGGACGCAAGTGGCCGTTACCTCGTTCCAGGTTTACTTGATGCCCACATGCATGTGGAAAGCGGCATGGTCACAATCAGTGAATTTGTCCGTGCCGTTACCCCCCACGGTACAACTGGAATGTTTGTTGATCCTCATGAAATAGCAAATGTTTTTGGTTTGAAGGGTGTCAAGTTGATGGTTGACGAAGCCGCAACTCAATTAATACATGTTTTTGTACAAGCCCCTTCCTGCGTGCCTTCCGCACCAGGAATGGAAACCCCAGGCGCTTCCATCAGCCCTGAAGATGTTGCTGAAGCATTGAGCTGGCCAGGAATTATTGGACTTGGCGAAATGATGAATTTTCCAGGTGTTATCGGATCAGATGAAAAAATGCATTCTGAAATGGATTCCACCCGAAACGCACACAAAACCATTGGCGGACATTATGCCAGTCCCGATCTGGGATTATCTTTTAATGGTTATATTGCCGGTGGACCCGAAGATGACCACGAAGGTACTAGCACCGAAGATGCAATTGCCCGTGCCCGCCTGGGGATGAAGGTGATGATGCGTTATGGTTCATCATGGCATGACGTAGTATCACAGATTAAAGCAGTAAGTGAACATGGTTTAGACCCACGTCATTTTCTACTCTGCACAGACGACTGTCACGCAGCCACCCTGGCACATGAAGGTCACATGGACAGAGTAGTTCGGCATGCTATAGACCAGGGAATTTCGCCAATAACTGCAATTCAGATGGCGACAATAAATAGTGCTGACCATTTTGGTGTTAGCCGGGAAATTGGTCAAATTGCCCCCGGACGCTGGGCTGATATTCTATTTGTGGATAACTTACATGACTTTCATGCCCAAACTGTAATTGCCCGGGGACACCTCGTAGCGAGAGAAGGAAAGTTGCTGGCAAAAATTCCCGCATATCCTTATCCAACCTGGGCAAATCACAGTATTCACATTCCCCAAAATATTACCAGGCAGTCCTTTCGACTAGAAGCAGACAAACCTGATTCAGAAATAAGTGCTCACGTCATCGGTATCATCGAAAACCAGGCACCAAACCGCCACCTTATATTGCCAGTAATTCCCAAAAACGGTGAAATTCAAGCTGATGTTTCTCGGGACATAGCAAAAATTGCATTGATCGAACGACATCACGGCACTGGAGCTGTGCAGATAGCGCTGGTCACGGGTTTTTGCTTCACAAAAAAATGTGCTGTAGCTACCACAGTAGCACATGACTGTCATCACATGTTGGTAGTCGGTACAGATGATGACAATATGGTAATTGCAGCCAACCGTTTGCGAGAAACCGGTGGAGGACAAGTTGTTGTGCTGGACGGACAGTTGATAGGGGAAGTTCAACTCCCCATCGCAGGATTAATGTCCAACCAACCAGTAGAAATTGTTGCCCAAAATGCGGCAAGTGTTTTGGCTGGTTTTAATACATGTGGATGCAAACTTAATAGTCCAAATATGCAGCTGGCTCTTTTAGCATTGGTTGTCATACCGGAATTACGAATTTCCGATATAGGATTAGTGGATGTTCTAAAATTTGAATTTATCCAAGTAGTTTAGCCCTGTTATTATCCCTTTGTTATCAAAATAAAATACATTTCACAATTTTCAAGTTCTACCCCAGCAATTATGATCCGGAGTTACAACAATGCCCCATTTTCCATTTCAACGCTTGCAGACAGATTTGTCTGCTTTGATCGAAAGCCTGCCGGCAGGTTCCAGGTTACCATCCGAGCCTGATCTTGCAAAACAACTTGGAGTAAGTCGGGCAACGTTACGTGAAGCTATGCGCATGTTTGAAACCCAGGGTTTAATCCGTCGCAGGCAAGGCGCAGGTACTTTTGTAGTGGGAAAACCACCCGTCATAGAGGGTGGTCTTGAAGTACTCGAATCTATGCTAACCCTGGCACGACGTACAGGGTTGGATGTTGGTCGGGGGCCGGTCAGTGTAGAGCAAACCGAAGCTGACAGCGAAACTGCAAACGCTCTGGAAATCCCCGAAGGTGCTCGCCTGGTAAGGATTTCTCGCACTATGAGCGCAGATATGCGTCCGGTAGCTTACCTGGTGGACACGCTACCAGTTGATATGCTCCAGCCTGGAGAGTTATCCAATAAATTTGATGGGTCTGTTCTGGATTATTTATTAACCCGTGGTGATCCTCTAACTACTTCGTTCACGAACATTACCGCAACCAATGCATCATCTGAAGTTGCAAAAATGCTTGAAATCCAAAGAGGAGATGTATTACTCAAGTTCGTGGCTAAGCTATACACGGCTTCAGGAAAAGTAGTCGATTTATCATCGAGTTACTTTTTGCCTGGATATTTTAATTTCCACATCGTCCGTCGGGTCGGAACAAATTAATTACCTTAAAAGCCTGGATATTGACCTATCTATGCCTGCCAGCCCATCAGGTTGGTCAAATTTAAGAAATAATTTCTCATCAGGTCAATGATGAGAAGATGCATTCCATGCTCCTCCAACCCGGTGTGAATTGAATCATTTCCGGGCAAATTTGATAAAAAAGAGGTAAAAATGACAGTACAAGAAATTCAAGCAAAGGTTGAGCAAAACAAAGAAGATATTATTAAATTTATGCGCGAAATCTGCGCCATCCCATCCATGGAATCCCAAATTGGGCCAGTTGGCGAACGAATCGCAGCCGAAATGCGCAAACTTAGCTTCGATGAAGTACGGTTCGACAAAATGGGCAACATTATGGGGCGTATTGGCTCCGGCAAACGTGTCATAGTTTACGATTCACATATTGACACAGTTGGTGTGGGCGATCGAACCGAATGGGAGTGGGATCCGTTTGAAGGAAAAGTCGAAGACGGCATACTATATGCCCGCGGCGCCTGTGATGAAAAAGGATCGACCCCTGGCATGGTTTATGGGTTATCCTTTGCCCGCGACCTTGGCCTTTTAGAAGGCTGGACGGCATATTACTTCGGTAACATGGAAGAATGGTGTGATGGTATTGCCCCAAATACCTTCGTGGAAGTTGACCCAGGCATTCGCCCAGATTTTGTTGTAATCGGTGAACCGACAAAAATGAATGTCTACCGGGGGCACAAAGGTCGCCTTGAAATGAAGGTAACAGCCAAGGGAAAATCTGCCCACGCAGCCTCCAACCATCTGGGCGATAATGCTATTTACAAACTTCTTCCCGTTATTGCCGGCATCCGTGATCTGGAGCCCAAACTCGGCGATCATCCTTTCCTCGGACATGGGAAAATCACTGTAAGTGATTTACATGTTCAAACTCCTTCAATCAATGCAGTACCCGATGAAGCCGTTATTTTCATCGATCGCCGCATGACATTTGGTGAATCAAAAGAAGTAGTCAAGCAACAAGTTGAAGATTTGATCCCTGCTGAATTTAAGGATTCAGTTAAAGTGGAAGAACTTTTCTATGATGATCCTTCCTACACTGGCTTCGTATTCCCGGTTGATAAGTATTTCCCCGCCTGGGCTTTGGAAGAAACCCACCCTCTGGTACAAGCTGGTCAGCAGGCACGTGTTGCCATTGGTTTAGCTGATGTCCCCAGTGGAAAATGGAATTTCTCCACAAATGGCATTTATTGGGCCGGAAAAGCTAACATCCCATCCATTGGTTTTGGTCCCGGTGATGAAGAAACCGCTCATACTGTTCGTGACTGTGTCCCACTGGGAGATATGGTCAAAGCAACCGAGTTTTACGCCATTCTGCCTTCCTTAATTCCATAAGTAGTATAAGCGCCAGTACCTGACTATGAAGACCATTGAAATTCGAAGGCATTCCATCCGATCCGGGCAAAACCTATCTCAGAATGGGGTCAACCTGGCACGAATGATCGGTGATGAAATCGGACCATTTGACCGGGTCATCACCAGTCCCATTCCCCGGGCTGTTCACACAGCTATAGCAATGGGGTTTGCCGTCAACGAAACCGCGGACATACTTGCCAGCCTGGAAACTGGAAACCTGGCGATCGACTGCCCATATGGTGCAAGTTTTGCTGATTTTTCCAAAATTGGTAAACGAAACCAGGCCAGTACGCAGTTGCTTATCAAATTGTCAGATTTTTACAACCAGCTTGTCAAATCCTTACCTGAAGGTGGTTCTGCCTTGGTCGTAAATCACTCAGGGATGGTGGAATACAGTACAGTTGCCTGTCTGCCAAATTCTGAGCTGGATCACCTGGGCAATGGAATTAACTATTGTGAAGGCGTTCGATTAACCTGGGAAAATGGCGTGTTTACTCATGCCGATATAATTCGTGTGTAATCTGGATAAAATCCAAAAATATTAATCATAGGAGAATAAAATATGCAAACAAATTTTCGTGGTCGTGACTTTATCAGCGACCTTGACTTCACCAAAGAAGAAGTTGAAACAGTTCTGGAAGTAGCTTGGGATTTAAAACGTAAGCGCGCATTAGGCGAACCTCATCCTTACCTGCGCGACAAGGTCTTGGCAATGTTGTTCTTTTTCTCATCCACCCGTACCCGCGGCTCTTTCGAAGCTGGAATGGCCCAACTCGGCGGTCACGGTGCTTTTATCGATAGCAACACAACCCAAATCTCCCACGGCGACACCCCCGTTGAAATTGGAGAGATTTTTGGCCGCTACTTTGATGGCATAGCTATCCGCCATTGTGACTATGGCGATGGTAACAAATACCTCAACGCAGTTGCCAGGAACAGCCGCACTCCAGTTCTCAATATGCAATGCGATATTTATCACCCCTTCCAATGTCTGGCAGATCTGATGACCATCATGGAAAAGAAAGGCAAAGACCTGCGCAAGAAAAAAATCGTTGTATCCTGGGCTTACGCCGCTTCTTACCTCAAGCCCATTTCTGTTCCTCAATCCTTAATTCTACAGATGCCTCGCTTCGGCATGGATGTTACCCTGGCATATCCTCCGGAATTTCCATTGATGCCAGAGATTGTTGAACAAGCCAAAGAACAGGCAAGACTTGCTGGTACCAACTTTGAAATCATTGACACCAAAGACGGAATGACTGAAGCCTGCGAGGGTGCCGATGTAATTTACGCCAAATCTTGGGGACCCCTTTTGACCACGACCGACAAGGTTGAAGGTAAAAAACTCCAGGATATGTATAAGAATTGGCTGATGGACGATACTAAACTGAAAGTAGCCAAACCAGGTGCAATTTATATGCACCCATTGCCTGCTGATCGGGATGTCGAAGTTACTAGCAGTGTTCTGGATGGCCCGCAAAGTGTCGTCTTCGATGAAGCTGAAAACCGTCTGCACGCCCAAAAAGCCGTCATGGCTTTGACGATGGGTTAGGAGAATTATTATGGCGCGCAAAAAACTCGCAGTGATTGCAATCGGAGGAAACTCCCTCATCATCGACGAAAGGAATGTCAGCGTTGAAGCCCAATACGTGGCTGCCAAAGAAACTGCCATACATATCGCCGATATGATCGAGCAGGATTGGGAAGTAGCCATAGGTCATGGCAATGGCCCACAAGTTGGTTTCATCCTGCGTCGCTCTGAGATCGCGCATAAGGTTGAAGGCATGCACGAAGTTCCATTGGATGTTTGCGGTGCTGATAGCCAGGGCGCGATCGGTTATGCCCTCCAGCAAAATCTGCAAAATATTCTTTACCAACGCGGCATAAAGAAAAAAGTCGTCACTGTTATAACCCAAACGTTGGTTGATAAAAATGACCCAGCCTTCGAGAAACCGACCAAACCAATCGGTGGTTTCATGACCAAGGAAGAAGCTGATCGCCGCGTAACAGAACAAGGTTGGACAGTTGTTGAAGATGCCGGCCGAGGTTATCGCCGTGTCGTTGCCTCCCCGCTTCCCAAGGAGATTGTTGAACTTGAAACAGTCGAGACTTTGCTGGAAAAAGGAATCGTCACTATTACGGTTGGTGGTGGTGGAATTCCAGTTATCGACCCGGGTGACGGAAACTACGCAGGCACTGCTGCGGTCATCGATAAAGACTACGCCTCCTCCTTACTGGCTCGCAATATCAAGGCAGATCTATTCGTTATTTCCACCGCTGTTGAAAAAGTTGCCATCAATTTTGGGAAACCGGACCAAAAGTGGCTGGACAAAATAACCCTTTCTGAAGCCAAAGCCTATTTTGCAGAAGGAATTCATTTCGCCAAAGGTTCTATGGCGCCCAAGATCCAGGCGATCATCTGGTTCATGGAGGCCAACCCAAGTGGTAAAGCCTTGATCACAAATCCTGCCAACATTGGCCGAGCCTTAAAGGGCGAAACCGGTACATGGATCGTTCAGGACTAAAATTACTGTTTACACTTTTTAAATAATAATTGCGGAGCATGGGGTTCAAACCCTGCACCGCAATTATTTTTTTATTTGTTCGTGCAAAAATTGGATCGATCTCAGTAGCTAAACTCATAAATGCTTTCGTGACTTCAAATTTTATCCTTCAGTCAATAATTTAACCGACTATAATTCAAATAATTATGTTGCCCACACCTCGCGTATTACTTAGCATTGACTATGAACCCTGGTTTGCCCTGACTCGTCGCTACGATCATTTTGGTAACCCCCAGGAACGCTGCACATTGGATGACGGATTTTCCCAAACAGCACTAGATCCAATTCTCGACTTACTTGGAACTGCCCAGGCAAGTTTTTATCTGGTAGGAGAAATTGCTGATTGGTATCCGGAAGTCCCGGGTAAAATTATCGCGGCTGGTCACGAATTAGGTCTACATTGTCAAAAGCATCGCCCCCTCATAAATCCAGCTGAATTGGAACACGATATTCTAAATTCTTTATCCTGGCGGCATCAATATCATCTTCGTGGATACCGTGCCCCCATGGTGGGAATCCACGAGGATGCTTATCTACTCCTTGGACAAAATGGATTTACATATAGTTCATCCATATATGCTCCCGCCGGCACCATCCTTCAGAAGGGACTCGTCTGGGAATTACCTGTTAGCAGTTTGGCTTTGTGGAAAAACCCTGGTCAATTCAGCGCTCCAAGAGATTTTTCTCCACAACTATTATTGGGTGGCGAAGTACCTTATGGTTCAAGTTTCATGATTGGCTTGATGCCTGAAATTATTCTGGGAATACTGGAACGAGAACTAAGGGCTGGGCACAGTCCAGTAATCATTCTGCACCCTTACGAACTTGTCCGTCCCAAAGCCTTTATCAGGCGATTGGGAAAAGACCTGCTTGCTCATCCCCTATTGTTTCCATTTACCATGAATAAAACCCGCTTTCTAAAGTCACTAATTAATAATTTCCCCATCTCGCCTCTCGGAACATATTTGGACGAAATCAATGGCAATCAGGTGAAAAATGACTGATATGCGCCTTCGCCGCCTCTCACCCGAAGAACCTGCCAATTGGCCACTTTCGCTCACAATAGCTGCGACATTCACAGCTCTTGATTCCTGGTCTTCAGTAGTTCATCATTGTTATCATTACCAGGTATACCGCTTTGAAACCGAAATCGAAAGCCGGGTAACCGGGATATTAGCATTAACCCATATCCATCATCCAATATTTGGAAATTACTTAACCACTTCACCATTTGGATCGTATGGAGGTTTTGCCTTCATATCCTCGGAAGCACGTGACTTATTATTAGCTGAAGCTCGTCTATTGGCCGCTGAACTAGATGTGGAATATGTGAATATACGCTGGTCAGATGAAACAGCCAATTACTCACCCCCAACAGGTTGGATACAACATCCTGCATATGCCACATATCGACTGGATTTGGCACCTGATGCCGAGACACTGATGCCTACTTTTAGTTCAGACCATCGAAACCATATCAGAAAATCCCAGAAAAAAGGTTTTGTCTTGAAATTCGGACAACTCGATTTGATTGACGATGCTTATGAAGCCCTTGCACGCTCAATGCATGAGCTCGGATCACCTTATCACGCAAAAACCTATCTTCGCCAATTGGCAGAATCCATGGGTGACACGCTGGAATTCGCAGTCTTGTATGCACCTGACGGAAAACTCGCAGGGGCAGGTGTTTTTATTTTACACGGGAAAACTGTCACTAATCTACACGCAAACATCTTGCGCAATTACCGATCTGAATACGCTGGTGAATTTCTTTATTGGAATGTCATAGAAAGCTACTGCCAGAAAGGATTTCAGATATTTGATATCGGCAGAAGTCTTATTGGTTCTGGCAACGAGACATTCAAATTGAAATGGAAACCACGAAAAGAAATACTTGCTTACTGGTACGCCCTCAAACCAGGGGCTGAAATTCCTGCTTTAAATCAAAAAATTCCTAGATTTGCCCTCGCAATTAACACGTGGAAACACCTTCCTGCATTTATCACCCGACCGATTGGCCCATTTTTAATCTGTGGTTTGGCTTGACCAATGACATTCACCATAAAACCTATCGCTGAACTTAATTCAGATGAGATCGACAAATTGGCAGATTTACATATCTCTGTCATGCACACTTTGCTTTCTGATTTGGGAAAACCTATCGTTCTGAGATATTATCAACTGGCACATAAGCACCCCGACGTAATCGGCTTATGTGCCTTATCTGATGACGGAGATATACTCGGATGGGCAACTGGATCTGCAAATCCAGCGGATGTGAATAAACAGCTGCGCTTACCACTTCCATGGTTTTTTTCTCAATTATTGCGCCTTGTTTTTTCACATCCTGGAATTATCCTGGACCTTATCGGATCGCTAATCTCAACCTCGAAAGCAAATCAAATAAAAGCAGATCAATTGGAGCTTACTTACATTGGGATCGCCAATGACGCTCAAGGTCGTGGCATGGGTAAACTCCTGCTGAATGCTTTTCTTGAGGCTGCTCACCAAGCAAACTATAAGTCCATCGCCTTAAGCGTGGAAACAGAAAACATGGCGGCTATATCACTTTATTCTCACTCAGGCTTTGCTATCACCCAGACATTTCGCGAAGGTCGGTTTGAACGCCATCGTATGGAAATTTTTCTATCATGATGTCCGGTCACCAGGCAACTTAAGATCAAAACTCCTTTGATAAAAGTCAAAAATCTAATCAAAATGAAACATATTTGGAAAATTGCATTTTTTTTCATCCTATTTAGTACAAATTGTAATCTCGCAAACTGTAATAGTGACCCGGCTTGCAAACGAATTTTATTTATCGGTAATAGTTATACATACATCAATGATTTACCCGGAACACTGGAAAAATTAGCGGATTCAGGTGGATTCAGGATGGAGACTGGGATGTCTGCCCAGGGAGGCTGGACACTCGCAGACCATCTGAAATCATCAGATACTATTGCTCAATTAGAAAATTCGAAATGGAACTATATCGTCCTTCAAGAACAGAGCAATATACCGGCCAGCGACCCGATACGTAATTCCCAAATGTACCCTGCAGCAAGAAAATTGACGGAAAAGATAACCAAATTAGGCGCCAAACCAATTTTATTTGTAACCTGGGGGCATCAATCTGGCTGGCCTGAAAACAGCATGCCAACTTACGAGAGCATGCAACTCGCACTCAATTACGGATACCTGACAGTAGGACAGCAGTTAAACACCACTCTCGCACCAGTCGGTTTTGCCTGGTTGTTTTTACGGCGAAACCACTCACAGCTAAATCTATGGCAGGAAGATGGTTCTCATCCAAACGAGAATGGAACATACCTAGCTGCTTGCGTTTTTTACGCTGTCATTTTTGAAAAGAGCCCGGAAGGACTGAATTACCATGGACAACTGTCAGATGAAAACGCCGCCCTAATCCAAAAAACTGCTGCAGATATTGTCCTAACAGATAAGATCAGATGGAACATTCCTTGAAAGCGCATAAAACCCTATGAAATTCCTTCGTAAAATTCCCATTCCTATTTTCCTATTAATCCTAGCTCTATTATCCTACGCTCTTTTTTTCTGGGAACGTGGTTTTTATTGGGACGAAGCACCTTGGACCTGGATCTATTTCCAACTTGGACCAGCAGCTTTAACCCAAACCTTCTCCACCAGCCGGCCATTTTGGGGATTACTTTATCAGATTCTTTTACCATTATTTGGTCCAAACCCCTGGGTTTGGCAATTATTGATGATTTTTATGCGATGGCTGTCAGCAGTCCTTGTTTGGGCAATATTTATGAAAGCATGGCACTCAGATTCACGTCCTGCGCTTTGGACAAGTTCGTTATTTTTAGTATATCCAGGGTTAGGACAAAATTTTATTGCTTTAATGTACACACATTTTTACATTATTCTTAATTTCTTTTTACTTTCTTTATACCTTTCCATGCGAGGAATTCAAGAAGATATTCCTAAAAAATTAGCCACTGCCACCAATTTGCTCGCTCTCTTTCTGGCAATGATAAACCTCCTAACACTAGAGTACTTTTATTTTCTAGAGTTTTTCCGAATTGTATTATTCTGGTTTGTCTTGAAGGATGATTGGAAAATCCGCCTAAAACATGTTTTCCGTTTATACATTCCCTATTTTTTTGTTTTCCTGGCAATAACCTTCTGGCGAGCCTTTTTTTTCAAAAACCAGAACGCAAGCTACAGCTACGGTAGTCTTCAGGCCATTCGAGAGAATTTTTTCCTTGGAATGGTTAAGTTTTTCTCAAATATGCTTAGCGCTTTTTGGGAAAGTGTTCCTCATACCTGGTTCTCCCCATTTGAAATCGTTGATATAAAAAGCTTGGGGATTTACTCAACTATTGCAGCTTTCGCTTTGGCTCTTATTAGCACTATTTTCATTGGTTTATACTTGAAATCAAAATCCCAAGATGAAAAATCCGGCTTTTCGCGCAATTTTTTCATTTTGGGACTATTTGCCTGGGTATTAGGGGGGGGCGCATTCTGGTTAGTAGGTGAAAAAACCATGCCCCAGCTTCATTTTTCTGCGGACCGCTTTACACTACCATTAATGTTAGGCTCCAGTTTATTAGCTGTCGCACTTATCGGACTTTTATCAAAATTTCCAAGGTTCCAAATTACGATCCTGGCGTTGCTCATCGGTTTTTCTGTTGGTAAACAATTTCAAAATAACGCTATATATCGCCACGACTGGGAAACCCAGCGCTCTCTCTTCTGGCAAATGTCCTGGCGTATCCCATCAATGGTACCCGGAACGACGCTTTTATCCAACGACCTTCCCGTTACTCTTTTTAGCGACAATTCACTTAGTGGTCCATTAAATTGGATTTATTCGCCACCTGGAAAGATGAACCACATCCTTTATTTTGCCTCTGTAAGAATAGAGGAAGGTCGCGCTTTGGGCATGGATTTGAAGCCTGGCGTAGAATTCAAACAAAATTACCTGGCAACTTTTTTTTCTGGCAATACTTCCAAGTTGGTGGTTTTTAATTTTTCCCCGCCTGCCTGCCTGCGTATACTCGATCCTGAAATTGACCCGTTGAATAAATTATTGCCACCCCTTTTGAGGGATGCCGCTATTTTAAGTAACCCCAAAATGATATTGATAGACCCCATTGTTAAATTACCAGATTTTTACCAGCCTGAAATCCTTCATGGATGGTGTTATTATTTTTCTAAGGCAGAACTTTCAAGTCAAAGTGGAAACTGGCAACAGGTACTCACTATTCGAAAGCAAGCACTTGAGGAAAAACAACATCCAAATGACCCCTTCGAAAATTTTGTCTTTATCGAAGCCTATGCGTACACGAATAACTGGAAGGATGCCCAAAAGCTCAGTCAGGAAACCTACAAATTTTCAAAAGAAATCATGCGTCCCAGTTTGTGTGCCCTCTGGAAACGCATCAATAGGGAAGTACCTGAAAATCTTGGAAAGCAGGATACTATTCACGCCACTCAAGCAGCATTAAATTGTCAGGATTAATTTCTCTCTTTTCTCATTCCGTTCAGACATTGAAGAAAAAAACCACTCATAAAAATGATTTTTTTCCTATCTATAAAAATTATCTTTGCAAGTGAAAATTTTACCCACTGGTATCCGGAAAAGGGTTTTTACGCTCGTGTCTCATCGGCAACCTACCTCAGAAGCAGTTTTTTCATTGCAACTAGCTCAATCTTCTTCAATGCTTCCTATCCCTAACCTGCCATACCCCTAGCTATCCCAGGTAAAACCACCTTAACCGACTGTACTGAGCCCTCGGCGAATAACCCATATCACAAAAATAAGTGGAACCGAATGTTCGCATGCTGTTCAACTCAGTTCTGCCAACAAATATTAAGTCCACATTAGCCTGAAAGAATTTCAAAATCAAATCTTACCCCACTACATGCGAAAATTGTTATCTTTGAACCTGTTCCAAATTCTAGTTTTTCTTCCTACTCTTTACAGCCAATTCTCTTTTCGCATATTATCCACGCCATATTATTACAAATCACTGCTCACTGCATTATTTGAATGCAAATGCTCAAAAAACAAAACCTACAATCTGTAACTTTGGCAGGAAACCCCTTGGCTCTTTTCAGATGCACAATACCTGTGAAAGCAAAATTTTTGCAGATTGTCTTTTTCTTATGCATACACGAAGTCAATTAATTATCACTATTCCACGAGAGGGATGCCCTGAAAATTTATTTATTCCACTTTCATAAAATCGATTATTACGTTCCTGAACAGAAAATAAATAATTCAATGCCGACTAATCTTTTTTTTTAATCCGGTACTTTAAGCATGTCTATGTACATGACGCCTATCACTATTTATTTCTATAAGTAAAGCGTATACTCATATCAGCATTGTGACTATTTTCACAATTTATTCAAAAGGACATACCATGACTGAAGAAGATCCTAGAATCCTCGAATTGCGCGCCATGCGTTCAAAAGCACGCGAGGGTGGCGGTGCCGATCGCATAAAGAAACAACATGCCAAAGGCAAACTCACGGCTCGCGAGCGTATCGAAATGCTACTCGACCCCGGCACTTTCAATGAATTGGAACCCTTTATAACAAGTCACTCAGACGATATGACATTGGTTACAGAAAAGTTTTTGGGTGATGGTGTATTGACGGGATATGGATTAATTGATGGAAGAATTGTCTATATCTATGCGCAAGATTTTACAATATTCGGTGGCACTTTAAGTGAGATGCAAAGCCATAAGATTTGCAGAGTAATGGATCTTTCGCTGCGTAATGGTGCTCCCTGTATTGGTCTCCTTGACTCAGGAGGCGCTCGAATTCAGGAAGGAGTTAAAGCACTGGGTGGCTATGCGGAAATCTTTCGGCGAAATGCCCAGTATTCAGGAGTAATTCCACAAATTTCTGTCATGCTTGGCCCATGTGCCGGCGGTGCGGCCTATTCTCCGGCCCTTCAAGACTTAATCATCATGGTCGAAAAGCAATCTTTCATGTTTCTGACTGGTCCTGAAGTTATTAAAGCTGTGACAGGTGAACTAATAGACGCTGAAGCACTTGGCGGATCTGCCATTCATATGGCAGTTAGCGGCGTTGCTCATATTGCTGCTAAAAGTGAATCTGAAGCCCTAAAAACTGTCCGTAAGTATTTGGCTTATCTACCCTCTAATAACGTCGAAAATCCGCCTTTCAAGGCAATTGACGATGACCCAGCCAGAATGGACGACAGCCTAAATAGTATTGTCCCTCTGGATCCTAGTGAACCTTACATAATGCATCAAGTTATCGAAACTGTAATCGATAAGGGTTCTTTCCTCGAAATTCAACCTGCCTGGGCCAGAAATGCAATTGTTGGCCTGGCCCGCATTGGCGGACATAGTGTAGGTATTGTCGCTCAGGAACCAGCAGTAATGGCAGGTGTGATTGATATCGATGCCAGCGATAAAATGACGCGTTTTGTACGAATGTGTGATTGTTTCAACGTTCCACTCGTCACATTCGTAGATTCTCCAGGATTTTTACCCGGTATTGCTCAGGAACACGGAGGCATTATCAGGCACGGCGCAAAATTATTATATGCCTATTCCGAAGCAACTGTCCCAAAACTATGCGTCATCACTCGCAAAGCTTATGGAGGCGCTTACGTCGTCATGTCCAGCAAATACCTCGGTACAGACGTAACTTATGCCTGGCCAAGTGCAGAAATAGCTGTATTGGGTGCTGAAGGTGCAGTTAATATACTTTTCAAAAAACAAATAGAAAGTGCAGCCGACCCGATCGGTGAACGAAAAAAGTTGGCACAGGAATACCGGGAAAAGTTTAATAATCCCTACCAAGCCGCCAGTACTGGTTATGTAGACGATATTATTGAACCACGTGAAACCAGAGCCAAGCTCATAGCAGGACTCTCTGCTCTAAGAGATAAGTACGCTCCTGCCCCGCCTCGTAAGCACGGCAATATACCGGTTTAGGACTAGTAGCCATGTTAGCGAATTTGATTACCACACTTGAAATAACCGCCCTGGGCATGGGACTTGTTTTCCTCGCGATCATTCTCCTATGGTTGATGATGTGGATACTTACTTCACTACCTTTCGGTGAAAGGAAACCAGGGGTAGAACAATCGACCAGCAGTCAATCATCGATAGATGCAGAACTAATGGTTGAAGCAGTTGCCGTGGCAATTGCAATTGCGCTTGCAGAGCAAAGTCAATCCACTGCCAGACCTCTCCCTCAACCTCCGACAGCCCTTGTCAGTGCATGGCAGCTCGGAATGCGTTCACGCCAAATGTACGAAAAAGGCGGACGTTAAATCTGGTTTTCCTAAATTTACCTCCTGGACATGGAGAATGAAAAATGATCTATGATATACAAATTGGTGAAAAAAGTTTCCGAGTTTCAATTGATGATATTAATAAACGACCGATCATTGCACATATTGATGGTAGGGAATATCAAGTTACCCCAGAAACCAATGGAGTAGAAAATAGGAATTCAAGTGAACCTGAGAAAAATACTTTAAGCAATGTTAATAACCCGACACTCGATGATGGAATAATTTCGGCCCCATTACCCGGCACTGTAATAGAAATTTTTATTAAAGCTGGAGATAATGTTGAAACAGGCCAGGTAATTATGATCATCGAGGCGATGAAAATGAAAAACAGTATTCGATCGACTAAAGATGGAACGGTCGCCTCTGTCCTAGTAGGAACAGGCCAAAATGTAGCTCATAAACAGACCCTGGTGGAGTTTATAAAATGAATATCGCCGGAATTATGACTGGGCTTTTTGCCGGGTCATCCTTCACTTGGGCAAACGCTCTCATGCTTGCCATTGGTTGTATTTTGATTTACCTGGCCGTGGCAAAAGAATATGAGCCGGTTCTACTACTCCCAATTGGCTTTGGTTGCATATTAGCCAATTTGGGCATGTCGGTATACAATCCCGAGAGTTTTCTAAAAGTCATTTACGATGCTGGAATCAAAACGGAATTATTTCCTCTTTTGATTTTTGTTGGGGTTGGGGCAATGATCGATTTTCGCCCACTCCTGGCCCAACCAAAAATGGTTTTATTAGGCGCAGCAGGCCAATTCGGAATTTTTGGCGCATTAATCTTGGCGACTTTGCTAGGTTTTCCGTTGAATGAAGCCGCATCCATCGGAATCATTGGCGCGATTGATGGACCAACTGCTATATTCGTGACATCAAAGTTAGCCCCACATATGCTTGGCCCCATAGCGGTCGCTGCTTACTCATATATGAGCTTGATACCTATCATACAACCCCCGATCATGCGGCTCATGACCACACGAAAAGAACGTCTCATCCGCATGGAGTATGCTCCACGTCCTGTCTCACCTACTGTCGTCATATCATTTCCCATCGTGGTAACCATCGCGATCAGCCTCGTAGCCCCAGCTGCAGCGCCTCTCATAGCAACGCTTATGCTTGGGAATCTCTTACGAGAAGCTGGCGTGGTCGACCGCCTGAGCAAATCAGCCCAAAATGAAATTATAAATATCGCCACGTTATTTCTTGGGTTGGCGATTGGCGCAACCATGACTGCCGATAAGTTTATATTTGACCCTGTTTCGGGCTTTCAATGGCAAACCTTGATGATCCTTGGACTGGGACTTTTAGCCTTTGTACTGGATACAATCATGGGTTTACTTTTTGGAAAGCTGATGTGTTTTATGAGCGGAGGAAAAATCAATCCCCTCATCGGAGCCTGCGGAATCAGCGCTTTTCCAATGGCAGCTCGGCTTTCAGCTAAGATGGCTCTGGAAGAAGATTACGACAATTTCATCCTAATGCATGCCATGGGTTCAAATACTGCCGGACAGCTTGGTTCAGTCATAGCCGGCGGAGTTCTGTTAGCAATCGTTAGCCAAATCATTGGGATTCGATAAGAAATAATCGAACCTACATCCATTCTTGGACGCTGTTTGGGATCTTTTTTGGAAATTATTTTGGCTATTTGCTGCCCAAATATTCAATGACTTGACCTTCATGGGTTTTCTCAAACAAATCTATTGCAACCGATTATTAACACTGGAAGGATCCAACACTAATTCCGCTATGGCCCTTTTTTGTTTCCATCCAATCCATCAAGTTACAATCTAAAATTTGGTAGATGTTTTTCCACCACATATGGTCGCTGCTTGAAATCACCCAAAGGGTTTCAGCATCCAGATGAAAGTTCACAGGTAAGTTATTTAATTTCCCACTTTTCGCCCTATAACTTATAATTATAACGAATTTCCACCCGTAGACCAATAAATTTTTGACTAAAGTAACCCTACAACAACACCATTGATTTTCATTCCTTTACCATCCTTTTTTCTGCAGAACATTCTAACAATCTTTATTTTTAATACGACACGTAATGCATCAAGAGAAAATGTTACTTTGGTTGTATCGTTGCATCAAGATTAAATGTTACCGAGAAATATTCCAAAGGATCGCGGTTTTTTTGTCAATGCGGCGTCGAAGTTCGGCAGGATTGAGTTTGATATATGTATAAGCCAGCCGCGCTTTGGCTTCTAAAGAAATATCAAAGCGTTCAATTACACGCTGGTAAGGTGTCTTGGCTGTATCATACCGCTTGATGGTCTTGTTGCCAACGCGCTCCTTTGCGATAAGTTTGAGAGACGGCTGAAAAAAGTTGATGTAAAGCCGTAAATCTTCATAGATGCTTTCAAGCAGAACCTGTTCTCGATCTGTTTCCTATCGATCGTAGCCAACGGTGCGGCGAACAACCGACCAATTCTTTTGCTCGACGTGGGCCTGGTCATTTTTCTTATAAGGGCGAGAACGCGTAAAAGTAATTTTTTCATTCAGGCAGTAACGGTACAATAAATCGTTGATGAACTCACTGCCATTGTCCGAATCGATGCCGAGTAAAGCAAAAGGTAGCCTTTGGCGCAAGAGAGAAATTGCATCACAAACTGCTTGCTGCGAGCGGCGTGGTAAGGCTGTTATGTCCGTCCAGCCGGTACAAATGTCAGTACAGGTCAAAATATTCAAATATTGGCCTTCCGTGGTGTTTCCACAGTGAGCCACGAGGCCAATTTCCAGGAAACCGGGTCGCTCTTCGTTCCTTTCTGTAAAAGTACGTACTGCGATTTGTTTTTTAAGCAGGCTCCCAGGTTTGGTGGTAGTTAAACCGTGCGGCGACTTGAGCCGGATAGGATACAAACAGCGGTCTATGCTGGCGGAACTAATTTTCCTAGTTCTAATGTTTTTTGTGGTCATCGTTTACAGCCAGACATGGAGGTTGCAACCAGCAAATTGTGCAACCAATTCGGGTGATAAACGAAACCGTTCATTCTGTGAGCTGGCGAAGAGTAGGTTTTGCTGATTTCTGCACGTGGACAATATGGTCTAAAATTGTTCAACAAGGCCCAGGCGCGTATTGAACGCTCTGAAGAAGTCCAATGTCCGTGGAAGAAACGCGTACCATCCAACCACCGATCCATAGGATTCATGAGGCGATCCAACATATTACTGGTACGGTGCGCAAGCGGATGGTCATAAGCCAGGACAAAGCGATCCGCTTTTTTGCATAGTTTGAGCGCCGATTCAAGAACATAGCCAGTAGTATTCTTTTCAGCCCACAGCCGGAGCTCTTCGGCCTTCGAACGAAAAGAGGCAGCATCTGCGGCTCGATAGACATCCCATACACGTTGGGAGAGTTGATTGAAGACCTCTTTCAAATGATGGGCGCGTTCACGTATCTTGATGTAGGCGTGTAAGAAGCATTCAATAATGATAATCAGAGAGTGTCAAGTACTTTGTGTAAACGGGTTGCACGTTAATAGACCAATCGGTCT
>CAYWXS010000088.1:0-27253 GCA_964462245.1 uncultured Anaerolinea sp.
CCTCCATGTCTGGCTGTAAACGATGACCACAAAAAACATTAGAACTAGGAATTTTTCAATTATGGTGGCAGCCTGTTTTTGCAAAGCGCATGTCGGAATTGCCTTACTGGCGTCCAACAATGGAACGCCTGCGTGACCATCCGCGTTGGGGTAAATACTCTCGTGAAAACCCTGCCGTTATCAGCCAGGTGCTGCAGGCACTGCGTGAACGTGGTCCTCTTGGAAATCGTGATTTTCGCCATCGCGGGCAACCAGCGTGTCAATAGCTATCGCGGTCGCAAGGAAACGGCGCTGGCTCTGTTTGCCTTATGGTCGTCGGACGAGATCATGATTCATCATCGCAATGGAATAATCCCAGTACTTCGCAAAGCGTGGGAAAGCTTTGATCGATATTATGACCTGACTGAACGTATTGCCCCATCTGAACATTCCCATTCTGCCACGTTGGAACAGGCTCAGATATTCTTTGGGATCAAGGCCGTTGCTTTTCAGGGGCTGTTGCGCGAAAAGCACTGGCCTGCCAGCCTTTCAGATTATACCGATCGCAAACTTTTTTCCGTTGAAGCCCATGCCAGTTTATCTGAATTCTATGAGCAAAATAGGATTGCTCCGGTCATAATTCAGGGTTCATAAGAAATCTGGTTAGTGCTTGGCAGTGATATCTCGGACCTTGAAGCGCTTGAAAGTGGGCAGATGCCAGCACAGTGGGCTGCTTTTGGGCCATCCACATTGGACGACGTTACCTTTTTGGCCCCATTGGAGATTGTCAGTACCCGCGGAAGAGCAAAAAACTCTTTAATTTCGAATACATTTGGGAAGTCTATAAGCCTGTTGAACAGCGCCGCTGGGGCTACTATACACTGCCGGTGCTTTACGGCGATGACCTTGTGGCGCGGATTGACCTCAGGTTGGAGCGGATAACTGCCACACTGCAGGTCAAGGGGTTCTGGTTGGAGAACGAAGAGATTGCCCTGGCTGCAAATTTTGCCGATGCATTTGGAAAAGGTTTGGCCCGATTTGCTGGTTTTGTAAAAGCCCGTCAGGTTGATATTAGCGTAATCCAGCCTGAAAGATTAAGAAACCACATCCAAAAATTCATTACTATGGGCTGCGCTCCACAATAATAAAAAACCTTGCATTTCAGTGGCCCACAGAAAAAATCCGATATATGAACCTGGCAGTCTCATATTTTTGAATAAACTGAACATTAATCTGTGTATATTTTGGAGTAAAAGGATAACCCATGGAAAATAAACTACCCAACAACCTGGATATAGATTCTCTGCAGATATTGAGAGCGGCACTTGAAAAATTGGGCGCGGGCTTTTCTGGGCTTCCACCCGCTGCAGTTGCCCCAGTGCACCCCCTTTTACAGGAGGTGCTGCTCGAAACTGCTGAACGTTTGCAGGATAATTATCCTTACTTCCATCCGCTCTATGCCGGGCAAATGCTTAAACCACCGCACCAGGTTGCCCGATTGGCATATATGCTGGCTATGTGGATTAACCCCAACAATCACGCACTGGATGGGGGTAAAGCCAGTTCGCAGATGGAAAAGGAAGCGGTGGCTGAGATTGCTAAAATGTTTGGTTGGGAAATATTTCTTGGGCACCTGACCAGCGGTGGAACGATGGCTAACCTGGAAGCACTCTGGATCTCAGGTCAGCTTAATCCCGATGGAAAGGTTGTGGCTTCAAAACAGGCGCATTACACCCACAGCCGTATCAGTGCTGTCCTCAAGCTCAATTTCGAATCGATCCCCAACGACCGTCTTGGGCGGATGGATCTAAATGTACTCCGACAGCGGCTCGATAAGGGTGGAATCGGCACATTGGTGGCAACCATCGGAACAACAGCGACCGGCTCGATCGATCCCCTGCCAGAGCTGCTTAAATTACGTGAACAATATGGTTTTCGCCTGCATGTCGATTCTGCTTACGGGGGTTATTTTAAACTGGCAGATAATCTTTCACCACAAACCGCTGCAGCATATGAGTGCTTGCACGAAGCTGATTCTATTGTGGTTGACCCGCATAAGCACGGACTTCAGCCGTATGGCTGCGGTTGTGTCCTGTTTAAAGATCCAGCAGTCGGGCGTTTTTACAAACACGATTCACCTTATACTTATTTCAGCTCAAATGATTTGCATCTGGGTGAAATCAGTCTCGAATGTTCACGTGCAGGGGCTACAGCGGTTGGCTTGTGGGCCACGCAAAAGTTACTGCCCCTGGTAAAAGATGGAGAATTTGCACTTGGACTGCAAAGTGGACGCGTGGCAGCCTTGCTCTTATGGGAGAAAATCCGTCAGGATCAGCGTTTCATTACCGCTTTTCCGCCTGAACTGGATATTATTTTTTGGGCACCGCGTGCGGAGAGTGTCAGCGTGGCTTCAAATCTGGCGCGTAAATTGTTTGCTGCGGCTGAGGAAAAGCAGCTTTACCTTGCATTGGCTAATTTACCAGTTGAATTCTTTGATTTACCGGAAGGTATGCAGTCTGATAGTGAGACCATTACCTGCCTGCGTTCTGTGTTGATGAAGCCGGAGCACAAAGATTGGCTCGATCAGATCTGGGAAATACTTAGCTTATGCGCAGATGAGATAATTGTTTGAAAATCCTTGATTAACAGTCATATATTAATAACCGGACATATGGTGCAGCGACTTGAAATATATTTTGTGAAGCCGAGGTCTTATGAATAATCGCGAATTAGCCGATACTTTTACCCTGATTGCCAACCTTTTGGAAATTAAAGGTGAAGTAATTTACGTTACGCTGGCTTATCGTAAAGCCGCTGAAAACCTGGTCTCGCTTGGCCGTGATGCCAGTGAGTATTGGAAGGAAGGCAAGCTGCGTGAGATACCGGGTGTGGGTAAAGCCATTTCTGAAAAAATTGACGAATTGCTCAGCACGGGGAAGTTGCAATTTCTTGAGAATCTCAAACAGCAGGTGCCACCTGGTCTGGCTGAGTGGTTGCAGGTTCCAGGTTTGGGCCCAAAAAAAGTAGCTTTGATTTGGAAGGAACTGGGAATTACAAGCCTGTCCGAATTGACCCTGGCAGCCCGCAATGCCCAGCTCCGCAATCTACCAGGTATGGGTGAAAAATCTGAGGCGCAGATATTAGCAGGGCTTGAGTCTCTTTCGCGGCGTTCCGGACGGATTCCGCTTGGACGTGCCTATCCACTGGCGCAGGAAATCATGGGCGTCCTGCTGAAGGTTCCAGGTGTAATGAATGCCGCGCCTGCAGGTTCATTACGACGCATGCGCTCCACGGTTGGTGACCTGGATATCCTGGTTTCAGCCGGCGAGTCGGCACTGGTGATGGAAGCCTTTACTACTTTACCTGGGGTTTTGCGTGTGCTTGGGCGCGGCGAAACCAAGGCCAGTATAGAGTTTACAGACGGCGTTCGGGCCCAATTATGGGTGCATCCACCCGAGAAGTTTGGTACTGCTTTGCAATACGCTACTGGTTCCAAAGATCATAACGTTCAACTCCGGCAGTTAGCGCTCGCACAGGGCTTATCACTATCAGAACATTCACTGACAAAAACCGACGGCTCGGGCGAGATTCTGTGCGCGACAGAAGAAGAAGTTTACGCTGCTTTGGGCCTGCCGTGGATTCCGCCCGAACTGCGCGAGGACCGTGGTGAAGTTCAGGCAGCTCGGACTGGCAGTCTCCCTAAGTTGATCGAAGTCCAGGATATTCACGCTGACCTTCAAACCCATTCCACCTGGTCGGATGGAAAACTCAGCATATTGGAATTAGCACAGGCAGCTGCACGACGTGGAATGCGCGTGATTGCATTCACAGACCATTCGGTTAGCCTGGGTGTCACCGGTGGGCTGAGCATGGAGCGGCATGCAGAACAGCAGCTAGAGATTGAATCGGCCCAGCGCGAATTGGGTGACAGCATCCGCATCTTGCATGCCTCGGAAGTAGAGATTCGGGCGGATGGTAGTCTGGATTATCCGGATGAATTTCTCGCGTCGTTAGACCTGGTATTGGCTTCGTTGCATACATCTTTGCGCCAGCCGCGCGAGAAGGTTACCCAGCGTCTGATCAATGCCATTCGAAACCCACATGTGGATATTATTGGGCATCCAACAGGGCGGTTGATCCCGGATCGCGAGGGTGCTGACCTGGATATGGAGGCTGTGTTATCTGCGGCAGCTGAAAGCGGGGTTGCATTGGAGATCAATGCCAACCCGGCGCGCCTGGATCTAGAAGATATTTATGCCCGTCGTGCGCGAGAAATGGGGATTCCCATCAGTATCAATACAGATTCACACTCCGAAGCTGATCTGGATCTGCTGCATTACGGTGTTGCCATTGCCCGCCGCGCCTGGCTTACCCCAGAAGACGTGATCAATGCCTGGCCTACCAAACGTCTTTTGGAGTGGTTAAAGACCAGGGGTTGAGGCGAGTTTTACCTTTTAACTCATGCTTGCTCTAACTGAAAATTAACCAGATTATTAGAATCATTTAATCCCAATTTGATTATAATTATTCCGACTAAAGGAGTCCACATATGTTTATCCTAGAAGGACCTGACCGCCGGAAGGAAGAAGAGCGCGTTCGTAAAGAAGGCCGTCTGCCACCGGGACAATCGCTAACACTCAAGTTTCCTGTACTGCATTACGGCCCCGTACCTCCGTTTAATCCCGCCACCTGGGATCTGCGCATTTATGGTGAAGTGGAGCAGGAAGTGCGTTTTAACTGGGAGCAGTTTAATCAACTGCCTCGAACTAAGCTATTGATGGATATTCACTGCGTGACCAAGTGGAGCAAGTTTGATACCCACTGGGAAGGTGTTTCCATCAAAACCCTGGTGGAGCAAGGGTTGATCAAAATTAAGCCGACTGCCAGTTATCTTATGCAGCATGCTGAATACGGTTTTACGGTGAATCTGCCCCTTAATGTAGCCTTGCAGGAAAATTTTCTAATGGCCACCCATTATGATGGTCAACCCATCGACCCGGATCACGGTTACCCCTTGCGAGGTGTGGTTGGGTATATTCCCGGACACGAGGATCTTGAAACGCCTTATTTTTGGAAAGGTGCCAAATGGTTGCGCAGTCTTGAGTTTATGACCTCCGATCGGAGGGGATTTTGGGAGCAAGCTGGCTACCATAACCGTGCCGATGTCTGGAAGGAAGAGCGCTACGGGTGACATTTCGCACATAAAAAAGAAGTTGAGCCTGATAGCTCAACTTCTTTTTTATTATTTGATCATCAATTCGGGGTGTTATTCGCCCGGTTTGTTCTGCAGAATGCTCTCGATGCTTGCCATCACATCTGGTACAAGCTTTTCAACTGCATCGAGTGCTTTCATATTTTCGGTCACCTGGGAGACACGGCTTGCGCCGGTGATAACAGTGCTGACATTCGGATTCTTAAGGCACCAGGCCAGTGCCAGTTGAGCCAGGCTGCATTCTAATTCATCTGCAATCAATTGCAGGGCTTTTACCTTGGCGATACCATCGGCATTGGTCAAACGCGGCAGCAGCCAATCAAAACCTTCAAGTGCTCCGCGACTGTCCGCCGGGATACCATTATTGTATTTCCCGGTCAGCAAGCCGGAGGCCAGCGGTGACCAGATGGTGGAGCCGTAGCCATAGTCTTTGAAGAGGCGTGCATATTCTTTTTCAAAACGATCACGGACCAGCATGTTGTATTGAGGTTGTTCCATGACCGGTTTGTGCAGGTGGTGACGTTCTGCAATTTCAATCGCTGCCACGATATCTGCTGCCGGCCATTCGGAAGTGCCCCAGTAAAACGCCTTGCCCTGTTCGATGATACTGTGCATAGCCCAGACGGTTTCTTCAATGGGCGTATTGGGGTCTGCACGATGACAAAAGATCAGGTCAATATATTCCATGTCAAAGCGCTTGAGGGAACCATCCATGGCTTCCATCAGGCGTTTGCGATTAAGAGTATTTTTCTCGTTAGCGCCTTCGTACAGGCCCCAAAAGAATTTTGTGGAGATAACGTAGCTGGAGCGCCGCCATCCCAATTTCTTAAGTGCTGCACCCATTACTTCTTCTGATTTTCCGCTTGCATAAACCTCGGCATTGTCGAAGAAGTTGACACCCACATCGTAAGCAGCAGACATACAATCAATAGCTGCATTTACATCCACTTGATTGTGAAAGGTGACCCAGGATCCAAGCGAAAGTTCGCTGACCAGCAGGCCGGAACGGCCCAGATGACGGTAATTCATAATGCTAAGCTCCTTGAAAAAATAATTGTTGGATAAATTTGATGCCTCTTCAGGATTCAGGGGCTTGATCCAGCTCGTTGAATTCTTCAACCTGGTACAGTTGCACATCGATATGTTTTTGTTTCCAAAGATTAGTTGGTGCTCCCATTTTTGCACACAAGTGGCCGAGGAACTCCTCTTTGACTGGGATTTGAGCCCAGACTTGTGGCAGAAAAGTGGCACGGCGTGAACCATCAATCAAGATGACCCCATCCCGCCTTGGCTGCAGGCTGGCCAACAGATCAGCCGGCTGCTGATAGATCAGCGCCTGTGGTGTTGTCAGGCGTGATACTTCCACCAGTATATGAGATAACTCGCTGGGGCGCACGGGTGAAAACCGGTAATCCTGCAGTGCCGCTGCTACCGAGTGTTCGCGTACATCCTGGTAAAGTGGTTGATAAGGCGTCAATGCCCCTATGCAACCGCGCAGCTTACCGTTAATGGTCAGGGTAACAAACGAAGCCCCATCTTCCTGTAGCGGTATCGTTAATTCACTCTGTACCACGGGAGGTAGAGCTTTGCCATGAACACTACTTTCCAGGGCTTCCCGTGCCAGGCGCAAAAGAGTTAGCTTTTCGTTCCTATTGAGCTTTTCCATTTTGTACAGCTCCTTTGGCAAATCTTCATGCGGCTGTTATCTTCTGATACCCCCGGTTAAAATAGAGAAGGGGGTTGCCGCCACTCGCAGATTGAGCAGATAAAACTTCACCGATAAAAATGGTATGCGTACCAGATCCAATGGTTGTTATCACTTTACAGTCCAGTTGCGCCAGTCCCTGTTTTATTAGGGGTGTGCCACTGACCAGGAATATTGTTTCCACATCCGCCAGTCGATCCATTTCATCCGGTACTCGACCGGCAAAACGGTCAGACAGTTCCGCCTGACTATCGTCCAGAATATTGATCCCAAAATGACGTGAATGCATTACCAGATCATGGGTGCGGGTATTTTGCGCCAATGACACCAGTACCTGCGCGGGTGTGAGCGATACAGACGTAAATGAGCTAACGGTCATGCCGTGTTGTACTCCGGCGTGGGCCGCTGTCACAACAGTAACGCCAGTTGCCCAAAAACGCATAGCCTGACGCAGTAATTCTGATTCAACAGTCATTATTATCTCCATGTAGTTTTTTTCATCATACTGCCCGAGTAGATGGACGTCAAGCCAGATTCGGCCATTCTTGCACATTATTAATGCTTCTGGTGTTTTGTTGAATTCGTCTTGCCCTACACGAAATTTTAGGGGTAGTATATAATGGCTTATTATGGAAAATCCTTCTCAATCGCCTGTGCCAGGGTCGGAACGGCGTCGAAAACCACAGTCACCACGGATTATGCAGACTGCGTTAATTACGGCGGTTGTTGTTGCAACGGTATTTGTTGCTTTTTCGCCAAATTCCTTTACGGGGACCTTTGGCGACAGTATGGCTGTTTTGCTGACTACTGAGCCGGATGTCATCATAGTAGCTGGTACTTCGCGCCCAGCTGTAAAAGTGGGGATTGTTGCAGGACATTTGGGAAATGATTCTGGTGCTGTCTGTGAAAATGGAACAACCGAAGGTGAAATAAATCTCAGAATCGCTACTATTGTTCAGCAACAATTGAGTGCTCAGGGTATTGAGACTGACTTGCTCAAGGAAAAAGACCCGCGGCTGAATGGTTATCGTGCTGCAGCTCTGGTGTCCATTCACAACGACTCTTGTGATTTTATCAATGACCAGGCCAAAGGTTTTAAAGTTGCAGCAGCCATGAGCACGCATGATATTAACCTGGCAAATCGTCTGGAAGCCTGTCTACGCGACCGTTATCAGTTACGCACCAATATGCCATTGCACGGAAGTGTCACCAACGATATGACCTTTTATCATGCTTTTAACGAAATTGATCCGCGTACCCCTGCAGCGATTATTGAGACTGGTTTCTTAAACCTTGACTATGACTTTTTAACGAAAGATACAAATACAGTTGCTCAAGGTGTTACAGACGGTATTATTTGTTTTATAGATAACCAAAATATTGCGCCCACCGCCACTCCATAGATTGATCATAAAAGGTATACGCCTATGAATCCGAACCAAATAGCCGCTTTTAAAATTCTGGAACAGGCACAACAAGCCTTGAAGAGCGGAGAAAAAAACCTCGCCCGCCAGTTGGCTTCCCAGGCGGCTCAACTAGCACCGGATTTGGAAGAAGTCTGGCTGTTGATGGCGGCTTTAGCTTCACCCCAAGGCAGTGTGGCGCATTTGGAAAAGGCTTTACAGATCAATCCGGGCAGTGAACGGGCTCAAAAAGGGTTGGCTTGGGCCAGGAATCGTTTACAAAATGAACAGGCTTCCAAAACGCTGATAGCGCAACCGGTTGTACTTCAGGAGCCAGTGCCTGCTAAAGCCGAAGAGAAACCTGCCCAGCTTCAACCCGAAGTGGTCGTTGAAAGACCTGTTGTACAGTCTGAAGTAACGCCAGATTTAAGCAGCGATGCTGAACCTATGCCAACACCTGCGAGCCGGAAGACTTCCACCCGTTCCCGTTTTTCTTATGTTATCCCCCTGGTTATTGTTATTATTCTTGTTCTGGCTTGGGTCGGTTGGAAAAGTGCAACGCCTGTTACGACATTCCTTGGTAATGTGGGTTTGCGTGGTCAGGAACATGGTCCTGCCTGGGCAGAAGTGGAAATCGCCAAATCGGAAGCCACGCTGCCTGCAGCCGAAGACCCCATTGTCGTTTTACCGACCACACCCGTGCAGATTGCCGCTACCAATGGGCCCACATTGGAAAGCGTGTCTTCCGGGTTGGCAACGGTAACCCCCACCCTGCTGCCTACTGAGCTTCCCCAACAAACAGCAACGCTGCCATCTCCAACGCTGTTACCGCCAATCGCTTCACCCTCCCCGCTTCCCACAGATGTTATTTCAACATTCACGGCTGTTCCCCCTACGGTTCAGCCAACTGCCACGCAAATTATCTTTATTCCAACCCTGACATTTGTTCCTACTGATACTCCCGTACCCACCACTGTAGTTCAGCCGACTGCCACCCCCAACTTAAACTCAAGTCAACCTTCCCCCACTCCGCTCCCCACCGATACAGCGCTACCGGGTCCCACCCAGTATATTCCTCCCACTGTCAGACCGAACACCGGTGGGTCAACTGGTGGGGAACATTGGATTGATGTAAACCTGACAAACCAGACGGTATACGCTTATGAAGGCAATACCGTGGTTAATTCCTTCGTGGTTTCCACGGGTACCTGGCAGCATCCGACTGTCACTGGTCAATATCATGTCTATGTTAAGTATCGTTATACCGATATGTCTGGACCAGGCTATTATTTACCAAATGTACCTTTCACGATGTATTTTTATCAGGGCTATGCCCTGCATGGTACATACTGGCATAGTAATTTTGGTACACCCATGAGTCACGGGTGTGTTAATTTCAGTATCCCGGATGCAGAATGGATATATAATTTTTCTACAGTCGGGACATTGGTCAACGTCCATTATTAAATTACTATCAGTATGCTTAAAGGAGAGAAAATGCACAGCGCTTTTCAGTTCAACCAGTATTTGCTCAAACGTCAGGTCTTTGCGCTGACAGGTAAGCTGCGTTTTTATAACCCTCAGGGAGTCCTGGTCTTATTCTCCGAACAGAAAATGTTTAAATTGCGTGAAGATATTCGCGTTTTTTCGGATGAACAAAAATCACAAGAAGTCCTGGCGATAAAAGCCCGGCAGATTATCGATTTTGCTGCATCCTATGATGTCTTCGATAGCACCAGTGGTGAAAAAATTGGTGCTTTGCGGCGCAAAGGTATGAAGTCCATCTTACGTGATGAATGGGATGTGCTGGATGTAAATGACCAGGTGACCGGCAGCCTCTTTGAAGATAATATGGGACTGGCATTGCTGCGACGGTTTGTGTTGGGTTCGCTTCTACCCCAAAATTACGACATTACCATCCAGTCGGAACGGGTGGCAGATTTGAAGCAGCGCTTTAATCCTCTACGCTATGAGTTGGATTTGGATTTCAGCATGGATACTGCCAATCGTCTGGATCACCGTCTTGGTTTGGCAGCCGCCACATTATTGGCGATCATTGAAGGAAAGCAGGAATAATGTCCCGCCAAACACTGTTTGCCGGTCTGGTTTTTGATGAATTTGGCCATCCGCTTGAGTCTGGTTTTATTGGTTCTGATCCGGCTTACATCATTAATGATGATGGATTTCATCGCTATATCCCAGCCGAGCAGATCGATCAGGTTATTCTGAATGAGATGAAAAAACACATTCAGGGCAATGAAGGTTTTCTGAGCGAACAGGCAGCGAAAATGATGGGTACAGATGATCTCTTCAGCAAGGCAATGATTGAAAACCAGCTGAAGCATATAGATAAACAGTTTGAAATGCTTTTTGAAGTTGGCATTCCGGAAGATATGCGGGCTTATCTGGGTATGTCTGGTTTCAGAGTGGTCGTGGACTATCATGGTCAGGTACTGGACGTGCGCCCGGGTGGTGGTTCCAGTGACGAAGGCGGTCAGGGCGGGGAACTGTAAATGTTTTATTCCTGACCGGAAAGTTTTCAGGGTTTTCTATATTCAAACGCCCCACAAAAAAATGCGGGGCGTTTGCTTTTTAGATCAGGCCTGCACATTCTAATTGGCGGGCAAAATTACCGTAAACTTTGAACCTCGCCCCAAAACTGATTCCACCCAGATCCGTCCGGAATGGTTTTCCACGATTGATTTAACGATCGCCAACCCCAGTCCGGTACCCGCTGCCTGGGCCGGGGCGTTTTCTGCACGGAAAAATTTTTTGAAAACATTCGCCTGGTCGGAAGCCGTGATACCTATGCCTGTATCGGCAACCTCGAAAATCAACTGGCCATCCGTAGTTCGTAAGCCGACTTTGATCTTGCCTTTCGCCGGCGTATACTTGATGGCGTTGACCAGTAAATTATCGATGACCTGGCGCAAGCGAATGGGGTTGCCCTGCAAAATGGGCAGGTCCGGGGCAATGTTTACCTTAATATCCAGTTGTTTTTCTTTTATTTGCTGATCAAGATTATCCAATGTGTAGCGCAATAAGGTTCCCAAGGCTACATCATCATTGCGACTGTCAAAACCTGCTTCAATCCGGCCCAGGTCCAGCAAATCATTGACCATGGCCGTGATGATGTTAGTACTGTTTTGGATATGGTTGACAAAATTTTTCTGCTGGTCGTTTAATGGGCCAACCCGATCCAACAACTCAATATACCCCAGGATAGTAGTCAGTGGTGAGCGCAGGTCATGCGATACAGTATGGATGAAATCACTTTTCATCTGGTCCAGCCGCTTGAGGTGGGTGATGTCTTCCAGGGTAATGACCGCCCCAATTTCGGGAATGGGTGTGTGCTGCATATTAAAAATCCGGCCATCCTCAAAATATACTTCGTAATAATCCAGCGAGCCATTCTCTTTATGGGCCTTGAGACCGCTTTCAAAATAGCTGTTGTGGATAGTTTCCAGGACAGGAATGTTTGTATATTCCCTATCTTCCAGCCCAAAGGTTTTTTTTGCTGCCGGATTGATTAATACAATCTGGTTTTCATTATTTAAAAGGATGACGCTATTTTGCAGATTCGTGATTGTGGTTCCAAATTTGGCGCGTTCGTGTTCGGATTCCTGGTAGAGTTGTGCATTTTGAATGGCTATGGCTGCATAATCAGCCAGAATTTGCATCAGTAATTCATGCCGTTGCGAGAAGGGACGGTTGGCACTCCGGTTATCCACGCCCATCACACCTGTCACACGCCCATTGATAAAAATAGGCACATAGATCAGGGAATAAACAAGGTAGGCGGTTTTGATTTTATTGGGAGAATCCTGACAAAACGAAATAGGCTTCCCCGTCTCCATCACCTGTCCAGCCAGCGAATCGTGGACTGGCAGCCGCAGCGTGCGTACGAAATCATCATCATAGTTGCGTCCGGCGCGCATGTATAGATCTTTGGTGTGTTCATCCTGCAGGAGCAGTAAGCCTTCTTCGGCTCCGGTCAGCTCTACAGCGGCGGTAACAACCCTGGTCAACACACCATCAATTTCCAATGAAGCAGTGATAGCCTGGCTTAAATTTAGAAGTATATCCATTTCATTTATACGCGCTTCAAGCGATTCTGTACTGCGGCGAACTTCGCGGCGAACCCAGTCACCCATTTGCCGGGCATGTTTTTGCGAACGCTGTATGGCCTGAACAATATCGTCAATTCTAAGGGGTGGGTGGATGTAATCGCTTAATCCTGCACGCAGAACTTGTAATACTTGCTCTGGATTAAAGCAGGTGACATAAAAAATGACTGGCAGTGTGGGAAATCGCTCTAATGCATAGCGTGCCAGGTCCATGCCGTTATCTTCCCCTAATTTTTCGGCAATCAGCAAAAGTGCCGGGCTTAATTCCTGAAGAGATTTTTTTAGCCCACTCGCGGATTGGATGGACACCACGTCATACCTGGCAGAGCGCAAAGCCCGCTCCAGCAGGTCAAGTGTTGGTGATGGCTCCATCGCTAACAGTATAAGGTCAGGCTTGGGCATACTCCAATTTTACCTTAGGCTATGATTTTGTTTGGTTGACAAGCAGTAGTAAATGTCTTAAAGATTTTCGGGTTATTTCGAGGGCTTGTTTCTGTTGGGTGGTGACTGTACCCAGTTTTTCATCAAGCAACCTATCCAAAGGTTGGAGCGCCATGTTTAAATTATTCTGTAGTTCTTGATTCATACGTTGCAGTAGTTCAAATTTGCGTTTTTCTCCGGTTTTGGCAGCTTCTGCACTTTGGGCCAGGGCACGGAATAGGCGCGCGTTCACCAACGAGATTGATGCATAGTCGGCAATAGCCTCTGCCAGTGTATGTTCGCTGGGACCAAATGGGGTATCAGACTTTCGAATAACTGTCAGCAGGCCTATGGCTTCATTTTTGATCTTGACTGGTACCACCATTGCGGATTTACCCAGGGATGAGATCATAAATTTCTGCAATGGTTGACCGTGAATCGCCAGAGTTTCCGCGGACATCGCCACCAGGGTTCCCAATCCATCTTCGATGGGTTGACCCATTTTTCGAGCCAGGGCTTCAGGTAATTTGCGATGGGCTGCCAGGACAAAGTTTTTACTACTCTCATCCTTAATAGTCAGCCAGCCCAGGTCGGCTTCGGTAACCGTGACTACAGCTTCAATAATTTTATCGAACAGGACACGCTGATCGGTGATGGAAAGTACGGCACGTCCCACCGCAAAAATAGTGCTCAATTCACGCACGCGCCGCTGCAGTTCGATATTGGTTTGTTTAATCTGTGCATCCAGAGCTTCTCTGGACCGAAGCTCGCGCACCTGTTTTAGAGCACGCTCCACACAAGAGACAACCTCAGCCTCACGCACGGGCAGTATCAAACAATCACTAGCGCCCAGCCGGAAGGCCTGAATGATATTACCTTCCTGCCCTTTTTCGGCGATCACAATGGTTGGGATGGACAGGTTTTGCGAAGACAGTGCAACCAGTAAATCTTTGCCACTCAGCCCGGGCAGGTTGAGGTTTGTGATCATTACATCCGGCTGCAATTGGACTGCCTGGCGAATGGCGCTTGCACCATCCATGGCCAGGCTGACATGGTAACCAAACGGTTTCAGCGCCTGGCGTGCGATTAGATCACTTATATTCGGGTCGCTTTCAACGACAAGAATTTTTTCGGATGTGTTGGTAGCCATATCAATTTATAATAGCATAATTCTTGAAATTTTAGCTCCCGGTAATCAGGTTCCGGGATGTTTTATACAATTTCACCCGAGGTGGTGCTTATGTCTGAAAACATCAATTGGTGGCAGGAAGCTGTCATTTACCAAATCTATCCGCGTTCTTTTTCAGATTCAAATGGTGATGGTCTTGGTGACCTGCCGGGTATTACTGCTCACCTGGATTACCTGGCAGACCTGGGGATTGATGCCATCTGGTTATCCCCTTTCTATCCAAGTCCGGATACTGATTTCGGATATGACATTAGCGACTATACAGATGTTGACCCACGCTTTGGAACGCTGGCCGATTTTGACCACTTGCTGCATGAAGCTCATCAGCGCAGCATACGGGTAATATTGGACCTGGTTTTGAACCATACATCGGACCAACATACATGGTTCATAGAGTCACGCCAAAGCCGTGAGAATCCTAAGCGAGATTGGTACATCTGGCGTGATCCTGGGCCCAAAGGCGGCGTACCGAATAACTGGCAGGCAAGTTTTGGCGGTAGTGCCTGGGAATTTGACCAGCAAACAGGCCAATATTATCTGCATTCTTTTTTGAAGCAGCAGCCGGACGTAAACTGGCATAACCCTGAACTGCGCCAGGCCCAGCTGGATGTCTTCCGTTTCTGGCTTGAGCGTGGTGTGGATGGTTTTCGGCTGGATGTGTTTAATGCTTATTTCAAGGATGAGCTCTTTCGAAGTAACCCGGGTAAGTTTGGCTTGCGAGCCTTTGACCGACAGAATCACATTTACGATATGAACCAGCCGGAACTGGATGGGCTTTTAATCGAATTACGCCAGTTGCTTGATTCTTACCCTGAACGTTATGCAGTTGGTGAAACTTACGTTACCCCGTTTGAAAAAGCCATCAAGTATGTCGGTAATGATCGCCTGCATGCTGCATTCAGTTTTGATTTTTTCGAGACTGCCCTGGCATTCCCCTGGAATCCGCGCTGGTTGCTGCAGCAGATCAAACAGCGCGATGCCCTCTTTGATGAATCCGGGCTCTGGCCTACCACTGTGATGAGTAATCACGATCAGCCGCGGGCAGCCAGCCGTTATGCTCCTGGATTTTTGAAACATACTGAAGCTGATCATCAGTCATTGATCGCCATGACTCTGCTCTTGACCTTACGTGGTACGCCCTTTATGTACTACGGGGAAGAAATTGGGATGCGTGATATCGATCTCAAATATTCTGAAATCATGGATCCACCCGGTAAGAAATACTGGCCTGTTTACAAGGGTAGGGACGGTTGTCGTTCGCCCATGCAATGGAGCAGCGCATCTTTTGCGGGATTCTCCACTTCTTTGCCCTGGCTAAAGCTGCATCCCAATTATGTACAGCGCAATATTGCCACGCAGCAGGTGGCCCCGGGTTCTTTGTTGAACCAGACTCGGCGCCTGATCGCTTTGCGTCGGCAGTTTGCGGCTTTACGCCGTGGAAGTTTCAGGGCTTTTTACCGTGTGGATACAGGCGTGCTGGCCTATGAGCGTAAACTGGATGACCCATCTGGAATACCGCAGCGCATCCTGGTTTATCTGAATTTTAGTAGGTCAACGCGTGCAGTTGGTTTTGTTCACGATTCTGACCCGAAACTGGCAAAGCTCCTTTTTTCCAGTGTAGAACGTAAAGAATTTTACACATCCTATAACCAGTTTGTGCTCAACCCATATGAAGTTTTGCTTTTGGAAGTGAAAACTGTTGAAGAAGGATAAAAAGCATGTCAATCAAGTATACATTTACCGTGGAAGAAAATTTACTTGTAGTGACTACATCCGGGTTTGATGAGAATTTGGATGAAGTGCTTGAGTATGGCATGGCAGTTATTAGTGAAGCAGTACAGGGCAACTATACGGCCGTGCTTTGTGATGAAAGCGGGCTGGAATACCGGCTTGGAACATTGGATACTTACAGGTCTGCAGAATTCATTTCCCAGCAAGCTCCCAGGATTGTTCGTGTTGCGCTTGTTTGTAACTTGCAGGCATTTACCGATGCTCAATTTTGGGAAACAGTGGTTGTCAATCGCGGATTGAGGGTGCGTTTTTTCAAAAATATACCTGAAGCTCGCATCTGGTTGAGCGGAAAACAGGAAGATTCGAATTAGCTGGTCAAGTTGAGTTTTGATTTAATTTAAGCAGGCTCGTTGCCAGTTGAACCTTTTTGCACCAAATAGTTATCTTCTGCAAATTATTTGATAGATCCATTTTTCGCGCTATACTATGGGCATGGAAATTTCCATGCCCTATCTTCCTGGTGGCCGGGTGGATTCATCTGGACCGATTTACCGATTCCTACCCCCTGTACCAGAAGGCACTACCCGGACGTTTGTCGCAGCCCTCGATCCGTCCAATGCTTGGATTTTGGATCCTTTTGGGTCTTTGCCTTGTCTTTCAGTCGAGATGGCCCGCACTGGACAGAGGGTGCTTGTTACGGCGAGCAACCCGCTCAGCCGTTTTTTACTTGATCTGGCAGCTCATCCCCCGAAATTAAGTGATCTTCAGGCTGCGCTGGCTGATCTGGCTGCTGCCCGCAAGGAGGGCAAGCGCCTGGAAACCCATCTGCAGTCGCTATATTTTACCCGTTGTGATAACTGTCAGAGCGAATTGCAAGCCGAGGCCTTCCTATGGGAAGCCAAAACCAGCAACCTGATAGCCCGCATTTATAATTGTAATTGTGGCAGCGGGGGCGAACTACCGGCCACCGCTCAAGATGTGGAAAATGCCGCCCGTTGGGCACTGACCGATGGCTTGCATCGTTCGCGTGCACTGGAGCGGGTCGCCCCCATGGGTGATCCCGACCGTCCATTCGCAGAAGAAGCCCTCAGCTTTTATCTGCCACGTGCAGTTTATGCGCTCGGTACGATCATTAACCGTCTAGATGGGCTCTCAGCTTCAGACGAGAGGCGGCGTTGTATGATCGCATTATTATTGTATGCTGCCGATAGTGTCAATTCGCTCTGGCCTCATATTACTGAACGCCCCCGTCCGCGACAATTAGTACATTCCCCCGTTTACAGGGAGAACAATATCTGGATGGCGCTTGAAGCTGGAATTAAATTCTGGGCCTCGTCTGAAAACCCAATTCCCGTAACACTGTGGCCCGAAGAACCCCCGGAAAGCGGGGGGGTGTGCATTTTTGAAGGTCCCCTGCGCCAACTCACGCAGGACCTGGTGGAACGTCCGATCAAGGCAGTGGTGACTGCCATCCCGCGTCCTAATCAGGCTTATTGGTCGCTTTCTGCGCTCTGGTCTGGCTGGTTGTGGGGGCATTTGGCAGTCGGGCCTTTCAAGGCAGTTTTGCGCCGTCGCCGTTACGATTGGCAGTGGCATGCCGAGGCGCTAAAAGCCCTGTTTGATAACCTGGCTGAAGTTTTACCGGTTAACTCCACCCCTTTTTTAGGGATATTAGCTGAGCCAGAGGCCCCATTCATCAGCGCAGTTTTTCTGGCTGCACGGGCAGCTGGTCTGGAAATATCTGGATTGGCTTTGCGTGGTGTATTGGATCCAGTTCAGATTTTGTGGAAAAAAGCAAAACAAACTGCCGTAACGCGCAGGAAAACAGCTTTGGCGCTGAATGTGAATTACACGCGCAAACTCATCCGGGAGATTCTTGTAGTAAACAACGAGCCGCTGGATTATCTCCGTTTGCATACATTTCTGGTGGCAGCCCTGGTGAAAAAAGAGATGTTCTTTTGGTCAGAGGATGCACTAGTTGGTCTGGGAAAAAACATACACGCAGCACTCTCAGCACCAGAATTTGTGGATATAGAAGATCGGTCCAGTCCCGAAACGGGTCGTTGGGCACTGAAAAAATGGACTCATCAGGCTTCTTTTCATGGAATTGAATAGAAAGATTAAAATTTGATTAATGAGCGGGATGAAAGGCATGAAATTCCATGTTTTAAGTCACTATTTTTTCAAAAAATCCGGTTGTATACTAAGCCTATTAATTGTATATATGACCAGATCGTATGAGAGGGATGGGCTCAGAAAATGGTTATCAAAATCGCGGCAATATTGTTATTTTTCACGTCGGTTATGGTCTTTGCCAGTTGTTCAGCAGAGCCATTGCAACCGACCCAGTCACAGACCCTACTACCCTGTGCATCCAATAGCTCCCAGATTTACACTGGAAATTTTTATCCCGAACTACGTGGGGAAGATGTAAGAAAAGCCGCCAACGAAATTTACGCCGCTGCATCCCAAAATCCAGCAATTGCAAAACGCGAAGCCCTAAAGTTGCTGGCTTATGAAGCTGAACGCTGGTCAAGTGTTCAGTACGTTCCTTCTGATCCTCAACCGTCCATGCGGGTAATTGTTACTTTCCTTACACCTGGATTAATCCGGGCGATTGTCTTAAACCATTTGTTATCAACGGGAAGAATTGGCCCACCCATCGATCTGGAAAGTGCGACCAATGAAAACCTTGGCGCACTGGATAAACGCGAAGAGTTTGCTTTTCTTATCTTGATTCAACCAGAAGCAACAACCGTACCAATCCAGTTTTCGATTTCTCCGGCCGATATTTTCCTGCATACCACGGATGGATTCCAGGTTAGAAGTACCCACAGTGATGATTATTTGAATGATAGCCAGAGTACATCCTCCAATACCTTATCGGGCCTCTTTTTTTACCCGGCCACGGTAATGCGCAAAGGTTCTTGTGAGTTGTTATTGACACCAGGAATGGAAACATCATTGATGTTGAAAATTGATAAAGCAACTTTTGCGGATCGTACCAACGTCCCGATCAAATGGGTGAAGCAGTTTCCCCTTTTATATAGCCTGATCCAACCCATGCTCAAACTGGATTTCGCGTCGCCCATGGAAAATTCAGAAGATAAAGAAGAAACTCCACTACGGCAGGCACCAGACGTGAAGGATTACTCTACAAAAGATGCAATTCTCTGGCGTGATATTGGACGTCATATCTGGTGGAGAATGGTTTTGGTGGATGTTCCACAGTAGAAAAAACATAAAAATCCGGAGCAAATTAAAATCAGTTGCTCCGGATTTTTATTACCCTGGAGTTGCTGTTTCGCTGGGCGGCAAAGGGATAATGGTCGCAGGTACATCCGTAGGAGGCACGACAATTGGCGTTACTGGTGTATTGGTCGCAGGTACATTCGTGGGGGGCACGGCAGTCGGCGGTACCTGTGTATTGGTGGGTGTGGCTGGTGGGGTTTCCGTCGGTGAAGGCACAGGCGTGGGGGTTTCGGTGGGCGAGGTATAGTCGACCTGGAAGTGCACTATTTTTTCCGCAAAACCACCATCCTTATTTTGCATACGAATCCGCATGCTGTAAGGCCCATTTTCGACATTCGCCAGTGACCATTCGACGACATCCTCTGCCTCCGACACAGGAGTGTCGGTATTGAATAAAACCTGCCAGTCGTTTTCACCCGGGTCGTGCCCTGGGGCGAGATCCAATGACCAGATCTCAAAAGCATCGCTGGCTTTGGCGATCACACGCAGGTTCATCTGTTCATCCGTCAGAATATCGCCTTCTTTTATGTTTTCAATGGATAGGGTAACGTGGGGCGAATCTGCCTTACATTCCTTGGCTGGTGTGAAGAACAAAGGACGATCGAAGCCCCATTCATCCACCAGGGCTCGCCCGGCATCATCCTTTCTGAGCCAGACCTGGACCGCTTTATCGGTCACATTCAAAGTCATTTTTTTCTCAACATACTCGCTGCAGGCAGATGTTGCTAGCAAGCCGGTCCAGGTATCCAGGGTGGCTTCCTTCCAGAGGTCTTCTGAGGCAGGCAGCGGAAGCTGGTTGGTAGCGAATATTTCATTGCGTTGTTCCGGGCACCACTGCGAGGGTTCGGTACCCGAAATGGAGCAGACCACACGGTCTACAATACCGGCCGGGCGTTTGAATGGTGACGGTTCTCCGCCCGTCAAAAGCGGAATGGCCTGGGTCATGAAGTTCGCCCAGATGGGAGCCGCACCCGTCAGACCGGTAGTATTTTGCATGGGGGTATAATCTGCGTTTCCAATCCACACGCCTACTGCCAGGTCCGGACTGTAACCCATGGTCCAGTTGTCTCTAAAATCGTTGGTGGTACCGGTTTTGGCGGCGACCCGATTATTAAAACCCAGGTTGATGACTGGGCTGGCACCGAACATTGGGCGCCGGGCTTCGTAGTCTGAAAGAATGGAAGAAATCAGATAGGCATGTTCAGGTTGCAGCACCGGTTCCCCAATGGGTGGGGTGTATTCATAGATCAAGTTTCCGGCGTTATCAGTGATTTTTAATATTGCCACGGGTGGGACACGTGAACCTGCATTGGCAAAGACCGCGTATGCCCCGGTCATCTCCAACAAGCTGACCTCACCACCGCCTAGGGTCAGAGCCAGACCATAATCCGTACGGGTCAGACTGGTGATGCCCATTTTTTGGGCCATACCGATCAGGCCTTCCTTGTTGGGGGTATTGGGGTCATCATAGATACCGACAAATTGCAGGGTTTTAACAGCAGGAATGTTGAATGAGTTGGAGAGCGCCGTCCGAACAGTCACCGGACCGTGAAAGCGACCGTCATAGTTAACCGGCGTATAGGGTTCACGCTGATCATTCGGATCGCCCGAGGGTGGAAAGTCGCTGGGGATATCCCATATCAGGGTAGAGGGTGTCCAACCTTTTTCAAATGCAGCGACATAAGTCAGCGGTTTGATGGAAGATCCGGGCTGGCGGGTCTGACTGGTAGCCATATTAACCTGGCCCTGGATGCTTGCGTTGTAAAAATCAGTTGACCCAACCATCGTCAGGATCTCTCCAGTGGATGGTTTGATGGCAACCAGGGCGCCATCCTGAGCGTTTTTATCGACCAGTGTGGCTATTTGATCCCGAACTATCTGCTGTGCCATATCCTGCAGTCCGGCATCCAGTGTGGTCGTGACTGTGAATCCCGAGCGATAGATCGTCTGGGCGTCGAATTTGCTTTCCAATTGTTCCCGAACAAATTGCACCCAGTGTGGAAAGCGCATTTGAACATCTGGCGTGGGGAAGCTGAAGTTCTCAATAGCCTTGGAAGCATCCAGTGCGCTTTGAATTTCAACACAGATTGGCTGCGGGGCATTGCTAACTGTGATGCAGTTGCGATTAACACTTAGCTCGTACATCAATGATAGTACGTCGCGGTGACGACCTAGTGTAGCTTCGCGATCGCTATAAATATCGTAGACAGCCGGAGACTGAGGCAATCCGGCCAAAAACGAGGCCTGCGCCAGGTTAAGATCATCCGCCAGGCGTCCATTCTTTTGGGTACCCTGTGGATTCAATTCAGTCACCTGGCCATCGATAGCCATACCAAAATAAGTTTCAGATGCAGCTTCAATCCCATAGGCCATGTTACCGTAATAAATTTCGTTCAAGTACAGTTCCAATATGGAATCTTTATCATAGCGGCGTGTGATTTCAGCAGCCAGGATGATTTCACGGATTTTGCGCATATAAGAGCGCTGGACACGCTCTTCGGGTGAGAGCAGCAGGGCACGCGCAAGTTGTTGGGTAATGGTAGAGGCACCCGAGCTGCTGGCACCAGTGTTGATATTTTCCCAAACGGCGCGTAAAATGGCCAGCGGGTCAAAGCCCGGGTGAGTATAAAAATCCTTATCCTCAGTGGCAATGGTGGCAGCTACCAGATAAGGCGAAATATCGATTAGCTTGACATATGTTCTGCGCCCAGCATTTGGGTCCAGAATTTCATAGAGTGGGTTCCCGTTGCGGTCCAGGATGCGTGTGGTTTCAAACTGGGCCGAACGCTGGCGCAGATCATCCACCGATGGCAGGGTGCGTGCGATGGAATAATAAGCCATGACAACTGTAATAGAGGCGATGATGAGGAGTACCACTATTCCGAACAAGCTGATGACCAGGCCCTGGACAAAACAACCCCACGTGCAGCCACTGCCACCGCGTTTGCCACCTGGTGCCTGCCGAACAGTGCCGTGCACAGCCGCCGAGCTAACACTGGTGGCATTCACGTCGATTTCTTCCACCCATTCAGGCAGAGGATCATTGCCATAGGGATGATCTCCGTAGTCAGGCATGGGAGCTGGACTGCTGGTGCGACTGGCGCGATTGAGGCTGCCACTTGCCGGTGGGATAGTCTGTTCCCAGGAGTTGTGCGCTCGCTCTCCCCTGGTCGTGGAATCCTGATCTGATGGGTTTTTTGGCATGGATTATCCGCGGTTCTTTACCAACACTGTCCATAAGCCTTTCATGGCGGTTTCGTTGGTTTGTTTGTTGACGTAAACACTGAGCGAAACAGAGCCGCCGCCGAGACGTGGCAGGGCTTTGGCTTCAACGATTTCCATATCGATGTGGATGGTATCGCCGATGAAGATTGGCTTTACAAATTTCCATTCGCCGACTTCACGGAAGGCGATTACATTAGCGCCCAGGATGCCGGTTTGAACTGCCAGCCCGGAGGCGATGGACAGGCCCAACAGGCCGTGTGCGATGCGTTGTCCAAATTGGGTAGCACGGGCAAATTCGGCATCGGTATGGATCTGGTTAAAGTCACCAGACAGCCCGGCAAACGTGGCGATGTCGTGTTCGGTGATTGTTCGCCCGGCGGAGCTCACTTTTTGCCCGGGCTGGAAGTCTTCGAAAAATAAACCTGAATTTAATGGCAGGGTTGACATGCTCTTCTCCTGTTGTATATTAAAGCCGGTGATGGGCGCGGATCACTGATCATCTTATTATAAACGTCGAACAGGCCCAAAAAGTTTCGATGTTATTCTATTGCAAGACTCCACTGCGAAAATTATGCGACAAAACTGATCCAAATTCAGCAATTCCCGTTATGAGTACGCTTGGATGGCAGCTGAACTCAGGCCAGTCGAAAAAGAAGCTGTGGGATAGACTTTGCGAAAAATATGGTCTGGGTGAGTGCTTTTCTTGGTAGTAGTCTCGAAAAACAACTGTCACAGGCGCGTTAATCCGAACACTGTTTTGGGAAATAGGCCGTACAAGTGGATGCGTGCTCCGGGCAGAACATTGGAAGAGATTGGGCCTATTGGAGATCATGGCGGGCCCAGGATCACCATTTGTGCGCGGAATCCATATAACAAAGCTCTAAAAATATCCTCCATGCAGGTGAATTCAAAGCTATAAAACAAGGCACGCATATGTTCCCACATGCGAATACGGCTGCCTTCTTTTTTCAAAACGGCTTGGAACAAGTCTGATGCCAGTTGCTGGGCCTGATCCACCAGAAACGCTAACAGCATGAGCGAGGCAAACACCACCGAAAGGTTCTTCTCCCCATGTCCGAAATTATGTTCAAAATGATAACCCTGGTTTTTGAGAGTATTAAAAGTTTCGTTCTCTATTTTCCAACGAGCTCGTCCCCCGCGCATTATTTGAAAGACATTGGCGATAGTTACAATAAAGTCAGTGACCCAACTGAAATATTGCGTCTTTCCTGACTTGATTTCCCAATATTCGACAAAATTAACCAGTTCGTCAGGATTAGATTCATTCAATGCAACTTGATTGATGAAGCGGAAACGATGTAACACCCCTTCGCTTTCACATTCGAATTCGGTCGTCTGCCCAGCGTGGTCTGCCAGAGTCACGGCTGCGAATAAGAACTTATGGTCACCTGCTTTGACCCCCAGAATGAAATGTAAATTATGTTTGCGTAACTCCGCAATATGCGGTGCATTGGAACTGAGCCCATCTTCGATAAGAATAAGTGGCAAGTGCGGATGGTCTTGGCGTAATTTCTCCAGAAAACGCTTGGCTGCATTTCGTTCACAGTCATTCTTGGTCTTCCCATCCTGTTTGATGATCGCTTCCGGTGCAAAAGGGATGACTTCCGCAAAATCCGGATGAACGATCGCCCCACCCAGCAGTTGATGAGCATAGCGAACTTCGCCCGTCTTGCTACTCTTCTTCTCCAAACATGATGGGCAATGCACTCGACTGGAAGCAAAGTAGCCGGTTCCATCCAAACTCAGTAGGTAGCAGTTTTCCATAAACACCAGGTTCTGCACCACTTGCCGCGCTGAAGTTCTTGAAAAACCTCTTTGTAGCGAGGTCGTAAGTCTTCTGGGTCAACTTCATCCAGAATCGTCCGCATCTGGGTGTCACATGGGACCGTTTTGAGCCCATACACACGCTTCAAGTTCGCATCAGTCGTTCGGCGTTCATCAAAGGCCAGCAAGGATGGGTCCTTGAGTGAAAATATCGCAAAAGCTGACATCGCAGCATCTGCCAGAGAAACCTTTTGGTTGTCTGCTCGAACATCCTTAATCTTTTCCAGTCCAGCATGAACCACCTTGAACAGCCCGCTGGCTGATAATTTCTTTCGCATACTCATAACTCGCGACCTTTTGAAAGATATTCCTGCCAAAAAGCCTTATTTGGCATTTACCAAAGAACTGCGTATCCTACATCACGTATACCACAGCGGTTTACGAAAAGTATATCCGAAACTGCGACCAATATTGCTAAAATCTATAACGGGAATTGCTGGTATCGCGCCAATTTTGGAAAGAGAATAACGCAAATTTCCGCCGGGCAGATCCCAGACCATCAGTGCATCCCCCTCTACCAAAGCCGCTGCTCCATCACCTTGAGGTGAAATTACAGCCTGATTGATGACGCTTAATGGTTATCCAGGCTGCGCAGCAGCGAGCCATCCGCCAGGCTGTAAAAAGCAATGCCATCATAAAAAGGGAAGGCAATGGTTTTGTTATCAGGTGAAATGGCAAGAAAACGAACAGCAGGCGGGCCGACATCAAAGCTGTTGAGTAGACTCCCATCATCGGTACGCCATACTCGCAGCATGCCATTCATAAACCAGCCCAAAAGCAGGGAAGAATCAGGCGAAAAACGCAGCTGGTAGGCGGTCTCAGTCTGCTCAATGGGTAACTTAAGCAGGTGGGTCTTGTCGGCGGTGCGGCCGAGCATGATTGCAGCGTTTGTCGTCGCGGCATAGCGTTTTCCATCCGGCGAAAAAGCCTGTGGGTAAGGCTCTAGATCTGTCAGGGCAGGCAGGGCTGCTCCGGATGGAATTTGCCAGCGGCGGACACCAGCCATTTGTTGGGATACACTCCAGGCATAGAAGGTTTTCCCATCTGGTGCAAAGGATGTTTCATCGTAAATACTGACCTGCCAACTGCTCAAAAATTTGCCATCCCGGATGCGCCACAACTCAACAAATTCCGAATAGACCTCCTCCCCCGGGGGCTTTGCAAAACTTGCTAGCAGGCTGCCATCCGGTGAAAACAGCAATCGATATACAATTCCTTTTTCTGTAATGAAACAGGAGATCACCTGCTTGTCTTCCAAGCGTAAAACCGTTACAGTGGCACCTCGCCCGGTTGCAATCGCTGACCAATCAGGCGAAAAAGCGGCAGCCAGCACGGGCGGATCGGTGGAGATAAAATCAAGTTGCTGCAAAGTATCGGCCGCATAGATGGTAATTCCCAGGGGCGTCACTGTTGCAAAACGTTTTCCATCCGGGGAAAATTCTCCAGAGACGATCGCGCCTTTCCCGGTCTGGTTTGAACGGGTTGGTGATGGCTGTGGAGCAGGACTTGGTGTCCAGGTTGGAAGAGCTGCTTGAGTCGGAATTAAAGTTGGGGTCATTGCCACTGACTGGTTTGCAGCCTGATTACAGCTTGAAAGAACCTGGCAAAAAACTATCCCAAAAACAATAGATTGGCGTAATCTCATCTCACCCATCCGTGAATTTCACCCTGGATTGCAGGCAGCGGCACCACCTGCCAGGTATCCACATTGATCAACCCGGCGCCGACCAATCCATCTGGTAGATCATTATTACTTACACTGAAAGCCAGCCATTTTCCGTCTGGCGACCAGACCGGCAAGTATACAGGCCAGTAATCCAGTTGCACAAGCAAGCGCCTTTCAGAACCGTCCAGACGTGAGATATAAAGCCCCGCGCCAATCCGGCCAGTGACTTTTTCGGTGTATGCCAGCCACTGACCGTCAGAGGAAAGCGAAACAGTCACATCCCAGGTTACACCACGAGTCGGGACCAATGGGAGGAACTCCTTCGTGGCCATGTTAAACAGAGCAATCTGGCTTTCCGCTCCCTGAGCCGCCACAATCACCAGATTCCTACCATCCGTTGCCCAACCGCGCAGCTCCGGGTTGGTGGTGACATCCGTGAGTGCGGTCAAATTCTGTCCGTTTGCATCCATCACAAATATATTCATACCCTTATCGGTCTGATGCATGTAAGCGATCTGCTTCCCATCCGGCGACCAGAAAGGCGTAAAATCCATTCCGCCAGTAATTTTCTGTTTTTGACCGCTGGCAAGTTCCAGAGTTTGAATGCTGCCATTTTCGTCAGCATAAACCAGCCGGGAACCATCCGCTAAAAGCGCTCCGCGCCCAAATACCAATGGTCTGTCCAGCTTTCCATCCAGGCTAGCAAGAAACAGGGATGGGTCCGGCGAAATTGCCCCGCGTGAAACCAGGACCCTGCCCGGCAGGTCGGCTGGGATGGCGGGCGGATTGGCAGCCGCCTGTTTCCATTGATCCAGTGTCAGGCAAGCCTGCTCAGGAAAATAGGGCACAGCACCCGCTTCGGCCGCAGGCGGGTTCCAGGATACAGTCCATTCGCCACCGATCTGCGCCAGGCGCGCATCCAAAAGCAGGGGGAAACTCAGCGGCGCATCGGTCGCGATCCGCGAGATCAACAAACCGGTCTTCTCATCCCGGAATGAGCTGCCGCTGCTGCCAATCTGCTTCATACCGCTCGTATCCAACCCACCTGAAATTCCAAAGGTCAATCCCAACAGAGCCGGGTCCGCTTCCAGGGCAATCTCAAACCCGCGCATTTCGCCTTCTTTTATGTATGTTGCTTTAAAGGCATTGGCACTCAACCCGGGCACATCCAAAGCGGTAATGCCAATTTTAAAAGGGATTCCCAGTCTGTCATCTGAAAAAGAGAAAGAGTAGGGCCGCATATCGAGCGTCAGGGAGACCGGCGAGACAAATTCAATACTCATTTGTTTTGCCTTCAGCGTAACCGGCCCAGCAAAGGCTTTACCTGAAATTTTGTAGGCCCATTGGTTGTCATTGACAGATATTGGGGCATTCTGATTATCCACTGTTTCCAGCGCCAGTTCCCTGCCGCTGGCATCCCAGGCCTGAAGCAGCCCACTCACACCTGCAATCCGTTTATCGGTCCATTCTGTGTGTCCAACAAGATAATAGCCATCCTG
>CAYWXS010000089.1:0-9623 GCA_964462245.1 uncultured Anaerolinea sp.
GTAATTGTCATTGCGAGGAGCGTGCTCTCCGCGATATCATGCCCGCACTTGGGTACGTGGCACGCGCAGCGTCATCGCCGGATTGGGGGGCTACGCCGCCGAAGAGCAAGAGCGACGGCTCACAATCCAGCAGTGCATCCGGACACTGTGACATGGCTGAAGTATGGCTGGAGTAGTAACGCAGAAATAGAATCCCCATGCGATGGGAATTTGGGCCGAATCATGTTTGGAATTATTTATTATTACAGAAAACCCAGTAGGCGCGCAGTGCATGCTCAAAGAAAGCGGTTTCGGCCTGTCCGAGTCAAATCATAAAAGCAATCACCCCGGCAGCCTAAGGAGCACCAATGAAACAAAGGTCACCGGTAACACAGTTTGGAAGCAACCTTAAAGACATCAAGCTGCAAAACCGGGCAGTCGTATTTCGCGCCATCCGCGAAGCAGGCGCCATTTCACGCGCTGACCTAGCCAAACAAACCGGTCTACATCCGGCCACCCTGACTCATATCACCCGTGAATTACTGGAAAGTGACCTGATCGAGGACGCTGGCGCTGGCGAAGCCCGTGTTGGACGGCGTAGTTCCCTGTTGCGTATCCATTCCATGATCGGGAATATTCTCGCGGTCCGTCTGGCGCGCCACAATATCCAGGGCTTACTCACAGATCTGGATTTACATGACCCAGTTATTTACACATCCAGTTCATCCTTTTTATCCAACCCCATGGATGCCAGCCTGCCCGCCTTGCTGGACCTTATCGAGACCTTGATCGAAAAATCGGGCCTGGATCGCCGCACAATTCTGGGTATCGGCATATCTGCCCCCGGACCGCTCGATGCTGGACGTGGAATCTTGATTGCGCCACCCAATTTCCCCGGATGGGAAAGTTTCCCAATCCGCAAAATAATTGAAGAAAAAACTGGTTTCCGAACTTTCCTCGATAATGATGCCAACAGCTCAGCCCTGGCAGAAAAGTGGTTTGGGGCCGGGCGCAACCTTGATAATTTTGTCTTCATCCTGGTTGAGGACGGTGTCGGTGGCGGCCTTGTGATAAATGGCGATATTTACCGCGGACAGCATGATATCGCGGGTGAAATAGGTCACAGCACCATTGACCGCAACGGTCCGGTCTGCGCTTGTGGCAACACCGGCTGCCTGGAACTTTATGCTTCACCCCACGCGGTTGAAAGCCGGGTTCGTCAGGCCTTACTGGCTGGTCGAAAAAGCCTGGTAAGTGATTTGAGCGATAACGATCTGAACCGTGTCAGCTTTGAGTTGGTTGCGAAAGCGGCCTTGCAGGGTGATGCGCTCGCCAACGAAGCCATCCTGGAAATGGCCCAGGCCCTGGGTGTCGCTGCCGTTAATGTCATCAATTCGTTTGATCCGCAAGCGGTCATCTTAGGTGGAAAAATCAACCTCGCAGGTCAGCTTATTCTACCGGTTGTTCAGGAATACGTTAACCAACGCGCCATCTCGCGCACTGAACAACAACTCCCCGTCCTCATGAGTGAACTGGGCGAGAATGCCCCCGTCATCGGAGCCTTTTCGCTCGTCTTGCGAAAATTATTCCAAAATCCCGAATTCCATCCGACCGTGGCCGAAAAAATCTGAACCTCACACCCCGATGCAGACCACCCTCACGCATCTCCATGCAATGCATCGCTCTTTCCAAAAGAAAATGATTGGTCAAGAAAAGTTTGAACAGAATCACTATACCAAAAGAAAGTCAGCTTCAGCCGACTCTCGATCGCATCAATACCAGCCCGCAGGGCTTTCACGTCATCAGCAGGGGTTTCAACCCCGCGAAAAAATCACTATTAACCGATTTTGTTAGCCGGAAGGATCCGACGAGCTAACCCTAACCCACAGGGTGCAATGATAGCAAGCCCTGCCTCACAACAAAAGAAAGTCAGCTTCAGCCGACTCTCGAACGCATCAATACCAGCCCGCAGGGCTTTCACGTCATCAGCAGAGGTTTCAACCCCGCGAAAATCATCGTCGAAAGACTTTGTGCAAACTCAAATTGTCCAACCTTTACCAGACTATTACAGTATCCAAAAGAAAAGTGGGCAACCCTCCTTCCCCCACTTTAGCACTTTGAAAATGAGGCTGTTTCGCTCCCGCACTCTCCGGGAGAAGGCCCTGGGTCACATGCGCCTCCTTCCCCCATTTTTCGTACTTTGAAAATGGGGGAAGGCCGGGAAGGGGGTCGCTCTTGCCACTTATTCCCTAAAAGCCCGCTCCAGCCAGGTATGCTTCATCACTAATTTCGCAACCTAAATTACGAACGCAAGGACTTCATTATGAACAGTCGAGAACGTGTCAAGCGCGCCATAAAATTCGGAACTCCAGACCGCCCGCCCATTTCCCATGCCGTACTGCCAGCTTCCCAGCTAAAATATGGCCCAGCCCTGGCCGAGATACTACAGGAATTCCGCGACGACTTCGGCTGGGACTACATGACCGATCTACCCAAAGAGGACTACCCGGCCGCCTATAAAAAGGGCAGCCATGTTGATGACTTTGGTGTCACCTGGCACTGTGAGTGGGACGGCATCGTTGGCATCCCCGAAGGTCCCATCAAAGACCTGAACCACTATGACGAATACGTCTGGCCCGAAGTCTTCACTGCCGGGCCGCCCGAAGAGCGGCTGTATAGCGGACACATGTGCGGCTTCGATGATCGCTGGTATGCCCGCGGCGCCTGGATCAACACTTTTGAGCCCATGCACTTCCTGCACGGCTTTGAAAATCTCTTTGTTGCCGTCGCTGAAGAATCTCCGAATTTCTACCGTCTTCTGGACGATATGGTCAAGTTTAACCTGGCCTGGATCGACAAGTGGATCACGCTCGACTATGACGGATTGCATTTTGCCGATGACTGGGGCTCCCAGGCCAGCATGCTCATCCGACCTGCAACCTGGCGCCGCATCTTTAAACCCCGTTACGCCGAAATGTTCAAGCGCGTCAAGGATGCAGGCATGGATGTCTGGTTTCATAGCGATGGCCACATTAACGATATCGCCGGCGACCTGATTGAAATTGGCGTGGACGTAATCAATTGCCAGGTTGCAGCCATGGGCTTCGACTGGGTCGCCAATAATATGCGTGGCAAGGTTGCCTTTCGTACAGACATAGACCGCCAGCATGTCCTGGGCACAGGTTCTCCCAGCCAGGTCAAGGAAGAAGTTTTCCGAACTTTTGAAGCCTGTGGCACACCCCAGGGTGGCATTGTGGCCTGCGGCGAAGTCGGTCCGGATTTACCCCTGGAAAATGTCCGCGCCATGTACGAAGCCTTTCGCGATTACCGGCCATAAGGAGCTTCCATGTCACTCGGGCGCCCGCGCAACCATGCTTGTCGTATCTCTGATGAATGGACATTCAAAGGTTTACGTACTTTAATCCTCGAAAATGAATTGATTCGCGTAGTAGTTTTGGTCGATAAAGGCAGCGATATCATCGAGTTTCGCTACAAACCCCTCGACCTGGATTTTCTCCTGCTTGCTCCCGGCGGAGTGCGTAACCCGGCTCAAAACCAGCCTTCCATTTATACCCAAAGCCCCTTCAGTGACTATTACAGCGGCGGCTGGAATGACATCCTGCCCAACGGCGGCCCGCCGGCTGCTTACCAGGGAGCAGAATTCGGCCAGCACGGCGAGATCAGCCTCCTGGCCTGGGAATACAGCCTGCTCGAAGATACCCCACAGCGCGTCTCCGTCAAGCTTTGGGTCCGATCCCTGCGCACACCCTTTTTTGTGGAAAAAATCTTATCCATTGAGTCAGGCCAGCCTGCTTTATTAATTGAAGAGACCGTCACCAACGAAGGCGGTCAGCCGCTGCACCTCATGTGGGGCCAGCACATCGCTTTTGGGCGTGAATTCCTGCACGAGGGGGTTGTCCTTGATATTCCTGCCGGGCAGTTCATCGCGCACGAGGCCATGCCTGGCTACGAACCACGTCGTTTTCTCCCAGGTGCACAAAGTTCCTGGCCAAACGTCCCAGCTCCTGATGGCAGCAGCGTGGATGCCAGTCTCGTCCCGCCTGAAGGAGCGCTTCAGGCCCAGGAAATGGCTTATCTGACACAACTTGCAGCGGGTTGGTATGCGGTCACCAATCCAGTCAAAAAAATTGGTTTTGGTCTAATTTTTGATCCAGATCTTTTTCGCTATGTCTGGTTATGGCAGCAGCTCGGTGATGTCGCTTCCGGCTATCCCTGGTGGAATCGCACCCATACGATCGCGCTTGAGCCCTGGACCAGTTACCCAACCAATGGTCTCTCCGAAGCCATCCGCAACGGCAGCGCCTGGCTGCTCCAACCCGGTCAGCAAATCCACACCCGCTTGAAGGCTGTGGCGTACCAGGGTTTTGAACGTGTCAGCCATATAACGCCAGATGGCAGGGTGGAAGGTTCTTAATATGAAGCGAGACGAAGTTTTCAAAGCCATTCAGGGCAGCCATCCGGCTTATGTCCCCATCTATTATTTTAATCAGGATCAAGATCAATCCGATTTGGTGGCTTTTGAAGTTCAACGACATTTTATCGGTCCGGATAAAGATCGATCCGAATGGGGTTTTACCTGGAACCGGATGGATGAAACTATGGGGCAGCCAACCTCAAATCTGATTGATGAGCCCGCCCAATTGGCTGATCTGGCTGTTCCGAACCCATTCGATCCTGAACGATTCAAGGGGATGGAAGCCTTTAACCAACTCTATCCCGATCGTTTTCGGATGGCCAGCCTGGCACTCAGTGGCTTTACCACCATGAGTTTCTTGCGTGGCTTCAAAAACCTCATGCTCGACTTGGTGGAGGCTCCAAAATTTGTCGAAGCCCTGGCGGATGTTGTTTTTGGATTTGAAGAGAAACTCATTAAACAATTACCTCCTTATCGTTTTGACGCCGTGGCTTTCTTTGATGACTGGGGCACGCAAAGAGGCATGCTCATTTCACCTGCAGCCTGGCGGAAATTTTTCAAACCACGCTATCTTCAACAATTCGCCCTGGCGCATCGTCTGGGTCTCAAAGTTTATTTTCATTGTTGTGGTTATTACCCACAGATAATCCCGGATTTGATTGAAATCGGGGTGGATCTGCTCAACATATCCCAGCCTAATTTATATGATATTCCTGAATTAGGGCAGAAATATGGCGGTAAGGTTTGTTTTGTGTGTCCCGTAAGTTATCAAACCACCTCAATCAGCGGTACAAGATCTGATATTTTCGCTGTTGTCCAAAACCTGTTCGAAAGTTTTGGATGCTTCAACGGCGGGCTAATCGGTTATGTTGAAGAATATCACAGTATAGGGTTGAGCCAGGCGAATTATCAGTCATGTGTGGATGCCTTCAAAGCCATCGGTCATTATCAACCGCGCTAGGGATAGTTGTCCTGCTTAAACCGAGGATTGGTCACTATGAATTCAAAAGAACGAGTCTCCGCCGCCTTAAAACATCAACCCGTGGATCGCGTGCCGGTTTTTATGTGGTTTCACCCTGATACCGCGCTTCACCTGGCTAAATTGCTGGAATTACCCGCTGATCTGGTCGGGGATGCAATGGGAAATGATGTTCACCAGACCTGGGTCAACAATAATTTCGCCATGGAAGGCATCACCCACGCTCACGACGGCGAATCGCATCTGGATGATTGGGGTATCACCTGGACGCGTGGCTATAGCTTTAACCAAATCAGCCACTATCCTTTGGCAAATGCTTCAAAAGAGCAGATGCTCGCCTACCAATTTCCAGTTGCTAAAATTGATGAATATTTGCAGCGCATGCAGCCCTTGGTAGACTCCAGCGTTGATTATTTCCTGGGCTGTGATATCTCGCCCTGTGCCTTCGAAATGCTCTGGCGCTTGCGTGGTATGCAAGCCACCATGCTGGATATGGCCGATGATCCGGAATTCGCGCGCAGCATGCTCAACCGCTGCATGGATTTTGCCATCCAACTCGGCGAAGCAGCCTGTGATCGTTTCCCGCTCGACTGGTTGTGGGCCGGCGATGATGTTGCCGCCCAATCCGGTATGATGATCAGCCCCAAAAGCTGGCGCAATTTAATCAAGCCAGGCTTACAGCACGTATTTGACGTTGGCAAATCGCGCGGGCTCTGGTTGGCCTTTCATTGCTGTGGAGGGTTGCGCCCAATTATTCCAGATTTGATCGAAATCGGTCTGGATGTGCTCAATCCGATCCAGGGCAATTGTCCTGGCATGGATCCCATAAATTTAAAAAAAGAGTTTGGCGACAAACTTTCCTTCATGGGCGGGGTGGATACCCAAAACTTGCTGCCCTATGCCAGTGTCTCAGAAGTGCGGCGCGCCACGGCGGAATTAATCCAGGGTATGACTGCGGACGGAGGTGGTTACATTCTGGCCGCCTCGCATACCATTCCCCCCGAGACCCCCGACGAAAATATCTTTGCCATGTACGCCGAAGCGGGCATCAGCCGCGCAGAAATATTCGACCACGCCGCCCAAATCAGAAAATTAACGCAGACTGCCTGCGTGTAAGTGTCATTGCGAGGAGCGTGCTCTCCGCGACGTGGCAATCTTCCTTCGCGTCAGCACTAAAATTATGTCATTGCGAGGAGCGTGCCCTCCGCGATATCATGCCCGCATTTGGGTACGTGGCACACGAAGCATGCTCTCGCGTCAGCACTAAAATCATGTTCTTAGACGTAGGGCACGCCCCTACTACTGACAGCATGCGTAGCTGTCAATTCGAAGCGGTGATTCTGTATAACCGTTGCCTGACCAAAACAAATATGGAGAAATACTCATGCCCTACCCAAGTCTCGACCTCACCAAAGTAAAAACATATCCTCTCGTACAACGCGAAAACCGCGTAGCGCTTGAAGATTTAATCTACCCTGTCACAACCTACAAGCAGTTTGAAAACCCGGAACTGCTCGAAGTCTCAACGCGCATCGCCGAAGCGCGTAAACACGGCAAACCTGTAATTTTTATGTTCGGCGGGCATCTCATCAAGCGTGGGCTTGCCCCGCTCGTGATTAACCTCTTGGATCGCGGCGTCGTCACTCATTTGGCTTCCAATGGCGCCGCCACCATTCATGATTTTGAAATTGCCTTCCAGGGTCACACCAGCGAAGATGTGCTCAAGAGTCTGGAAGATGGCAGCTTTGGCATGGCAGAAGAAACCGGCCTCTTGATGAACCAGGCCATCCAGCGCGGCGTAAATGACGGCTTGGGGCTGGGTGAATCCCTCGGACGATTGATAGCCGAAGACCCGCGTTTCGTTTACCGTGAAAGCAGCGTCCTGTATGCAGCCTACAAGCTGGGAATCCCCTACACGGTCCATATCGCCATCGGAACAGATATCATTCATCAGCACCCAATGGTTGATTTTGCCGCCTCAGGTTGGGCCAGCGGCCAGGATTTTAAGATTTTTTCCAGGGCTGTTTGTGATCTGGAAGGTGGGGTTTTTTGTAATTTCGGTTCATCTGTTATCGGTCCGGAAGTGTTTTTAAAGGCCATCTCAATCGCACGCAATCTTGGAAATACGGTCAAGGTTTTTACCACCGCAAATTTTGACTTGATCCCCCTTCTTGATTACCGCCAGCCGCTTGGCGATGATGCACCGGATTATTACTATCGCCCGCGCAAAAACATCGTCAACCGCCCGGTGGCTTTGGGCGGTAAAGGCTATCACATCACCGGCGATCACCGGGACATGCTTCCCAACCTCTATCATCAAGTTACCGACCGTTTGGAGCCAATCCAACCTGTCAACCAGAATTCTGCTGGCCAACTCGCGCAATCAATAAATTTCTCCGAGGTAGTCCCGGTTCCAGTCTGGGACAATGAAAACCCACTCGCAGCCGAAATTCTTGAGGCCATGCTGCACGAATACCCCCTTTTGAACCCACTCCGCGCCGATTTAATGCGCTCATTCACGCTGCTCAAACGCTGCTTTTTGACGGGCGGTACGCTTTACCTGGCCGGAAACGGCGGCAGCATGTCAGACGCGCTCCACATTAGCGGTGAGCTGGATAAGGCCTACAAAAAACGTCGCCCCATCCCCGCTGCTCACAGCCTGCGCTGTGCCAGCCTGCCCGGCGGCGCGGAACTGGCTCAATCCCTGCAGGTCGGTCTGCGCAGTGTAGTCCTGGGCAATAATCCAGCCCTGGCCAGTGCCGTGGAAAATGACTTTGCCATTCCGTACCTGGGTTACTCTCAGGAATTGTATGCCTTGGGGCGTGCCGGAGATGTATTTCTGGGTATCAGCACCAGTGGTAACGCAAAGAATATTCTTTATACTATCCAGACCGCCCGGCTGTTGAACATGACCAGCATCGGCCTGACCGGTGCCAGCGGTGGGTTGCTTTCTGATCAAGCTGATATCGTCATCCATGCCCCGGCCTCGGATACCGCCCTGGTGCAGACCTGGCATATTCATATTTATCATTGTTTATGTGAAATGCTCGAAGCGCAAATCTTTTCCAATCAGGCTGGACAATGAACATCCTTCTCAGCCGCGCCCGCCTCGAACAGATATTAGACAAAATCCGCAGTCTCAACTTTGGCGTTGTCGGTGATTTCACCCTGGACGGATACTGGTATGCGGATATGCAGCAATCTCAGCTATCTCGTGAAACCGCCACCTTCCCGCGCCCAATCGTGCGTGAATCCTACTCCCTGGGTGGTGCCGCCAACGTCGCCTGGAATCTCTCTGCCCTGGGTGTGGCCGGGGTCCAGGGCTTCAGCGTGATTGGCGCGGATTGGCGTGGAAACATCCTGCGCAGCTTGCTGGCAGACGCTCAGGTCCAGACTGCTGGGCTGTTCAACCAGCCCGACCGCCAAACCCCTTTTTATGGCAAAGTCATGTTAACAGCGCTTGGCCGGCACAGCCAGGAAGATGCCCGCCTCGATTTTATCAATTGCCAGCCGCTTTCTTCAGAAGTGGAAGACGTTCTGCTCCAGGCCATCGCCTCCTCCATCGCCGGCCTGGATGGGCTCATCATTGCGGATTACCAGCCGGTGGGTATCGTCACCCCTCAGATCATAAGTGGGCTGCTGGAGATTGCTAGCAAGAATAACAAAAAACCTTTCGTGGTCGATTCGCGTGAGCGCGTCGCCGAATTTCGCCAGCTTATCTTAAAACCCAACGAAATTGAAGCCGCCCACTTATTCTTTCCTGGGCGCAGCCCCGCCTCTGTTGAGCTTGCGGAACTTGAACAAGCCGCTGTTCAGCACAACTGCCAGACCGGCCAGCCGATCATCATCACGCGCGCTGAGCAGGGCTGCCTGGTAGCCGTCGATGGAGAATGTTTCCCCCTGCCAGGTGTGCGTCTATCCCCGCCCGTCGACACAGTCGGTGCCGGAGACGCCTTTCTGGCAACCTTTACCGCCGCCATAGCCAGCGGCGCGCACGCACTGGAAGCCGCCTGCCTCGCCAACTTATCCGCAGCCGTCACCGTCACCAAGCTCGGCACAACCGGCACCGCCTCCCCAACCGAAATCTTATCTATGTACGACCGCTGGTTAACAGATTTCGCTTTGCAAACCACGTAGGGCCGCGAAGCGTGCCGCGTGCCCATCTATCCGTCAGAACAACGTAGGGGCGCATGGACATGCGCCCTTCCTGGCCGGAGAACCCTATCAGCG
>CAYWXS010000089.1:9723-27218 GCA_964462245.1 uncultured Anaerolinea sp.
TATCCGTCAGCACAACGTAGGGGCGCATGGACATGCGCCCTTCCTGGCCGGAGAACCCTATCAGCGCGGTGGGCGCATGGCACGCTTCGCGGTCCACCCGTAAACGGACATGCGCCCCATCTATCCGTCAGCACAACGTAGGGGCGCATGGACATGCGCCCTTCCTGGCCGGAGAATCCTATCAGCGCGGTGTTCTCTGAGTGCTCCGTGGTAAACGAAATTGGTCTCTGTATGTCCGAATTAGATATTCCCCGCGTTAGGCCAGCAAGGACAGCATACATGCACACTCAAACGGATCGAAAAGATTTACCCCCTCCCTATATCCTCGGCCTGGATATAGGCGGCACAAAAACGGCCCTCGTCCTCGGCACCCTCAACGCGGAAATCGTCATCCGACAGGAACTGCCAACCCCAGCCAACCTCGGTTTTGAAGACGCAATGCACATCATTTGCACCGCAATAGATCAATTTCTGCGCCAGGTGGCAGCCGCAGGCTATCAAAAACCGCAGGTCATCAGCATCTCGGTCGGCGGTCCGCTGGATATTGAAACCGGCATCCTGCACACCCCGCCGCACCTGGCCGCCTGGGGCGAAGCCCCCCTGAAAAAGTACCTATCCGACCAATACAACCTACCCGTATTTGTGGAACACGATGGCAACGCCGGCGCGCTGGCCGAATATTACTTTGGCGCGGGGCGCGGCCTTCGCAACCTGATCTTTATCACCATGGGCACTGGCCTGGGTGCAGGATTGATCTTGAATGGCGCCATTTATCACGGCTCGAGCGACTCAGCCGGCGAGTTGGGCCATATCCGCATGGCAGACACCGGCCCCGAAGAATACGGCAAGGCCGGCTCCTGGGAAGGATTTTCCAGCGGCTCGGGCATTCGTAAACTCGCGTTTTTACGCAACCCGCGTGAATTCCCGCCTTCCACCACCACCGCTGATATCATCCGGCGCGCCCTGTCAGGCGACCCGCCCGCTCTTGAACTGATCCGCGAAGTCGGAACCTGGCTCGGAACCGGTCTGGCAATCCTGGTCGACCTGCTCAACCCGGATCTGATCATCATCGGCACGCTCGGGGTCTTGTTAGGTGATCTGATACTTGAGCCTGCCCGCCAGGTATTATCACGCGAAGCCTTGCCCATCTCAAATGCGGCTTGTAAAATTCTACCTGCCCAACTTGGCAGTTCGTTAATGGATGTTGGCTGTTTGATGGCGGCATATAATGCCCACCGCAGCCAAAAATTAATCCTCGGAGATTGATGCGATGAATTCATATGAGCGAGTAATGAACCGGCTGCACGGCAAACCTGTCGATCGTGTCCCCAATTTTGATATCATCATGGGCTTCGGCGCCCATTATGTCGGCGCGACGATGTCCGAATACCTGCTCGATCACCGTTGGATGGTCCGAGCTAACCTGGCCATGGTCAGCGATTTTGACATCGACATTTTGCAAACGCTCACAGACCCATTTCGAGAATCGGTCGATTTTGGATTGGAAGTCGAATTCCCGGAAGACGGCCTGCCAAAAAGGCTTCGCCCCCTCCTGGCACCGGGCGATGACATAAAGAAAGTACCGCTGATTGACCCGGGCAGCGGGCGGCGCATGAGCGACCGTATCGAAGCAGTCCGCCTGCTGCACGAACAAGCCAATCAGGTAGTGCCTGTCATGGGCTGGGTCGAAGGTGCCATGGCCCAGGCCAACGACCTGATCAGCGACACGACCATGATGACCACCCTCTATGACGCGCCAGAATGGCTGACAGCCCTCATGGAGCGCATCACCGAAGTGGAAATTGCCTTTGCGCGTATCCAGATCGACGCCGGGGCAGACATCATCGGCCTGGGGGATGCGATTGCATCGATCGTCTCGCCGCGCATGTACCGCCAGTTCGCCCTGCCGTATGAAAAACGTATCTTCGAGGCAGTCCATCAAAAAGGCGCACTCGCCCGCCTGCATATCTGTGGGAATACCTCTAAAATCCTGCCGGACATGCTCGCAAGCGGCGCAGATTTCATCGATGTCGATTGGATGGTGGATTATGCCCGGGCAGCCGAAACCTTTGGTGGGCGTGTCGGCTTGGTCGGCAATTTTGACCCGGTCTCAATCATGAACCGCGGCAGTGCGCAAACAGTCGAAAAAGCCGTACTGCACTGCCTCGCGGTCGGTGGCTCGAACAGCTTCAGCGCCGCCGGCTGTGAAATCCCCGACGGAACCCCGCCAGCCAATCTCCACACCCACGCGCGCATCCTGCGCGAAGCTGGCGATCAGCCCATAGCGCCATAAATTCGCGTTGCGCTTTGTGATATTGTTCAACAAAAAAAAATAGGAGTACGCTGATGAATGAAAATTTTCAGAACTTCACAATGCTATAGCTTTTCAGATAATGATTTTGAATCGTAGTGGCGGCTTCAGCCGCTTCACCCCCCTTCAAACGCTCAAATCTTGGCTGCAAATCCAAAACCTTTTTCTGAATATCTGTATTTTGGAAGGCCATCTCGCGCGTACAAAGCGTGGGGTCCAGGTTGGGCGACTTCGCTTCTTAAAAGGCAAACTATGAAACGTTATGGCGCAATAATCAAAGTCAAACCCGAAAAACTGGAAGAATACCGGCAGCTGCATGCCAACCCCTGGCCTGAAGTCCTCCAGATGATTCACGCCTGCAATATCCGCAACTATTCCATCTATCTGATCGATGACCTGCTCTTTAGCTATTTTGAATACATCGGTTCGGATTACTCCGCCGACATGGCCAAAATGGCCGCCGACCCCACCACCCAGGCCTGGTGGCGCCTCACCGACCCCTGTCAGGAAGGCCACCCCTCACGCAAACCCGGTGAATGGTGGGCCGCCATGCAAGAAGTCTTTCACGCGGAATAAAAACGCCCTCTAAAAAATCACCCCGCGAAGCAAAGACACCCGACAAATCACGCAAAGCGGATTCACGCGCAGCGGACGTATCCCTGGCGTCCAGATTTACGCGTAGCGGGATGCGTTATCATCGGATACCCCAGTTCCGCCAGCCCACACCCCGGCTCCGTGCTGACAACCCATGCCGGATATTTCCCCTGAATATCCCTCTGTGAGACTTAAAATCGCGTAATTCCTTTTTATAAAATCAGTACGAATGGCAGCCAAAATTAATTCAGCCGAAGATGCAGATTCACAACCGCATAAATCGGATGCTTATGCTGCTGATCCAACTCCGCTCCAGTCAAAAGACCATCTTTATATTTATTAAGCCAACAGACCAGGTCCACCATTTATCGGGCGAACCTGGTCTGTGATTTTGTTTGCTGATGATCAGCTAATTCAATTGCAACAGGGGATGGTATTAAATCAACCCTTTGAGCTTAGCCTTGGTATATGCTGCAATAGTGAACCCATCGCTGATTTTGCCCTCCGCGATCCATTCTTCCAATTCCGGCACCGTCAGCCAGACAAAGGATTCGATATCTTCGCTATTATCTGGCGTCCCGATCGATCCCAGCCGGGCATAAAACAGCGAAACAGCCCTGCCTTGAAAACCGGTATTGTTATAGAACTCGCCTAACTCCACCAATTCCTCAATTTCTCCGCCGGTTTCCTCCAGGACTTCCTTCCTGGCATTGACGGCGGGTGGTGTATTGGCCTCGCCATAGCCATGCGGCATTTCATAGTGCCATTGCCGGGTGGGGTGGCGGTAATGGTTAAGTAACATCACCTTGCCCTGGTATTCTGTCAAAATCACCACGCCTCCTCCTCCGTTTAAATCAGCTTGGCTGAGTACACGGCAGTAGCCGCTCATGCGCCCATCCGGAAATTGCACCAGGTCCCGCACAATAAAAAAGTAAGGGTCTTCAAACACCACACCAATCTCTGCCCAGTCCTGTGACTGGTTCCTTGCCAGAAGCTGTTCGCGGCGCTCGGCCTGCCATGCCTCGATCACATCGGGAGCGAGGACAATTTTGATCAGGGCATCTTCATTATTGAATAAATCAGGAAAAGTCTTCATAAGAGTAAGATAATCCATACTTTTCTCCAAATCAAAGTTAAATTAATCCTTTAAGTTTAGCGCGAGTATAGGCTGAGATGGTATAGCCACAATTAATTTTCCCATCTGCAATCCAATTTTCGAGTTCTTTTATAGTAACCCAAGCAAACGACTCGATCCCTTCGTTTAGGTTTGCCAATCCGACTTTTGCAAGTTTGGCATAAAACAAATATGCTGGAACAGCTTCATAACCTACGTTTGGATATAACTCGCCCAAACTTACCATCTCTTCAATCTCACCCTCCACTTCCTCGGCGATTTCTTTGCGGGCATTTTCTTCGGCGGAAATATTGGGTTCTCCAAATCCGAGGGGGACATGATAATGCCATTGGCGAGTGGGATGACGATATTGATGAAGAAGCAATATTTTCCCCTGATATTCTGGAAGTATTACGACACCTTTTCCACCATCCAAGCTGGCAGTCGCGATCGAACGGCCATAGCCATTCATATTGCCATCAGGAAATCGCACTAAATCACGGACAATAATATTGTAAGGGTCATCAAGAACTACGCCGATATCTGCCCATTCTTGCGGTAAGCTCATTTCAACCAACTCTTTTCGACGAGCTATCTGCCAATTCCGGATAACATCTTTGTCTATAATTATTTTTATAAGAGAATCGTCATCAATAAATAGATTCGGATGTTTGTTAATTAATTTTAAATATTTTTCGAATTTCATTTTCATCTCCGAACTTAGCAGATTGAATTAGGCACCATAAATGGATCGATAAACCTGTGGCGAAATTTCGGGTATAACTCCAATTTCCGTACCCGAGATAATTTCCTTTCCCATATCAGCTGTTAATTGAGTCAAATTAGTATCAAATTCAATTTCGGATTCAGTGACCTTTAAGATATTTTTGGCTTTATCTGTTGAACCGACAGACAGATTTAGCAAAGTCGGTGGAGATGGTAATATCTCAAAATCGATTTTTATATTTAATAATTTAGAAATTTTCTCAGCAATTTCTCCCAACGATCTTGTTCTTGAAGAGCCTAAGTTGAAGATTTCTCGATCTAATTTCTCGTTAAGAGCCGCCGATATGATACTTCTTTGAATCAATGAAACAGGTGAAAAAGCCCTTTTTAAGTTCAAATTACCAAATACTGGTAATGGTTGCCCGAGGATAGCCTTTTTTATCCAGCGAGGAATAACATTACGATAACTCAAATCATACCTTTGGCGAACGCCAAACACATGTTGAGGTCTTAATATTAAATGTTCAATACCATGATTTTCACAGAGAACTTTACACATCTGTTCCAAAGCATATTTGTGAATGCCATAAGGATCCTTCGGGGCCGGTGTCATATCCTCCGTGTATGGTGACTTTGGCTGATCGCCATAAACCGACATGCTCGAAATGAAGACTAATCGATTAATTCTCCTGCTTACACACTTGGTGATGAACCTAACACCGACTGCATAGTTGTTTTCCATGTCATTAACTGGAGCGTATAAACTTACATTGCATTTGGGCTGAGAAGCGCAATGTATCGCTATCACGTCTTCGTTAAGCCATTCGTCTGGCGTTTGAGAAGCATCGATTGGTTCGGTAAAAATAGCTTTTGGGTTGATATTTTGCCGTCGTCCTGTCGATAAATTATCAACAACATATACTTGGTAGCCTCTTTCAATCAAACTATCGACAATGTGACTGCCAATAAAACCAGCACCACCTGTTACTAGAAATTTCATTCTAGTCATCCATTCTCAACTTAATCCAAGCATTTCTCAGAGAACTTGGCCGAGGAGGGTGATAAGGGGGATCGGTAAATCCTGGGCGCCAAAAATGATAGTCTGGAATTTCATCTTCAGTTACCCCTCTTAATCGTTTATTTTCGTCAATTGCCTTGGCTAATTCTTTTTCCGCGCCGTCAGTTAACCTCATTACTGTTTCATGGGACGCGGATAATTTATTTTTCTTCAATTTACCTCTTGCTTTTTCTATAGTAGCTTCCGTGCCTAAATACAGATACGTTGGTTGCCGATTAAGCCCCTTGGCAACATTGAGGTCTGCTAATGCCTGGTCTAGTAATTTTTCTTTTCGATTATCGCTTGCTTGAATTTGCTTTGTCAGTTCAGCGTTTACCAGTGCGCGAACATTATAGGCATGGAAAAGTAAGGGGTCTTGTTGAATTAGTCCTGATAAAAGATCACGTGCATGATTAAGATCTTTTATTTTTTCAACACCCAGGCTGGGTCGATATAAGTAGGCGGCTGCGAGGTCAAGGTAAGCCCATGCAATTTTCTGAGAAGCACGCTCGTAATAAAGAATAGCCTCATCAATATCTATTTTCTTTGTGATGGCATCCTGTGTAGACGCTCTTCTATAAAGCAAAATAGCCTTTAGCCAGTGAAAATATTCTGGGTTATCCGATACTCCGATTGGGTATTTTGAATAATTTACCGCTTGAGTATACAAAAATTTTTGAGAAATTAAGTCAGTATCCTTCCTAGTCGCTTTATGAATAATATTTTCTATCGCTAATGAATAATAAATCTCTACACGATTTGGATCATGATAAAGATTTTCATATAAATGGTGTATTTTCTCTAGATTATTTGACAGACTCGCACTAGTTTGCAACACGTATTGTTGTCTCAAATCAAAAATAGGCTGTGGATATTCAAAGCCTTTAGTTTCGCTCTCTAGTCGCTCCCCACGCACAATAGGAACTCCATGTTCAACACAGAGTGTCAAAAATGATTGAGAAAATGATATCCCGATTCTACGACTCAAACGAGAGGCTGATTCAACTCTTTTGCCAAAATTTATTGCAGCGCTTAAATGAATATTTTCATCACTTTTAGTAACTATCCATTTCGTGTGATCCCATTTACCGCATAATGGATCGAATGGGTAAACTTTTCCAAAATGTAAACCAATACCTATTCGCGAAAGAGTCGCAAGTTCAGCGTGCTTAGAACTGTTGATTTTTGCAGAAATAAACCATTCTAACGAAAGTTCCAATGCAGCCTCAATTACAGCCCTGATTACTAACCGTCTATTAGTTTCGTCAGCTTGATTTATTTTTAACTCATCAAATTCATTAAAACCGACTATGATCTGTAACTCTTCCCCTCTGATGCCACCTTCGCAGAACTGCACAATCCCCTTTAGACGTTCCAGTTTTTCAGATAATTGTTTGGATACTTCACTTCCCTTATGTTGGAAATCTTCCAAAACATCGAGATATTCGTCATGGCTCAATATATCCGCCATGCGAGATGAACTTACTAAATCCGCAAACAATATAATGGCATTAAATGGATGCTCTTTTGTTTCTGAAGACATGCGGGACTCCAATTTAGGCAGAGAAAATAATAATTTCTATTATCATTATCAGCCACAAAACTGTAAGGCATCCTAGGAAGTATGTGGCGATTTGGATGTTCTCAAATTTTTCGTTTGTGACGTATGATATTGCATGTATTTGAGATAGCAGGTCTACTTCTATTTCTTCTTCTTTCATTTTTTTCATACTTTCTAAATATTTATCTTCTGGCAGTTTACTAATATCAGAGAAGTAAACCATCGAAGTTCGCTTACTAAACTTCAATCGAGGAAAAAGAACTTTGCTTAGATAGTATAATTCACAAAACAACAAAACAATAATCAGCGCAAGTAAAATAAGGGTTGTTGTAATTACACCTCGATTTGTACTTTGTAAAAGGGATTTTATCCCATCCGCTTGACTACCTAAGGTGGCTAGTAGAACACCCATATAGGCAAGCATAAAAGAAATTTTGGTCTCTGCGAAGGATAACATGCCATCAATGCGATTTAATACTGCGAGATAATACTCTTTCTTATTCATTTTTTCTCCTGTTCTTATCGAGCCATTGGATGTCTTAATTCTTGCAACCGCAAAATGTCTACAGCGAATACCAATCGGTCAACTGACCGTCTCTTACAAACTCGTCCAATTTTTTCCTTGCAATCCATTGATAATGCGATATTCCCTCCTCTTTCTCAATCGTTATGATTTCCCCTTTTTCAATTTCGGCAAAATAGATGGCTGTGCCACCTTTTCCCTCTCTGGTTTTGGTTAGGCAAGTCAACTTTGCGTTGACAATACCGGTCTCTTCTTTTAGTTCCTTGAGCGCATTTTCTTCGGCTGATAATTCAGGTTCGCCAAAGCCCCGTGGAAATTCCCAGCTCCAGCTTCTCTCTTCATGTCTGAATTTCCGGATCATTAAGACATTTTCATCCTGAACGCACATCAGCACCACATTAAATCCACCTTGTTCGCTGCTCTTACGGTTGATCGTTCGGATATAGCCCCAAACACGTCCGCCAGGGAACTCAACCAAATCACGCACAACCCAGCACCACTCATCTTCTGAAAGGATGCCGATTTCAAGATAGTGTTCGGGTGTCCCGTTTGCACGCAGTTCTGCCTGAATCCGTCTTTGTTCCCGGATAATCCGGTCCGGGTCATTGATAATTTTAATTTCTCCGGGTTCGTCAGTGTTACGGAACAAGTCGGGGCGTTTTACCAATAAGTCCAGGTATATTTTTAGCGAATCCATCTTGCCTCCCTTGCTTGTGAATACAAGATTATTCAATTAAATTATACAAGCAATTTCGAAATAATAAATTTATTATTTTGCCGCAGATCAAGAATTTTCTGAAAATATCTCAAATTACTGTGGCGCTGGTAATTTTCTATTTGTGGTTAATTCTCTATATTATTTCCTGGCTATGTCTCGATTGATTCCATCCACCCTTCTGCACCCAGATCGAACAGATTTTGATTGGACGGATGTCGAACAGTAAAAAGCGGTTTATCCCCTATCCCAATCCCCTGGCACAGCTTTTCCAGTTTGCCGGAAGGAGTTGCGTGAATAACCAATACACTCTCAGCAAGCGCAAAAACCATTGCATTGCGCGCCCCGCTGTGCAGAATATCGCTTCGATGAATGTGTTCTGGAAAAGATGACAAAATCAATAAGCGCCCCTCATCGATTGACTTACGCCATATCACAGGCATTCTCATCCCATCCAACCCACGCGCCGGGCAAATAATGACCGGAGAAATCCCCCGCAAAAGCACCCTCAGAAACTCTTCTTCTACCGCCGATTGAAAGCCACCCATCACAACCCGCCCCTGCATGCTCAACTCCCTGGCAATATCCTGAGCTTTCAAAATCAGACTGGCCGGAACTTTAGCCGAACAAAAAATACCCAGCAAGGGCTGATTCAAAATCTCCACATTACCAATAAACGCTAATACTGGTTGGACAGGCCAGCCAGCCAGCAGGCTGGGGTATAGGGCATCACCGGGCTTGAGTTTCGCTAGCAGCATACGCTTGTTTACGCCTCCTGGACTTCAACCTGCCATTCTTCCTCGGACATATCGGCCAAAGACTGATAAACCACTTACCGAACCAGTTTTTTCCATTCAAGCATTCTCCCATTACCAGGTCTTATAACTCACTCATCCGCGTCGTCGCCTGCCCCAGCCCCCAGCCGGTACTTGACATCGAAATTAATGATGAAATCCAGCTCTTCCGCCGTCAGCCCGTAGTGATGCGCCAACGCCCGGTCGATCTCGTCGATGATCGGTTTGGATGGTCGAACTTGATAGTTAACTTCTTGTACAGTCGTACCATCTTTTCGGTTTCGAACGCGAGTAATTGCATTTTTCTCCAGATCAATCAGAAGAATTTTTGCAAGATTATGTAATTTGTCCTCGCTTGTTAAAGAATCTGGAACTGGTAGTACATCAATATCTCCTCTAGTAACGTGGTAACAATCAGAAAAGACTATCCATAACCAGTAATATAATGATGACGACAGTAAGCATATAACCATGTCGCTTAGTTTGGGTAATACAGTTAAAGGCTTATATTCGTTTGACAAGCGTTGCCGTATACATTTTCTGAAATATCTCCCACCACTATGATAATAAACTGTTTCTCCTAAAGATTCGACATAGCGAAAGCGTGAGACTGATGGAAATGCTAGGATTTTTTTTAAAATATCAAAGCCTTGAGTGTTGCCAATCTTCGGGAATGCGCTAAATTTATCATCTAGCTTCGTTGGACCATACGATAATGTCTCAAATAGATATTGTCTATTATCTTCGTTCCACCGCTGATAGTCAGTCGAAAATATTTTATTGGTAGGTGCGTTTTTTTTACCAATAATAATTGTGAGATTCATATCAGCCCCGACAAAAAGTTTTCCGGGGCGAACAGCATAATTGCTCAGATAGAGTAATTTAAATTCTTTTTCTAAAAATTGCATCAATGGCAACATTCTTGGCGTTGAAACAGAGCTTATAGGAACGATTACACCGCAGTAGCCACTTTTCTGATTTAAACCTGCAAAGCGTTCCATACATGCAGAGTAAAGATTTCCAGTAGACACCAAGTTATTGTTTTGAATTGAGTAATCTTCGCTAACCTCAGATATTTCTACATACGGCGGGTTGCCAATAATGACATCAAATCCGCCCCCACGCATAATTCCATAAAACTCCACAAACCAATGAAAAGGTTGGTGCGATATCAACCATTTCGTAAAGGCTCCACTTTTTGGATTATGAATGGCATATTGACGCGCCAACAGCACATTCAATTCGTCATCCAGCACTTTCAGTCGGCGCTTCAGTTCATCCTTGGCTTCCGGGTCGGCCTCACTGCCCAGCTCGGTTTGTTGCTGCCGGAATAATTTAAACAGGCGCTCCACATCCCCGGCTTTTTCCTCAATCCGCAGCAGCTGCGTTTCTTCCTCAGGCATGGCAAACAGTTTATCGGTTTGAATCTGTTGCGCACCACCCGTGGATTTGCCCATCTGCACTGCTCTGTGCACATCCTCGCGAGTGGCAAAACCGACCAGCGTATTGCCGGCCCGGATGTTGAAGTCGATATCGGGCAGCGGTTCCACCTGATCCACCTGTTCGACCTGCGCCACCAGCTTGAGGAACAGACGCAATTTGCAAATCTCCACGGCCTCGTCCATAATGTCCACACCGTACAGGTTGTTGACCATGATTGATTTCAAAATGTAGTAGCGCCGGTTGGGGTGGCGTTCGATCTCGGCCAGCACCTTGCGAAAATCACTGAATTTCTCGGGCCGGTGCGCTTCGCCTGAGCGATCCAGCTCGTCCACAAAAACCTGCATCCGTTCCAGGCAGGCTTCGTAAAGCGGTTCCATCACATTCATTGCCGCAAATAGAAAGGCGCCCGAACCAACGGTCGGGTCGAGCAGCGTCAGGCTTAGAATTGTTTTCCAGAATGCACGCAATAAATCGACACCTTCCGCGTTCTCAATCACATCCTGCGCAAACTGGCGCACATTCAGATTGAGTGTAATCAGGCTGTTGATCTCGTGCACTTCGCCGCTTTCCATCTGCCGCCGAGCTTCAGTGTATTTTTGACGGCGCGCCACCACTTCACGCCAGGTCTCGGTCGGCAGGGCGTATTCGGATGGAGCGCTTTTGTTCCAGCCCTGTCGGCGTTCCGGAGCGTCCAATCCGCTGGCAATCTCCTCTGGCAGCGCCAGTTCCAGCCCGTGCCGCACTGCCGCGTAGATATAGCGATCCGGGTTTGCCTGAAGCAGTTTCCAGACGGCGCTGTTTTTCTCAAAGGCAATCGTGCAGGCCTTGCGTGCCGCATCAAATAAAAACGGGATGATGGTGTTCTTGCTGATGTACTCGGTGATATCTTCCTTGGTATAGTACGCCCCCATCTGTTTCTGGTTGATATATTTTTCAAAGATATACCCCAGCACATCCGGATTGATCTCGTTATCCTTGCGCAGCGGGCGCTCGTCCAGGTGCCACTGGTACTGTTCAAAGAAGGCAAACAAACGCTCAAAGGCTGCGTCTGGGATGACGATCTTCTGGCCGTAGCGTTGTTCGATCTGGTGTTTAGCGAAAATGCCGCCGTTCAGATAAGGCACCTTGCCCAGCAAGCGCACGGTTTCAGCATCCTGCTTTTTGGCGGCAAAGCCTTTGAAAAATAGCGGACACAGGAAATCGCTGTAAAAACTGTCGGGGCCTTTTTTCTGGCTTTCGGCCAGTTTGCCGCGCAAATAATCCAGGTTCCCGTCCAGAAAGCCCTTTTTCTGGATGAAATACACGAACATCAGTCGGTTGAGTGTCACCGAGACATACCAGCGCTGCAAACCTTCGTCGGGGATGCCCGCTATAAACTTGAGAAAAGCGGCATGTTCATCTTTGAAGCGCTCATAGAATTTCTTGGTGACACGCTCCACGTCAAAGCCGGTTTTGACGCGCTCGGCCACATCCAGGATGGTCAGCCGTTCCTCGTCATCCAATGTCACCGCCAGATATTCCAACTTCTGAATCAGGGCCGCACCGCTGCTGTCCACGCGATAAGTTGTTTCGCGGCTGGCGGCTGGGCGGCCTGCTTCTTTTTTGATCCACTGCCAGACCTGGGTGGTTTGCCCGGCATCTGTATAGATCACCAGGTGTTCATGATACGATTTTGCCACCTGCGCATCGATCTTGCGGCGCAGTGCGTAAGTCGGAATCTGCCCCTTCAGCCATAATGCGGCGAACCCACGCTTGTGAGCGATCATCTGCAAAGCGTAATTCTGCCCATCGACCGTCACTGTGATGTCATAGCGCTGCGGTTCCCATCCCAGTTCCTCGCGGAACAAGCTGTTGAAATCAAAGGTTTTGAGCATTTTCTGCGTGCGGCTAAAGTCGAGGTTCATGGATTTTCCTGATCAAAAAAAATATGCAAAGGTCTTACGTTGAAACCTGGCACGTTACTTTTTTTCTTACATCTTGATTATGATAGGCGTCATGTATAACAATATGTAATCATCAGTAATGTGTTGGACAGAATAACCGCCAGATTAAGTATTTAGCTGGTAGGGTTTCGGCGGGCTGACCCATAGGGCGCAATGGTCGCGAGCCGACTCAACCAGCAGCCCGCAGGGCTTTCATGTAATGAGCAGGTGGCTTCAGCCCCGCGACCTGATTTTATTTCTATCAAACGGGCGGTTTTGGGTAGTCCAATTTTCGCCGGATTGTGGTTTTTTCAATGGCTTACTCCATCAGTCACAAGTTAAGCATTCCAGGTTTAAGTCAAGATGTCTTTTTCTTGGCTCGCCTGGGGCTGGCCCATAGGGCGCAAAGGTCGCGAGCCCTGGTTCACGGCATAAAAGCCCTACGGGCTAGTAGCTGAGTCGGCTTTAGCCGACTTCCACGACATAAGGAAGGGCTTCAGCCCGCCGGAATCAGGTCAGCAAGCTAACCCAACATAGCGGAGATTCTGTTCAGGCTTTTTATGGCTATTACAATTTTGTGGTTTTTTCACTGGTTTACTCCCGCACTGCCTGCAGCCCAAGCGAACAAAGGATTTTGGGTTCCTGAACATTCTCACCATCATTGGTCTGAATAACCAGGCGACCCTCGGCGTGCAGAGCCATCACCAGGCTGGCGAGTTGGTCATTTGGCATCCCTGAGCGCAGTTGGCGATTAAGCGTATCCACCGCCACCGTCCGCAAAGGCGAGTCATACAGCGCCTGCAAAGCCAAACGCAGTTCTTGGGTATCCCACAGTGTGCCGCGCACTTGCTCGGCATACTGCTTCAATCGCTCATAGGTCCGGAACTTTGCGCCGGAAGGCCGGCCCAATTGCCCGCCGCTCGATCTGTCCGCCTGGCTGAGCAGCTGCACACCCTTTTTCACCAGGACATGATGGTTCTCCGCGTGTGCCAGGACCGGCGTATCGATCGAACAGGCCGCCGCCCGCAGGATCGCAAACTGAGATTCCGTCACACTTTCACCAGCCTGGTTGATCCAGCCCAGTGAGTCATTCCCCTCAGCCGTGCGTATATACACCAGCACTCCGGCAGGCTCTCGGCTTGTAGCGTTATGTTCACGCGCCGAAAGGACCACTGCCGGCAAATCGGGAATGATTTTAAGCAGTCCCGGGTTGGCATCCGTAGCATTTTTCCATATCTGAAATGCATAGGAAGCCAGATCAACCTCGGTTTCGTCTTCGTCACCATCCAGGATGTCGGATTTCTCGTTATACAGATCCATTAAGACTTGATTGTCCCCGTCATCCTCAAAAAAAGCCTCATCCGACCCAACTACTTCTGCATTTTCCTTCAGTCGGTTTTTCAGGCGTTCACGTAAGTGAATAATGCGTTCCACCCCTTCGGCGGGTAAGAAGGTATGCGCAAAAATCTGTGTCGCCTGCTGACCAATACGATCCACTCGTCCGGCGCGCTGGATAAGGCGAATGATAGCCCACGGCAGGTCATAATTGACCACCACGCTGCAGTCCTGCAAATTCTGGCCTTCGCTCAGCACGTCTGTTGTGATCAACACTTTCAGTTCATCCTGTACTTTGACCAGATCGCGCTTGTTGTTGCTTTGTGGGCTGAAGCGCCAGGCCAATCCGGTCGGGTCAGCCGATTCACCCGTTACACCCGAAACGGTAAAAGCTCCCATAGGGTCAAGCTGACCAGCCAGGTAGCGCACCGTATCGGCAAACTGGGTGAAGACCAGCACCTTTTTCCCGGCATGGGTTTCGGTGATCAACTTGCGCAATTCAGCCAATTTTGTGTCTCCGGCAGGGTCCCAGGTTCCGCAGATCGATAGGACTGACATTAACATCAAGGCATCTTCCCGCAAATGTTTGGCTAATGCGGGTTTAAAAACATCGGCTCGCACCCAATGGAAGCGTTTCTTAAACTTGCCGGTATATTGTTGGTAGACCTTCTCGGCTTCCGTACGGAAGGCTGACTCAGTCCGCATCGCATTCTGGAACGCTGTTTCGGTCATTTCAGGGGCATCTTCATCCAGATCCGTGTTTTCAATATCGAACAGATCGCCCAGGTCTCCATCCTTGTCTTCATCTTCAAAACGTGAGTCCAGCAGGGTCGCATCCTGGCTGCCAAGTGGAACCGCCAGGTTATTTTCAAGCGCATGCAAAAAGATATAGTTGCGCAAGATGTGGCGCTCCACCGAAAGTATGAAGGCGTAACCGCTGCTTTCCAGCCGTTTAAACAGGCCAGTGCGTGAAAAGCCAATCAGGCGTTTCCCCGCCTTGGAGAGGTTGTCCAGTAGTTTCTTTTCTTTTTCACTCAGGTTTTTGGCTTGCGCGCTAATATAGACGGATTGACCCAGCCCGTAGCGCGGGAGTTTCAAGCGATTGATGCTATCCACCACACCAGGCGCATATAAACGAGCGTATTGGTCGTTGGGGTCATTTTCATCAAAAGCAAATTTGACGGTCTTTGGTTTGCGCTCCGGAAAATAGGATCGGCTGCCATCCTGAAAGACCAGGTATTTGCGTCCATCCTCATCCGTTTGGGCATAATTGGTCTTGATGAAGCTGCGCGTGCGGCGTACCATATACAGGCGCATCAGATCCTGCCAGTCTTCGGGATATTCACTTTTTTCAAAAGCCGCCAGTGAGCGTAAAGGGGCCTGGTGCTGGCGGGTAAATTCGACTTCGCCCAGTTCGCGTAGCAGCTTCTCCGGCTTAATGCTGAGCGGTTCGTCTTCGGGTACAAACAAACGCAGTTGGCTGGAAAGATCAAGAAAGGTCTTGTTGTATGGCGTAGCCGTCAGCAGGACGATCTTGCTTTCATTCTTTTGAATATAATCCTGAATGGCGCGATAACGTTTACCTTCGCGGTTGCGCAGGTTGTGACTTTCGTCAATCAATACCAACCGGTAACGTCGCATATTCGGTAGTTCACGAATCACCCGGCTGACCGATATCACCCTCGCGCGCATGCGGTAGGTATCTTTGTAATCTTCCCACATCTTGACCAGGTTTTTCGGGCAGATGATCAGTGTGTCATAGCCCAGGTCATCATCAAAGACCCGCGCAATGGCAGTCCCAATCAGGGTCTTCCCCAACCCCACCACATCCCCGATCAATACCCCTCCCCGTTTATGAATATGATGGGCTGCAATTTTGACGGCAGCTTCCTGGAACTCAAGTAACTTGCCGCGCAAATCTGCCGGTACGCGGAACTCGGAAAGGCCGGTCCGCGCCTCCTGTGAAAGATGGTAAGCCATCTTCAGATAGATGTAATAGGGCGGGATTAAATCTTCGCGTGCCCATGATTCACCGATTACATCGATAAGGTCCTTGGAAATATCCACGCAAAAACGATCATTCCAGCGATCGTTGAACCAATCCGCCAACTTCTGGCTGGCATCCGGATCAACCACATCCACATTCAACTCACCTTGTCCTGAAAGCCCGGCAAAAGTCAGATTGCTGCTGCCCAGATAACCCACACGTGGATTATCTTCATTCTGCTTAAACAACAAATATAACTTTGCGTGTAACTGATGACGCAGGAACAGCTTGACAATCACCTTACCACTTTTAATTTGTTCAACCAGTTTACGCAGCGCTATTTCATCCTGGTTATTGGGTGTTCCAACCGTTAATTGCTCGCGGAATTCATCCACCAATTTTTTGCGAATTCGTAATGCCATAGCATTACTGATCTCAGGGCTTTCCTGTGCACTCAAAAGCGCTCGCAGCTCTTCTTGAGGCAGCTTTTGCATGCCCACCAACAGACGACATTGACCGAATTCGCCACCGGTCCAGCGTTCAACATCCTCCTGAATATTTTTCCATCCGCGCAAATTAAAATAGCCCACGCAAAAATCAGCTCGCGTGGATGTGTGAATGGTGTACTGCAGTGCAGGCAGCAAATGCTGTTGAATATTGTCAAAGATACGTGGCATATAAATCCATTCTCTTCAACGCCCCCAGGATGTGGGACCGGTTATTAAGGACCAGCTTGACAGAACTATAGCTTTTTAGATAATGATTTTGAATTGTAGTGGCGGCTTCAACCGCTTCACCCCTCCAAACGCTGAAATCTTGGCTTCAAATCCAAAACCTCTTCCTGGATGTCTATTATAATGAAACTTCCCCATCCACGCAAACTTTTTACGTCTTATTTTTACGTGATCAATATCCTGATTATCACTGTTTTCAGTAATGCTCAGCCATAGCGCAAACAAAAACCCCATCAATCGAAATATCCCCCTGCCGGATATTCTTCCCCCCCCGATTACCGCCCGTTCAAAAATCACCCCTGCAAAGCAATAACCCCCGCTGCGCGTAAATCAAACAAAGCGGATTTACGCGCAGCGGACGTCTCCCTAGCGTCCAGAATTATCTGGATGCGCCATCATCGGACACCCCGGCCCCGCCAGCCCACATGCCGAACGCGCTGACAACCCATTCCGGATATTCTTCCCCCCCCCGATTACCGCCCGTTCAAAAATCCCCCTGCTAATGAAAGAATCCCAAAAAATCAGACAAAGCGGATTCATCCGCTGTCTCCCTAGCGTCCAGATTTATCTGGATGCGCCATCATCGAGCATGCCGGATATTTCCCTCACGATTACCGCCCGATCATAAATGATTTTGTATAAGTGCGATTTTTCACAATCCCCCGCGAATTCGCTAATG
>CAYWXS010000090.1:0-14097 GCA_964462245.1 uncultured Anaerolinea sp.
CCACGTACCCAAGTGCGGGCATGATATCGCGGAGGGCACGCTCCTCGCAATGACACTTACACGCAGTATGTTCTTTCCCATTGAACAACAGCTTTTTTCTGTTGTGGAATCACTCGCAATGACAGCTATGCGAAAATGTGGCATTGTCAAAGTAATTACGTTTATTTCTGTATAGACAACGCCGCCTCGTGGGTGGTATCATAGCGCTTAAATTAGTGTATAATTATCTAAATAGTCCGATTATTATTTTATCCGTGTCTTATTCTTTTTCATGCAAGGAGAAAATTCTATGGCTGATGGTGCTGCGCAACAAGATGTCTTTAAGTTTGTCGCATTGAGACCCCCCGATTCTGTCAAACGGGACAGGCAAAAGATCAATTTCATCAGGGATGACCGCCAGCCAGAAAACACACCCGCTGGCGAGTTGGTTCTTGCGCTAAAAAACGCTGATGATCCGGCCCGCGTGCCCGCAATGATCGAAGAATTCATCAGCGGTCAGCAATTCAGCCAGACGTTTCTGCAGGATGACACTTTTCTCGCCCGCATTGACGTCCTTTTTATAGACCAGTCAGAAAACCCCGTCCCAAATGCGAGCCTGGTTGGCCAACTTGAGCAGATCGTCGATCGCCCGCTCGCCGATTATTACAACAACCCCGAAACCCGCGACCAGCGCCACAAAACCTGGGACAACTATTACGCTTTTTATATGTTGAGCCGCAGCCAACCGCAGGATATGGAATACCTGACCCGCACCCTGCGCCTGTTCCACTGCCTCGATCTCCTCGTCCAGGGGCTGGATCTTTCTGACAAGCCAACCCTGGCTGGTGCGCTTTCCGCCACCCCGCTGGTTCCAATGCTCTTTACCGAGCTGCCCCGCCCCAAACCAAAGCCAGTTGCGCCGCCCGCTGAGCCCAGCCCGCAGCTGGCCGCTGAGTACAAAAAGATCTGGGCCAGCCTGATCGATGCGCAGCGCGCGGTCGATGAAGTTAAAAACCTGCGCTATGACATTAAAACCAGTACGCAAACCCGGAAGGTGACGATCTCCAACCAGGAAGCCGGCCACTCCAGCCCCGGGAAAGTCAGTGTCTTCAACAGCACCCTGGCAGTCAACGCCACCAGCTTTGCCAGCTTGCACGCCAACACCAAAAAGCCTGCTCAAAAACATCGGGGTCGATGAGCGTTCCTTCCAACCGGCGGATGCCGTCGCACAAATTCAGACCCAGTTGACGCAGGCCCACCAGGCGCTTGGCAATATCAACGACATGCAGCTCATGTTGTTCATGCCGCCCGAAGCCAAAAACCTGCCCGGCATGAGCGCTCTCATGGAAAAATTCAACCTCGACCTGCTAGCGCCAAGATTGCCCATGCGCCCGCCCACCAATATCCGCCGCTCCATCAAACCATTGGGTATCGGTGATCTGAAGGTCGTCAAGCAAAAGCTCACCAAATACGCCGCCGGCGATGTGGCCCACATTGAAAACGTCCTGCGTGGAGAATTTAAAGAGCGCAAACACCGCGTTTTGGATCGCACAGAAGAAACGCTCTCCGTCAGCACTGAGACAGAAGAAGAGACCACCCGCGATACCCAGAGTACTGAGCGCTTTGAACTCAAGAAGGAAAGCGAAAACTCCCTGCACGAGCAGATGAGCGTTCAAGCCGGCGTCACCGTGACTGCCTCTTATGGTGCTGTTACATTTGGTGCCCATGGCGATTTTGCCTACAGCACTTCCAGCCAGCAGTCCAATCGCAACTCCACCAACTTTGCCAAGGAAGTCGTCGACCGTTCGATTTCGCGCATCCAGAAAAGGATCAAAGAAGAACGCATCTCCAAACGGCTGCACGAAGTCGAGGAGCTCAACACCCACAGTCTAGATAACCGCGGCCAACCCGATCACATGGTCGGTATTTACCGCTGGGTCGACAAATACTACGAGGCGCAAATTTATAATTACGGCAAACGCCTGATGTTCGAGTTTGTCATCCCCGAACCGGCCGCCTACCTGCGCTACGCCATGGCCCACCCTTCGGGCAAAGTAGAAATCCCCCCGCCACTGCCTTTCAACCTCAAGTTCACTGACATCACCGAACACAATTATATGGATTTTGTCATGCGTTACAACGTCCAGGGCGTTACCCCGCCGCCCCTGCCCTGGAAAACCGTCTCCGTTTCGCTCAGCAAGGATGCCATGCCGCTGGATGGCAACGCGCATGTCCTCTCAACCAAGGAACTGCTCATCCCGGAAGGCTATTGGTCCAGGGTCGGGGTCTGGTTTGACTGTTCGGCTTATTTCAGCAATTTCCCGCGCCTCGAGATCACCATCGGCAACAAGCTCTTCCGCCTGCTGGAAAATAACGGCAGTGCCGTTTTTGCCGTCGCGAACAACGCCAATAACAATGCCATCAAATACGCCGAGTTCTCTGGCGGCAGTTCCATCCAGATTTCGGTCAACAGCTACGATGTCATCTCCTACACCATCAATGCCCACGCTTTCGTTGAGCGCAACTGGGAGACTTACCAGAAATGGCAGATCCAGGTCTGGGAGAAAATCAGCGCCACCTATCAGGCTCTCAAAGCCGACTATGATCAGAAGAATTCCGCCCAGCAAACCCAGGACGGCGTCGTTATCCAGGGCCAGAACCCGCGCATCAACCGCGAGATCGAAAAAACCGAGCTTAAGAAACACTGCATCAAGATGTTGATGGATACAACCATGTTTGGCAGCTTTGATGCGATGAAACAGGCCAACCCGTCAGCGGCCCCCGATTTCGATATCTTCGACGCCTTTTCAGAAGGCAAGATCATCCAGTTCTTTGAACAGGCCTTTGAATGGGAAAATATCACCTACCTGTTCTACCCCTATTTTTGGGGCCGCTATCCCGAGTGGATCAACAAGCTTAAGATGAGCGACAGCGACCCGCTCTTTAACAAGTTCATGCAGGCTGGCTCGTGCAAGGTCGTCCTGCCCGTCCACAAAGCCTATGACGAAGCGGTCATGCATTTTCTGGAAAATAACGGTGCCATTTGGAATGGCGGAGATACCCCGCTCCTTAACGATCCGCTCTACATGTCGATCGCCGAAGAGCTGCGCAACCAGACCGATGATCTGTTTGGTGCCAGGGCGGAGGGCGATCCCTGGGAAGTGATCCTGCCTACCACGCTGGTCTATCTGCAAAAGGATGGCGAGCTGCCGGTCTTCCCGGTCAATCCATGAAAATCCGCGCGGAGAAGCTGGTCCGATCCGCCGGCGGCCATTATTTACTGCTCCCCAACCTTAACCGGTCGGGGAGCGATTTGCCGTCGGAAATCACCGCCGCCAGCTTGCAATCGTCCGCCCGGCTGGATCTGGATCTACCGCTGCGCAAGCTCTCGGACCGCGAAATCTACGCCCTCCTGATCGCGGCGGACGAGACCGAAGTAAGCGCCAACCAGCGCCTGACATTGAAGATCACCTTTGCCCCGCAGCTCTTCACCATCATCAATCAGAGCGGTATCGCCTACCAGCAGCTTGACGGGCAGCCGCTCGAGATCGATCTGACCCGCGCCTTGCTCGACACCACCAAAATCGGCGGTTTCCAGATCTATGTCGAAGCCCGCACCTTCAGCGGCTCGCCGCTGCTGGACGCTGACGCCAGCCAGACCATCCAGTTCCAACTCTTGAATGAAAAAGGGGAAACCCTGCAGACCTTCACTACATTCGACCTGGCCGATCTGCGCCCGGCGAATATTATCCTGCTCGGTGACCAGGCCCGCCCTGAGCGTTTGTTCATGGGCACCCTGGATGAAAACCAGCCTTCGGTTTTGGAATTCCGTGAAGCCGCCCGCCAGGCCGCTGTCCCGCTGACCCTGATGCCGGACGATGTCGGGCTGGGCGATACCTGGCTCCAGGACCAGTTCCAGCTCGGCTATACCGCCAGCGGCCGCAGCCAGATGCAGGTCATCCTGCACCTGCCGCGCATGGTCAATGCCGCCGCGCTCCGGCCAAACTCACCCAACCTGAAAAACTTTGTCGAGCATTACTTCCCCTCGCACAGCATCGGTCTCTTTAACGACTTCTGGGCAAAAAAGATCAGCGTCAACGACGGGAATGTTGCCGGCCTGAAGCTCAGTGTGGCGCAGTCTTACCCGCTCTATAAAGAACTGAACTTTGTCCTGCAGGTTCTGCGCTTTCTCTTCCGCGAAATTGAGCGCGTCGACAGCACGCAGCAGGCAAAGCACGATAATTTCCCATTCGAAGACCTCTACGCTGTCCGCCTGGAGATCGATGCATCTTTCCGACAGTTATCCGCCTATCCAAATCTGAAAGACGAACAGCGCAGCGCCCTGCTCCAGCTCAACGAGGTGATCCGGATGTTCACGACCTTATCGCCCGGGAACATCTCTACGCTCTCCATCACCGATGGCGGTGTGGAGTTAAAGCTGGTGGTGGATGACAAATCTCACATCTTTCTCTACATCCCCGAGAACAAGCAGGAACTGACGGATATGTTCAAGGCGCTCAACGAGCTGCACAGCTCGGGCAATTACGGTGGCAACATCGAAGTCTCCCCGCCCACCACCAGCCTGCCTTTCGGGAAAATCTTCACAGGCACAGTCCGTTCACCCGAAATCAGCCATTTTTTGGAAGCGCGTGCCCCGCTCCAGCCCCTGGCCTCTGCTTATACCGCCTGGCTGAAAGTCGGGCACATCGATGAATTGATCGCATTCGTGACAGATGGCGCCGCGCCGGATGGATTTTCGATTGTCCGTGCCGCCCCGCGCCTGGCTGTGACCCTGCTGGAGCAGCTCCACGAGAGCCAGACCCAGGGGCTGCTGGTCACCCGCCTGCTGCGCGGCAAAAAATGGCTGCACGAGGGCCTGGCCGATATCCGTTCAACCCCGCACCCGCCGCCCGCGGCCTATCTCTCGTATGTCAAGAACCAGGATCAACGCTACGACCTCTCCGGCTTCATCCGGCCTATCCCTCCCGAAACGCAGACTGATTATTTCGACAGCGCTTACCACGACGACCGGCGCTTTATGATCGTCGCCGCAGTCAGCGAGATCAAAGCCCGCTACGCCGCCCTGATCAGCTGCGCCGATCTGCTGAGCCAGACCCGCTCCACCAACCGCGCCGCCGATGATTTATTCATCACCGGCAAGCTGAACTTTGCCGATGATGTCCCATTTGCCCATTACGCCACCTCCAAGCGCTACAAAAAAGATGTCGTCCCCGGAATTCTGGATAAAGCCCTGGCCGCAAACTTCGAAAGCGCGCCAGTCTTTCGCCTGCCGGTGCTCTTCGACTTTGTCGAAAATTTTGGTCTCAGCGGCACCAAGGCCGTCATCCCCGCCGCCGTTAACCTCCAGACCCTCAATCAGCATCTAATCGTGCCGCGCCCCTATGGTCCGCGCATGCGGCCTGCCGATGCGGTCGGCTTCATGCTCACCTTTTTGGAGCGCGAAGGCGAGAGCCGGCTGGCCTCTTTTGCGCGCCGGACCCTTACCGAACAGTGGATCAGCCGCCAGGGTCTGGATCTCACCATTCACTGGACCCGCGCCGGAGAGCAGGTGGCGGTCGCGCATGCCGGGCGCCGTCCAACCGAGTTCGACCCGGATTTTAAAGAGATGTGGTTCTCCATCTACCAGAGTATCTTCGCTGCCACCTCGCTCTACGATGTCCCCTCTTATTATGAGATCATCCATCGCAACGATCCGTACCTCAACCACCCCATCTCCATCCCGGAAGACCTGGCCTATATCGCCAACTGCTTCAAAGACGGCTTTGATGAGTTCAAAAATATCCCGGTCGACTATTGCAAGGGCGATAGCGAGAGCTCCCATCCCAGGCAGGATGACTACGACAACAAGATTATCGCGGTCATGGAGCGCATTCGGCAGGCCAACCCCGGCGTATTCAACCAGCAGGGTGAAATTATCGCCAAACAATGGACCCGCCTCACGATCCCCGAAAACACTGTTGATATATTCGAACTCTATACCCACCTGGCGCTCTCCATGCTCGGTGCGAGCGTACACTGGGTCGATTCATGGTACTACCACATCCTCGACGGCGGTCTGCACTGCGCTACCAATGTATTACGAAGCCCGTAATCCTCCTTAACCATCTCAGCGCTGCTTCTATACCCATGGTGCTTTGTGCATGTGGGGATTTAGCGTATCTGTTGTGCAAGTTCTTTTGAAAAGCGGGACAAGCACGCTAAGAAAACTTGATTTCTTTAAACACAGCAGCGCATAACTTGCTATTGGCGTTTGGACCTATCCCCCCCGGACCTATCCCCCCGGCCCCTGTCCCTTTTTTTAGGGAAGGGGGAGCATGGCAACCCTGGAACAGGTTTTTTGTTTCAATTGGGAAGAAAATATGCATTGGAGACAAAGGTTGTTTGAGTGGCATATTGTCCTACCACTTATTGCATAACAAGTTATGCGGTACTGTCCTTAAACCTTTCCGTACTTCGTGAAATTTCTTACTTTTATTCTAAAACCTCACGCATGAGGTGCTAAAGTTTTTTTATGATGCTTTTCGCTTCAATCAATGACATTGGGCATGACATTGATCATTGCTTGAATCGCTAAAAGCCAATACAATTATACGTAGTGCATTCCGCATACAAAGGTAGGGATTTATGGAAATCGATCTTCCCAAGACGTTCCAAATGCGCTTCGATCTGAATAATGAACAAGACCAGATTATTGCCCAATTTCTACAGGATTACCCCTGGTCGCGGACCCAAAAAGTCAAGGAAATCTTGCTGGATTATATTGAGAATCAACATTCAAATACCAGTGCTGGAATACCAAAAGAACCATCCAATAGAGCAAACAGTCAGGGGAAAGTATGAACGTTTTCGATTTACGCAACAGCCTTGTCAAAGACTACTCTTCCTACATTACCAGTTTTATCAATATCCGGGATGAAAAGATCCACAGGTATGTTCAGGAACAGCTTGAAAACGGCTTGTTATGGCCTGAATCGCTGATCCAGATCAACCCGGCATTCGAGCCTGGGCATTGGGTGGATGAATTGGTAGCGGAAGACTTGCTGCACAAAACCTGTGGTAAGGTTTTCCGGCGCAAGGACGAAGACAATCCGGAAGGCAGCCGTTTTCGTTTTCATCAGCACCAGGAAGACGCCATTCGTGTGGCTCAGGGTGGTCATAATTATGTGCTGACAACCGGCACCGGTTCGGGTAAATCGTTGGCTTATATCGTTCCAATTGTGGACTATGTTCTAAAGCACGGCAGCGGGCGCGGGATTCAGGCCATTATTGTCTATCCGATGAATGCCCTGGCGAACAGCCAGTTGAATGAATTGAAGAAGTTCCTTAGCCTGGGCTTCCCAGATGGTAAAAGCCCGGTTACCTTCGCGCGTTACACCGGACAGGAGAGTGACGATGAGAAGAAACAGGTCATGTCCAATCCGCCGGATATCCTGTTGACCAACTACGTCATGCTCGAACTGATCCTGACCCGTCCGGGAGAACGTAAAACCTTGATCAATGCCGCTCAGGGGCTGCGCTTCCTGGTGTTGGACGAACTGCATACTTATCGCGGCCGGCAGGGTGCGGATGTTTCCATGCTGGTGCGGCGGGTGCGTAATATTCTCAACACCACCTGGCTGCAGTGCGTGGGCACATCGGCTACACTTTCGAGCGCAGGCGGCTTGGAACCGCTGCGCGAGAAACGGGATGTAGCCGAAGTTGCGACAAAACTTTTTGGCGACACGGTCAGGCCGGAACATATCATCGGCGAAACTTTACGTCGTTCCACTCTGGAACTGGATTTCTCCCAATCGAATAATAAGGATGCACTCTGCAAATGTATCCAGTCAAGCCAAGATATCCCCACAACCTTTGAAGGTTTTGTCAGCGATCCACTGGCTTGTTGGATTGAAGCAACCCTGGGATTGAGGCGGGATGCCGATACAGGCAAACTGGTCAGGGCCGTTCCGCGCAGCCTGAAGAGCAGTCCTGGCTCCGGGTCGGGAATGGGTAAGGAAAGTGCTGCTAAATTACTCAGCGACCTGACTGGCTTGCCTGAGGAACTTTGTTACACCAGCCTGATCAATACTCTCATGACCGGTTATAACGTGCGCCATCCAGAGACAGGCTTTCCGGTCTTTGCCTTCCGCTTGCATCAGTTCATCAGCCGAGGCGATACTGTCTACGCATCGTTGGAGTCTGAGGAAAAACGTTATGCCACGGTCAATGGGCAGAAATTCGTCCCCAACGACCGCAGTCGCATTTTGTTACCCCTGGTTTTCTGCCGGGAATGTGGTCAGGAATATTATGTTGTGCGCAGGTTCAAAGATTCTGAAACCAGGGCACAACAGTTTGGATCACAAGAATTTGACGACCGGGCAGAGGATGACAATGGCGAAAAAGGGTACCTGTACCTGAATACCAGCGACCCCTGGGTGCCAGAAACCATCCTCGAAAAAGTTCCGGAAGAATGGTTGGAGGAACGGAACGGGAATTTACGGGTACGCTCGGATCAGAAAAAACATTTACCCGATACCTTCAAGGTAAATACTCGAGGACAGATTGCAGAGAGCGGCCTGGATGTGCAGTTCATTCCGGGAAAATTCCGCTTCTGCCTGTGCTGCGGCGTTTCATACAATCCGCGCCAGGGTTCTGAGTTTTCCAAGTTAACTCAATTAAGTTCCGGTGGGCGCAGTACCGATACGACTGTACTCAGCCTGTCTCTGATTCGCAATCTGCGTGCTGACCGATCCCTAGTGGAAAAAGCACGCAAACTGCTCAGCTTTACCGATAATCGTCAGGACGCCTCGCTGCAAGCCGGGCACTTCAATGATTTTGTTGAGATTGCCATTTTGCGATCTGGAATTTTTAAAGCTGTACAGAAAGCTGGCGAAGCGGGTATCACTCACGAAGTTTTAACACTCCGCATCGCGAATGCACTTAAATTGGATTTTGCGCAGTACGCAGTGGACCCAGGCGTGCGCTTTGCCCAAAAAGAGGCGACTGAACACGCCTTACGCGAAGTACTTGGTTATCGCATCTACCGTGATCTCAAGCATGGCTGGCGTATCACATCTCCCAACCTGGAACAATCAGGCCTGCTGGAAATCCAATACGCATCGCTGGACGAAGTCTGTGAAGCAGAAGATATCTGGCAAGGTTCACATCCAGCCCTGGTAAGCGCCAGCCCGCAAACCCGCCAGAACATCAGCAAAGTACTGTTGGATTTCATGCGGCGTGAACTGGCAGTAAAGGTAGATTATCTTTCTCCAAGTTACCAGGACACCAGTATTAAGCAGTTATCCAGCCAACATTTAAGAGAACCCTGGAAGATCGACGAGAGCGAGAAACTTGAACATGCAATCATCCTCTTCCCACGTAAAAAAGGGCAGACCAAAGGCGAAGATTATCTGGGCAACGTCTTCTTATCTGGACATGGTGGCTACGGCCAATTTCTACGCAGGCGTAGAAACTTTCCCGAATTTAGTGGAAAGATATCGGTTGATGACGCTCAGGAAATAATCAGGCAGATACTCGAAGCCTTGCGTGTGGGTGGCCTGGTTGAGATTGTGCAGGAAGCCAAAAAAGAGGAAGATAATCACGGTTATCAGATTCCGGCTTCGGTGATGATCTGGAAGGCCGGCGATGGCAAAAAAGCCTTTCATGACCAGATCCGCGTGCCACGCCAACCTGAAGAAGGTGGCCGGACGAATGAATATTTTGTCGGTTTTTATCGCGCAGTGACCAATGATATGTACGGACTTTCTGCTCACGAACACACCGCCCAGGTGCCCAGTAATATTCGTCAGGAACGCGAGGATGCCTTTAAAACCGCCAAACTCCCGATTATGTACTGTTCTCCGACCATGGAACTGGGTGTGGATATATCTGAACTGAATGCCGTGAATATGCGGAATGTGCCGCCCACCCCCGCCAACTATGCCCAACGCAGCGGTCGTGCCGGGCGCAATGGGCAGCCTGCGCTGGTTTTCACTTATTGCACGATGGGTAGTCCGCATGACCAGTATTACTTCAAACGCCAAAACCTGATGGTGGCTGGCGCTGTCACCCCACCGCGCCTGGATCTGGCTAATGAAGACCTGGTCAAAGCCCATATTCATTCCATCTGGCTGGCAGAATCTGGCCTGGATCTGCAGCGATCGCTTAAAGATTTGCTGGATCTTTCTGGCGATGAGCCGTCTCTGGATGTGCTAGACTCGGTTCGGGATGCGCTCAACTCGGATTCTATCCGGAAAAAAGCCAAACTGCGCGCACAGAGCCTGCTCAATACGATTGAAACGGAGCTGGCTAAAACCGATTGGTACAGCGATACCTGGTTGGAAGGTACCCTGAACCATGTGCCGCTGGACTTTGATCAGGCTTGCAAGCGCTGGCGCAGCCTGTATCGCGCTGCCAAAGGGCAGCAAAAGGCACAGCAGCGCGTAATTGATGATATGTCGCGTTCGTCTGAAGACCGGAACCAGGCCAAGCGCTTGCGCCAGGAAGCCGAAAGCCAGATTGAGCTTTTAACGGATGCGGAGAACTTGATCCAATCCGACTTCTATTCTTACCGCTATTTTGCCAGTGAAGGCTTCCTGCCCGGTTACAGCTTTCCACGCTTGCCGCTTTCCGCGTTTATCCCAGGGCGGCGACTTAAGGATAAGGATGAGTTTCTTTCGCGCTCGCGCTTCCTGGCCATCTCAGAGTTTGGCCCGCGTTCCATCATCTACCATGAAGGCTCCCGCTATATTATTAACAAAGTAAATCTGCCGGTATCCGAAAGTGGTGATGGGTTGGTCACAAATCGTGCCAAGCAATGCCCGGTTTGCGGCTATTTCCATATGATCACGAATGGTGACGGCCCCGACCGCTGCGAACGCTGCGATGCATTGCTAGACACCACTTTGACCTCTCTTTTTCGCCTGCAAAACGTCTCCACTAAGCGGCGTGATCGGATCAGCTCGGACGAAGAAGAGCGTATGCGCCAGGGCTTTGAACTGCGGACTGCCTTTCGTTTCCAGGATACCCAGAAAGGTGAACCTGCGGCCCAATCTGCCAGATTGATGAAGGCTGAAGAGCAGATCGCCACGCTGACTTATGCCGGGGCGGCCTCGCTCTGGCGCATCAATATGGGCTGGAAACGGCGCAAGGACCCGAATCAGCACGGTTTTGTGTTGGATATCGAGCGCGGATATTGGGCCAAGGAAAACGATAAGAACGACGATGTGGATGATCCAATGACCGCCCGCATTATGAAGGTGATCCCATTCGTGGAAGATACCAAGAACTGCCTGATCTTTGAGCCGGCCGGTCTGCTTCCAATTGAACAAATGGCCAGCCTGCAAGCCGCGCTCAAGTCCGCTATCCAGGTCCGCTATCAGTTGGAAGACAACGAGCTTTCCGCAGAACCACTGCCTTCACCCAGCGAACGCAAGATGATCCTGTTTTACGAATCGGCGGAGGGTGGTGCGGGTGTGCTGCGCAGGCTGATGGAAGATCCACAGGCTTTTGCTGGCGTAGCTCAGACGGCTCTGGAGCTGTGCCATTTTGACCCAATCAGCGCAGAAGATTTGCATCACGCCGAAAATGCTGTCGAAGATTGTGAAGCAGCCTGTTACAACTGCCTGATGAGTTATTTCAATCAGATGGAGCATCGCCTCCTGGATCGGCAGATCATCAAGGATGTATTGGTTGAATTGAGTGGGACACATGCCGATATTTCGCCTTCGGCGCTTTCGCGCGCTGAACATCTTAAGCGCTTGCGGGCACTGTGCCAGTCAGATCTGGAGCGAGACTGGTTGGCGTATATCGAAAACGCTAACCTCAACCTGCCCTCGTATGCTCAAAAGTTGATCGAGAGCTGCAGCACTTGTCCGGACTTCTTATATGAAAAGGATTGTGTGGCGATCTATGTAGATGGTCCGCATCATTTGTATCCTGAGCGTGCCGCGCGCGATGCTGCGCAAACAAGTTGCATGGATGACCTTGGGTATTCGGTTGTGCGCTTTAGTTTGCTGGATGATTGGGATCAAGTCGTCAAGAAGTATCCGCATGTCTTTGGGAGTGCAAGTGCTTAACCACAAAGGGCACGAAGAAACACGAAGAAAATCTTTGGGGTTCTCTTTTTGCACTGCTTCGCAAGCAAGAATTTTCAGAACCGCGAAGGCGCGAAGTACGCAAAGATTTTAGGAAATCAGGTTTTCTTAGCGTTTTTGGCGATTTGGGGTATATTTCTTCGCGAAGCGCTCTATCTTTTTCGGCTTGACCGAATTTTGAGTTGGAGGAACCATGGAATTGGTTAGCATGACCTGCCGCCAGTGTGGAGGCAAATTGAAAGTATCGAGTGATGCTGATCAGGTTATTTGCCAGCACTGCGAAACGGAATACCTGGTGTCATTCAATGAAGGTGCTATTTCGGTGAAATTATTGTCTGAAGGCTTGAAGAAGATTCAAGTATCAACGGACAAGACTGCATCTGAATTAGCATTAGTCAGAATTATGGAAGAGAAGAAAAGGATTGCAGATACCCTTGGAGACGACATCATTGAAATTAAAGATGCTGAATTCTATCTTTCCGAAAATGGCAAAGCATTATTAAAATCCATCAATTGGGAACACCCGGAGAAATCGTTGTCTGCTTTTCGGCAAAGATTGGAAAATGAAAAGAAACTTACTTTTCTTTTTTCAAATAAAGAAGTGATTAATGATATGGAAACCTTAATCAAGATAATTTCTGATCTTCCGAAGTATCAGAAACTCTTGGCCCAAGAAAAATATCATAGAGAAATCGTCAATAAATTATGACTTTCTCTGTCGGTTCCCTGGTAAAAGCGCGCGGGCGCGAGTGGGTGGTGCTGCCCGAATTGGATGAAGAAACCTTCCTTCATCCCGCTCAGAAATCATTTCTTGACTTTGACGATAATGGGGTTATACTATGTTTAGTAGACCCGCCAAGCCTCTGCTCCTTTGGGATAATCCTGAAGGAATATGCGCCACTGTGGCGGGTGTTTCTTTAAGGGGTTCCATGGATAACTACACCAAGCCTGCGCTTTCCTTTAATGAACAAGCCCAAAGACTGATTTCGAGAGGGTTGATCGTCCATGATCCCGCGGAATTGGAATCTTATCTTTCCGCGGTCAACTTTTACCGTCTCAGTGGATATTGGTATATTTATAAACAAATCGACCCGATCACTGGCGAAGAAAAATTCAAACCGGGCACTTCATTTGAGACTATTCGCAATCATTATGAGTTTGATCGCCAATTACGCCTGCTTCTGTTGGATGCAATTGAGCGAATTGAAGTGGCTGTATTCCGGACACAGCTTGTCGAAGTCAACACCATGGCATATGGCCCGTTTGGATATACAGACAAGAGTAACTACAATCCTAAATTTAGCGATGGTGAATTTCACAAATTGATGAGCGATATTCATGATGATGAAACCAGGAGTTATGAAGAATTTATTCAGCGGTACCGTGCAAAATATACTGGAGAACCCCATTTACCCTTGTGGATGGTTACTGAACTAATGTCCTTCGGCCAATTACTAACCTTATATCGCAAACAACACCTGGCCATAAAGCAAAAGATATCTCATAAATATAACCTGTTTCCGATGGTTTTAGATTCCTGGCTGCTGGTTCTGAATGCTGTCCGCAACAGTTGTGCTCATCACAACCGCATTTGGAACCGGCCTTTGCCGTTGACAGTCCGAGTGCCAGACCGAAAATACGCTCCAGATTGGTATACACCTGTTCAAATTCCGGATAACCGCTTGTTTACGGTATTGACCATGATCAATCATCTATTAAATTTTATCGCTCCGACCGATCACTGGCAGGCATCAGTTTCAGGTTTATTAAATGCTTTTCCTGCTGTTCCGTTAAGGCCAATGGGAATCCCAAAAAATTGGCAAGAGCTACCACTTTGGAAGTGATGGAATGGTACCATTGACGGCAAATGAAAGCTGGGATCAAAGCTACCAGGCTCATATTTTTTATGTCGGATTAAATTGAATAAACCACACTTGTAATGGTTCTAACTGCCTTTGGGCGAATAGGATGAAAACGATGACAGAATTTACCGTCGGTTCCCTGGTAAAAGCGCGCGGGCGCG
>CAYWXS010000090.1:14107-17607 GCA_964462245.1 uncultured Anaerolinea sp.
GAGGAAACTTTAGTCGTGCGCCCACTGGGTGGTACGGATGCTGAAATAGCGGGTATCTACCTGCCATTGGAAACAGTGACTTCGGCGCAGTTTGATATGCCGGATCCCACAAAAGTAGGTGATTACCGCTCGGCACGTTTACTGCGCGACGCAGTTCGTCTTGGTTTCCGCTCCAGCGCTGGTCCGTTCCGCTCGTTTGCGCGGCTGGCCTTTGAACCCCGTCCTTACCAGCTCGTGCCACTGATGATCGCGCTCAAACTCGACCCGGTGCGCTTGTTGATCTCGGATGATGTTGGCATTGGTAAAACCATCGAGGCAGGGTTGATTGCGCGTGAATTGCTTGATCGCGGCGAGATCGAACGTTTTGCCATTTTATGTCCGCCGCAGCTTGCCGAGCAGTGGCAGGCTGAACTGCGCGAGAAGTTCAATATCGAAGCCGAATTGGTGCTGCCTGGCACCGCTGCCCGCCTGGAACGAGGCTTGAGCCTGGGGCAATCGCTCTTTGAACGACACCCCTTTGTGGTGGTCTCACTGGATTTTATTAAAACAGATCGGCGGCGGGATGAATTCCTGCGAACCTGTCCGGAACTGATCATCGTGGATGAAGCCCACACCTGCGCCAGCCAGAACGAGAAAGGCGGCAAGCAGCAGCGTCACCAGCTTATTCGTGGTTTGGCAGAGAATCCCAACCGACATGTCATCCTGGTGACTGCCACCCCGCACAGTGGCAAGGAAGAAGCCTTCCGCTCGCTGCTTACCATTCTGGATGAAGAATTTGAAAACCTGCCGGATGATCTATCCGGTGCAGGGAATGAACGACAGCGCAGAAACCTGGCCCAACACTTCATCCAGCGCCGCCGGGCGGACATCCGGCATTACATGGAAGCGGATACACCTTTCCCGGAGCGTGAAGAAAGCGAAAGTACCTATAAGCTCTCGCCGGAATACAAGAAGCTTTTTGAGCGTGTGTTGGAGTACGCGCGTGAGACGGTACGCGATACCAGCGGAGGGCAGTTTCATCAACGGGTGCGCTGGTGGTCGGCCCTGGCTCTGCTCAGGTCGCTGGCATCCAGCCCCGCTGCAGCGGCAGAAACCCTGCGCAATCGCGCTTCTACCAATGCCATTGCGACAACGTCCCCAGATGTTTACGGGAGTGATGGCGAAGCTATCTCACAATCTGAAGAGCAACTTAGCCCGGGTGGGAAGATTGCTTCGGGCAAAGAACAAGAGCGCCCTCGCAATGACATGGACCGCCTGCAGGTCATCGACGAAATCGGCCAGCGCAATATCATGGACCTGGTGACCGATTCCAGCGCGGAAGGCACCGACGTTGCGCCTGGCGGGAACCTGGGTGAGAATGAAGACCAGGGCAGCCGGCGCTTGTTGCTGGAACTGGCGCGTATGGCGGATGGACTGCTGGGCGCAAAAGATGAAAAACTGAACAAGGTAATTGTGCTGCTGAAGGATTTTCTACAGCAGGGTTATCGCCCGATCCTGTTTTGTCGTTACATCCCAACTGCCGAGTACGTGGCTGCCGAACTGCGCAAACAGTTGAAAGGTGTGACAGTGGCTGCCGTTACCGGCCTTCTGCCGCCTTCTGAGCGCGAAGAGCGTGTGCTGCAACTGGCTGAGTCCGAAAAGCGCGTGTTGGTTTGCACCGATTGCTTGAGCGAAGGCATCAACCTGCAGGCTCATTTTGACGCAGTCATTCATTATGACCTTTCATGGAACCCCACCCGCCACGAACAACGCGAAGGGCGCGTTGATCGTTACGGACAACAGAAGAGCAAGGTGCGCGTGCTGACCTATTACGGTACCGATAATCAGATTGATGGTATCGTGTTGGATGTGCTGCTGCGCAAACACAAGGCCATTCGCAACTCGCTCGGTATTTCGGTTCCCGTGCCTGTCGATACCGAGAAGGTGGTTGAAGCGATTTTCGAAGGACTGCTGCTGCGTTCCAGACCAACTACTTTGGATAATTATTTGCCTGGCTTTGAAGATTATATGAGGCCGATCCGTAATGACTTGTATGGAAAGTGGGAAGCTGTTTCAGAGCGTGAGAAGCGTTCGCGGACTGTCTTTGCCCAGGAATCGATCAAGCCGGATGAAGTCGCAGGTGAGCTGCACGCGGCTCGCGAGGCGGTAGGCTCCGGGGTGGATGTCTCGCGCTTTGTGAAGGAAGCGCTGCAGATTATGGGCGCAGGTGTCGGCGGCAATGACGAAGTGTTGGCTGCCAATCTGGCTGATCTACCCCTGGCGCTCAAAGAACGACTACTGAATAACAATCTTAAATCACAAAGCACCCTACAAGGACTGGGGCCTAACTCGGTGAGCATCAAGTTTGCTCTTCCAGTTGGCGAAAAGCAGCTGCTTGTTACTCGAAATCACCCGTTTGTGGAGAACCTGGCCAGTTACCTGCTGGAGAGTGCGCTCGATCCGCTGGGTGGTGATCCGCTCAGGCAGACGCCTGCCCGCCGCTGCGGTGCCATGCGAACTGCGAAGGTGCAGAAGCGGACGACACTGCTCCTGCTGCGCTTCCGCTATCACATCATCACCAATCGCGAAAACGTGGAAAAGCCCTTACTGGCCGAAGATGTGCAGGTGGTGGCCTTTCGTGGTGCGCCAGAAAGTGCCGAGTGGCTGGATGCGAAGGCTGCCGAAGAATTGTTGGGAGCAAGCTCCGATCAAAATATGACCGAAGCCAACAAAGTTGATGCAGTCAGTAAGATCATGGATGGTTTTGAATATTTACGCCCTCAATTGAATGTTATTGCTATTCAGCATGGGAATGAGTTATTGGCCGCCCACCAGCGCGTGCGGCGGGCATCCAAAATGAGAAGTAGTCAGTCGCGAGTTGAGCCCCAGTTGCCGCCGGATGTGCTGGGGGTGTATGTATATTTGCCAAAGATTTGAACCACTAAGACACAAAGTGCACTAAGTTTTTTAAAACAAGACCAGGGACTATTGCCATGGATATCGAGGAAGTCGGCAGACAAATTGTAGATTCGGCCATCAAGGTCCATCGCGCGTTGGGGCCAGGTTTGTTGGAATCTGCCTACCAGTATTGCCTGGCGTATGAACTTCGCAAACGCGGGCTGATTGTCGAAACCGAAGTGCCTCAACCGGTTTTTTACGACGAACAAAAAATTGATATAGGGTATCGTTTGGATATGCTCGTGGAAAATATGGTCATCATCGAAAACAAAGTTGTCGAAACCCTGCTACCCATCCATGAAGCCCAACTTTTGACATACCTGAAACTTCGCCATAGCTGGCTGGGTTTCCTGATCAACTGGAATACCATTCGTATCAAGGACGGTATCAAACGCATGGTCAACGGTCCTAAACCAATTGAGTAAAAGAACCTTGAACCACAAAGAACACAAAGGTACACAAAGAAAGGCTTTAAAAACTTTGTGTTTCTTCGTGCCCTTCGTGGTGATAAAAGAACCTTGAACCACAAAGAACACAAAGGTACACAAAGAAAGGCTTTAAAA
>CAYWXS010000090.1:17707-27010 GCA_964462245.1 uncultured Anaerolinea sp.
ACTTTGTGTTTCTTCGTGCCCTTCGTGGTAAAAAAAAGAGACTGATATGCAAACTAGAACCCGTAACCCCTTCACCACTATCCACACCGAAGGCGCACTGCTGCCTTCCGACTTGTTGCAGCGCGTCCTGGCTTACAACAAAGATATTCCAGGCCTGACACCGGAAGGCTATCACCTTTCGGGTGAGAAGCTGAACGAGGCGATCAACCGTTCGTGGAACCGACTGCAGGGTGCCTGGGCCGCCTTCAAAACTTCGCGCGGACGTCTGGGCCTGGGTGATGCTGGGACCGGTCTGACGCGTGAACGCTGGCTGCTGCCACTCTTCGATGAACTGGATTACGGGCGTTTGCAAATCGCCAAAGGCCTGGAAATTGACGGCAAACCATATGCCATCTCGCATATGTGGGCGAATGTACCGATTCACCTGGTAGGCTGCGGCGTGGACCTGGAGAAACGCTCGGCAGGTGTGGTGGGGGCATCCAAAGCCAGCCCGCACAGCCTGCTGCAGGAATATCTCAACCGTTCACCCGAGGCGCAGTGGGGACTGGTCTCAAACGGTTTGCGCTTGCGCGTGCTGCGGGATAACGCCACACTCACCCGTCAGGCTTTTCTCGAATTTGATCTGGAAGCCATGTTCGAGGGCGAAGTCTATGCCGATTTTGCGCTGTTGTGGCTGATCTGTCACCAATCGCGCTTTGAAAACCTCGAAGCGAACCGCGAAGACGCAAAGAACGCAAAGGAAGCATTGGGGAAGGAAGAAAAACAAAAAAACTTGGCGCTCTTGGCGGCTTTGCGCGAGACGTGCTTCCTGGAGCAGTGGTCAAAGTTATCCCAGGAGCAGGGCACCCGCGCGTTGGAATATTTGCGCAAGGGCGTCGAACAGGCCATCGCGGCACTGGGCAGCGGATTTTTACGTGCCCCAGCCAACCAGAAACTGCGTGCAGATTTACGCTCCGGCGCGCTCAGCACACACGATTACTACCGTCAACTGCTGCGGCTGGTCTACCGGCTGATCTTCCTGTTCGTGGCGGAGGACCGTGACCTGTTGTTTGAACCGGCTTCCACACCCAAAGCCCGCGAACGCTATCTAAAATATTATTCCCTCCAACGCCTGCGCCGCCTGGCCTCACTAACACGCGGCAGCCGTCACCCCGATTTATATGAAGCGCTCAAGGTCGTAATGCGCCTGTTGGCCGGTGTAAGCCTTCCCATCCTCAACTCCCAACCTCCTACTCCCTACTCCCTAGCTCTGCCCATCCTGGGTGGGTTCCTGTTTTCAGAACAGGCTTTGCCCGATCTGGAACCCGCCGAATTGACCAACGAAAGCCTGCTGACTGCCATCCGCTGTCTGACCACAATGGAAGAGGGGCAGACCCGGCGCGCGGTGGATTATAAAAACATGGGCGCGCGCGAGTTGGGCAGCGTATATGAATCCCTGCTGGAACTGCATGCCACGGTCAACACCGACTCGGCCCAGTTTGAGCTGCTTTCGGTGGCGGGCAACGAACGCAAGACCACGGGCAGCTTCTTCACACATGAAGACCTGATCAACGAACTGTTAAATTCAGCGTTGGACCCGGTGATTGCGCAGGCTTTGGAAGGGGCAAAATCATTAACCACAAAGGACACAAAGGGTAATCAAGAACCCCAAAGTTCTTCTTCGTGGTCCTTGGTTCAAAAACAGATCGCGGCCCTGCTGGCCTTAAAACTGATCGATCCGGCTTGCGGCAGCGGGCACTTTCTGGTGGCCGCCGCGCACCGTTTGGCGCGCCGGCTGGCACAGGTGCGCACGGGCGAGGTTGAACCGACACCCGATGCGATGAGGGCGGCGCTGCGCGAGGTGATCAGTCACTGTATCTATGGTGTGGACATCAACCCCATGTCGGTGGAGTTATGCAAGGTTAGCCTGTGGATGGAGTCGATGGAACCGGGCAAACCACTCTCCTTCCTGGATGCGCACATTCAGTGCGGTAACAGTCTGGTAGGAGTGGGGCCGATGGGCGGGAATAGGGAGTTGGCAATCGGGAATGAAACCACGCATAACTCCCTACTCACTACTCCCAACTCCCAATTCACTACTGCCCTGGAAATTCCTGATGAAGCTTTCAATGCGGTCACTGGCGATCACAAACCCACGGCGGCGCTGCTCAAAAAGCGTAACAAGCAGGAGCGCGCCGGACAGGAAAGTCTGTTCATCACAGTTCTGAAATCCCAGGAAGACCTGGATGCCTGGCTGGCTGAGCGCACCCGCGAGTTGGAAGGGATGCCCGAAGATGATGCCGCGCAGGTGCAGGCCAAGGCCGAAGCCTATAAGCAGGTGAATACATCGAACCAGTATCAGAAGCAGAAGCAAGTCGCCGATCTGTGGACGGCAGCCTTCTTCTGGCAGATCAAGGAATCCAAAGGCGCTGCGCTCGAAATTGTTGCACCCACGCAGGGCCAATTGCGCCGCCTGCGTGCTGGCAACCAGACCCAGACCGGCTTGCTGGAGCGCGTGACACAGCTCAGCCTGGACAACAATTTCTTCCACTGGCCGCTGGCTTTTCCGGATGTTTTCATGGGAGATGGCAATCGGCAGTCGGGAGCGGGCAGTCGGCAGTCGGAAGGTGAAGCGGCTGCCCATTCCCCACTTTCTAATCCCCACTCCCTACTCCCTGATCTCCGTCCTTTTGGTTTTGATTGCGTGTTGGGCAATCCGCCCTGGGAACGAATTAAGCTTCAGGAAGAAGAATTCTTTGCGCAGCGCGATCCGGAGATTGCCACCGCAGCTAATAAAGCTGCGCGACAGAAGTTGATCGATTTGTTGACAAAATCAAACCCAGCGCTCGCTCAGGAATTTGAAAATGCCAAACATGCTGCAGAATGTTCCAGTAAATTCATGCGTGCATCGGATCGTTACCAATTAACTGCTGTAGGCGATGTGAACACCTATGCCCTGTTTGCCGGGCATGGTCGAGATCTGATGAGCGCCAAGGGGCGAATGGGTATCATTCTGCCGACCGGCATCGCCACCGATGATACGACCAAGGATTTCTTTGGAGACCTGGTGGAGAAGCGATCGATTGTCAGCCTATTTGATTTTGAAAACCGGGAAGCTATTTTTCCTGGTGTGCATCGCAGCTATAAATTCTGCCTGCTGACACTGAGCGGTTCGCCAGTATCACAAAGTGAGTTTTCCTTTTTTGCCACACGCACGGAACATCTGCGTGATCCATTGCGGCGTTTCTCGTTAGCGCCTTATGAGATTGCGCTCTTCAACCCAAACACGCACACTATGCCAGTATTCCGTACGCGGATAGACGCGGAACTAACCCGTAAAATTTATAGCCGAGTACCGGTTTTGGAAAATGAGCGAACCGGACAAAATCCTTGGGGGATACGTTTTTCGACAATGTTTCACATGTCCAATGACAGTGGATTATTTGAATTTTCTCCCCGCGAAGGATATTTGCGGTTTTATGAAGCTAAATTGATACATCAATTTGACCATCGGTGGGCAACTTATAATGGGTTAGATATTAAAGGAGTTTTTTACGAAGACAAAACTAATCCACATTTTTCAATTCTCCCGAGATATTGGGTATCTGAATTAGAAATTAACTATCGCCTTGGAAATTGGAAGAATAAATGGATGATAGGATTTAGAGATATTGCAAGAGCAACGGATGAAAGGACCGCAATATTTTGTTTAGTACCAAGAGTTGGTATTGGAAATATGCTTATTGTAAAACATGATGCAAAAATCACATCATGTTTACTAGGAAATTTAAGTTGTTTTGTCTTTGATTACGCAGTTCGGCATAAAGTTGGTGGTACTCATATAAATATTTTTATTGCAAAACAATTTCCTGTATTGCCCCCCTCTTTCTTTTCTCAATTTGGTGTTAATTTCATTGCCCCACGCGTGCTTGAACTGGTCTATACTGCCTACGATCTGAAGCCTTTTGCTGAAGATATGTGGAAAGGCGCCCTCACCCTGCCCTCTCCCGAGGGGAGAGGGTTTAAACAACTCCCTTCCCCTGCGGGGGGAAGGGCTGGGGATGAGGGCGCACTGCGGAATGCCGATGAAACGCCGACGCTTACAACGTACAATCGCATTTCACCTGAATTCCTTCAACGCTGCCGCGACTTACGAAAAAATGCCACGAAGGCCGAGATTGTGCTGTGGGCAGTTTTGCGCGACCGGCAGTTGGGCGATCTGAAGTTTCGCCGCCAGCACCCCTGCCAGGGATATATCCTTGATTTTTACTGCCATGAGAAACAACTGGCAATTGAGTTGGATGGAGGCGGTCATGCTGAGCCGGATCAGGCGGAATATGATCAAAAACGCACCCGAATTCTGAATGAACAAGGGATAAGAGTACTGCGCTTCTGGAATAAGGATGTGCTCAATAATCTGGAAGGAGTGGCTCAGGAGATACTGACAAAAGCAGAAGAGACCGGCGCAGTCCCTTCGTACCCAAATCTATCCCCAATGCAGCTGCTGATCTTGCGGCAATGGGAAGATAACCACGGTCAAAAGCTTGACCTGGCGGGAATGGATGTCGATTCAGCTTTCTTCCTCCCTCCTTTCAAGTGGGATGAAGAGCGTCGTGCTCTGCTGCGTGCCGAGCTGGATGCGTATTATGCAAAACTCTACGGTCTGACGCGCGATGAACTGCGTTATATCCTGGACCCGAAGGAAGTCTACGGTGAGGATTTCCCGGGTGAGACTTTCCGCGTGTTGAAGGATAAAGAAATCCGTCTGTATGGCGAGTACCGCACGCGCCGCCTGGTGTTGCAAGCCTGGGATCGGCTGGAAGAACAGGGAGTGGAAGGGCAGGGAGTAGGGAGTGGGGAGTGGGGAGTGGAAGGGAATGGTGAAGAATTTTATATTAAAAACTCGGAGAATAGTCATGGAAAATCAGTCCATTCAATCGTACCAGGATCTGAAAGCATGGCAGCAAGCCATGAGCCTGGCGGAAATGAGTTACCGCCTTACACAGACATTTCCACGGGAAGAAGCCTACGGTATGACCAGCCAGATCCGACGGGCAGCGGCCTCGGTGCCGGCCAACATCGCGGAGGGTTACGGCAGGGAGCATCGGCTGGAATACATTCATTTCCTTCAAATCGCCCAGGGTTCGCTCAAGGAAGTGGAGACGCATCTGATCCTATCGGCACGGGTAGGGCTGACGTCTCAAGCAGCCATAGAACCCTTGCTGAGTCAATCCGAAACGACCGGCAAAATTCTGCACGGATTGATAAGGGCTTTGCAGAAGAACAGGGAGTAGAAGGGCAGGGAGTAGAAGGGCAGGGAGTAGAAGAACAGGGAGTAGGGAATGGGGAGTGGGGAGTAGAAGGGCAGGGAGTAGGGAATAGTGAGTGGGGAGTGGAGACTACTGCCAATTCCCTACTGCCTACTGCCAGCTCTTACAATTCGCTAATGCCTACTCCCGGCTCTGCCTCCCAGTCCTCATTTTCGGATTTTGGTCTATATGAGTGTCTTTCCTGCGGCAAGAGGTTGATGGGCTTTGACCAGGGCACGCATATCAAGCAAGTCCACGCCGGTCAGCCGGTGGAGTGGAAGAAGATACGATAGGGAAAACTATGGCAAAATTCAAACAAGCTAGTGAAGTCCTTCAACCCAATCAAACCGCCGTTGTTGTCTTTTCGCACGGCGAACATTTCAGCTTTGATGTGAGCGGCAAAGGCTCGATCGGCAAATGGGTGTTAGACCCGGAAGCCATCAAAGGTATCGATAAAGTCATCATCTATTTGCGCCGGGATTATGAAAATGTGAACAGGATCTTTCTGGGAAATTATGCCGGCATCCGCTCATCCAACATCCCCGACCGCTATGTGATCCGCTTTACGGGGCTAAAAGAAGTTGGCACAGCTGCAGCAAGCTGGCCCAATTTCGCCAGTGTCGTTGAAAACCCGCTGGGTTATGTGAATGGGTAAGTAGGGTTGAACAAAAACAGCGTGGTCAGCATGACCCCGCTGTTCTTTTTAACGTGGTAAAAAAACCTTGAACCACGAAGAACACAAAGGTGCACAAAGAAAGGCTTTAAAAACTTTGTGTTTCTTAGTGCCCTTTGTGGTGAAAAATTTCGCGCAACCTTATGGTTCATCCGAGACAGGGGTGAATAGCAGCTGATGCGCTGTTGCGCAAGTACCTATAACTTGACTTTCTCCTGAGTTAGTTCTGCGGCTTCGAGCATGGCTGCCGGGCGGATGGTGATTGGGAAGCGATCGTTCAGCGGGCTGATTCTGGCACCCTGGGCGGTCGGCGCATAAATGCCCCAGTAGGTCAGCCAGCGTACCGGGCCGGTCAGATCAACCGCCAGCTTCAACTCGGCCAGCGTATCCGCATCCCAGCCGCCGAATAACCCGTAAAAGAACATGTAGAGCGGGAAACTGGGCAGGATGCCAATCAGGAAGATCAACACGCTAGTGATCTGATCACCCTTCCAGATCAGAGCGGTCATGACCCACATCACGCCATAATGCGTGCTGCCTGCCAGCAGCGGTACGACCAGCGATTGCCAGATATAGAAGCGCTGCGGAAAGACGACCTTGTGGTTAATAATGTAGGCGCTGATGCCCTTGAAGAACAAACCGACAAAATAAGCAATGATCAGGGCCGTCACCTGGAAGCGCTCCAGCAGAATCCAGGCCAGGGTCACGCGCACGATTTGTTCCGAGAAGACCAGGATCGATTTTAGATAGGGCTTATTGGCGCCCAACTGCACGTTATCTCCCACCCAGGAAGGGTACTGGAAGGCACCCCAGATGATGAGCGGGATGACATAGACGGCCGCGCGTTGAAATTCTATGCCCGAGGCGCCGATGATGAACTTGGGTGCGACTGCCAGCAAAACGGCTGCCAGGAAAGCGCTGCCCAGGCCGTTATATTTGTAAGCCATGACCGTGTAATACTGGCTTAATATTTTCTTACCGCTCGAGATCGATTCGGAGATGGCCGGCATGACGCCGTCATTCAGGGTTTGGGTGACATTGAAGGCAAAGATGAAGTTCTGGGCCATGACCCAGTTGCCCCAGATTTCGGAGTAATTGATCAGGCGCGTCTGGGTGATGGCAATTTCGGCAGCCTGCCCAAAGGACCAGGCAGCCGAGCCCAGCATTTCGAATACACCAAACTTAAAGCTGGTCTTTAATATTGCCCAGTCAAAGTGGGCCAGGAACAGGATGCGCCCGTTATAACCCGCGCGGCGATAGAGCCACATACCCCACAAGAAGGTTATCAGTTCGGCCGCATAGGCGGCCATGCCCAGGCCCAGCAGCCCGCCCATGGCGCCGCCGTAGACGGGGTGGCTTTTGCCCCAGACGAACATCAGGCTGACAAAGATGGGCTGGACGGTCATGGGCAGGATCACATTCAGACCGATATCCAGCAGGCGCGAATAGTCCAGGCGTTGAAAACCCGTCAGAGCGTGCCGCATGACCTGGTAGCAACCCGGGATCTGGATCAGGGCGTGGATGATCACGCTCCAGGCGTAGAGCGCGTAAGCCGAGCGGGGTGCCATGGTGCTGGCCAGCCCAATCACCAGCGCGACCTGGATCGACCCGGAGAGCAGCTGCCACCAGACAAAGACCTGCCCGTACTGGATGCCTTTCTTGGGGTCATGCACACGGTACTCGGACAGGTATTTGATAAAGGCGATGCTGGTACCCATGTCGAAGAAGGTCCAGGCCAGGTTGAAGAATTGGGTGACCCGGCCCCAGATGCCCAGGGCCTGGGCTGAGGGTAGGATGAAGACCGGCAGGATCAGGTTCTGGTAGATGATGAGCGGGATGAAGAGCAGCAGTCCGATCGAGAGCGCCACCAGGAAGCCGCCCAGGGGGCGATGGAAACCGATATTTTCCCAGGCCGGGTTGGTTTCACCAGCCTCCGTCTGCTTTTGGGGTCCAGCGCGGACAATTTGATCGAGGGCTTCGGGGTGTGCCAGGCTGTAACGTCGAACGAAGAAGAAAATGGTAAATGTCGTCACCAGCATCAGACCCATCAGCCCCAGCAAGAGACCCTGTTCTGTGGCGTGTGGTACCGGGCTGGCCGGGTAATCTGCGAAGCTCAGGGCGGTTTTGCCAGCGGCGCGCAGGCTCAGGTGATAGATCAGGTAATTAAAGTAACCCCATTCCTGGATTTGCGGGTTGGTATCTTTTCCGAGGAAGGCATTAAAAACAAATATATTCGGGCGAACCTGCCACAGGACCCATTCGCCGTTTTCATAGGAGCCAACCAGGGGTTGGACCGATGAAAGTGTGGTCGTGACCTCGTAGCGTTCGCGTACCTGCGGTGCGCCATTCCAGATGATCTCGGTCACTAGCGGGTCGGGGATTTTTACTTCGGTGAGCGAGATGGGCTCGTCCTTGCGGGTCAGCGTAAGTGGGATATCCAGCAGGCTGGAGAGGCTGGCTGCATCCATCTGCGGGCCAGGGATGAGGACCAATCCGGCGCCCGCTTTAACGCGCGCGGCGATGACTGCAAGCTGTGGAGCGGCTCCATTCAAGACGAATACATCCGCCTGGGCCGGGTCGCTGACCAGTGTAAAGGTTCCGGCGGGTGCCAGATTTAGGGCGGTTTTGACCGCGCCATCTTCACCAGCGTAAAAAATGCGCAGTCCATCTGTGGCAAAGACCGGGCTGACCAGGCTGAAGGCGATCACGAAGACGATCAGGAGAATGGAGATTTTTCGCATGCAGGACCCTTTGGATGAGGCTTGAATGATTATGGCAGCGGGAAGAATGGGTTCCAGGCTATTTCCCAGGCGTGTCCATCCGGGTCGGCAAAATAACCCGAATATCCGCCCCAGGATGTGTTCGCCGCAGGTTTGAGCAGGCTGGCGCCGGCTGCCAGGGCCTGGGCGATGACGGCATCCGCTTCGGCCTTGTCTGGTACGTTGTGCGCCAGGGTGACACCGTCAAAGCGCGCCCGCTCGTCTGGCAGACAGGCGTCTTCGGCCAGGGCGGCCATCGGGAATAGGGCCAGCCAGGTGCTGTTGAGCTGAAAAAATGCAATGCCTTCGCCGTCCTTATAAGTGGTCGGCAGGCCCAGCCCGTCGCGGTAAAACCGAATCGAGCGTTCCAGGTCCGACACGCCCAGGGTGATAATACTCATATAAGCTTGCATAGGTACCCTCGATCAATCTCTTTCTGATAGAAAACAAACAAAAAATCGCAGTGGAGCGTAACTTGCTTTTGGTGATTAGAGCTGTGCGCCAGGGCGGACCTATCCCCCCGGCCCCCTGTCCCGTGCAGTGATCGGGACCATCCCGAAAAACGGGAAGGGGGTGCAATACA
>CAYWXS010000091.1:0-22808 GCA_964462245.1 uncultured Anaerolinea sp.
TTTTCGGGCAAGGGGGCCGGGGGGATAGGTCTAAATGCCAATAGCAAGTTATGCTCCATTGCGTTGTTTTGCTCCCCCTTCCCGTTTTTCGGGCAAGGGGGCCGGGGGGATAGGTCTAAATGCCAATAGCAGGTTATGCTCCATTGCGGTTTAACAATTCCTGATCTTGCGCCAGCCAATCAGCGCAATAGTTTTGGAAAAGTACAAGCCAAATAAAAAATCCAAATAAACGAACCTGCCTATAATGCCTGCTTTCTCCAGCGGCAGACCATAGGTAGGTTCGTTTTTTACTGGCCAGGCGCCAACCCGTTCTTGCTGCAATAGCCAGGGAACATGGAAGCTTCGCACGTATTCTGCATAATTGCGTTTTGTTCGGCATTTCCAAAGTCAGGAACCTTTCCCGGCTTTGATCATACTCAGATCATGTCTTTTATCAACCCGCGCTTGATGGCAAAACGGATGATATCAATTTGAGTATGCAAGCCCAGTTTATTCATGAAATTTGCCCGGTGCATCTCAACAGTGCGCACACTCAGTGATAACTTTTTCGCTACCGCGGCACCGGTATCCCCTTCACAGATCAAGCCCAGGATTTCGCGTTCGCGCGGCGTGAGTGTCTCATACGGATCAACTTCAATTGACTGTGATTTCCGAATATAGGATTCGATAGCCTTTTCAGAAAGCAGCGAGCCCAGATAGCGATGCCCATCCTTTACTTCACGGATCGCCTGGATTAATTCGGCTGCACTGTCATTCTTTAATAAATAGCCCAGGGCCCCATTCCGAAAGGCTTCACTAACGTAGATTTCGTCAGCATGCATCGAAAGAATAATTACCTGTGTACTGGGAGAACGCAGCCTCACTTCACGCGTCAGTTGTGATCCGCCTAACTGCGGCATGACCCAATCTTGAACCAAAATATCCGGTTTAAACTGGTTGACCTTCTCCAGCGCATCCAGACCATCCACGGCTTCGGCCACAATGCTAATGTCGTCATAAGCAGACAGTATGGCGCGCAAACCCTGCCGGACGATTTGATGATCATCCGCGAGAATGATATTGATCATTTCACTTCCTCCAGAAGCTTTTTTTCCAGGGGTAACCAGACTGAAATACGAGTTCCCAATCCGGGACTGCTATCGACTGTCAGGGATCCCTTTAACAGAGAGGCTCTTTCAAAAATACCTGACAAACCCATGGATTTGGTTACAGCCATGGTATCGGCTACCACAAACCCTTGCCCGTTATCCTCGATTGTGATAATCAAGCGATCCGTCTCCAATCGAATTTTTATCCAGGCCTGACGGGCACGCGCATGTCGGATGATATTCGTTAAGGCTTCCTGAACGATACGGTAGGCTCCTGTTTCAATTTCAGAAGGCAGGCGCAGGTCCAGATCGGGATGTTCAAATTTGATCTCCAGTTCTGAAAATTGACCCAGGCGCTCGCACAAACTGGACAACGCAGGTACCAGACCAAAATCATCCAGCATGGCAGGTCGCAGCTTTCGGGATAATTCACGCACCTGAACAATCAAATCGTTGATAATTTTCACGGCTGCCAGGGCATTATTTTTACTGAAATCTGACAGATCCTTCCCGTTTTTGGGGTTCATACCCAAACCAGCTTCAATGGTAAATTTTAAGCCAGTCAACACCTGGCCGATTTCATCATGCAGCTCACGACCCAGATGACGTCGTTCATCTTCCTGAACATTGATCAAACGCCGGGAGAGTGCCTGCTGCCGTACAACAGATTCCCGTAGTTTTCTTTCCACCGTTCTCTGTTCGGTTATATCCATTAACAGCAGTGCCATGGTCCCGGATTCAAGCGAAAAAGCGCTGATAAAAAATATTTTTTCCAGCGGGCGATAGGATTGTTGAAAAAAGAGAGATTCACCTGTAATAACGACCTTTTGGCCCAGCTCGGCCCAATCCAGCACGTTACCCGGTAAAATATTATTCAATTCCTGCCCTTCAGCCTGCTCCCTGGTGATATTCAACTGCTGGAAAAAGGTCGGGTTGGCCTCCAGGAAGTATAACCGCGGGAAATTACGGTCGATTATCTTATATTCGAGCAGGACAATGCCTTCTTTAATATTGTCAAAGAGGGCTTTATAACGCGATTCACTTTTGAAAGTGCGGATTTCAGCCTTCCTGCGCTCAGTAATATCGTGGAAGATGCTGACGATGCCGATCCTGCGTTTAAAATCGTCCAAAATTTCAACGATCGTAACCTCTGCCAGCAATATCTGGCCATCCCTGGTCTGCATGCGCACTTCGATTTGAAATTTACCAGTGGCTTTGATCGACGCATCAAATTCCTGCCCAATGTAGTCCAAATCATCCCTGAAAGCGAAGAGTAGATCGGGTGTTCTGCCCATCAGTTCAATCGGGTAATACCCCAACATGCGTTGGCTGGCTTCATTTGCCATGATAATTTTCCCATCCTCTGGGGATTGGACCAAAATTAAATCTTCCAGACTGGCAAAGGTTCGCTCAAACTGATAATACGCACTACGAAGTATTTCGCTGGATTTTTCTCTCTCTGAAATATCGCGGATAATGCTGATATTGCAATTTTGCTCGAGGTATTCACCCGCTACCGATCGGACTTCAACCGCAAATGTAGAACCATCTTTACGACGGTGGGTGGTGTAAAACAAAAGACCTTCCTGGTTGGCCTGCTGCATCTGTGCAGTCAGCGCACTCAATGTCTCCGGGCTGCGCAAGTCCTTGATGGTCAGATGCAGCATTTCTTCGGCCGTATAACCATATTCAAGCTCAGCTGCCTGGTTAGCCGCCAAAATCAAGCCATCGCTCACGCGAACATAGAGAATAATGTCGCGCAGATGTGGATTCAAAATGGTGTAGGCCAGGATCAGATTGGCATTGTTCGCCGTTATACTGCTCTTTGTTGCCGAAGTTTCTGTTTGGTGATCTGCAGAATCAGAATTCGAAAGTACAGATGGTAGTTGTTCCTGACTCTCCTGAATTTGAAGGGAAATCAGCCGGGCTTGCTCAAAACCCGCCAGACCCAAAAGGGTAATCACCATCAAATTAAAATAGAAAATATTTTCAGAGATGGTATTCTCAAAAAATATGGCGGAACCTGCGATGGCGTTCGAACCAAAATATAAACCAAACCCAAGGATGAGATATATTTTGGGTGAGACATGGCTCCCCTTTTGAAAATTGAAGGCGGGCAGCAGTCCCAATATCCAAAATATTGAAATGTTCAGGAGTGCGAATAGAATTGAAAAAAATATGACCTGTGGGGTCGCAAGGTCGCGGTGCGCTAATAGTGGAATGAACAAATAAGTCCATACCATCAGCCCAACAACCATGCATACGAGGGAAAAATCTACCAAACGCTGAAATATTTCTGAACGGGAAATTTTAGTCCTCGGAAACTGCAGGACCCCAATTAGAAAAACAATCCTGAACAAAATCCCTTCCAGGAACCACGGAACCTTGCTAATCCCATAGAAAAGGTTAACAATATCGCCACCAGGCAAAATAAGCATGGCAAAGGAAATAGTTAACCACGGCAGTGCGGCCTGGCGGGTAAAATTGGCACTCATCCGGTAGGCCATGTAATAACTTGCAGAACCGATCAAGCAGATAAGCGGAGTAATAAATGTAATCAGACGAAAATAATAATTTTCGTGGGGAACCCCCATCAAGATTATGATTTGAAGAATGCTTATAATCGCAAAGCCTAGTTCCAACTTCAGGATTAATCCGGGTTTATCCCAGAATGGCTGTTTCGGTTTTTCCATGCAACTCACAGGACTTAAACTAGGATCGGATTGATTATGAGACCTTCAAAATTAGACAAATGAATCGAGTAAAAAAATAACAAGCCGCAGTCCAGGATTATAAAAAATTTCTTCTGAAAAATATGCAATTTATGTCACAAATTTCATGCATGGAACTATCCGAAAAACATTCTGGGATTTTTTTATTATACTTTTTTGTGTCCGTGAATAACGTAAAATAAGTGTGAATAATTCGTGCACGCCCAAATCCCATTCTCAGCTCCAAAATGCCCTTGACAAACATTAATAATCGTTGCATAATAACGACCATGCAAGTCGCATATTTAGATTTGAGAAAATAACCATGAAAATATCCAGGAAAACAGATTATGCTTTGCGGGTCTTGATGACGCTGGTGGAAAATTACGGCCAGGCACCCATCTCCATCAGCCAGCTGGCAAAGCTCAACGCAGTACCCAAACGTTTTTTGGAACACATCATGCTGGATCTCAAATCACAGGGCTGGGTCAGCAGTCTGCCGGGTAAAAGCGGCGGTTATATGCTTTCCAAAAGACCGGAAGAGATCCGAATGGGTCAGATTGTGCGTTACTTTGACACTTTGCTGGCGCCAATTAGTTGTGTTTCTGTAAACCAGTACGAGCACTGCACCCAGGAAGCAAAATGCCGGTTCCGGCGAGTTTTTCTGGATGTACGCAACAATACGGCCCGCCTGATGGACGATACCAGCCTGGCAGCAGTCTTTGCCGGTTCACCTGTTATGCACGCAGAAATTTTTGATGAAGTGCTAATGGGCGGGGCAGGTATCTAGCAAAAAAAATATTGCGCTTTTTCAAGCGCAAAATTTTTTACCTTTTATATACGACCAATAAAATCGTCATTCACTCAAGGAGATGTTCCCATGGCTAAAATTGCACAGGATGTAACTGAACTGATCGGTAATACTCCACTGGTACGCTTGAACCGCGTAACCCAGGGAGCTTACGCCGAAGTGGTTGCCAAGCTGGAGTTCTACAACCCGGCCAAAAGCGTCAAGGATCGGATTGGTTTTGCGATGATTGACGCTGCCGAAAAAGCGGGCATCCTGACCAAAGACAAAACCATTATTGAACCCACCAGTGGGAATACTGGCATCGCCCTGGCGATGGTGGCAGCCGCCAAGGGTTACAAGATCACGCTCTTCATGCCCGAGACCATGTCGAAGGAACGCCGCATTCTCTTACGCGCCTATGGTGCCGAACTGGTCCTGACTCCTGGCTCAGAAGGTATGGGCGGAGCGATCAAACGCGCCGAGGACCTGGCAGCCTCCGACCCGGAGCATTACTTCCTGCCACAGCAGTTCAATAATCCAGCCAACCCGGAAATCCACCGCAAAACCACGGCCGAAGAAATCTGGCGTGATACGGATGGCAAGGTGGATTTCGTCGTGGCGGGCATTGGTACCGGTGGCACCATCACCGGGATTGGCGAAGTGCTCAAGGCGCGCAAGCCTTCCTTCCAGGCCATCGCGGTTGAACCAGATGCGTCCCCTGTGCTTTCAGGCGGCGCCAAGGGACCCCACCCCATTCAGGGTATTGGCGCGGGTTTTGTACCTGGAGTTTTGAATACCAAAATCTACAGTGAGATTGTGCGCGTACCCAACGATGCCAGCCTGGAGATGGCCCGCCGCGTAGCCAGGGAAGAGGGTCTGCTGGTGGGTATCTCCTCCGGTGCTGCGATCTGGGCTGCGCTGCAAGTGGCAAACCGCCCGGAGAACGCGGGCAAGCTGATCGTTGTGATCATCCCGTCCTTCGGTGAACGCTATCTGAGCACGGTCCTTTACCAACACCTGGCGGATTAGTAGCTGGGTGCCAGCAGGGAAATATATATTCCCCGCTGGCACCTCTATTTCACTATAACAACTAAATACTGTTTTACTCTTATCCAGAGAGGCGGAGGAACCGGTCCGATGAAGCCTCGACAACCTGGCGGTCCCAACCGTCAAGGTGCCAATTCCGGCAGGTGATTTTCTGGAAGATGAGAGGCTGATAGAAAATGGCCTCATGTATATGAGGCCATTTTGTTTATCCCACACAAGAATGATTTTGATTTATTTCAGCAACCATTCGATTTACCAAGAGGAGATTATTCCATGTCAAAAAATGCCCGCAAGTATGGTTTCGCCACCCGCCAGCTACACTCCGGTTACAGTCCCGACCCCACCACCGGCAGCCGCGCTGTACCGCTCTATCAGACTACCAGCTACCAGTTCAAGAGCACCGAACACGCTGCCAACCTGTTTGCGCTGAAAGAACTGGGCAACATTTATACACGCCTGATGAACCCCACCACCGATGTGCTCGAACAGCGCATTGCCGACCTGGAAGGCGGCATCGGTGCCGTAGCTGCCAGCAGCGGTCATGCCGCCCAGGCCCAGGCCATCTTCACCCTGCTCGGCAGCGGTGATCACATCGTAGCTTCCAGCCGCCTGTACGGCGGTACCTACAACCAGTTCAACATCACCCTGCGCAAACTGGGCATTGATGTGACCTTTGTCGACCCCAGCCTCCCACAGAATTTTGAAAATGCCATAAAACCCAATACCAAACTCATTTACGGCGAAACGCTCGGCAACCCGGATATCTCGGTCTTCCCCTTTGAAGAAGTGGCTGAAATTGCCAAAAAGCACAAACTTGTGCTCATGATCGACAACACCTTTGCCACACCCTACCTGTTCCGTCCCTTTGAATGGGGTGCAAACGTCATCGTGCACAGCACCACCAAGTTCATCGGCGGGCACGGCACCAGCATTGGCGGCATGGTCGTGGACGGCGGCAACTTCGATTACACCTCCGGGCGTTACCCGGGCTTCACCGAGCCGGATCCTTCTTACCACGGCCTGGTTTACGCCAGCCTGCTGGGCGCCGGTTTACCCCCGTTTGCCATCAAGCTGCGCGTGCAGGTTCTGCGTGACCTGGGCGCTTCACAATCACCGTTCAACAGCTGGCAGACCATTCAAGGCATTGAGACGCTTTCCATCCGCATGGAGCGCCACGTCCAGAATGCCCAGGCCGTCGCCGAATACCTGGAAAAACACCCCAAGGTCAGCTGGGTCAAATACCCGGGTCTCAAGAGTCACCCGGATTACGAGCGTGCCAGGCGTTACCTGCCCAAGGGTCCGGGCGCCATCCTCGGCTTTGGGATCAAAGGCGGAGCGGAGGCCGGTCGCAAGTTCATTGAAAGCCTGCAGCTTTTCAGCCACCTGGCCAATGTCGGCGATGCCAAATCGCTGGCCATCCACCCGGCTACCACCACCCACAGCCAGCTGAGCGAGACCGAACAGATTTCGGCCGGTGTCAGCCCGGATTTCATCCGCCTGAGCATCGGCATCGAGGATATCGATGATATCCTTTGGGATCTGGGTCAAGCGCTGGATGCATAGTTTTTTTGTGGTGTTTTGGCGGAAGAATTTCCGCCAAAACACCACTTGCGGGGCAGGGCATGGATAGGCGCTTGTTTCACTGTGAGAAACAGGAATGGGGGGGAAAAGCTGGGGATGCGGCGTATTACAATTTAAGTTAGTTTATAATAAACAGTCAACTTGACTGTTGGTTCAGTCATACAAGTCCAAAAAAGGAAGAAAAGAAAATGAAAAACAGTAAGTTCTTTACTCTGATTGCGATCGTGGCGATCATCGGAATTATGTTGAGCGCCTGCGGGCAGGCTGCCACGCCGGCACCTGAAGCACCCGCTGCCCCGGCTGCTACCGAAGCACCTGCTGCCCCGGCTGCCACCGATGTGCCTGCCGTCAGCGCCGATCCCTCCGGCGGCACACTTAACCTCGGCCTGGGTTCCGAACCGGAAACCCTGGACCCGGGCGATGCCGTTTATGTTCAGGAACAATTTGTCCTGATCAACCTGTTCGATTCCCTGCTCTCCACTGCTCCGGATGCAACCCTGCACCCCGGGCTGGCTCTCTCGTGGACACCCAACGCAGATTACACTGAATTTGCCTTCAAACTGCGCCAGGATGTGAAATTCCATGACGGCACGCCCTTCACCGCCCAGGCAGTCAAAGCCTCCTTCGATCATATCGTCAGCGCTGACGTGCTCGAATCGGGCGGCAAGACCTTGCTGGTCGATCACAAATACACCGAGACCACGATCGCCGATGACTTCAACGTCACCGTCAAGTTTGCCGCTTCCTACCCGACCTTCCTGCGGGATGCCGGTCGTCAGTGGCTGAGCATTTCCTCCCCGGCTGCTCTGACAAAATATGGCAAAGATTACGGCCGCAACCCGGTCGGCACTGGCCCATTCAAGTTTGTCAAATGGGATGCCCAATCACAAATCGTGCTGGAACGCAACCCGGACTACAACTGGGCGCCTGAATTTGCCGCCCACAAGGGCGCAGCCTACCTGGACCAGGTCGTCTTCCGCATTTTGCCCGAAGCCGCCACCCGTCTGACGGCCCTGCAAACTGGCGAACTGCAAGTCGTCAGCGAACCACCCGCGCTGGATGCGATTGATATGGCCGGTTCCGGACAGGCAGTCGTCAAGACCTTTGCCCAACCCGGCATCCCCGCCATCATGATGATCAACACCGAAGCCGAACCCACCAATGATCTGAATGTGCGCAAGGCCATGATCCTCTCCATCAACCAGGAAGAACTTGCCCAAACCGCTTTCAAAACCCTGGGACTGCCGTCTTACAGTGTGCTCTCCCCCACCACCTGGTCCTTCGATGAAAAATCCGCCAGCCTCTACCGTTTCAACCTGGAAGAAGCCGGGCGCCTGCTGGACGAATCCGGCTGGAAAGATACCAACGCCGACGGCATCCGCGAAAAAGGCGGAAAAAATCTGACCCTGGATTACATCACCTCGCCCGTCTGGGAAGAAGCCTTCAATGAACTGCTCTCGGGCTATTTGCAGAAGGCCGGTTTTGAAGTGAAAATGCGCGCCATGGACGATGCCGGAATTGCATCCGAAGCCGCCGCTGCCAAGTACAGCTTCTTATATATGTACTGGACCCGCGCCGATCCCTCCCCCCTGCGCATCCTCTTCCACTCATCCAACATCAAGGGCGGCTCGGCTTATACCCGCTTTAGCAACCCCGAACTGGATGCAGCCCTGGCCGATGGTGATACCCAGACCGACGAAAACGTGCGCAAGCAGGATTACGTCACCGCTCAAAAAATCATCATGGAAAACGCGCTGGTTCTGCCGTTATTCACCGTCAATACGGTCTACCTGATGTTACCCAGCGTTCAAAACTTCACCTTTGATCTTGAAGGTTATCCCTGGATTTACGACATCTCGCTTGCCAAGTAATGCCACGCGCAAGCCTATCTGGCTAACACATGGTTAATTACCTGATCCGTCGCTTATTCACATCCATTCTGGTGCTTTTTGGCATCTCAATCCTGGTCTTCTCGATCATCCACCTGGTTCCAGGTGACGCGGTCTCGGCCATCCTTGGACGCCAAAAAGTTAATGCCGAAACTGTAGCCCAGCTGCGTCAGCAGCTGGGCTTAAATGATCCCATCCCCGTGCAATACTGGCGCTATCTCAACAAAGCCCTGCACGGTGACCTGGGTGAATCAATCCGCAACTACGTACCAGTCTCCAAAGCCATCTCCGAACAACTGCCCAGCACAATAGCGCTGGCTTTTTCCGCACTGATGCTGGCACTGATAGTTGGGTTCATCCTGGGACTGGTAGCTGCACTCAATCACGGCACCTGGCTGGACACGCTCGCCATGGGCCTCTCGGTCAGCGGGCTGTCCATCCCAACTTTCTGGTTGGGATTACTGCTGATCATGCTCTTTTCAGTCAACCTGGGCTGGTTCCCAAGCATCTCGACCGGGTCCGGGTTTGCTGCCCTGGTACTGCCCACTCTGACGCTCGGCTTACCGGAAGCCTCGATCGTGGCGCGCATGGTGCGCGCCAGTATGCTGGACGTGCTCAGCAAGGAATACATCACCGCCGCACGCGCCAAGGGTGTACCTGAATCAATGGTCATCCTCAAACACGCAATGCGCAATGCGCTCATCCCAGTCGTGACCTTTGTGGGGCTGCAGATGGCTTACCTGCTGGGCGGTTCCACCATTGTCGAAACCATGTTTGCGCGCCAGGGAATTGGGCGCCTGGCGGTCCAGTCCATCTCCAACCGCGACTATCCAATGGTGCAGGGCGTGGTCCTCGTGACCGCTGTCATTTATGTGCTCATCAATACCCTGACCGATATCACCTACACGCTACTCAACCCAAAGATCCGGCTCAAATGAGCATAGTACTTAAAAAAACCGCCTTTCATATGGATTCGCCCGGTCTGCGCCTGCTGCGACAAACTTTTCGCAATAGCAGTGCTCAATTTGGCAGCCTGCTGCTGCTGTTTCTGATCGTTATCTGTCTCGCAGCCCCGCTGCTGACAGACAAGGACCCCAACGCGATTAATCCCAGCCAGACGCTGCAGCCCCCCAGCCTGAAGTACCCGATGGGCACAGATGGCATCGGGCGCGATACTTTTGCCCGCTTTTTATACGGTGGACAGCTTTCACTGCGCGTTGGCCTGGTGGCAATCGCCATCGGCGCAATCTTTGGTATTACCCTCGGGCTAATATCCGGCTATTTTGGCGGCTGGCTGGATGCGTTCATCTCGTGGGTAACGGATATCCTGCTGGCCTTTCCAGATATCCTGTTGGCGCTCTCGATCCTGGCCATTTTAGGCCCGGGGATCATCAACGCCATGGTCGCGGTCGGGATTGCCTTCATCCCTTCCTTTATGCGTCTGACGCGCAGCAGCGTGCTGGCCATTCGTGAGATGAGTTACATCGAAGCCACACGCGCCCTGGGTGGCTCGGATGTTGAAATTCTGTTGAATCACATTTTGCCAAACGCCATGCGCACCCTGCTGGTACTGGTGACGCTCGGCATCGGTTCGTCGATCCTGGCGGGTGCATCGCTCAGCTTTTTGGGTCTGGGCGCCCAACCGCCCACCCCCGAATGGGGCGCGATGCTGAACGCCGGGCAGAAGTTTGTGCGCCAGGCCTGGTGGCTGACGGTCTTCCCCGGCCTGGGAATCTTCCTGACCATCCTGTCAATCAACCTGATCGGCGATGCCGTCAGTGATGCCGTGGCAGGTACGATCTACCAGCCCAAAAAACAATAATCATCCACAGTACACGACAGGTAAAACATGCCCCCTTCAGCCAGCCTGATCATCACCAACGCCCAAATCTTCAGCGCCGACCCACAGCAGCCAACCGCCGAAGCCCTCGCCATTCAGGGCAACCGCATCCTCTTGTGCGGCAGCGCCGCCGATGTGAGCCTCTATAAAAGCCCCACAACCCGCGTAATTGATGCGGGCGGGAAAACCCTCATGCCGGGCTTCATCGACAGCCACTTCCATATGCTCTATGGCGCCTTAAACATGGACGGCATGCAGTTGGAAGCGGTCACAAATTACGCGGAACTGAGCCAGCTTGTGCGCCAGAATGCCGCCGAACACCCGGCAGATGCCTGGCTTTCTGGCACGGGTCTGCGTTATAACGTCGGGCCAGAGCGGGCAGCCCTCAGCCGTTTTGATCTGGATGCGCTGGTCGCGGACCGCCCGATCTATATCAACGCTTTCGATGGGCACACTTCCTGGGCCAACAGCCTGGCGTTAAAAATGGCAGGTCTATTTGATGGGGGCGAATGTGGCCCGAATAGTGAAATTGTGATGGATGGGCAGAGTCATGCCAATGGCGAACTGCGCGAACCGGGCGCTTTCCAACCCGTCAGTGACCTGGTACCCAAACCGGACGACGCTCGAAAACGGACCTTGCTCCAAAAAGCGCTGCGCCTGACAGCTTCGTTGGGCGTGACCAGTGTCCACAATATGGATAACAGTCACAACCAAGCCCAGATCTATGCCGCCATGGAAGACCTGGGCGAATTAACCTGCCGGATTTATCTACCCTACAGCATCAGCCCCGAGACTGATTTCAGCGCCCTGGAAAAAGAAGCCCTGCCGCTCAAACACAGCTTCACAGATGGGCTGCTGCGGGCCGGCAGTGTCAAGTTTTTTCTGGATGGTGTCATCGAATCTTATACCGGTCTGCTGGTTGAACCCTATGCCGATGACCCAGGCGCGCTGGGCGCAGCCAATTACACCCCGGAACATTATCAGCGCATGCTGACCGAAGCCGACCGCCTGGGTTTGCAGGTTCTGACGCATGCCGTGGGTGACATGGCTGTGCGCCAGGTGCTGGATGCCTGTCAGGCGGCAGCCCAGGTCAATGGTAAGCGTGATTCACGCCACCGGGTTGAGCACATCGAACTGGTGCACCCCACAGATCTGCCACGCTTTAAAGAACTGGGCGTGCTGGCCTCGATGCAGCCCTTGCATGCCCCCGCGCGCGTGGACGAAGGCGATGTCTGGCCGGCGCGGGTGGGTCCACAGCGCTGGCCGATGAGCTTTGCCTGGCAAAGCCTGCGGGATGCCGGTGCCCAACTGGTTTTTGGCTCAGACTGGCCGGTCGCAACCCAGAGCGCACTGCGCGGGGTAGCCCAGGCTGTCAACCGCAAACCCTGGCTGCCCGGCCTGCCCGATCAACACCAGAGCCTGACCGATACCTTACTGGCCTACACCCGGCACGCTGCTTATGCCGAATTTCAAGAACATCAGAAGGGGCAGCTCAAAACCGGCTACCTGGCAGACCTGGTACTGCTCTCTGAAAATATCTTTGAAATCCCCGCCGAACAACTGGCGGAAGTCCAGCCCCTCATGACCATGGTGGATGGATCGATCGTCTACACAGCACCCACTTTTGGGTCCGAGGTTTGAATATAAATGGAAAACAGAACCCATAAATTAGAAGGGCAGGTAGCCCTGATCAGCGGCGGCAGCACCGAGCTGGCAGGTGCCGTTGCCCTGGCGTTGACTCAAAGCGGCGCACAGGTTTGCCTGTGCGGTAAAACCCCTGACCTGCTGGAGCTTTCGGCTGCACGCATCAAAGCCGCCGGGCACAAGTGCCTGACCTTGAGCTCCGAACTGGACACGCTGGAATCCGCCCAGGCTGTGCTGGATGAAACCCTGCAGACGTTTGGCCGTCTGGACCAGTTGATCATGGTTTCGCCCTTCTGGGGCGGCGGCATGATCCATACGCACAACCTTAACACCTGGGACCTGGTCATGTCGGCCAACCTGCGTGAAGCCTTCATCCTCTCGCGTGTGGCGCTGCCGTACTTTCGCGCCCAAAAGCGCGGCGAGATCATGTCAATCGGCTCAGACTCGGGCCTGGGGCTGTATGCCCAAGATGGCGCCTACAGCGTAGCCCTGCACGGCCTGAACACCTTGCTGGAATTAATCCGCCTGGAAAACAGCGAACACGGCATCCGTGTCCACAGCCTGTCGCCCGGGCTGGCACTTGCAGATAAGTTTGATATGGAAGGCAAACCCAACCTGACCACCAACGATGTCTGCGAGTGGGTGCTCTGGCTGCTGACCCGCCCCAGCCACCTGCGGGCCAACGGGCCAATTTTGATCTGAAACTTAGTAACGGATAATCACTATCGCGCTCCAGCCTGTACAAATGCAGGCTGTTAATCACCCCAAAGGAGAAACGTATGCCCAGAATAGCTACCCTTGAATACGAACAAACTACCGGCGATTATCGCACCACCTTTGACCAGGGTCTCGTAAAATATCATCGCATGACGAATATGAAACGCACCCTGCTGCACTCCATCCCCGCCTACACTGCCCTGATGGAGTGGTACCCGCTTTTTGACTGCATCAAGGAATTCCTGGGAGAACGGCTGTCGGTCATTTTCTCACATGCCATCTCGGTCGAAAGCGACTGCCTGCTGTGCACCACCTTCATGCGACGTGAATTGATCCTGTGGGGCGAAGACCCGAGCAAGCTGGTACTGGATGAAAAGGGAGAGGTACTGGTGGAGTTTGGACGCGCGATTGCCAAACAAGGCAGCCGCATCCCAGATGATCTATTTCAACGGGTTAAAGAACATTTCAACACGGAGCAGATCGTTGCGCTGACCGGCTTCGCCAGCCTGATGATCGCCACAAACATCATCAACAGTGTGCTGGAAGTGGAAGTGGACGAACATCTTTACGAATTTCGCCCGGCCTGATAATTTGGAAGAAGCCTTCAAGTTGCTGAAGGCTTCTTCTTTTTTGCCGGGGCGTATGGCACGCTACGCCCCCCTTCCTGGCCGGAGAATCCCTTCAGCAAGACGGAACCGCCGCCAAGCTTTACGGCCCTCACACATCCATCCCTTGACCCACATCGATCAGGCGGGCCCATGTAGGGGCGCGTGGCGTGCGCCCTTCCCATGGACCGAGAATCCAAATCAGCAAGTCGGAGCGGAGCGAATCCGATCTGTTGTTATAATCCCCTCACATTATCCAATCGATATGAAAATAAAAAGGGCAACCATGAAATTTGACCCTGAAATCCACCATCGCCGTTCGTTGCGACTGAAAGGCTATGATTACACCCGGCCCGGTGCGTATTTCATCACGCTGGTCTCCTTTCAGCGTGATGAAATCTTTGGCGAGGTGGTGGATGGAGAGATGAAATTATCGTCATTGGGGCAGGTTGCGCAGGAAGAATGGTTTAAGACCGCAAAATTGCGCTCATATGTCCAATTATTTGAGGACGAATTCGTGGTGATGCCAAACCATGCGCATGGAATTATATGGTTGGCGGGTGATGCCGATGTAGGGGCACGGCGGCGCCGTGCCCCTACATCGGCGCCGTGCCCTACGGTGGAAAAATTTGGCGCGCCGGTATCCGGATCGATTCCAACAATCGTGCGGGCGTATAAATCCGCGGTCACGTATGCGATTAACCGCGCACAAAACACGCGGGGCGCGCCTATCTGGCAAAGAAATTACTATGAACATATCGCTCGCAACGAGGCCGAGATCAATCGCTTCTGGGATTACATCGACAACAACCCGCGCAAATGGGATGAAGACCAGTTACACCCCTGCGCAAAGCCCAATCAATTTAACCAGGAATAAACCCCACTCCTCCACCATCCCCCAGCGCGTCTGGTTCTACTGCAACGCCTGCGGACACGGGATGACGGCAGGCCGTGCTCAATACGGCGTTTGGAAGCAGGTTGGCTCAGGGACAAAGGAAATATGTTATACTTATTTCGCAAAAGTATAACGAAATGAGGCTGCTATGATGAATGTCACGGTTTCCCAAAAAGGCTGGGTTGTGATCCCGGCGGAATTACGCAAGAAGTACGGCATCAAGCCCGGCTCGCGCCTGCAATTTGTCGATTATGGTGGAGCGCTGGAACTGATCCCCGTGCCCGACGACCCAATTGAGGCTACTGCCGGGATGCTCAAAAGTGGTAAATCACTGACCCAGGCTTTGATGGCCGAACACCAGCACGAGTTGGACAATGAGCGCTGAACCAGTCCGTTTCGTGTTGGACAGCTTTGCCTTGCTGGCTTTCTTGGAAGGCGAAGCCGGTCTGGCACGCGTTAAAGCCGTACTGAGAGACGCGGAAAAGGGCCACTGCCAGGTTTTTCTCTCCTGGATCAACCTGGGCGAAGTATTGTATATCACCGAGCGCGAGCAGGGACAGCGTCGAGCGCTTGAAACCCTGGCGCACATCCAATCCTTGCCAATCGAACTGCTTGAAGTAACCTCCCAAGCAGTTTTGGATGCAGCCCACATCAAAGCCAATCACCGTCTTTCGTATGCGGATGCTTTTGCCGTGACAGCCGCACTTGCGCAAGGCGCAACCGTCCTGACCGGCGATTTGGAATTCAAAACGGTCGAACCCATCATCAATATCGAATGGCTGGCACAAAACTTATAAGCAAGTAGGGGCACGGCGGCGCCGTGCCCCTACACACCCATCCATCCATACCCACGTCCATCAGGCAGGCACACGTAGGGGCCGCGAAGCGTGGCGTGCGCCCTTCCCATGGACCGAGAACCCAATCAGCAAGATGGGCGGACGCCACGCTATGCGGCCCATACACATACATCCATCCATACCCACGTCCATCGGGCAGGCACACGTAGGGGCCGCGAAGCGTGGCGCGCATCGCGGCCCTTCCTGGCCGGATGAATCCAAATCAGCAAGTTGGAGCGGTGCGAATCCGATCTGTTGCTATAATCCCCTCACATCATCTAATCAAAAAAAAATAACAAGGGCAACCATGAAATTTGACCCTAAAATCCACCACCGCCGATCGATGCGCCTGGATGGGTATGATTACACCCAACCCGGCGCATATTTCATCACGCTGACCACATGCATGCCATCGTATGGATAATCGATCCCACGGTAGGGGCGCATAGCACGCTGCACGGCCCTGAACTTCCACCCCAACCGGTCAGAACTCCGAAACCGTTAGGGACATTTATTGCCGGGTTCAAAGCTTCGGTCACCAGCCGCGCCAAACGTAAATTAACGATGACTGACATCTGGCAGCGAAATTTTTATGAACACATCGCCCGCAACGAAACCGAAATCAAACACTTCTGGAATTACATGGATAACAACCCAAACCAATGGGAGGAAGATAAACTCTACCTTAACGCACTCCCTAATGAATTTAATCAGGAATAATGTCGGGAGACAGTTTACCAGATAGAGATTTAAGCTGTTCTGGCTGAGTAAAATGGTGAAAGCGTGAGGGTGTAAGGGCCTAGACGGGGCGTTGGAGGCAGGCAGTGCTCCAGGCGGCAATTGAAGTACCCCCACTTGCGTGATACAATACCTTTACATACCCCGATCGATAAGGAGCAGTAAAGCATGTATACAGCGCTGGTTTCATCCAAATACCAGGTGGTTATTCCAAGCGAAGTGCGCAAACAATTCGGGATCAAGCCCGGACAGCGCATTGCCTTTATCCCCTATAAGAATATCTTACACGTGATCATTGTCCAGCCGATTGAGCAGGCGCGCGGAATATTGAAAGGGTTGGATACAGACGGTTATCGCGAAGAAGAAGACGAGGAACGATGAAAAATGTCGTTGACTCATCTGGCTGGCTGGAATATTTTGCTGACGGATCGAATGCCGGCGCATTTAAATCGATACTTGATGATGAAGCAAATCTGATCATCCCCAGCGTCTGCCTGTACGAAGTCTTCAAAATCACGCTATCACGGGCAGGTGAAGATGAAGCGCTGCACGTGGCTGGGTTGATGTCCTTTGGCCAAATAATCGACTTTGACCGGAAAGTTGCCCTGGTCGCTGCGCCAATTTCAACACAATATAAATTAGCGATGGCCGACAGTGTGATCTATGCCATTGCACAAATGCACAACGCCACCCTCTGGACACAGGATGCTCATTTCAAAGACCTGCCGGGTGTCGAATACATCGAGAAACGAGCCAAATAAGCACCCAATCCCCCAACATCGTCCAGCGCCATCCCCCCCAGCAACCCCATATCAACTACATCGAGCAGTTCACCAGTCAAATCTGCCTGAAAAGCGGCCCTTCCTCATCCAGTTTTTTCCTTCACCGGAAATAACTGGACCAACGGCAATACCACGCGTATCAATGTGCCTGCGCCGGGGCTGCTTTCAATGGTAACTGTCCCAGAAAGCTGCGATGCGCGCGCTTTGATATTAGACAGGCCCATTCCGCCTTTACGCCCCTGATTGAAGTCAAAACCGCAGCCGTCGTCCTGGATTTCGGCCACAAACTGACCTTCAATCTCCTGCAAGCGGATGGAGACCGTAGTAGCTTGCGCATGCTGCACTATATTGTTCAGAGCTTCGAGCAAAATATAGAAAATTTCGCGCTGCTGGGTTGAGTTAAGTGTCAGCGTGCCGGGGCTGTCCAGATTGAAATGCAGTTCGTTATTGGATCTAAACAGATCGATCCTTTCAGCAAGCTGCTGAGGAAGATAAAAACCCTGATCGGATGGCGATTCAAGCTGAAGCCGAATAATAAACTCGCGCATTTCTCGTGAAGCCAAACGCGCGCTGGTCGAGATATGCCCGATGATGAGCTCCAACTGATCATATTTCAGCTGTTCCAGGCGCTGACTGGCCGAACTCGTCAGCAGGACCAGGCTGTGTAAATACTGGTTGATCGAATCATGTAATATGCGGGCAATATTTTGCCTTTCCAGCCAGGCAGATTGACGTTTGATCTCTATCTCTTTTAGCTGCTCAGCATCCATCCGGTCACTGATATCACGTAAAATGATCAAAAAACCAGCGTCTTCACCCCGTTGAATCTGCAATGGATTTATAGTGACCTGCAGCGGGACAGCATTGAAATAAAGAACGGATGAGACTACCTTATGTGAATCGAGCTCTAAAAGCATCCGGGAAAGTTCATCCGATATTTTTTGTATGGATCTGCCTATCCCGTCCTTTTGGGAAAAGTGTAAATAATGTTCCGCCGCAGGGTTGGTATCGATCAGGTTGCCAGTCCGGTCGACCACCAAAATACCATCCTGCATTTGTTCTAGCAGCAGCGTGCGCGCAATCGGACGGATATCCGCCAGACGGTAGCGCTTTGTGCCCCATAAAATAATGGCTGCAACCGGAAAATAGGTAAAGAGATTGGGATTAATCACACCCAGCAGGTTAACTCCGCCAAGATGTAGCAGATGCGTAACTCCAACCAGCATCAACGCGATGGCAATCAGCAAGGATTGCATGCGGTTCAACTTCGATTCGCGCGCCATATTGTTCAACACCAGATAGACCAGCGTGAGCAGCAGCCCGATCACGTATAAATTGTAAAACCAATACAACGGACCCACTGATTTCGCGATCATAGGAATGGGGCCACTGGTATCGAGCCAGATCCGATCATAGACGAGGTGGTTCAGTGGGTAAGTGGCCTGTGAAAACAGCGCAACAGCCGGTAAAAGGCACAAAGCCAGAAAACGCCATGATTTTAAGCGGATAGGGATATGGGTAATATAGAAAACAAACAATGCGTTTGCTAAAACAAATATGGTTAATGCCGCATAACGCACCACCACCCAGGTGAATTTTTCATTCAGCCCCGGACTGAGAATTTCCATACCATAAGCAAAACTGGCTGCAGACGAACTGAATAAGATCATCCCCAGGTAGCGCCCCTGGACAGTTTGATAATCTTTAACCATCAAGACTGCAATGGTTATACCCAACAGGCTAAATAAAAACAAAATGAAAGAAACAAACAAAATCATGGGCAGGTTTTATTTTTCTACAATATTAAATTCTTCACAACAATAAATTGTTCGATTGCTGTGAAGAATTTTAGGTTTAGCTAATAAAATTAATTTCTTTGACCGTAGGTCTTGAATTTTTCGGCGATGATCTCCATCTCCGAATCCGGCAGGATGACAGGCTGCCCAATGCATTTGGTCTGGTAATAGAGCCGGGCAACCAGCTCCAACTCATCGGCGGTGGCAAAAGCCGAGGCAATGGTAGCCCCAACCGTGACGATGCCATGGTTTGCCATCAGGCAGGCATTGTAGCTTCCGATGGCAGAAACGATATTGTCTGAGAGTTCCTGGCTTCCAAAAGTAGCATATTTTGCCAACGGCACTTTATTTCCCGAAAACCCCACCAGGTAATGCACCGCAGGTAATTCCCAATTCATACAGGCGATGGTCGTGGCGTAGACCTGGTGAGTATGCACCACAGCTGTAATATCCGAGCGCGAAAGCAGCAGGGCCAGGTGAAAACGCAACTCACTCGAAGGGGCTAATTGGCCATCCACAACCTTGCCAGTTGGGTCCACCACAACCACATCTTCCGGTTTCATCAACATATAATCGACCCCTGAAGGCTTAATCGCAACCAGGCCTTCGGCGCGGTTATAGATGCTTAAATTTCCACCAGAACCTGTTGTCAACTGTGACGTGATCAACTTCCGGCCGTACTCAACAATAGCATTTCGCTCATTTTCCAGACGCATTCGTTACTCCTATAATATTATCTTATGGCTAAAAGCATTAATCCTGTACCCAGATCGCTAGCTGACCTATGCCCTACTCGCGGGTCCAATAAACGAGTTTACCGCATCGCAAATTGACAGCATGCAGCCGCCAGATTACTTCACCAAAGTACAGCTCTAATGACTAGATTCAAGCGAGCTGCATCTTTTTTGGCAATCCTGCTGTTCGGGAACGAAGTGATTATACAATAGTTAAAATAGTAATTCGGTTATCCATACCAGCCTAACCAAACATAACCACAATAATACACCGCAGCAGATCAGACCACTTTTTTTAATTGGTCAAGATGATTGACAATATTCCGGGAAACCGCTTTCAACTGCTTGAGCGTTGCTTCCGCTCTGCCCGCACCCTGGCTTTTGTAAATCTCAACATATTCCCTGAGCAAATTATGGAATTCTTTGTGTGGAACCTCAACCGCAATAAATTCCTGCTTTTGGCCAAATTGTCCGACCCCTGCCCCATAATACCAACGTCCAAAGGCACAATTGGTATGGGCTGGTACTTCATTAAGACTAATTTTCTTGCCGCCTTTTTGCATGGTTTCTGCCGCAGTTATCCATCCCAGATGAGCCTGTTTGAAAACCTCAATCTCAGAGATCAGGTCCAGCTTGCCTGTTTCCTGTAATCTAAATTGCTTGCAGACTTCCTGAAGACTCTGCGCCATGGCCATCAAGCCATTGACCGAAGCGCTAATGTCGTGGGTATTGGCGGATGAGGTTTGCAATTCAACCCCACTCAGCTCGGCAATCTCCTGGGCGATACTGCCGGAAACTGTAGCCGTTTGGGCAACACGCATATTTGCATCGCGCACGCCAAGCGAGGCCTGCGAAATATTACCGGCAATATCCTGGGTAACAGTGGATTGTTCCTGGATCGCAGCGGCAATACTCATCACTATCTCATTCACCTCCTGAATGACTTGCACAATCTTCTCAATATCTGCCACTGCCACAGCGGCTGAGTTTTGAATGGTTCCTATTTTTTCCTTGATGACACTGGTAGCGGAGGCCGTTTGCTGTGCGAGTTCCTTGATTTCACTGGCTACCACCGCAAATCCCTTGCCAGCCGCGCCAGCCCGGGCTGCCTCAATGGTTGCATTAAGCGCCAACAGGTTGGTTTGAGCCGAGATACTGGTGATGGTGGCCGTCACCTTGCCAATCTCTTGAGCAGATTGACCCAGACCCTGCATGACCCTGGAGAATTGATCCACCTGGCGCGCAGCCTGATCGGTGATGGAGTGGGCTTTTTCAGAATTTCGGGCAATTTCACCAACTGTGGCGGTCATTTCTTCCACTGCGACTGCCACGGTGTTCAAATTGGTGTTGGCCTGATCCATGCCGGCCGCCACCGACATCGTATTGGCGCTCATTTCTTCGGCCGCAGCAGCTACAATATTCGTTTTTGTAGCCAATTGCTCCGAAACTTTGCTCAGAAGCGTGGCATTGTTAGCAACCTGACCGAGAGCCTTGCGCAGATTAGAGACCATCATGGCAAAGGCATTACCCAGGATATCATGCTCTGACTTGGGCCTTACATCCTCGCTCAGATCATTATGCGCCATCTTCTCGAATACCCTGGTCATACCCTGCAGATAGGTGATCATTTCACGGAAAGAATCCGCCATCTGTCCCATTTCATCAGAAGAATGAAATTCCACAGTCTGGCTGGTATCACCCTGGACAATACGCATGGCAACATCTTTAACATTTGTTAATGCTTCGATAACCGAGAAGTAAAAGCCTGTGAATAACCAGAGCGCCAGAAGTGCCGGCAGCCAACCCAAAGTAAACGCGATCAATCTTTCGTTGGAGAGCTGTGTAAGCCGTGCCGCGAGCAGTTCATCCACTGCATTGTCCAACTCGACCATCATGCCCAACTCGGCATCAATTGCCCGGGTAGCTGCACTGAAATATTCTTTGGAAGTTATATTGAGCGCTGTCGTATTTAGCACTTGCCCGTTCACCAAATCCTGAAAACTTATTCGCTCAACCTGGGCAGCATCAATAATAGCTCCCAATCGGGTGCGCAAACCTGGGTTTGCCAAAAATACCTGTTGCAGGTCTTCCTCTGCAGTAGAAACACTGGATGCAGCTACACTTCCAAGAATCTCCAACTGTGCCCGTTCTTTATCACTGATAACGCCATCCACCAGGCTGGCTGAACCAACGGCCCGAAGTTGGCCCAAATATTCGGTTGTCTGGGGATATGACCTGACCGTTGCCATGATCAGATAATATATATCCGGGTTTGAATCCAGAACCATGTACGAAACTTCCGCGATATACAGTCGGAATCCCAGTATTTTTGCGATCAAGGCGGTATGGAGATTGAAACTTTCACTGGCCTTGAGCGTCAGCACCCTTTCCTGCAGGCTTTGCCAATCCTCTTTAATGGATTGCCAGCGTTCGGCACTCTTGAATTCAGCGCCAACCATTTTCTCGACCGCATCCATGGCAGCGATATCTTTAGCAATGGATGCCTGCTTCTGGTCCATGGTATCTTTAAAAGATGCGTCCCCTGACAGGTATGTATTGGCAGCGCCGCGATGCTGCTGCACATGCTGAAGCAAGCTCAAGGTAGGTCGCAAATAGGCCACACCTTTCCGCTCCTGGCGTGCGAAATTGATACTCGCACCAAATTGTAACGCCAGCAGATAGGTAAAAACAACGATCGGTATGCCGAAGGCAGCCGTCAAGATTAGTAACTTTCGCGAATAGGTGAGGCGTTTCATAAATTCGATGGCTGGTTGGAAAATCATTTTTTTCATGACAGGGCCTGTTTCCTTTAAATGTTTTTTATTTCAAGCAAAATTATTAATAATGACGTCGCACATGATTAAGAATCTAAAACACCTAAAACCATAGCGTTTTTTTGTGGTGTTTTGCGGATGAAATCATCCGCAAAACACCACTTGCGGGGCAAACCACTAACCGGCGCTCACCACTCATTAAATAAAGATTAGCCAAACGCCAAACCACTTGCGGGGTAAACTACACTAACGGCGCTCACCACTCAGTAAATAAAGATTAGCCAACCGCCAAACCACTTGCGGGGTAAACTACACTAACGGCGCTCACCACTCAGTAAATA
>CAYWXS010000091.1:22908-26729 GCA_964462245.1 uncultured Anaerolinea sp.
AAGATTAGCCAACCGCCAAACCACTTGCGGGGCAAACCACTAACCGGCGCTCACCACTCAGTAAATAAAGATTAGCCAAACGCCAAACCACTTGCGGGGTAAACTACGCTAACGGCGCTCACCACTCATTAAATAAAGATTAGCCAACCGCCAAAATGGAACCCCGTAAATAGAGATTAGAAATCATAAATGGCAACTGCTCGATTAAGTTTTAATTGCGGCTGGTTGATAAAACACAGAACGCAAGTGGCGCTGGGGTGCAAACAACGAACTCACACCAGTCAACGATTCGGTGCCACCAATCACCAGGTATCCATCTGGCTCCAGAGCCGTGGCCAATTTTTTGTATAAATTCGCCTTGTCCTGGTCAGAAAAATAAATGGCTACATTACGACAAAATATGATGTCAAATCGGCCCATGCTGGAAAAATCTTCCAACAGATTCAGCGTTTTAAAGGTAGCCATGGCCCGGATTTCATCCCTGATTTTCCAACCACCCTCCATCACAGAAAAATAGCGCTCCAATTTACCGGCTGGCAGACCGCGTTCTATTTCGATTTTGTTATAAACACCCCGGCTGGCCTGGGCCACCGCCCGATTTGAAATATCGGTACCCACCAGGCGCAGATTATATTGGTTCAAATCACCCAGCATTTCTTTAAGGATGATGGCAATGCTGAAGACTTCCTGCCCCGTTGAACAAGCCGCACTCCAGATACGCAAAGACAGTGGGCTGCTGCGCGCATAGGACATATTTTTACGCCGATCGATTAAATCCGGCAGGATTTTGTGCTGCAGCATTTCAAAGGGAGCGCTGTCGCGAAAAAAGAGTGTTTCATTGGTGGTGATTGCATCAATAATCTGGCGTGGCAGCAATTTGGATGAATCTGAACGAGCCTTGTAATAAAATTCGCTAAAGCTGCTGCAGCCATTATCCTGCGCCAGTCCACCCAGGCGGGTTTCAATCAGGTATGCCTTGGATCCATCCAGACTCACACCACACAGCGAATGGATATATTGGGCAAACACCTTAAACTCACCCGCATCTATTTTCATAGTGGCAAAATACCCTGCACCGTTTTACGAATTTCACCAGCAATTCCATCCAGTGGGCTGATGATATCCACCACACCGGTAGCGATGGCTTCTTTGGGCATTCCAAAAACGACACAACTGGCTTCGTCCTGGGCAATGACCCGTGCCGGTTGGCGCTTGATCAATCGCAATCCCAGGGCACCATCACTGCCCATGCCAGTCATGATGACCGCGCAGACCCGCCCCGGGAAATGTAAGGCAGCAGAACGAAAAAGAGTATCGACCGAGGGTTTACAATTATTCTCGGGCGGGTCATCGCTGATTTGAATCAGGGCTTTTCCACCCGGGCCAACCGTCACTTTCATTTGTTTTCCACCGGGAGCAATATAAACGGAATTGGGCAAGGCCAATTCATTATGCTCGGCCTCTTTTACATGCAAGGCACTTTGTCTATCCAGGCTTTCAGCCAGGGTACGGGTAAACATGGGCGGCATGTGCTGAACAATCAGGACGGGCACGCCCAGGTTGGCGGGCAAAGCCGGGATAACCTTCGCCAGGGCATTGGGGCCACCGGTGGAAACGCCAATCAAGACCAGATCAGGGCGTATTTTCCCCAACCCGGAGGAGGGATCGGCCAGGCGGGGTGCAGGCTGTGCGCCTGTGCCGGATTTCAAACCCGGTACGGATGGCGTGACAGACTTGACCTGGGAACCCGTACCTGTATGAACATATTGCAGGATGGCGCGAATATCTCGGCGCTGGCTATAAGCCTTCACAAGGGGCACAAGGGCGCTGCGGATGCTCTCACGATTTTGGGCATAATCCCCTTCGCCTGCCTTGGTGATAAAGTCGAAAGCGCCCAGACTGAGGGCGCGGATGGTCAGCTCGCTTCCGCGCCGGGTAAAGGAACTGACCACAATGACTCCAACATCAATTCCCTGCGCATGCAGCGCCTCGAGCACCTCCAGCCCATCCATTTCCGGCATTTCAATATCCAGGGTTACCAGATCTGGCTGCAAAGTCTGAATGCGCGCTAAGGCCATCTTCCCGTGCTGAGCGGTACCCACCACTTCCACACCCGGAATATCCGACAGCGCATCACTGAGGATCTTGCGAAATGTAACCGTATCATCCACCACTAAAACCCGCAGGGGCATAAATTCACCTTTTTGACCTGTTTTTTGACGATAACCTGAGCTGAAGAGGAAGGCAGAAATCAGGTTGTCAGCGCTTTCCGAACCCTGCTCTACCATCCATTATGCGCGCCGGCGCATCAGACAGCCAGGACTTTATCCAGATCGATTATTCCGATCAGACGGTCCGCATCGTTGCAAACTCCAGTAAGAAACTGGCTCAACCCATCACTTATATTCAATGGAACAGACCCAATCTGGTCTTTATCCAGGCTGATGACCTCAGTCACAATATCCACCAACAAGCCAATCGGCTCATGATTCCAGGCGACGATCAGGATGCGTGAGTCTTCTCCCACCGGGTGGGATGGAAGCCCCAGCTTGGTCTCCATATCCAAAACCGTGACGATCTTGCCACGCAGGTTAATAATGCCCCGCACGTATTGAGGCGCATGGTAGACCACCGTGTTATCCTCAACCAGGATCACTTCCTGTACCTGCGAAGCTTCGAGACCATACCAGGCCCCGTCCAGCCCAAAGATCACCAACAACAACCTGTCTACATCATCCATCTCAATCATCTTGGTCATCCATTCCCGGACCTATACCTTAAATTTGGAAACCATCTGGTTCAATTCTTCAGCCAGTTGAGATAATTCCAAAGCACTGGTTTGAACCTGGGTGCTGGCCGATGAAATTTGCCCGACAGAAGAGCTGACCTCGGCAATTTCCTGTGCAATACTGGCCGAAACAGTCGCAGTCTGCGCCACCCGCTGATTTGCCTCACGCACACCGCTGGAAGCCTGGGCAATATTGCCAGCAATATCCTGGGTAACGGTGGCTTGTTCCTGAATGGCGGCGGCAATACTGGTCACAATCTCATTCACATCGCGGATGACATGCACAATCTTCTCGATATCGGCCACTGCCCCAACCGTTGAATCTTGTATGGTGCCGATCTTTTCCTTGATTTCACTGGTTGCCGCTGCCGTTTGGTGGGCAAGTTCTTTGATCTCACTGGCTACAACCGCAAAACCCTTGCCGGCTGCGCCGGCACGAGCCGCCTCAATGGTTGCGTTAAGCGCCAGTAAATTGGTCTGGGAAGAAATACTGGTGATCGTTTCGGTCACTTTCCCAATCTCCTGAGCCGCTTGGCCCAGACCCTTCATGATCACCGAGAACTGGTCAACCTTAAAAGCAGCTTGCTCAGTCGTGGCATGCGCTTTTTCCGAGTTGCGGGCAATTTCGCCAATTGTGGCTGTCATTTCTTCTACCGCGGTTGCCACTGCATTTAAGTTGCTATTGGCTTGATCCATCCCGGCCGCGACTGACATGGTGTTAGCGCTCATTTCCTCGGCAGCAGCTGCCACGCTGTTAGACTTCTGAAGCGACTCACTCGCGCTGGCGCTGGTCTCTTCCGAGATGGCCGTCAGTTCTGTGGAAGATGATGCGGTTGTCTGGACGCCACTTGTGAGGCCGCCCAGCAGGGCGCGCACATTCCCGACCATGGTCTGGAAAGCGTGGCCCAGATCCCCGAGTTCATCGCCTCTTTTCTTTAATGTTTCCGAGGGATCCTGTGAAAAATTACCCTGGGCAAGCGTCTCAGTGAAGTGGATTGCGTCTGCCAGGGGGTTGGTAATGCTGCGAGTGGTC
>CAYWXS010000092.1:0-26028 GCA_964462245.1 uncultured Anaerolinea sp.
TATTGGTCTGGCGCTCTCCGAGGACTTCGAGGACATCGAGAAGCACAGCAACATGCTGGGTGCCGGTATCCCGTATGCCAAGGATATCCCCGATAAATTCGATATTCATTACTTCGAAAATGCCCGCGAGAATGGCCCCTTCGGCGCCGCTGGTGTCGGTGAACTCCCGTTGACCTCGCCGCATGTGGCCGTTATCAACGCCATTTACAATGCGACCGGCGTTCGTATTCGCCAGCTGCCCGCCCGGCCCGAGAAGGTTTTGGCTGGTCTGAAGCAGCTTAACCCGGCGTAGTTTTTTACGATGATTGGGAGCGCTCGCGCGCGAGCGCGCGGGCGCTCCTTTTTGGTTGGTAGTGGTTGTCATTGCGCGGAGCATGCTTTCGGCGGCGTGGCAATCTGTTCTCACGTTGACAGGCTAATTATGTTATCGGAATGCGCGTGCTCGGCTTAACCAGATGTGGTGTTCTGCTCGATGGGTGAGTACGCTGCGCGTGTCACACCATTGGGAGAGCACTGCTGATGCGTGTAGTTGTCATTGCGAGGAGCGTGCTTTCCGCGACGTGGCAATCTGTTCCCAGGCGTGAACGCTGCGCGTGCCACACCAGCAGGAGAGCGCTGCTGTTGCGCGTAGGTGTCATTGCGAGGAGCGTGCCCTCCGCGACGTGGCAATCTGCTCCCAGGCGTGAAGATTGCCACACCAGCAGGAAAGCACTGCTGGTTCGCAACGACACTTAATGTGTGGGTGCTTTCCGCGATATCATGCCCGCAATTGGATATGTGGCAATCTGTACGATTGTTGCGAACTCTGCGCATGCCACACTTGCTAGTCTCTTTCTGATTGCAAAGCAATAAATCACTTTTGCTGATAGACTGGTAACACTATGTCCGAGAGATCATATTGTGTATACATCATGAGCAACCACCTTCATACGGTGCTTTACACTGGTGTTACCAATAACCTGCAGCGCAGAGTCATGGAACACAAATCCGGAAAAGGTGGCACGTTTACCAGTAAGTATCATGCTACAAAACTAGTGTTTTTTGAATGTGGTGATGATGTCAATACTGCCATCTTTCGGGAAAAGCAGATCAAAGCAGGTTCGCGTCAGAGTAAAATTGATATTGTGAATGGGATGAATCCGGAATGGAAGGATTTGTTTGATGAGTTCTTCGTGTAGCTGTCATTGCGAGGAGCGTGCTTTCCGCGACGTGGCAATCTGTTCCCGGGCGTGAAGATTGCCACACCAGCAGGAGAGCACTGCTGGTTCGCAATGACAGTTAAAATAGATACATCTAAAATTGTGGAGCGGTAAAGCCATGGATCAAAAACAACTGCGTGAACAGGAAAATCGCTGTATCCAGGAACAGGCTCCGGGTTGTACGGCTGCCTGCCCGGCACATGTGGATGCTCGCGGCCTGGCGGCTGCGATGGCGAAGGGTGATTTTGCAGAGGCCTTGAAAATTTATCGCAAGGCGGTGCCTTTTCCGGGTATCATCAGCCGGATCTGTGACCAGCCCTGCCAGGCTGCCTGTCTGCGCAAAGACCTGGGCGGCGCGATTGAGATGGCGGCTTTAGAGCGCGCCTGTCTGGATTTTGGCAGCCAGAAAATGGAGCCCATCCGGCAGCTGCCGCGCAAGCCCAAAACCGTGGCGGTCGTCGGCGCGGGCATGAGCGGGCTGACCGTGGCGCATGACCTGGCACGCAAGGGCTGGGGCGTGGTCATCTATGAAGCCAGCGAACGGGTGGGCGGTGCCTTATGGCAGGTGCCCCCGGATTTGCTGCCGCGTGATGTTTTGATCAATGACTTGAAAGTGATAGAAACCTTGGGTATCGAAGTCCGTCTGAATTCGAGGGTGGGCCGCAGCGCGGGCAATGGAAACAGCACCTTTTTGGCACGCTTATTTGAAGAATATGATGCGGTTTTTCTGGGCACAGGCATGCACTCCAGCGATGTCCCGGATTTAAAATTAAATATTCGCGGGCAGATCGAGATAGACCCGCTTACTTTTCAAACCAGCCTGGAAAAAGTCTTCGCGGGTGGGGATGTCCTCAGGGTTTCGGCCAATTTTCCGCAGCCCGAACGCGGCTCGGCCATTGTATCCAGCTCGGATGGGCGCCGCGCGGCAGTTTCAATCGATCGCTTCCTGCAGAAGGTTTCCCTGACGGCCTCGCGCACCAATGAAGGCGCCTATGAATCACGCCTCTACACCGACACCCAGGGCATTCTGCCTCAGACAGCGCTCATTCCGACCGATATGAGCATCCGTTACAGCCAGGAAGTAGCGGAAACAGAAGCGGCACGCTGCATTCAGTGTGAATGCCTGGAATGTGTGAAAGCCTGTGAATATCTCAAGCAGTACAAGAGCTATCCCAAACAGTACATCCGCGAGATTTATAATAATCTTTCGATCGTGATGGGGACGCGCCATTCCAACACCTTCATCAATTCGTGCGCTTTGTGCGGTCAGTGCGGCGCCGTATGCCCGACGGATGTGGATATGGGCGAGATTTGCCATAATGCGCGCGAGCAAATGGTGGAGACCCGCCGCATGCCCGCCTCGGCGCATGATTTCGCGCTGCAGGATATGGCCTTCAGCAACCAACCCGGCGGAAAGTTTGCCCTGGCGCGCAACGCCCCCGGGCACGCGACCAGCCAGGTGGTGTTCTTCCCCGGCTGCCAGCTCAGCGCCACCTCGCCCGATTATGTCGAAAAAGCCTATGCCTGGCTGGGTGAAGCTTACCCAACCGAGGGCGTGGGGCTGATGCTGCGCTGCTGCGGTGCCCCGGCGGATTGGGCCGGACGCAAGGACCTGTTCAGCAATTCACAGGCTGAGTTCCGGCTGGAATACGAGAAAATGGGACGTCCGAAGGTTGTGCTGGCTTGTTCCAGCTGCTACCAGGTCTTTCAGAAATATTATCCCGAAGTGGAAATCGAATCCTTCTGGGATCTGTATGACCAGCAGGGACCACAGGAATTTGCGACGCAACCCGCACATGAGATGCGTGTAGCAGTGCACGACCCGTGTTCCACGCGGCACGAAAGCCACATCCAGGATTCGGTGCGCAATATCCTCCAAAAAGCCGGCTGCCAGATCGAGGAATTGCCCATGAGCCGCGATAAAACTGAATGTTGTTCCTACGGCGGGCAGATGTGGCTGGCCAACCGTCCGCTCTCAGAAAAGGTCATCCAGCGCCGGATTAACGAAAGCGCGCTGGATTACGTGACCTACTGCGCCATGTGCCGCGACTTTTACGCCCGGCGCGGCAAACGCACCACGCATATTTTTGATTACATCTTTGGCCCGCCGCAAGCAGCCCAAGCCAATCCGGCCCTGGCCCCGGCGGTCGGCTTTTCACAGCGTCATGAAAATCGCGCCCGGCTGAAGGAAAAACTGCTTAAAAATTTATGGAGTGAAAGCATGCCCGATCAAGCTGATTATGAAAAAATCCGGCTGAACCTGTCCGAAGACGTCCAGCACATGCTGGAAGAGCGCCTGATATTGGTCGAGGATATGCAAAAGGTGCTGGAGTTTGCCGAGCGGACGGGGAAGCGCATGTTCAACCCGCTCAGCGGGCATTATCTGGCTTATTACAAACCAACCAGTGTCACTTACTGGGTGGAATACACCCCACAGCCCGCGGACGGCAGCTTTGAAGTCCACAAAGCCTACAGCCACCGCATGGAAATCGGAATGGGAGCCAAAAAATGAGCCAGTATGTTGATCTTTCCACCTACCAGGGCTGGGTTTGCGCCGCGTGTGGGCAGCCGCTCGTGACCGGCAAAGTCGATATTTCGTACATGGGCAATTCCTTTCCGGTTGAATTGATGAAATGCCCCGGCTGTGGTTTGGTTCTGATCCCGGAGGAGCTGGCGCTGGGCAAGATGGTCGAGGTGGAAAAAGCCCTGGAGGACAAGTAGTGAGCCCTGAAGCGCGCGCGTCCGTTCCAGCTGGCAGCGTCTATGAAAATGACGTCTTTGGCCAGGCTGGGAACGGGCAAAGCCTGCACCCCGGTGACCTGGACCTGACCCGGCGCATGCTGGATTATTGCCAGCTTTCGGAAGGGGCATGCGTGCTGGATGTAGCTTGCGGCACCGGCGCGACGGTTGAAGAATTGACGTCCCGCAATGGTGTTTTTGCAATCGGGCTGGATCGATCTGACCTGCTGCTGCAAACCGGGCTGCTCAGAAACCCGTCCCTGCCGCTGGTGTGTGCCTGGGGCAAGTCCATCCCCGTGGCAAGCGCAGTGCTGGACGTGATCCTGGCGGAATGCAGCCTTTCGGCCATGGCCGAACCTGCACTGGTGCTGGCTGAGTTTCAGCGCGTGCTGCGTCCGGGTGGACGCCTGGCTTTGAGTGATATTTACGCGCGCCGCCCCGAGGGTCTGCCGCTCCTACAATCTCTGCCGCTCGCATGTGGTTTGCGGGATGCCCTCTCGCAGCCTGAATTGGAACGGCTATTGCACGAACATGGTTTTGAAATTCAGACCTGGGAAGATCACTCCGGGCAGTTGCAGGAATTTTCAGCGCAGGCAGTCCGCAGTCATGGTTCTGCCAGTGCCTTCTGGCAGCAAGCTGAGCCCGAAGCCGACCCGCTGGATGTGCTGATTGCCGTCAGCCGGGCCCGCCTGGGATATTATTTATTGATTGCGCGAAAGGTGTGAGATGAACGAACTTGATCCATTTCAAGCGGATGACCAGAACCCTTTGGTGGTCCTGCGCAAGCAGGGTTTTTACTGCAGCCAGATTCTGATGCTGCAAGGCTTGGAGATACTCGGCAAAGATAACCCGGATCTGATCCGCGCCATGCACGGGCTGGCGGGCGGCTTGGGTTTTTCGGGCGAGTTGTGCGGCGCACTGACCGGCGGCGCCTCTCTGCTGGGCCTATATGCGGGCAAGGGCGAGCCTGGTCAGCCGGAAGACCCGCGCCTGGACTTTATGGTGCAGGACCTGGTCAAGTGGTTCAAGGCCGAATTTGCCGAAGAGTATGGCGGGGTGCGCTGTGAGCAAATTCTGGCGGGCAACAGCCAGAACCAGTCCATCCGCTGCCCAATCCTGGTCAATGGGGTGCTCCAAAAGGTGAAAGAGTTATTGGTGGAAAATGGCTTCGAGCTTTCGGGACTGGAATAAATGAGCGAAATTCTCTCACACACCGAAAGTGTTTGCCCGGACTGCCTGGCGCGCATCCCTGCGGCACGTGTTTTGCGTGAGGGCGATGTCTATCTGGAGAAGACCTGCGCGCAGCACGGCTCCTTCTCGACCATTATCTGGCGCGGACAGGTCCCGGCTTTCAACACCTGGGTGCGCCCCAAAACGCCATCCTTTCCCAAAAACCCATTCACAGAAGTCAAACTGGGCTGCCCGTATGACTGCGGCATCTGCCCGGATCACCAGCAGCAGTCCTGCTGCGTGCTGTTGGAAGTGACCCAACGCTGTGACCTGCACTGCCCGATTTGTTTCGCGGATGCGGCCCACGGTTCCGCGCCGGATTGGAGCATGGCCCAGATTGGAGCCTGGTACGAGCGTCTGCTGACTGCCGGCGGACCGTTTAACATCCAGCTCTCGGGCGGCGAGCCGTGCGTGCGTGACGACCTGCCCGAGATCATCCGGCTGGGGCGTACTTATGGTTTTACTTTTTTTCAACTCAATACCAACGGTTTGCGCCTGGCGCGCGATGCCGCTTACCTGCAAGAGCTAAAGGATGCGGGCCTATCGACTGTTTTCCTGCAGTTTGACGGCACCCGGGATGAGATTTACAGGCACATTCGCGGGCGAGCGCTGCTGAAACAGAAAATGGCAGTCATTCAACGCTGTGAAGAGCTGGAGATCGGGGTGGTGCTGGTGCCCACGCTGATACCGGGCGTCAACAGCGATGATGTTGGGAATATCATCCAACTGGCCCTGGCGCATATGCCGACCGTGCGCGGCGTACACTTTCAACCGATCAGTTATTTTGGACGCTACGAATTGAACGGCAAAGCGCAGGCTCCCGCTAACGCGGATCGCATCACCATCCCGGAGGTGATCCAGGCGATTGAGAGTCAGACAAACGGCCTGCTGAAAGCCGCTGCTTTTTGCCCGCCGGGTGGTGAAAATGCGCTGTGCTCCTTCCACGCCAATTTTGTGCAGATGCCGGATGGCAGTTTGACTGCGCTGACCAGGCATAAGGTTCCCACGCCCGTGGTGGATACCATCCACACGCCCCTGGTGGATTTAACCCTGCCGCTGATGGGTACGGCGCCGTCCTTGAACCTGGACCTGCTGATCCAAACGCTGCCGCAAGAAGCGGGTGGTTGCTGTGGACTGCCGGCTAATAATGAAAAACCGGTCGAGGCGGCGCTGGGTGCGGCCCGCTCGCGCGCGTTTGTGGCCGAAAACTGGTCGGCTGCGAGTGCCCACCCGCAGACTGCGCCCGCCAGTGGACCCAGCTTTGGCGAGTGGGACGTCTTTTTGGAGCGCAAACGCACGCACACTTTCTGTGTCTCGGGCATGGCTTTTCAGGACGCCTGGACGCTGGACCTGGAGCGCCTGCGCGATTGTTACATCCATACCGCCAGCCCGGATGGCCGCCTGGTGCCGTTTTGCGCCTATAACCTGACAGACAGTCAGGGTCGTTCGCTTTACCGCCGAGCCGATGAATCGCTCAGCGCTTGATGCCTGGATCCAGCAAAAAATAGGCTCTGATCCGGCGCTGCCTTTGCGCCCGGCGCTTGAAGCCTGGCAGCTGCAAAAGCTGAACGAAAGCCTGGCCCTGGTGCGCGCGCGCAGTTCGTTTTACCGCAAACTTTTCAGCGGGATGCCGGAAAGCCTGGGCAGCCTGGCGGAATTGGCGCAGTTCCCGTTCACCACGCCCGAGGATGTGCGCCGCAACCCGCTCCAGTTTGTGTGCGTCTCACAGGACGACATCCAACGCGTGGTCACCCTGCAAAGCTCCGGTACGACCGGTGAGCCGAAACGTTTCTACTTCACGCGTGAAGACCAGGAATTGACGATCGACTTTTTCGATGCGGGTATGACCACGCTGACCCGACCCGCTGAGCGTGTTTTGATCCTGCTGCCCGGTGAAACGCCGGGCAGTGTGGGCGATCTGCTGCGGCTGGGATTGATGCGACAGGCACGCGTGCCCCTGCCGTATGGCCCGGTGCGCGACCCGCTGCACGCGCTGGAAACGATGCAGACGCAGCAAGCCGACTGCCTGGTAGGCTCCCCGACCCAGATCCTGGGGCTGGCGCGGCGTTGGCAGCCCGGGCAGCATGCTCCGCGCACGCTGCTGCTCTCGACCGATCACGTGCCGCAGGCCATCAAAAAATTCCTGGAAGACACCTGGGGCTGCCAGGTCTTCAATCATTACGGCGCGACCGAGATGGGGCTGGGCGGCGGCGTGGAGTGTGAGGCGCTCAGCGGCTATCACCTGCGCGAGGCGGATCTCTATTTTGAAATCATCGATCCGCTCAGCGGAGCGCCTGTCGCGGATGGGGAACGCGGCGAGGTGCTGCTGACCACGCTCACCCGGCGCGGCATGCCGCTCATGCGCTATAGGATGGGAGACAGCAGCCGCTTTGTGCCCGGCACTTGTGCCTGTGGCTCGCAATTGAAAACAATGGAAATTGTGCGCGGACGCTACAGCGGGTTTGTGCCGTTGGGTCAGTCGCTGCTGCGCATGCAGGATTTTGACGAGGCACTCTTCAGCTTGCCGGGTGTGTTGAACTTCAGGGTGACGCTCACGGGCGAGGTGGGACGCGAAGTTGTGCTGGTGGAAACGCAAATGCTCGACGCCCGGACCAGCCTGGCGCAGGTGCAGCAGGCACTGACCGGCATCCCGGCTTTGCGTGAGGCTCTGTCCGCTGGTTGGGTGCGTGTGCAATCGCAGGTCAACCCGGGCGAGCCAGGTAGTTTACTCAAACGAACCATTTTAGATAAGCGAGGTCAGAATGCGTGAAGTATTAGCAGAAGTGGAAGCCTGGCGCAAGCAGGGCAAACAGATCGCGATTGCCACCAACGTCCGGCGCGACGGTTCTTCGCTGCGCCCGTTGGGGGCCAAAATGGCCGTGACCCGCTCACAGGTGCAGGGTCCACAGCTTGAGGCTGGCATGGAAATTTCCGGTTCGGTCACGGGCGGTTGTATCGAGGGCGTAGTATATGAAGAGGCCCAAAAAGTGCTGCAGAGCGGTGTGCCAAAACTGCTGCATTACGGCCTGATCAGTGAAGAAATGCCCTGGGAAGTTGGGTTAACCTGCGGCAGTTCGTTGGAGGTGTTTGTCGAGTCGATGGATTCGGCGGGCTGGCAGGAAATTTACCCGGCGCTGGTGGGCAGCCTGGAAGCCAACCAACTGACGGGGGTGGCGACGATCATAGCCGGGCCGGGCCTGGGTCGCAAGCTGATGTGTTGGCTGGATGGGCGCAGCCTGGGCAGCCTGGGCGAGAGCGTGTTGAATGAGGACGTGCGCGAATGGGTACAGCGGCAGTTGATCGCTCAGGAGACGAATTGGGCAGCTTTTAAAAGTACAGCTGGTCAGGTGGAAGTCTTTGTGGATGTGTTTGTCCCGGCTGCGCGCATGATTGTGGTTGGAGCGGTGCATATTGCCATCCCCCTCGTGACGCTTTCCAAGGCCCTCGGCTATCACACGATTGTGATTGACCCGCGCAGTGCCTTTGCCACACCTGAGCGCTTTCCGCATGTGGACGAATTGATCACGGATTGGCCTTCGACAGCCCTCGAAAAGCTGCATCTGGATGAGGGTTGTTATATTGCGGTCATCAGTCACGATGAAAAGCTGGATAACCCGGCGCTGAAGGTGGCGCTGGCCAGCCCGGCGCGTTATGTGGGTGTGCTGGGGACCCGTAAAAAAATAGCGCAGCGCTTTTCGGCACTGCGCGAACTGGGTGTGACGGATGAACAACTGAGCCGGGTGCGGGCGCCGATCGGGTTGAACCTGGGTGCGGTTCAGCCGGATGAAATCGCTTTATCGATCCTGGCCGAGATGGTGACGGCCCGGCACGGACTGCCAAAAACTCAGGAAGACCACCTGAGCGTCCCGGTTTCGGCGGTGTCGTAACCACCCAGATCCGAAATCTCCTGACGTGCCTGGGGACTGCTCAACCAGGCTCTCAGGACCTGGATGGCTTCCATTTCCCATTTTTCGGCTGGGATGACCAGGTCGTAGCGCTCGGTGGTGAGTAGGATAAATTCCAATCCGAACGAGAGGGCGACGGTTTCCACGCCCAATCCCACATCTGCCTGACCCTTACTGATGTTGCGTGCCACTTCGGTATGGGTCATTTTTTCATTGGCATAACCGGGGATGGTATCCGGGTGAATGCCGGCGCGCTGCAATTGTGCGTCCAACCAGACGCGCGTGCCGGAGCCTTGCTGGCGGTTGACGAAGCGGGCGCCGACTTGCGACAGGTCGCGCAGCGAGGTCACGCCAAAGGGGTTGCCAACCGGGACCATTAACCCAACCCGGCGGTGGGCCAGCGTCAGCAGGGCTACTTTTTGTCCGGGCAGCAGCTTGCTGACGTAGGGTTCGTTATAGGTATCGGTGGCTTCGTCCCACAGGTGAGCGCCAGCCAGGTCGGCTTTTTTTTCTGCCAGGGCTATCAGCCCACCCAGGCTGCCGGTGAAGGAGAGCTGCAGGTTGAACCCGGAATGTAGTCCCTGAAAATGCATGGCGATCAGGGCGATGGCCGGGTCGTGGCTGCCGACAAAACGCAAAAGATTGGAGGCGGCTTCGTCGGTTTCGTTGGAGAAGATGCGCCAGCGGTCGAGCGCCATTTGCAAGGATTGTTCGATTTCTTCCGAGCTGTAACCGGCGGTCATGGTTTCCAGCAGGAAGGCTTCGGTGCGGTTGAATAGTCCGGCGCGGCGCAGTGGGGATGGGTTTTCGGCGGGCAGTTGGTCGACTACTTTGGTGCCCTGGCCCACGCGGCTGATGACCAGTCCCTGGCGTGCGAGTTCCTGGTAGGCGCGCAAGATGGTGCCGGTGGTGCATTCCCACTGGACGGTCATTTTGCGCATGGGCGGCAGGACTGAGCCCGGGGCAATGGCTCCGGAGAAGATGTCTTTGCGGATCGATTCTACGATCTGTTGGTATATGTGTGCGCCATCCATGTGTTTAGTATAGTTTGTCCCGCTCGAAATGGCAAGTATGGTGGGCGCTCGCAAAGCCGCAAAGGGCGCTAAGAAGTGCATTTTTTTGGGGAAGGGCAACGCTAAAGACTAGCTCCCGCCAGGCTTTAAGCACCTGGGCCGGAACACCGTTGCGCGAAAGGTACGCACTGACAACGATGTTAGTATCAACCACCACGCGCAGCACGGCCAGCCCTCACTTGTTTGGTCATGGCTTCCACATCCGCTTCCACCTGGTCAGCAGGCAGGTCGGGCTGTTTGCTTTGAAGCCGGTCCAAAATGGAAAAGCGTGCTTCACGCTCGGCGACCATCTGTTGGTAAACTTCCATCGGGATGAGGGCTGCCATCGCTTTGCCAGAGCGTTCGATCACAATTTCCTCGCGACCAAAGCCGACTCGTCCCAATAATTCCGCGAACCTGGCGCGGGCATCTTTTGCTCCAATTTGAAGAGCCATCAGTCACTCCTTGAATGAGTACATTGTGTACACTATGCTGATTATACCACCTCGCAGTGCAAAAAGGTTGGCATCTCGCACCTGGGCGCAAAGAAGAGGAAATTTTTGGGGGGAAGCGTACTACTGGGTGGTTGCTGCTAGGTCATTACCACACTCCCTCTAAACTGTCATCGCGAACGAGCGTTCCTCAGCGAGAATGGCGATCTCAGTAATGATTGAACAGATCGCCACTTCGGGGAAAGCACCCTCATCGCGATGACACTTCGCGTAGGTGGTATTGCCGTTGATAAACGCCTGCAATCTTCCCCAGCGCATCTCTGAACCTGGCCTGAAAGCACTTGACCTCATTACCCGGCTCGACCCAAACCGGCTTTTTGCCTGCCGTTGTTGGATGTTTCGGTATGGAGCTAATGAGTGCACGCAATGCCTGGTTGACTTCTTTTGCAGATGTGAATATTTTTGCCACATCCGGTTCAAGCATAACCATGATTTGCTCTGCAAATTGTGGAGCAGCTTGCATGCGTTCCGCGAAGCGGTTGGGTTTGTTTGTGGATGTTTTTTCAAGGTCTTTGATATCGTCTAAATTGGATAGAAAGTGAAAAATTCAGGAAAAAGTTGAACAATTCTATCTTCCATATTGTCAGGTATCGCCTAATGATTCGCGGGGCTGACCCATGAGGGGTATTGGTCGCAGGGGTGTCTGATGGGAGTCGCGGGGAGGCGTAGCGGGAGTCCCCCAAATCGGGAGGGTCCCGATTTAGGGAGGGAAATTCAGTAGTCACCCTGAGATGGGCTTTATAAAATTTGCTTACAATCCATTCCTAATGTGGTATCAAAATTTCGCCGATAATGAAAAAGAACACTGTCAGCATTGGCAGAATGGACAGGAATACCAGCCATGATCGCTCATGCTGACGGATCACCGCGATCAGGGCAAGTACCCCGCCAGTAAGTCCACAAATGAAACCGAATATTGCGCCTCCCGGAAGAATACTCCAGGCAAAGTTAAGCATAATACTCGCCCCTGCCAACCCAACCGCCCACCATCCCAGCCGCGTGCCTGGACGTTGCCAGAGAGAAGTAATTGACTGAGTTGCCATCTTTCACCTCCAGTTTGAAAAGAGAGAGTAGTGTTTTTCAAATTTATCATAGCACGGGATAATTATTTCTACAATTAACCTTCACTGAAATTTATACAATTCGCAATTTGACTTTCCCATTTTTATCCAAGAGAACGTCGCCTTGTTTAGATAAGTGGCAGGATTCTCAGAAAAAGGCGCATTATTTTTGGTTTTCAGATTACGTTCTGAGAACGCTTTGTTGGACCGGTCTTAACAGTTGTTACTGCCAAACAGCTTGTTCACAGGGCTTCCAATCTTTCCAGGTCGGAATTTGAAGAAATACAGGCATCCAAATCCTTCAACAAGCCATCTGAAATCGCATAAATCCAGCCATGGATGGTCACGCTTTGATCTCTTCGCCACGCTTCCTGAATAATGGTTGTGTTTCCAACATTCTTTACTTGTTCGATTACGTTAATTTCGCAAAGCCGGTTGAGCCTGTCCTCTGCAGTTGAAAACTGCGCCAGGTCGTTTCCTCGCCTTTGATAAATGTCACGAATGTGACGAAGCCAATTGTCGATCAATCCGTGCGATTGAATTTCCATCGCAGCTTTAACGCCGCCGCAGCCATAATGACCACAAACTATGATATGCCTTATTTTTAGTATTTCTACCGCATATTGTAGTACGGAGAGACAATTCATGTCCGTATGAATGACAAGGTTGGCAACATTGCGATGCACAAAGAGTTCACCTGGCAGCAAGCCGATGATTTCATTGGCTGGAACGCGGCTGTCCGAGCAGCCGATCCAAAGAAACTCAGGGTTTTGTTGTTGAGCAAGCCTGGAGAAAAAAGATGGGTTGTTTTGAGATATTAGAGCAGCCCAGTTGCGGTTGTTCTCAAAAAGATCAGGTAGTTTTTTCATGAGTTATCCAAAGAATACTTTCTGTTTTTAGAAGAGACCTGACGGCTGGTGTTACGTGACCGCACCTTCCGGCAGGTCACCGGATTTTATGGCTGGGAAAACATACCTTTGGAGAAATCAAGGATTACCAGAGGATTGTTCCAGGGGTCATGTAACATGGTATAGAGGCCAACATTAATTTCAAACGGCCCGGTTACCAGCTTCCCACCTGCGTTTTTAATGCGTTCGATTGCATTTGGAACAGACTGAACTAGAAAATAGGTTTCAATGGGACGATTGTCAGTATGTAATACGATCTCTGCATCAGAATCAGGTAAACGCAGCCCTGCGGCATGAGTTCCATCACGCCAGATAAGTGGATGCCCCAATGCTCCGTAAAACGTGATTGCGGAATCCAGGTTTTCAACCGGCAGGCTGTAGCAATCGAGTTTGCGAAAGAGCGGTTCTGATAAATCTCCGGTTTTTGATTTTGCGCTCAATTTACTTTGCTCCTAAAAAGTTACTGTATTTATTTCTGATTCTGTTATCCAGGGCGATGTAATTTTTGGCACGGTCTTTGATTGAGTCATTAGTTGCGTGACGGGTTCTGAGTATGCGGAATTTTTGGTATTGCCTTTTTGGGATTATTTACGCCTACTGAAACGAAACTACTGATGGATCAAGAATGTGGCGGTGGGATTACCCTGCGTTGCAACGACTTATAACAATCACAAGTTCACGCAGTTTCGGATCAGTCTCGCGATTTCTGGTTTCTGAAATCAATTCACCCAGAGTCCTGAAACTAAAATCTTCACCTTTTAGAAGTGTCAAGCGACTTTCCAACCGGTCTGAAATCAAACTTTTAACCAGGGTGATGGCTTCAAGGAAAAAACCTTGATCAATTGCCGCATTGATTCTGGTTATGGCTTCTTTATACAAGTTGAAACGAGCCATGCCAATCTCATTCTCGGGAGTTCTAACAGCTCTTTTTCTTATGGCAGCCATTGGCATCTATTTCCTCACATTTTCTATTCAAAAATTATCTGGATCAAGTAGACGAACAATTGGGATTCAAGTCGGTTTCCCGCATATATTTAGCTTTAAGCTGTGGTTCTCCGTACAGCCTGTTTTTTCTATAGCCCAGGCCTTCCAGCCAATCTACAAATGGGCGTGCATAGGGTTGGTTGAGGTTTGACTTGTGCCCCTGGGTAGGTTGGATGATTGGGAGCAAGTCTTCGGGCAGTTGGATGGGTTGATCGCCAAAATAGTAAAAGTGCCGTGAGATCAGGGCATATTTGCCGTTCAGGTCACGCTGGCGATTTTCTTCTTTGTGCACACCCCAACGCAGTTTTGGCTCATCTCCAATGGTGTAATCGTAGATGCAATCGCCCACGCGCCTGCGGTAGTCTGGGCTGCGCCAGGCTGGGATTTTGTTGGGGTAGTTCGCAGCGCAAAAAAGGTTGTAATCTGCCATGCTCATTTTTTTCGTAACTCGCATGGCATATATTACACAGTTGGAATGATCCCCGAGCAGTGAATGCGCAGAACCAAGCCCTACAAGCCAGTCATCGATTTGGGCTGAGCGGCGGATGGCTGGTTTGCAGATCACCAATGTGCACAGGCCCCAATAGGGGTTGGGCGCAGAGCCTATGTCATGCTTCAGGCAGTAGGAATAAAGTTTCACAATGGGCTAATTCTCTTCGTAACTCTTCAAAATCAAAGGCTTGGCTCGTTCAAGATCAAGATCAGAACTGAGTGTAATTTCCAAATTCCCGGTGCCAAAATGCCCTCTGGTGCGCATATCGCGGGTAAATCCCTGTTCAAGCTGGATGGAATCGATATCTGCTTTAACAAAGACTACGATTTTTCCAGTTTGAGGGTGAACCTCAACGCAGGCAAAGTTTTTGATGCGTTTAAACGCGAAGTACAGATTTAAAGTCTTGACCTGAACATCATCCCCGAGCGCCAGCAGAAAAGCTTGAAGACTTTCGAAACGATCTTTAATTAGCTGGCTGGCATTGGCGAGGTTTTCAGTAACAGTGGTACGCTCCGCAGAACTTGCACTTCCACCCGTTGTTTCAGATTCTTCAATAATCCCAATGCTTGCATTGACCAATTCAAGAAGCAGTAAACTATCGCCATAGCGCCGGTAACGGATCAGGTCGATGTTACGACTGATCTGGTTGACAGCGTACTCATCGTACCTGGTAAATTCACCCGCGATGCATAACAGGCGCGCACCGGACCAGTTAATATTTTCAGCCTCTTGCTTGCCAAATTTTTGTTGAACGAGCAGGGTGAACTCGGCCTTGTGATCAAATAGCCAGTCAAGGTAAAACAATCCTTGGTTGATAACATTTTCATTCAGCGAACGCTTATATTCGATAATGACCGGGCAGCCGTTTTCATCAAGACCAAGGCTATCAATACGCCCACCATGAACTTTACCTGTCAGGTACTCGGATGCGAGAAAGCGAACCCCGAGAAAAGCTTCCATATGTTTTTCGATCAGCGTTTGCAAAGACCTTTCCACTGCCACCGACTTGCCTTCAATCGGGCTGACAGTATTGCCATTGATCTGGAATAGTTTGATATCGCTCATGGATTCTCCGGTGCCGTAATTAGTCTTATTATGATTGAGGAAAAAATTAAATTTCGTGTGTTACTTCAATAATAGAAAATAAACAACTATTAGGCTGAGAATATACCCTATTAGGTAAATCCTTTTCTGCCAGGTTATATAATGCAAGTCAAAAGGGATTTCATTAAATTGTCTGGCAAACCAGCCAATTCCAGCGCCAACAAATATCCCAAGACTGATGAAAGCGATTTTCATCAGTCTTGGGATATTTGTGCCGATGATCCAATATTTCGTTATGCGGGTAATATGGCTGTTACCGTTGTACGTCCTAAGAATATCTTTGATCAATTCACCGCGTGGTTGATCGACGAGTTTACCGTCTGATTGAATATGTTTTGACCTTGGTTTGAAGTCTAAATAGTCTTGTTATTTCAGTTCGCTTAGTAATTTTTGAGTTGGTTTTCAACCAATTATGGTATCTGTCTGATTATTGAAAAGATTATCCATGCGTCATCAACTGTTTTTAAGTTAGCGATGACCGGATGCCACTGATTCCGTATTGTTTGAACTTGCTCATGGCGAATCCTTGCCAGTAAGTTCTTTATATTTAGCAAAATCCAATCTGGCTTTTTCAGTAAACCCAAGCTTTAGATATGCAAGACCACGGTCATAGTAAGCAATTGCATAATTGGGAGTGAGCTTAATTGACTGGCTATAATCTCCAATTGCAAGTTCTTGCTTATCCAATTGGCTATAAGCATCCCCACGATATTTGAACATTACATCATCTGGATGAAGATTGATTACCTGGTTAAAATTCTGTATGGCAAGCTGATAATTTCCATTATTAAAGTATTGGGTTCCACGATTACTGTAGGCTTGATAATATTCTGGGTTGAGTAAGATGGCTTGATCATAATCCTGAATGGAAAGTTCGATTTCGTCTACTTCGCTAAACGTGTTTCCCCGATTGAAATAAGCTTTTGCGTAATTTGGGTCAATTGCGATGGCAAGATTGTAGTCTTGAATAGCAAGTTTGAATTCACCTAAATCATCGTAAACGCTGCCACGGCTATTATAAATAGCTGCATCTCGTGGATTAATTGTAATTGCCGAATCAAAATCCTGAAAAGCATTTACGTAAAAACCTAACTTGGCATAATCAACCCCACGGGCACTATAAGCAGGTGCATATTTTGGAATAAACTCAATTACTTGATCATAATCTTGAATCGCATTCTGGTATTCACCAAGCTCATCGTATATTTCAGCACGATTAAGAAAAGCTGCAGGAAACCTTGGCGAAATCTTCATTACTTGTTCATAATCCTGAATCGCAAGTAGATTTTCTCCTAACTTATGATATACAATTCCGCGATTATTATAAGCTTTGACATTTTGCGGATCGAGCTTGATTGATTGATCATAATCTTGAATCGCATGGATATAATCTCCCATATCATCATATGTGCTCGCCCTGTTATAAAACGCCTCTACATTTTCTGGATTGAGACGAATGGCTTGATCAAAATCCGTAATGGCATTTTTATAGTCAAGAATATCGGAATACGCACTCCCACGGTTATTGAATGTATCTGAAGATGATGGATTGATCTTTATCGACTGTGTGTAATCCTGAATTGCCAAATCATACTTCTCCAATATTGCGTAAACAACCCCTCTGTTACCAAAAATCTGATCCAATCCCTGGTTTATATTAATGCCCTGATTATAATCTTCGAGAGCAAGGGAATAATTTTCCAAGTAAAAGTATGAATTTCCGCGGTAAAAATGGATTTCTGCTTGATTCTGAATAAGCTTGGGGGATGTAGATAAATTTGATAGAGCTTTATCAAAGCGTTTTATTGCAATTTTATAATCGCCAACTTGATAATTAATATATCCAGCAAGCAATGATATTAATGAACTTGTTTCCAGTCCAGTTTGTTGCTGAAACGAAAATGATTCAAGTTCTTTCAACGTTGTAGAAGGACGATATATTTCGCCTCGTAATGGTAATAATTGTTTAGGAGTCAGGTTTTCGATGTGTATCGTGATATTTGGAGATTCTGTAGGACGATACCAACCCCATATCACAACATCGGCCTGATAACGCTTCCCTAACAAACGAGCTGCAGAACTTCCTTGATCAATTGTAATTACATTTTTCAAGGGCACAATTACTACCAAATCATCATTCTCGAAATTGGTATTCAAATTTTCTATAATTTCATTGTGCAAACCATAAACATCCTCTGGACCGTCAAAAGTTGTTATAACTACTATTAACTTCTGTTCGAGTTCAATCTTATGAGCAAGTAATAGGGTCAGACCAACAGTCAACCCAATAAAAACCATTACAAGACCAAAACGCGCAGCTTTATAAAATAATGGGAATGCTTTTTTCTTTACTGTTCTTGTTGAATTAAACTGATTTGTAAGTGTATATATTGTGGGTATCTCCACTTCAGCTGTGGTGAAACCTACCCAGATTAGTGAAATGGTTAAAACAATTACCCCTCCCACTGCCATTAAAAAAGTAACTGTAGCCTGATCTCCCAACCAAAGTTGATAAAAGTTATATATGAACGTAACGGAACCAATGAATCCAACAATTGGTGCCCAAAACTTTTTTATTAATTCAAATATTTTAATATTTTGTTCTGGTTGTCGGTCCGTCATGAAATTTCCTTTGAATTAACCCTTAATTTTTCTTACTTTGGTAATTGCCTCTGCCGGTTCGTCGTTGGCATCCTGCTCCACCAACTCGCCGCGGAAGGCTTTCGCCAGCAGGGAGGGCGTGAGCGCTGCGACGCGCTTTTGTGCGGACTGCCAGCGGGCTTCCAGGCGATCTGCCATGGCAAACAGCGCTTCAACCCGGCGCACGATTTCGTGTTGTTCATCCGGTGATGGCAGAGGAAATACAAATTCTTTAATTTTTGATAAGTTCAAATTAGGCTGATTTCCACCTTCAGCCAATTCTCGCATTTCAAGGTAGTTTGCCTGTAAGGCAAGTTTCAAATACATTTTTGCTACTTTGGTTTCATCAATAACAATGGCAGCACATGCTTGGTTGATTGTCGCTTCAATGGAAAGTTCTGAAACTTGTCCGCGAGTTTTTCCTTCACCATACATGGCAATAATTACTGTACCAATCGGATAAAGTTTTAGCCGATGTTCTTTTATTGCTTTTTCGGTTACAAATTCTTTTGCTTCGTTGATAAAAGGTTGACCAGTTGCGGCACTTGTTATCCAAGGGGTACCTTTGGAAGCGTAAAAACTTGAATTAGAACGAAGGGGAGTAGAGCCCGTTCCGACAAATGCAACCGATTGAATGTCTGTTTCTTCCCAATCAATATTAACATCCTTCTCGTCTCTCCACTCCTCCGTCAGGCGCCCTGAGGTGGCAGCGGCGAGCACAGATTGACGGAATCGCTTGAGGATGAGCGGCACGCGCTTGAGGTGCTCCTGACAGGCATCCACCCGTCCCAGCAGGTTATCCAGTTTGTCGGCAATCCGTTTTTGTTCGTTGAGTGGGGCGAGAGAAAAAACAACATTTGCTAATTTTTTAGCATTGACATTTGCAAGTGCAATTCCAGCAGAAGCCTCATATATTTGCTGCCAGTAATTGGGAGACTTTAAGCAGTAGGAAATATATTTTGGATTAATTTTAGTGTTCGGAATAAACCTAATTAAATATGATGCAAACACAGAAGGGACAGAAGGTATCTTTTCTATTAAAGCACTAAAACCAACGGAGCCAGCACGTGAAATTAGAATATCACCAGGTTTAATTTTGTAATTATCAATAGGCGATGGGAATTCTTCACAATATGGAACTTTGTCCCAATCAATCTGTCCATGAGTAATATCCGTGGTCCTCAAAAATTTGACTGTACCCTGGTCGGTAGCTCTAGTTGTCCAACCATATTGCCCTTGAGTAGTAACTTCGCCCAAGGTGGCTTGAATCCAACCTTCCGGCAAGTCACTCATTCCAGCACCTCAGCGCCCAGCTCCGCCAGGATGGCGCGCAGGTCTTCAAAGGCGGCTTGCAGTTCCAGCAGGGCTTCCTGCGCGAGGGCTTCGGGTTCGGGCAGGTCAGCCGCGGCGGTCTCGCTCTCGTCTTTCAACCAGGCGATGTCCAGGTTGTCGCCGCGTTCGGCGATCCATTCGCGCGTAAAGCGCCGGAAGTGCCCGCTCTCGCCCGTATCCACGCGCTGCGCCAGGCTGTGAGACGCACCCAGTGGGTTGGACCCAAAGGCGGCTTCAAAATCGCTGAAGTAGCTGCGCGTAAACTCGGTGCGCTTGCCAAAGTTGGGCATGTTGGCGCGCAGGTCATAGACCCAGACTTCCTGTGTATTGCCCCGGTCTTTTTCGCCGCGCGTGAAGAACAGCACGTTGGTCTTGACGCCCTGCGCGTAAAAGATGCCGGTCGGCAGGCGCAGAATGGTATGCAGGTTGCATTTGTCCATCAGGTCACGCCGGATGTCGCGCCCGACGTTGCTCTCGAACAGGACGTTATCCGGCAGGACGACCGCTGCGCGCCCGCCTGGCTGCAGACCGCGGTAGATATGCTGCAAAAAGGCAAACTGTTTGTTGCTGGTCGGGAAGGTAAAGTCGGTGCGTGAGGGCAGCCCACCGCCTTTCTTGGTGCCAAAGGGCGGGTTGGTCAGGATCAAGGTCGCTTTTGGCAGGGCTTCACCTTCAGGTGAGAGCGTGTCGCCATAGCGAATCCCGGCCGCATTGGGAGCGGAGTCCAGCCCGTGCAGCATCAGGTTCATTAAGGCCAGGCGGTGTGTATCCTGTACAAACTCCATCCCGTAAAACGTATTGCGGTGATACTTGACCTGCAGCTCATTCTTCCAGCTTTCTGGTTGATTGTGTTGCAGGATATAGCGATTCGCCGCAATTAAGAAACCACCTGTGCCCGCGGCCGGGTCCTGGATAATATCTGCCGGTGTGGGTTTCATCACTGCCACCATGCTGTCAATCAGGGGCCTCGGCGTAAAATATTGTCCCGCGCCAGATTTTTTCTCGTTGGCATTCTTTTCAAGTAAGCCTTCGTACAGATCGCCCAGCCCTTCCTGGCGCGCGCTGTACCAGTCCAGCTTGTCGATCTCGCTGACCAGGGTTGAAAGCGTGGTTGGTTTCTTTACGAAAGAACTGGCATTGGCAAAGATCTCTTTAACCAAGAGCGAGCCATGCCCACCCAGGTGGATGAGCAGTAATTTGTAACGCTCCAGGCGCTTTGGGGCGCTTTCGCGTTCCAGCTCATCCCAGCGGTAGCCCTCGGGCAGCTGGTTTTCGGTGTCGGTTTCCTTGGCCATCTTGAGAAAGAGCAGGTAGGTCAATTCAGTCACGTACTGGTGATAGGTCACACCGTCATCTTTGAGAATGTTACACAGGTTCCACAGTTTGGCGACGATATCGTGCGTGACGTTTTGGGTGGGAGTGGTCAAGTTGGGATTCCTTTTTTTACCGTAATGGCGCAAAGAACGCAAAGTTTAGAGCAAAAGCTTTTGATTTTCTTCTTGTCTTTGCGGTTAATGGTTTTGATCGTTCCATAATAAATCATGGAACGAATCGAGTGTATCCATCAGCCGCCCATCGAACATTTTATCCAGGCGGGTGAAGCCGCCGCCTTCGCGCCGGAAGATCAGGTCGGGGTCATCCAGGGTATCACGATCGACGATGATATTGGCCTTGGTCTGGGCCGCGATCCTGCGCAGCCAATCACGCTGCGGGTTGGTCCAGGTGCGCACGGCCATCATCTGACTCAGGGCCCAATCTACGCGCTGCTCGTAAGGCACCAGCGGGTCGCCTGTGGACAGGTGCCGGATAAAACCAACGATGTGCGCGGCGATCTCCTGGTTGGTGCTATCCCGCCAGGCGGTGGTGATGCCAACCTCGCTAAACCCGGCCCGGTCCAGCTCAAGAGCCAGTTCGCGCAGCTGTTTGCGGGTCAGGTCTCGTGGTCGGGTCAGGACCGTCAATAAAGCGGGAATGGTATCGCGCCTGGTCTGGATAAACTCGCTAAAAGCCTTCAAATAATCCTCCGGCTTCTCGGAATCTCCATAGCCATGCTCCACACTGTAGAGTTCGTCCGGGTGATCGGAGATATACATCGGGCGCTCAGTTTCATTGACACGATCAAGGATTTCTCCCAGCAGGGGCTGTGCCACGAACCAATCTGCCATCTCGGCCGGCGAGAGCTCGCGCAGCTTATGCACAAAATCATTTGCAGACATCCCGGCTGCGGTTTCGAAATCCTGCGCGTTTTTCTCGTTCAGGCGGTTCTTTTTACGCTGTAACTTGGCGATCAGTTGTTCCCGGATAAATTCCTGTTCGGCTTCAGCGCTGACGGTGGTCATTTCTGCCATCAACTGCGAAAAACTGATTTTCGGATCGACCACGACCGGGTTCATGACCGTCAGGTTCTTCAGCACTTCATATAATCTCACCGCGTCAAAAACCCTGAAGGTTTCCTTGCCAATCTCTTCACACAGGCGCGTGGCGCGCCCCAGCATCTGGTCAAACAGGATGCGGCTGTTGACGCTGCGCAAAAAGACCAGATTGCAAATTTCAGGCACATCGATACCTGTGGTCAGCAGGTCAACCGTTACCGCCACGTTGGGGTTACGCTCATTCTTGAAACGTCTGATCAGTTCAAGTGGTTTATCAGCGCTGCCGGTGATCTTGAGGATGGCGTCGTCATCAATCCCGCCATATTGTTTCTGGAAGGCTTCCTTGAGCAGTGTCACCACCAGGTCGGCGTGGCTATCCCTGGCGCAAAATATAAGCGTTTTCTGGCGCGAACCGGGGTCAATTTCGCGGGCCAAATGCTCACAGACTACCTTGTTAAATTCTTTTGTCAGCACTTTGCGGTTGAACGCCTCCACATCCAGGTGAATTTCATCCGGCGTGGTAAATAAATCAATCTCGTTTCGACGCGGGTCATAAACCTTGAGTGTTTCTCCCGCTTTCCAGGTGATCCCATCCAGCGAAAGTTTGGTTTTGATCTGGATCGGCGGTTCGTAATCAATCAGGTAACCGTCAATCACGGCTTCGCGGTAATTATAGGTATAGACGGGCTTGCCAAAAATCTGGGTAGTATGCAGGGCCGGTGTGGCGGTCAGTCCAATTTTTACGGCATCGAAATAATCGATCACGCGCCGGTATTTTGAGATATAGTCTTCGTAACTCCGGAAAACCTGTTCCGTGTCCGAAAGTTCGCGGTCAAGCAGATAACCACGATGACATTCATCCACCACGATACAATCATATTGGTCCACCGCCGGCGGAGTCTGGTTTTCGGAAGGATATAAAACCCGTCTGACCATGCCCTGCACGGTGGCGATATGCACAGCCGTATCGCCATCCGGGCTGGCCTCATTCAATTCCTTGATGCCAAAAACATCGGCAAAACTCTGGATGCTGTCCATGCGCGTATCTTTGAAAGCGTTGGCCGCCTGTTCCCCCAGGGCTTCGCGATCCACCAGGAACAGGATGCGCCGGAAACGCTGTACTTTCAATAAACGGTAGATCAGGGCAATGCAGGTCTTGGTTTTGCCAGTGCCGGTTGCCATGGCAATCAACATGGCTTGCTGCCCGGCAGCGATGCTTGCTTCGACGGCCTGAATGGCATTCTTCTGGTAATAGCCCAGCGCAAAACCATAATCGAAGGGTTCATCCAAAAGCTGCCTGTGCGCCAGAAGATTATCGCGCTTGAGCAGTTGACGCAGCCCCAGGGGGGTATACCAGCCTTCCAGGGCATGGCTGAGATTGGTGGCATTGCGCAAATCGGTAAACCAGATACCGCTCAGGGTTTCCATCTGGCGTAAGAATGGCCGCCCATTGGATGAAAATGCAAAGGGAATGCGATACTCGCCCCACGGCCCGCCCGGCGACTGCCACTCTGCCAGCAAGAAAAAATCACGGCTGTAACGCTTGGCCTGCACCAACGACGCGGAAACATCCACATTTTTTCGCTTTGCTTCCACCACCGCGATGGGGGTCAGGCCAATGAACAACACGTAATCGGCGGGCCCACTGGCGGTCGGCCATTCGGCAATTGCCAGATTTCTTCCTCGTTCCGGGCGGGATCCGTTGGCGTAGCGCTGGTTGACGGTATCTGCCTCCCAACCGGCCTGACATAATTGCGCATCAATCATCTGGCGAGTGGAAGGTTCGTCCAGATGAATCAAACTGCTGGCGGATTGGGCCGCAGCACGATATTTTTCAAACGTAGGAGCTTTTTTCTTTTCTGCCTGGTTTTGCTGCTGCAGCAGGCTTTGCCCGGCCTTGAAGGCGGCAGCTTCCGCAGTCAGGCGTTCTAGTTCTTCGCGCAAGGCGGCATTTTCAGCGCGCACATCCGGGATAAAAAAGTCTGGTGGGTTGAAATCCGTCTTGTAGAATGTGCGTTCGAACCACACCCCCAATTGCCAGGCCATCTTCAGGTTGTTCAGTGCGCAGTCTTGATCACCGCCGGTGTTGTGGCTGGCATCGTTCCCGGCTCTGCGAATTTCGTTGAAAAGCTGGTAAGTCTCGTTTGAAAGCACATTCTCATCGCGCAAACGGCGCAGCAGTTCATACTGGCTCTCAGGCTCGTTCCTATATAACTCCATCTGGGCCGACACAGTTTGCGCCAATAGTTCACAAAACTGCCGCAGCTTGATCAGGCAGGTATTGGGATCATCGGCATAATATTTTTCGGCAAGCAAACCCAGGCGTGAAAGCTGTTCATCACGTTTTTGGAGAAAAGCAAAGTTAGTTTGAGGCAAATAGGTCATGCTAAATCTTCACCCGGTTCACAATCTGTTTGAAAGTATAGCATCATTTGGGTAACAAGGTTTCTGGCAAAGCTCACACTTTTGCAAGTCAAAGAGCACGAAATTCGTTTCATTATTTACAGGCAACAACTTTGCAGAGAGCAATAATGCTCCTTGATCCACCATCTACTCCCTCATTTACGATGTTTGTTGTTGCCATCTAAAAATCTCGTTGCCAGGTTTTCGGGCTTTTGCGTAATGAATTTTCGGTTTGGTCGCAGTGCAAGAAATCGTTGAACACATGTATTATATAATTGGTTGGGTTAACTGCGCCGGGCAAAAGCTTCGCGCACAAACAGCTTTACCAGATTTTCGCCAATACGACTTATCTTTGTGCAAGCAGAGAGGTCAAAAAATTATGAAACCTAAACGTATCATTCTCGTCCGGCATGGCACGTCGCAAGGCAATGCAGATAAACTCTTGCATGCAACCATCCCCGATTACGCATTAAATTTGACAAATGAGGGGATTGAGCAAGCCAGGCAGGCGGGGCAGGAAATCAAGCAGATGATTGGTCAGGAAACTTTGCAGGTTTACCTATCACCATATTATCGCACTCGCCAAACCTATCAGCACATTCAAGAAAGCATTCAAGAAAATATCATCAAGGCATTTGAAGACCCTCGCCTCAGAGAGCAGGACTGGGGGCATTTGCGCAGCCCTGACTTGAATGAAGAAATTATACAGGAGCGGGACGGTTTTAGTACATTTTATTACAGAATTCCGGATGGGGAATCTGGCGCAGATGTCTACGACAGAGTCAGTATTTTCCTCGAGACGCTGCACCGGGATTTCCAAAAATCAGATTATGCGGATAATGTGCTGATTGTTACGCACGGGATGACCCTGCGCTTGTTTCTGATGCGCTGGTTTCACATGAGCGTTGAAGATTTCGAGAATTTGCGCAATCCGCAGAATTGCCAGATTGTGATCATGCAAAAGAATGTGGATGACCGCTATAGGTTAATCAGCAAATTGAAGAAGAGAAAATAGAGGCTTAGCTTTGCAAAATTGAGAGCGGTAGAGCCAGTGCGACCCCCTCCCGAGACCTCCCCCAAATCGGGAGGGCACCGATTTAGGGGAGGGGAATTCAGTAGTCACTCTATTTTGCACTCTGTGAAAAATGACAAAAAGGCAGCTCGCATGAAAATTGATAGCTCGATAGATCAAACACCCATCCCTCCCCTATTTTCGTACTTTGAAAATGGGGGAGGTTAGAAGGGGGTCCAAATGCACAAACGGACCACGCCCCTCATCTTCGGCCGAGCCAAAGAATCTTGCTATCATAGACTGGTAGAACCAGTGCGACCCCCTCCCGAGACCTCCCCCAAATCGGGAGGGCACCGATTTATGGGAGGGGAATTCAGTAGCCACTCTATTTTGCACTCTGAAAAAAATGACAAAAAGGCAGCTCGCATGAAAATTGATAGCTCGATAGATCAAACACCCATCCCTCCCCTATTTTCGTACTTTGAAAATGGGGGAGGTTAGAAGGGGGTCCAAATGCACAAACGGACCACGCCCCTCATCTTCGGCCGAGCCAAAGAACTGCATCGGAACATGACCCCTGCGGAAATCAAACTGTGGGCCCACTTGCGCGCACACAGTCTCAAAGATGTGCACTTCCGCAACCAGCACGCCATCGGAAACTACATTGTGGATTTTTGCGCCCCCCTCCAAAAGCTGATTGTTGAGTTGGATGGAAGTCAGCACCTGGAACAAGAGCAATATGATGCGGAACGAAGCGCATTCTTAACCTCCAAAGGTTACCGCCTGCTGCGCTTCTGGAATAAGGATGTGTTGAACGATATCCAGGGCGTCTTACGTGTGATAGATATGACGCTGGAAGAATAATACCAGTTTGATCGGGTGATAGAGCGGAATTCCATCTGAACCAAGTGACCCCATGAATCAGACACCAATCCCTCCCCTATTTTCGTACTTTGAAAATGGGGCTGTTTCGCCCCCGTGTTCTTCGGGGGAGGCTAGGAGGGGGTCCAGCTGCAATGCACCAAAGCGAATTGCATCACGTAAAATGTTACTTTACAAACTAACGTTGCATCAAGAAAGAT
>CAYWXS010000093.1:0-25772 GCA_964462245.1 uncultured Anaerolinea sp.
AAGGTAAGGCTCTCAAGGCCTAACTTCTTTTCTATTTATGCCCAAGTGTACTAGCGGTTACGGGGCAAGCGTGACGGCCGATCAGAGCCCGGTGACCGGGATGAGTAATACCTCGGTCAGTAAAGCGCTGACAGGCTTGACACCCAATACCACCTATCACTTCAGCGCAGTAGGCGTGAACAGCGCAGGGACGAGCAATGGGTTAGATGCGACTTTCAGCACGCCATGTCTGGATACCATCACTGTAACCAATGTAAATGACAGCGGAGCCGGGTCGCTGCGGCAGGCGCTGATCGGTTTGTGCACAGGTGGCACGATCAGCTTTGATGCGAGCGTCTTTACTAGCGCCACGCCTCGGACGATCACGCTGGCTTCCGGGATTACGCTGGACAAGAGCCTGACACTGGATGGTCCTGGCGCTGATGTGCTTGCGATCTCGGGCGGGAATACAGTCCGGCCATTTACTATCAATTCCGGCATAACTGTGGTGATTCAGGATGTGACCATAAGACAAGGCCGTTGGATTGTCGGTGGCGGTATTTCCAATGATGGAACCCTGACTATCAAGAATAGCACACTGACTCAGAACATTGGGACCAGCGCAGGGGGTGGCATTTCTAATAGTGCAAGCGGAAACCTGACGCTGCAGGACAGTATTCTCTCAGGAAATACCGCACAGGACTTGGGAGGCGCCATTGAAAATTATGGAACTCTCAAGGTGCAAAACAGCACACTCTCCGGGAACTCTGTTGGGGCAGGTTCTGGAGGCGCGCTTGATAATTCAGGGGATCTGACAGTGCAGAACAGCATTCTTTCAGGAAATACCGCACAGGTCTGGGGAGGCGCCATCTACAATACTGGAACCCTGACGATGTTGAACAGCACCCTCTCCGAAAACACTGCCGATAGAGGCGGAGGAATATTTATACAGAATTCCAGTCCAACCCTGACTAATCTCACGATTAATAATAACTCGGCAGTTAATTTCGGTGGTGGGCTGTACATTTATGGTTCTCCAACCCTGACCAATCTGACCATCATTGGCAATTCTGCAACCGAGAATGGCGGTGGCGGTATATATAACTACACTGGGAACGCTAATATCAACAATAACATCCTATGGGGCAATACGCTTGACGGGATTTTTGTTGATACTGGCAATATTAACATAGCCAACAGTATCGTGCAGGACACTTCCCAATGTGGTGGCGCGCCCTGTACTGACCCACTGCTGGGAACACCGGGCAAGTACGGTGGCGCTACCAATGTCTTTCCGCTGCTGCCGGGTTCGCTGGCGATTGATGCGGGCAGTGCCTGCCCGACAACTGACCAACGCGGGGTGACACGCGGGGCGAGCTGCGATATTGGCGCGTTTGAATCGGGTGGGTTCACGCTGAGCAAGACAGGCGGTGACGATCAGAGCACAACGGTGGGTACGGCCTTCGCGGATGCGCTTACCATGAGCATCGCAGCCCAAACAGCGGGTGAGCCAGTGGATGGGGGTGTGATCACGTTTACCGCACCAGCCAGCGGCGCGAGCAGCAGCCCGGTTATTAACAAGGTGAGCATTGCAAGTGGGGCAGTCTCGCAGAGCCTGACAGCGAATGCCACAGCCGGTAACTACACGATTAGTGCAGGAGCAGCGGGGGCAGAGAGCTTGAGCTACCACCTGAGCAACAGCACGACCGCGACGGTCACGACGAATGCGGCAACGGGTGTGACCAGCAGCGGCGCAACATTGAACGGGACGGTCAATGCCGGGAACGATGATGCGAGCGTGACGTTTGAGTACGGGCTGACTGACAGTTATGGCACTACGCTGACAGCCACACCCGGTATAGTGACTGGAGCAAGCGACACAGCGGTCAGCACAGCACTGACGGGATTAGCGCTGAACAGTACCTATCACTACCGCGTGGTGGCAACGAACAGCGCTGGGACAACCAATGGGCTGGATAAGACATTTACAACCGGTAAGGTGGCACCGACCGCTACGACGGATGCGGCAACAGATGTTACCAGCACAGAAGCGACGCTGAACGGGACGGTCAACGCCGGGAACGATGACACGAGTGTAACGTTTGAGTATGGTCTGACTGACAGTTACGGCACTACACTGACAGCCACACCCGGTACGGTGACTGGCACAAACGACACAGCGGTCAGCACAACACTGACGGAATTAGCAATGAACAGCACCTATCACTACCGCGTGGTGGCGGTGAACAGCGCCGGGACGACCAAGGGCGAGGATGAGACATTTACGACCACGAGCGTCTCGATCACCAGTGAAATCCATGATGCAAAACACAAACTGATCCTGAGCGCTGCGATCGGCGACAGCCTGCATGCCTCGGCGACAGTGACTGGCAATGCGGCGGGCACACCAACCGGCACACTGCGTTTTACCACCTTTGATAACACCTCGTGCACTGGCAGCGGGCTCAACGCTGGAACGGTCACATTGGACAGCAGCGGCAAGGCGCACCCGAGTGCGATCCAGACTCTGTCTGCGAATGGACATGCGTTTAAGGCACACTACAACGGTGACGCCACCTATGCGGCCGCGGACGGTGAATGCCAGGCGATCTCGAACAGTCCCTACCCGACCGTGCTGGTGCTGGCCTCCAGCACAGTGCCCGCGGATGGGACCGAGTTGAAGCTTGGACCCACCCAACTACTGGTGCAGTTCAATCAGAACATGTGGCACAGCAGCACGGTGGACCCGCATGCAGTGCAGAACCCGCAGAATTACCTACTGGTGGAAGCCGGACGGAACCAGGTCTTTGACACGCTGGCCTGCGGACCGGTGGGCGTGGGCGGCCTGAAACCGGATGACCACGTGGTGAAGGTTGATTCTGTCACTTACGATGCGGAAACTTTCAAGGCGACGCTGAAAATTAATGGCGGGCAGAAGCTGCCCAATGGAAGTTACCGCTTGTTCATCTGCGGTACAACTTCGATTGCGGATGCGACGGACCAGGAATTCCTGAACAATCACTTGAAAGACTCACTCGTCAGCTTTTCGGTTGTCCCGGCATCTTCCGGCAGAAAGACTCTGCCCAAGACCGGTTTTGCACCATATGTTGTGAGCCGCTTACCCGTGCAAGCAGCGGGCATGGAGTACAACCAGAGCGGTATGTGGCTGGAGATTCACAAGTTGGGCGTGCTACTGCCAGTCGTGGGCGTGCCACAACAAACCGGCTGGGATGTAACCTGGCTGGGGAATCAGGCGGGTTACCTGGAAGGCACAGCTTTCCCGACCTGGAATGGCAACTCGGTCATCACCGGGCATGTGACTGGCGCGGATGGACAGCCGGGAGCGTTTGCCGGGCTGAGCGGCCTGGCCTGGGGCGACGAGGTGGTGATCCATGCCTGGGGGCAGCGCTATGTCTTCGCGGTGCGCAGCGTGGATGACACAGTCAACCCGGAGGATACCCGGCTGCTGGATCAACATGAGGTCCTGCCGTGGATCACGCTGCTGACCTGCCGCGGCTATGACGAGCAGAGCGATACTTACCGCTGGCGCACGGCGGTGCGCGCGGTGCTGGTCAGTGTGCTGAATGAGGATAGCCGCTAGAAGACTTTTGTGGTGGAACTTCGATAATTGTCATTCAGTGGGAGTCGCAGGTTGTGATGATCCAGATTCAGGCGTCCACAACTACGGTATGGTGGTGGAGGCTGGTGACAGTGCGGTTGAGCATGTAGGCTGTGAAGATCAGGATGAGGCCACCCATCCAAAAAGGGGAGCCTTGCATAACATGGTCGTAGACGAGACCACTGGCGACCGGTCCGATGATATTCATCAGACTTCCGACCGCAGTGGTGACACCCATCAACTCACCCATTTCATGCGGCGAGACCCGTTCGGCCGTCAGGGAGGTGAGAGCCGGGAAAATAAAGGCACTCGTGCCACTGGCAAGCGTATTCAACACAAAGAATGATCCAAGAAAGGGGGCAAAAAACAAAGATATATTAAGCAGGGCAGATCCCAACAGGCCGGCGACTGCCGAAATTTTTTCGCCAAAGCGCGGAACCCAGCGTGGAACCAGTAAAAAGTTTGTGAAAGTAATGAATATGCCGGCTGTGATCATCAGAAGACTGACCTGCCAGGTCTGGGCGGAAAATTTCTGGATTATGAAAAAAGCGGAGGTGCTGTTGATGCCATTAAAGGCAAAGTTAAACAACGCGCTTACGATCAACAAGGCACCCAGGCCAGGCTTACGTGCCATCTCCAGAATGGAAATAATTGGGTTGTAATCACGTAATGTGAGCGCTGCGGTGACTCGTTTTTCCTGAGGCAGTGATTCTGGAAGATAAAAGATACTTAACAGGACAGTCAGACAGGTTATCCCGGCGGCGACATAGGCCGGAGCTTCCAGACTGAATTGGCCAAACAAGCCTCCGAAAGCTGGCCCAAGGATGAGGCCGAGACTCCAGGCAGTGGAGATAATCGCAAAGTTTTTGGAGCGTTCACTGGGTTTGGAAACATCAGCGATGTAGGCGGCTGCGGTGGAGAGGTTACCACCCGTGATACCGCCGATCAACCTGCCGAGAAAGAGGATCCAGAGCGAGCCGCCCCAGGCAAAAACAAAATATCCCAGGGCCTGTCCAATCAGGCTGACTAGCAGTACAGGGCGGCGTCCGAGCCTATCTCCAAGTTTGCCGATGAGGGGTGTAGCTACAAATTGACCAATGGAATAGATGACAGGCACCATGGTTACCATTAATGCCGAACTGCTGTAGCGCATAATGATTTGGGGGGCGACCGGCGAGAGGATAGTTATACCGATGATATCCATCAGCATGATGAAGAAGATCAGACCGAGCGAGTTCGGGCTTTTGGGCTGAGTCTCAGTTGGCTGGCCTGTAGCGGGCAGGTCTGGCAAGTTGTGAATTGACACGGGTGGTGCTCCATATTTCTGGAAGTTCAGATTGAATTATTTTTCGTTTCAGTAATTGCGAAGGTTAAACCTGCGGCTGCCAGAGATTGGTGCAGTTTTGCTAATGCATTGGGGCCAATGCCATGCAGTTTTTTGAGCTCGGAGGCGCTAAAGTGAGTTAAGTGTTCGAGGCGCGAAATACCCGCCTGTGCTAATGCTCGTTTGGCGGGGCAGCCAGGTCCTGCGGTAAGTCACTTTGCTGGTTGCTGTCAGTTATATCATTCATTTATGGCGTTTTTTTGTGGATTTTTGGAGCGAGGATCTCGCTCCAAAAATCCACTTGCGGGGCAAACCATTAATTCGATTTCGCCACGAGGGAGGGAAGCTGGATTGCGGTCTACTTGCGGGGCAAACCTGTCGATTGGTATTTGCCACAGGGCCAATACAATGCGCAAGTGTCGTAAGCTGGTGCCCAGCGGAGAGATGATAATTTGTTTATTTTTATGCAGGCTTTATTTCCCATCCCTTTATCCCTGTAACGCAGGGATTAATTCACAGTGTATCCAATAATTTTCAGGAATTCTTCCACAACCTGCGGGTCAAAATGCCTGCATCTCTGCTCTTGAATATACTGGATTGTTTTTTGATCTGTCCATTTTTTACGATATGGACGGTCACTGGTGAGTGCATCCCAGACATCTACTATGGCAAAAATGCGGGCGAATAAAGGAATCTGCTCTCCCTGCAAACCACGCGGATATCCGGTGCCATCCCATTTTTCATGATGGCAATAAGGAATATCGATGGAATCGTGCAGATAGGCGATGGGCGCGAGCATATCGTGCGCAAGTTGAGGATGGTTGCGCATGATAGCCCATTCTTTATCCAGCAAACCTCCCTCTTTAAGCAGGATGGCATCCGGAATACCCATTTTTCCGATATCGTGTAAAAGCGCCCCGCGCCGAATGGCGGTCATTTGCGATTCGTCAACATGCATGGCACAAGCCAATTTCAAGGTCAGGTCTGTCACGCGCAAGGTGTGCCCCTCGGTTTCGTGGTCACGCAAATCCATGGCGCGCGACCAACCTTCAATGGTGGCGTCGTAAGCCAGGCTCAAATCCAGGTTGGCACGCTGCAAATTCTGGAAAAGCTGGGTATTGTCAATTGCAATGGCAGCCTGACCGGCCAGGGCCTCTAGGAATTCAAGCCACTCGGCATCCGGGGCGTAGGCTTTGCGTCGATAAACTTCCAGAACACCTTTGACTTCGCCTTTCACAAGCAAAGGCAGACACCAATAACAGATAAAACCTTCTGCTTCCCATACTTTTCCAAACTCAGGATATTCGAGGAGTGTTGGGCTTCCGTATTCAACCGCCAGGATGCTGTGATTTTCGCGCATGGCGCGCGCTGCCAGGCTGCCGTTGATATCGATGCCTTCAACCATGAGCGTGTGGAAACCACGACCGGCGGCCAATTCCAATTGGCTTGAGCCAGCACGCAGCAGGAGAACATCGGCAGCATCCACATCCAACTGGGAAATGGTTTGCTTCAACAAAATATTAAGGGTTAAATGCAGATCGTGACTGCTGGAAATAGCCTGATCAACAGCACGCAAGGCTTGCAAATGTTGGAGACGATGGACCGTTTCGGCATGCAAGCGCGAGGTGTGGATAGCTCCGGCAGCCTGGGAGGCAAACAATGAAAGCAGGCGCTCATCGGCCTCGGAATATTTGCGGCTGGAATCACCAGTTTCATCAACCGTAAGCACACCGATCAACTCTCCCCGATAAAGCATGGGTACTTCAAGCACGGCGTGAATGAAGTTTTCGACGTATTGCCGTGAACGATTTTCCCAGGTCGAATAATCATCTATACGCATGGGCTGCCGGACCTGTGCAACGCATCCGGCCAGCCCTTCCCCTTTTTTCAGGCGTGTGCCGACAGTCAGGTATGTGGCAGTCTCGACGGTTAACTCCAGTTCTTCACTCTGTGCAAGATAGAGGTAAATACCACTGGAAGCAGCGTTAAGTAAGGCTTTAGCGTGCTCCACTATATTTTCCAGGAGGGTATTCAGGTCGTTTTCGGCAGCAATGGCATTACTGGTTTCGTAGAGCGAGGCGAATTCTTCGGCACGGCGTGAGGTCTCGGCGTGCAATTGCATGCGCTGCAGGGCCGCACCAGTCATTTCGGACAAAATGGATAACAGGCGGATCTCATCCTGATCAAGTTCACGTTCTTTCGGGATAGAAACATTCAGCACTCCGAGTGTCTGTTGTGTAGTGCGAATAGGCAGACAAACGCCGCCCCAGCCAGATGGGATTTGAGCACGAGTTGCATCCCAGGTATACGGATCGCTGGCAAATTCTCGTGAAATATAAATTTCACTGCTGGTAAAAACTTTACCACCAATACCCAGGCGACAGTTTTGCGAGGGTTCATTAACCTGAGCCAACCAACCACGCAATATCGTTTTATCAAGGTTATCCGTGGTCTTGTTATACAACTCGATGGAACCGTGGGCTGTATTCAGAATGGCCAAAGCCTCATCCAGGACGATGTCCAGCATTTTATCCTGCCTGGATACGCCACGGAGAATGTGCGAAATACGATTGATGGTTTCCAATTCCATGACACGCCGGCGTATGCTATCTTCTGCGCGCTTATGTTCGGTTATATCCTGCAGCGATCCAATGACTGTGCGATTTGAGGCACTATATTCTGCGATGGAATGGATATCACGAATCTGACCATCAGATAGCCTTTGAATTTTGAATTCCATATCATAGCGCTTGCCTTCCGTTATCAGCGCAACCAGCGCAGCGTCCAACAAGGGGCGAAACTCAGGCAATGGAACCGTCTGGACATAATCCAGCGTAAGAGAACCCTGAGAAACCCCATAAATATGGTGGGCTTCATCGGAAGCAATTACCGTTTTGGTATTGAGGTCAATCTCCCAACTTCCCATGTGCGCGACACTTTGCACCTTTTTGAGCAAAGCCACATTTTTGCGGAGAGACTCTTCGGCCTGTTTGCGCTCGACCGCCAAGGCCACTTGCCCGGCAATGGATGCCAGGAAGTCGACATCACGTTCCGAATAACAGTCATGTCTCTCATAATCCTGGACCACCATCACGCCTATGGTTTCACTGTGCGAAGTGAGTTCCTGACCTTGGTCTGAGGTATCCTTACCCGATATTTTTAATGGCACGCCCAGCCAGGAAGGCGAGCTGGAGCCGACGAGTTCCATTTCACCGCTGGCGATCAACTCATCAAAACGAGCCTGGCTCAACAACTGTGGCTGCCCACTGTGAAAGACGTAAGCGCAAGCGCTTTTTTCCAGGCGGGAGGGAGCACCGGGCAGATCGAACTTATCAACCGAGTAAACCTCTTCAAAAAAGCCAGTATTCTTGTTATAGAGAACGACGAGGAAGTTTTCTGCTGTAATGACGTTGGCAATGGAATGATGGACAAGACTCAGAAAATCATGCAAGTCTTTGGTAAATACCAGGCCCTGCATAATCTCAAACAGCGTTTGACGTTCTGTCTCAGCCTGTTTGTGTACCTGGTCATCACCCAGTCCGCGATTCCCATCCGTGGCCCGTACAAGTTTGTGGACTTTATTTTTCATCGTACTCATCTCTCACCACCCCCCAACTCTGCAAATTTCCAACCTACCACGCGGTTACGCCCATTATTCTTCGCATAATACAAAGCCGCATCAGCGTTTCTAAGCAGATCATCGAGACCGGACATCCCATCACTGATAACCGCCACACCAATACTGACGGTGATGGGTCCGATCTTCGCGCCACCTGGAATCAAGAAAGATATATTTGATATCGTCTGACGGATCCGTTCAGCCAGGGCGACAGCCTCTTCGAAGGAAGTTTCGGATAACAGCACCGCAAATTCCTCGCCCCCCAAGCGTCCAAGTAGATCATTTTCACGCAAGCTTGACTTCATAACCGCTGCCACCTGCTGGAGAGCTAAATCTCCGGCTTCGTGACCAAAGGTATCGTTTACTTTTTTAAATTCGTCAATATCCAGCATTAAGAGTGCCAGTGGATGACCGTTCCGATTGGCACGTTTTAACTCTTCGGCGCCACGCTGCATAAAATAACGGCGGTTGTACAAATTGGTTAGAAAATCGGTGAGAGCCAGCTTTTCCAACTCAACATTCAATAAATGGATTTTCTCTTCAGCAGCCTTACGAGCTGATATATCTTCATTCAAGGAAACAAAATGAGTGATATTGCCCCTGGAATCAACGATAGCTGAAATTGAGGTGGAACTCCAGTAAGATTCGCCCCCTTTGCGGTGGTTAAGAATCTCTCCACGCCATTCTTTGCCGGAACGGATGGTTTGCCAAAGTTCTGAAGGGACATCACCTGCTTCCTGATCAGATTTCAGGATGCGAGGGACTTTACCGCGCATTTCCTCAAGAGTGTAGCCATTTAATTTGGAAAATTTGGGATTGATGTATTCGACTTTCCCATCCTTATCCGTAATGATGATCGCTGCCGGGCTGTATTCGACCGCACGCGAGAGCTGGAGCAGTTGATCCTCGGCCTGCTTACGCTCTGTAATGTCAGTATGGGTGGCTGTCATCCGGAGGGGGTGGCCTTGATCATCAAATTTAATCACTTTGCCCTGGTCCAGAATCCAACGATAACTTCCATCCTTTGCACGCAAACGATATTCGTCACGGTGGATCAACGTTTTTCCGGCAAGATGGTCCTGGATAGCTTGTAATGCAGTGCTGCGGTCATCCGGATGCATCAGGTCTGCCCACTGCTGGTAAGTGGTTTCAATCTCCTGCAGGGTATAGCCAAGCATGCTTGCCCAGCGCTCATTGCGCCGAACTTCTCCTGTTTGAATGTTCCAATCTGAATATCCCAACTGGCTGCCTTCCATAACAGCCGCCAGGCGTTCCTCAGATTCGCGAATTTTTTCATCAGCCAATTTACGCGCGGTAACGTCTCGCAATAAGCCTTCGTGAAAAAGAATGTTGCCCTGCTCGTCTTTTACATAATAGCCATGATCTTCGACCCAGACTTCGGAGCCATCCTTGCGACGCATACTGTAGACTTCTGTTTCATGCTGACCGCTATCTAAAATATGGCTAGCTCTTTCCTCGGGTGTAAAATAAAGTTCTTTTTTGATATCGATTGCAAGCATTTCTTCCTTGCTTGCATAACCGAACATATTTACCATGGCCGGATTTACATCGACAAATTTACCGGCGTGCGTACTGCGATAAACGCCATCCATCATGCTGTCGAACAAGGTGCGATATTTCTTTTCACTTTCCCTGACCTGATTATCCGCTTTAGACCTGGTTAGTAGCATATCTATTTGTCTTAAATAGATACCCACAAGGTAATCGTTTTCGAATTGCTTGCCGGCTGGCATGATTAAAGTGAAATCACCAAGCATGACATTGTTCACAATTACTTTTGTAACAACCACTTCCCCCATCTTTAATAGTTTTTCGACTGATTCGGAAATTAATATCGGGATGGAATCGTCCAACAATTCGCGCATTGATGAAAAACGTGAAATTATTTTCCCATTTAGTTTTTCATTCTCGATGGAGTAGTCATGCCACTCCTTTCCCTGCATTTCAAACCCTAACACTTCAACCAGCTTCTTTACAGAAGCTTGCAGGCCAGCCACGGCAACAGTAGTAAATTTCCCGGTAGCTTCATTTAGCAAAGTAAAAGCCCCATATTGTGCTTTGGATATTACGAGGAGGTTTTCCAGAATTTTTTGATAGGCTGCCTGGGTAGAGTCAGTTTTCAATAATTCTTCAGTAAAAACCACCATTTGTTTTAATAAATTTTCTTCTTCACGCAAAGCTTGTTCAGAACGTATACGCTCGCTAATATCGGTGATAAAACCTTCATACATCAGCACCTGACCCTGCGCATCTTTGATAGCGCGGGCAGTAGTTTGGGTCCAGACAATACTTTTGTCCTTACGATAATTTTCCCCAACGAAATCCGAAACCACCCCCTGCTCAGCCAAAATTCGCTGGAATTCATCACGGGCGGTGTAGTCTACATAAATCTGACTACTGATACTTGTGATACTTGCGAGCATATCATCCGAAGAAGCATACCCATATAGGCGGGCCATGAATGGATTGACGCGGATGAATTGACCCTGCGGTGTGGATTGAAAAATTCCGACCGGCGCATTCTCGATGATCCCGTGATAACCGATATCGGATATATCCAGCTCCGGCTGCCCAGGCTGATTGAACCCCGCCAACAGGTTTTCATTGGTCCGACGTAGTTCTTTGTTCTGAAGTTCCAAGTCCAGTCGTTGCGCGCGCAATTCGTTCAGCATCAAGCGCATTTCAGCGGGAGTGAGGTCCTCCATATGCTTAAGATTTGAACTATTTACTGCATCGCCGTGGCGATCAGCCAAATTTCTCATGCTTGATACTCCATTTTACGGATAAAAACCAGTTTTACAGCTGGGTCGAACGCGAAGCAAAACCTAGAAAATAGCAACCATATAAGACCTGAATTATAACTTTCAATTCGCTAAATTTTTAAAAATCTACAGGTCCAGAGTCAAATACATCTGGATCACGGATAAAACAAGCACAAAAAGGCCAACCTTCAATTCGATTTCGTCCTGGCGGTATTGATCCGGGATGGGTTGCGGGACAGAATCGAAGGATAGTGTGTAAATCCTAAACTAAACTTACCGGGGCGGGCCCAGGTTCTTCCGGGTATGGCGCAGAACCATTTCCGACTGATTCGTAAATTGGACCTGGCCCATGTGCGGGCCTTCCCATAAATCCCGACTGATATTAATTATGCTCAAGAATGGCAAAAGCGTAACGATTATTAATAAAGGCAACGTGACGAAGATCGTTTTAACGCTTAAGTAACGAACCTGGGGTAAGGCAGTGATGACAGGCAATCCAACTGCAAGGATAACACGCAGCGTATACAATCCGCGCCAACTATCAAGCGTTATTGGAAAAATAGAGGTAATTACCCAACCCAGAAATGGGCCAAAAGCGCAGCTGATAAGCCAGAAAGCCCCGATCCGATCGGCCCATTTGTTTTGGAGACGAATCTGGGGATGGGATTGGGTGCGCGGCTGGATATACAGCCCAAGGGCGACCAGGAGACAGAAGACCACCAGGAAGATGGTGAAGCCCCAGGCAAAGCCACCGATTTCACCAAAGCGTATATAGAATAGCAATGGAATGAATATGGCAGCGCTGGCGGCTGCAATGAGAAAACCTCGAACAGTGGGTGGTCCGGCTGGTTCTTTAGATGCCATCAAATAATTTTACTATGGAATTCTGTCTACCCTGGCGCACTGATCTTATAAGACAACCGCCAATTATATGGATATCTGGTCAGCAATGGAGCCATATAGAAGATGCGAACAAGGCAAAGGCACAGTTTATAATTGTTCCCGGTAGATCAGGCAGCTAATATTGGTTCAAGCTAAAAAATACACTTATAATCTGCCATGCAGGTCGCTTACAATAACCAGTAGATGTACACACATAGCCCGGTAATTTCTCTACTCAAAAGTCTCCGACGAGTTGTTTTGAGTGACTCATTTGAAAGGTCAGGCATATATGTTTGAATTTAGAGAATTATTTAACGATATTCCGGATATCCATATTGTTGACGTGGGCGCCAGCCCAATTGAAGGCACACCAGTTTACCAGTCAGTGCTTGGACAGGGTGGTTACAGGCTGACCTGCTTTGAGCCCAACCCAAGCATGTATGAAGAATTGATCAAAGTATTGGATCCACAAATGGCTTGCCTGCCATATGCTCTCGGAAATGGTCAGGATGGGATCCTGAATATTTGCGCTGCGCCTGGCATGACTTCACTGTTTGAACCTGACCTGGAACTGCTTGAGCATTTTCACGGATTTGGCGATTGGGGAAAAGTTATCAACCGAATTCCAATCGCCACCCATCGTCTGGATGACCTGAAAGAAGTACAGAATATTGACTTTATTAAATTGGATGTGCAGGGCAGTGAACTGTCCATTATTGAAAATGCGCAGGAACAATTAAGTAAAACCCTGGTTGTACACGTTGAAACGCTCTTTCTTCCCTTTTATAAAAACCAGCCCTTGTTTGGCGATATTGACGTGGCGTTGCGGAAGGCGGGTTTTCTTTTTCATAAATTCGGTCCGCTGGTCAGCCGTGTATTCAAACCGCTGGTCAAAAACAATGATATTTATGCGGGATTAAGCCAGGTGCATTGGTCGGATGCTGTCTATGTACGCTCTTTTATGGATTTTAAATCACTTGCCCCAGGTGAGTTATTGAAGCTTGCCCGGATTTTACATGATATATATGGTTCAGTTGACCTGGTCCAATTGGCGCTTAGCCACGTAGACCGTCAAACGGGATCAAAGCGGCAAGCTGCTTATATTGAACACTTAACGAGCTGATCAGACTGCGCAATGACGCGGTTGCGCCCGGCCTTTTTTGCTTCATAAAGCGCGATATCAGCACGGGAGATAATAGTATCGTAGGTATCGTTGGCTAGATATGAGGAAACACCAAAACTGGCGGTGATGGACTCTGACTGCTTAATTTCTTTGGCTTCAATCATGAATCGGATGGTTTCAGCCATTTGAACGGCACTTTCCAGCTCAGTTTCGGGGCAAATAATTAAAAACTCCTCCCCACCCCAGCGCCCAATAAAATCAGTTTTGCGAATCCTGCTGGAAATAAGATTTACAAATTCAATTAATACTTGATCACCATTCAGATGACCGTAATTATCATTGATACGCTTGAAATGATCAATATCGATCATGATGACACACAACTTGTTGCCATATCGGGCAGATCGCTGCAGCTCCAAATTTAGACATTCATCAATTTTCAAACGGTTGAAAACTCCCGTGAGCTTATCGGTGGAGGCCAGGACGCTGATTTCTTTGATTGTAGAAAATAGCTTTTCTGTGCGTTCATCAACCAATCTGCGCAAAACTTTATTCCGATCTTCCAACTCCTTCAGAGGATAAGACTCATCGTCTGCATGTGTCTGAGTCGGCAGGGAGATGTGCATATGTGCCACCTGCCATTCACCCCCCAACAGCGTAAAGACCATACTTAATCTTAGTTTGTTAAATTTCAATTCCTGGTCAAGAATTTCTGTCTGAATATTTAATTGACAACTGACAATACCCAGCCCAGGATAGGTGTTGATATTCAAGTTGCTGATTTGATAGTAAATTGGGTTGGTCGCTTCAGATAGATCACGGGAATAAAGTTCCAAAAAATCATTCAAATCGCGGGCAACCTCATCCGCGCCGGTTCCAAATCCCGTTACATCAGGTCTGAAGATTTCAAGGGAGGACTTTATATTTCTTTCGACAAAATAAGTATCCAGATATTTAATAAAGATCTGTCGAATTTCATCATGACTGTTCTCAAACATGGGTTCCGGCCTTTGGTAGTTACCAATATATTTATTCAAGCGGCTAAACTCACCCTGGATATACTTACCAAAGCTGGTAAGAAACCAGGTAATCTTCATTTATGATCAATATCGTCAAAATAAATTATGAAGAAAATTTAAAGAGTTTAGAAAAATATACCGTTAAAAATAGGATTAGTCCTCCCGAAATATTATGATCGGGACCAGGTTTTAATAAAGAAATCGATCGCTTCTAACCCGGATTTTTTGACAGGGACATTGTACCTGAGAAATCAGGAATATTTATTTTTTCCTACTCAGACCAGTGCTCATAGCGAACAAGGTCAGTCAGGGGTTTGCGAATCTTGGGGCCGGGCTGATCGGCAGGGTAACCAAGTGGGGTAAAAATGACCGGTTCAACTCCGTCCGGCAGGCGTAAGACACTGCGGGCGGCATCCATGTTAAAAGCGGCAATCCAGCAGGTGCCCAGTCCCAGATTGGTTGCCGCAAGGATGAGATGATCTGCCACGATGGCGGCATCAATCAGGCGGGCATTGAAGCGATCACTCTCGCGGACCCAGGCCTGGGAGGAAATAGCGCAAACAGCGATCACAATTGGAGCTTGCACAAACCAGGGACGGCGGTAAATTTTCCCTAATTCTGTTTCAAGGCCGTGGGTGTGCATGACCACCAGTTGAATGGGCTGACGGTTGGCGGCGGTCGGTGCCAGGCGTGCAGCATCAAGAATTGCATGTAATTTTTCATCTTCAACCGGATCCGGACGGTAGGCGCGCACACTATACCGGGTAGCAATCAATTCTGAGTATTCCATTGTATTTTTCTCCTTCCAAAAACGCGATTTTCCTGATATCCATAAATAAACTGATTTATTATTTTATCGCTATTTTGGTTGCAATAAGCGTTTGTATCCTGATTGACGCTACCAAATGCATAGAAAATGCTGTACAATATCTTGACAATGTTGACCATTTTTGTAATTTGGACAAACCCCTGTAATCTCGGTTGGTTTGTACGTCAGGCTGGGCCAGCACCCTTACTTTAAATTGGAAGAAACTTCACGAAAGTGTGAGCGCCATCCGTTTCTGGATAAAAACCCACTGTGAATATTCTCTGACCGCATTAATTCAAAATCACTTTTTCTTAATCCACGTTCATTCATTGCAGCCATAAATATTGTGAATGGCGGGCAAAGAAATGCGTTTTACAACAGGTAATGCTCAACACGGAAACAAATCATCCATCTCATTTAATCCAAGAGGAAGAATCCCATGAAGAAAACAGATCGGAATGCATTAATTGCTCTTCCAGTTATTACCTTGATCGGCTTTCTGGTTGCGCTCGCTGGCAGCCAGGGAGGCGCCAACCTGGCTGGAATCCCGCTCTTTACCCTGACAGTCGGATTGGCATTTTTAATCCAGTGGCTGGTTTTTATTCCGGCCTACCTGTTGCAGACTGAAAAGTTTTTCGATTTAACGGGCAGTCTCACCTATATAACGTTGATCGTGTTTTCACTGATTTTCAGTGCGAATATGGACACCAGATCAATCATCCTGGCTTTACTGGTATTGATCTGGGCAGTTCGCCTGGGGTTTTTTCTGTTTCGACGGGTCAAAAAAGCTGGGAAGGATGATCGATTTGATGAGATCAAGCCATCCTTTATCCGTTTCTTGAACGTGTGGACGATCCAGGCTTTGTGGGTAACTCTCACAGCCGCGACAGCACTGGTGGCGATTACGACCACTCACAAAAAAGAATTGGATTTATTTGCGATCATCGGTTTGCTGGTGTGGGTGATCGGATTTGCTATCGAGGTTATCGCTGACTCACAAAAGAGCAGATTCAGCGCAAACCCGGAAAACAAAGGGAAATTTATTCGAACGGGTTTGTGGTCAAAATCCAGGCACCCCAATTACTTTGGCGAGATTGTACTCTGGTTGGGTGTAGCAATTATCGCCTTACCTGTTTTACAGGGTTGGCAATGGGTAGCTCTGATTTCTCCAGTTTTTGTTACCTTACTGCTCACTCGCGTAAGTGGAATTCCCCTGCTTGAAAACAAGGCGGACAAAAAATGGGGTGGGCAGAAAGACTACGAAGATTACAAGAAGGGAACACCAGTACTGATTCCACGATTGTGATTTTTGTTCAAGCATTCTGCGCTTTGTCATAATGTGGAAAGCTGTGTTCACTTTGACTATGTCACACAAAACAGATGTTCCATGCGCAGCGCATATTTATATTGTATTTACTCACGGGGAGAACCACACTGAACAATGTTGGCTCCCCGAAAAGAAAGAAGCTATTTTTTGTGGAGTTTTGGCGGAAAATTCATCCGCCAAAACTCCACCTGTAGGGGAAACCATTGGCCAGCACTTTTACTTCGCAGTAAACACCGGATTAATCAAACGCCAAATCGAATGCCCGAGAGTCTCAGGTTATTACCTTTACAATCCGACTGGATATCACTAAACCTTACTCAATTCAGTCACAAATATTGAATCCGAATTCTGTACCCCCAAAGTTTGGCGGCCTGTTTTTAGGATGCGGCTTTTGCTTTCCGTATTTTCACAGACAGCATTTCTGCAAGTCCAATCGCGCCGATGCCACACAGCACATGCAAAATTTGCGAAACCAGGATGTAAGGTGCGGGCAGAATTTTTTCCTGCGATGCGCCCCAGATGGGGAGGATCAGCGCCCAAACACCGGTAAGAAGCACCAGCCAGGTAGGAACTCCAGCCCGGTATGCCTGATAGGTGATGATAAATAGAGCGATTGTAAAAATTGTCCCGGTCAGCATGTGGAGCATGATCAGAAAATCAGCGTTACCGGTCCAAACCAGGCCGCCCAAAATCAATTGGATCAAGCCGAATATCCGTATGACCATTTGTAGTATTGAAGAATTTTTCATAAGTTTTACTCCGTTTTTTATAGGGGACGTATTCCCGTTTCCATTGATGAGGAATGACTGCATAAAATTTTATTACTTGTTTTTATTCAGTCTTCAATTCACGCGTCCAAACCAGGCGGTCCTGGCTATTTTGAACTAATTATTTTCCAGAAGTTTTTGAATTGCCTGTCCAATTTCTTTCGGGGCAAAAGTTGGCTCGTAACGCGTGATTACATGCCCATCCTGATCGATCAGGAACTTGGTGAAATTCCACTGGATTTTATCGCCCAAAAGTGTTTTCTTTTGCGACCGCAAATAGGCGTAAAGTGGATGGGCATCCTTACCATTCACGTCTATTTTGGCAAAGACCGGAAAAGTTAGCCCATAGTTGATCTGACAGAACTGCTGAATTTCATCATTGCTGCCCTATTCCTGCTTCCCAAACTGGTTACAGGGAAACGCCAAAATCTCCAGGCCTTTTTCGTGCCAGGTGTTGTATAGCTCCTGAAGTTCCTTGTATTGCGGTGTAAAACCACACTTACTGGCTGTATTGACCACCAGGATCACTTTACCCTGATATTGTGACAGGGACTGGGCTTCTCCGCGTGCATCTTCGACAGTGAAATCATAAATTGTAGACATGGTACCCTCGCTATTTAGAAAATGAGTTAATAAGATTTGAGTCAGTAAATTAAACAAAAAGATTCGCTGAAACAATTTGTTTTCAGCGTGATCATTAATCCAGGATGGATAAAACCAGGTGCGCGTAATTTTGCAGACAGGCTCGCTCCAGGTTGACCTTGGCCAGGAAGTACAGATTGAAGAAATTGAACAGGATGTAGTTTGCGACCTGGTTGGCCGGTTGGCGCAGCGTGATGACCCCATTTTGCGCGGCTTTTTCCAAAAAATCTGTAAAAATGGCTGAGGCATCTGCAGTATGTTCAACAATAACGGCCGTCACTTCGGGATTGCGTTTCTCAAGTTCAACCGAGGCATTTAAGGTTAAGGAGCCTCCGGGTAATTTGTTAGCCAGCAGGCTGTCGATCAGGTCGCTAAACATTTGCGTCAAGATGGATTTGGGATCAATGGTCGAGCGGGTTAGAACCTGGCGCAGCATTTCGCGTTCCTTATAACTATAGCGTTTGAGTGCCAGAAGAAAAATGGCATCTTTATCACCAAAGGTTCCATAAAGGCTGCTGCTGCTCACGCCCAGGTGTGTCACCAGATCACGGACGGATGTTGCCGCAAAACCTTTCTGGCAAAACAATTCCATCGCTTTTTCAATGGCGAGATCCTGATTGAACTCCTTGTTGCGTGACATATGCTGAGTATAACATTATTCCGAAACAAACGTTTCAAAATACACATTCCGGCTGTTTTTTATAATCATTCATTAATCTTATTATTTTGGCAAGAAATCGGCACTTGTAATTTTTATTGTCTGGATGTATTTTTATATTAACGAATTATTTTGAGCATGTTTGAATAAACACTAATTCCATGACCATTGCGTTTTTCACCAGTGCTGATTATGGCAGAAAGACCTAATCCCCCGCCTACTCTCCTCAGAAAGAAAATGGGAAATGGTACATCACTGGCGCTTTATCAGCGGCCTGGCTGCCGGTACCCACCGGGTTGTAAAATTATCAATACTGCTATCGTCAGTATGTGGCACAGTATGGGCTGCAAAAGAAAAATACTCCATATTAGCCGGATAGGGTAACCCAGCTTGCGACTCTGGGAATTACCCAACGCACCTGCCCGGTTTCTGCCGATGGATTTACAGGGTTTGACAAAGATAGTGCACCATTGTGGAGGTCGTAGATGCAACCTGATTGGACTTATGTCAAAAAAACCAGTCTGTGGAACTATGATGAGTTACTCAAAAAGCTGAACAGTGTTTTAACTTATCCTGTCATCCGGCGAGCGTACAATGAGGACATGTGTCATGCAGCTGCCTTTTGCCAGCGTCTGTTCCCCACTAAAAATATCGATGGCGACTTATATCCTGCACAAATTCTGGCGACGATGACACAATTAGAATTGGTTGGCATTGTCAATTGGAGCGACTTGCTTTCCAGGATTTCCAGCAGAGATGCTTGCGATACATTTATTGCAGAAAATAATTTACACTTTGAAGAATTGATAAACGTGCTCAATTACCTGTTACGCTGGGGTTTTCCGTTCGAAACCGCAACATGGGAATTGCTGGACCACCAAAACCCCTTTGAAATGTTCAGTTACGAGGCTTTGAAACAGCGCAAATTGATGAACAATTTCGATATCCTGGAACAAGGGCAGACCGGGAAAGGGCGCAGCAACCTGGCAGACTATACAGGATTACCCCTGGCTTTTATAAACTGTCTGGCTCATCGCGCTGATATTGTACGCTTGCCCTTTGTGCGCCGTAAAACCCTGCTGCCTATTTGTGGCGCAGGCTATGACACCCTGTACAAAATCGCCTCCGCCGACGTGTCTGAAATGGAATCCAGTCTGGATACTTTTTTTCGGAGTAGCATAGGAAAGTCCTGGAAAAACTATAGGTCCGTGATTGTTTTGAAGGGAATGATTGCAACCGCCAGGGTACTGCCGGTCATCATGGAAGAATAATTTATTTCAATAAATTGGAAACTGAACCAAGTAACCCCGAGGTTACTTGCTCCAATAAGGTGATTGATCATCAGCCTGATTATTTGTCAAATTGAGCAGGTCAGTGCCATCTATTTTCATGAGGTAGATTTCCCAATTGCCGGTGCGGTTCGATTGAAATGCGATTTGGGATCCATCGGGCGACCAAACCGGTGACCAATCTTCAGCAGGGTTATTTGTCAGATCAACCATCCCACTCCCATCAATATTGACACGGTAAATATCAGACTGACCATTCTGAACTGAACGGAAGATAATCTGGCTGCCATCCGGAGACCAGGCAGGTGTATAGTCGTTGCCCTGATCGTTGGTCAATCGTCTCACCTTTGAACCATCCGAATTCATTATATAGATTGAATAGATTCCGGTTGGATTATCCCGGTCAGAGACAAATACTAATTGTCTGCCATCCGGCGAGCAATTAGGTGCAAAGTCATCTTTCAGATTGTTGGTGAGCCGGATGAGATCGGACCCATCGGTCTTCATTTTGTAGATTTCATTATTACCATCCCGACGGGATGTGAAGACAATCTGGCTACCATCCGGCAACCATGCTGGGAATGCATCGTCTGAGCTGGATGTATTTGTCAAGTTTACCTGATCACTACCATCAGAGTTCATCATGCCGGTATAACTATGAGTGAGGCCGAATCCAGTAAAAAGAAGACGCGACCCATCTGGTGAAAACGGTCCTGAAAAATAGTTAGTCTGGCCCTGTGTAAGGCGGGTCAGATCAGAGCCATCGACAGTCAGTGTATAAATATAATTGTAACCATCATCCCGATTAGAATAAAAAACAATCCGGCCCAAGCCACCACCCACAGGTGTGACAATGGTCACGGTTGGGACCGGCGTACCGGTTGGAAGAGAAGTATTGAGAGGTACAGGTATTGGACCTGGAGTGAGGGTCGCAGGCAATGTGCCTGTTGGCACAACGGTATTCGGCACACGGGGTGAACAAGCGCTAACAATTAAGAGCAGTACCAGGTTAAAAATAATTTTGTGTTTGCGAAGCATAACTCTCCTGCCTTTCCTCTAAAGAGATCACATTGAAATCACTATGAGCCGGACATTATATAATGCCCGGCTCACATAGCCCTGATGAGATACTTTCTTACATTATATACTCATCCCTGATCAGACTTAATACTTATCGAAACCTGTCTACGCGCCAACAGCTACGACCGGCTCAACGCCTTAATGTTGTTGCAGTTACGATATTTGAATAGCCCGATGAACCGCTCACATTATAGGCATAAACACGGTAGCGATAAGCGGTATTGGCTGTGAGATTAGCGTTCGTGTAAGTAGTGACATTGGCACCCAAAGTTGTAATCAATGCGAAATTGGTGCAGGTCGATCCTTTACAGCGCTCAACACGGAAGCCAGTTTCATTTGTAGAGTTATCGGTCCAGGTGAGTTTGATCTGGCTCTTGGAGAGAACCGAAGCGACCAGGTTGGAGGGGGCACTCGGAAGGGCCGGAGCTGCTGATGTCACCGCACTGGCAATATTGGAATAAGTTGAATTACCGGCTGCGTTATAAGCCAGCACACGATAACTGTAACTGGTTGAGGCAGTCAGCCCCGTATTGGCAAAGCTGGTAACATTCGCCCCCAGTGTAGCGACTTGAGTAAAGTTACTACAGCCCAGACCGGTGCAACGCTCGACATTAAAACCCAGTTCAGTGCTATTGGTGTCAACCCATGTCAGGTCGATCTGGGTGCTGGAAACCACAGCTGCTACAAGATTGCCAGGGGCAACCGGAGGTGTTCCCATACTCCCAGTCACCAGTACCGGATTAAAGATAGTGGTATTGCTGACATCCAACAACGGCTCCTGAATACCATCTCCTGAGTCGTCGATCCAGTCAAAGTTACCAGCCGCCTTAACCTGGTTATAGAGATTGTATACATCGGTGGCATTGGCCGGGTTATTGATGCTGGCTAAAAGCGCCAGAGCACCAGCCGCATGCGGACTGGCCATGGACGTGCCACTTATAGTACCGTACTCACCCTGTTCCAATGGATAGGTGGATAGAATACAAACACCTGGTGCAGCAACATCCACGGCACTGCCCCAATTGCTAAAATCGGCCAGCGTGTCATCCACATCGGTACGGCAGGTAGCTGATGCACCGCCGCCAGGTTGCCCATTGAAGTCAGCCAAAGCACTGACCGATAGAACATTATCAAAACCACCGGGGCTGTAGTTGATGGCATCCGAGTCATCATTGCCGGCTGCTACTGCGAAGGCCACACCGGCATTAACCGCACCCTGTATGGCGTCATATTCTGCCTGGCTGAAACCACTCCCACCCAGGCTCATATTAGCAACCTCGATGGTGGCAGCGTTGGCGGTAACCCAATCGATACCAGCCACAATCTGTGAACTGTAGCCACTTCCAGCCGAGTTCAGAACTTTCACGGCCCAGATACGTGCACCGGGAGCGACACCCATCACGCCAATACCGTTATCAAGCGCACCGATCGTGCCTGCAACGTGCGTGCCATGGTAATGATCATCATCGCCGCCAGCCTTGCAACTAGCGCTAAAAGGCCACCAGTTTGTGCAATTGACACCGCCCACCACGTTCAAATCCGGGTGCTGGAAGTCTACCCCGGTATCAATTACAGCCACATCCACATCCACCCGGTAATCATCACTGCCATTTATCCCGATTTCCGGATTGGTATTCGCAAAAATCCGTTGAATGCCGGTAGGCAAATTCTGGGTACTGATACTGCGCAACCTATCTACCTCAACATAAGCCACGCGCGGATCATGCTTCAGGGCTTCCAAGCGCCCAGCCGGAACAATGGCTGACATGCCCTTAATAGCATGGCTGTAGGTAAAACCAGCTTGCAAGCCAAAGGCCCTGGCTAAACCAGGTGCCTCAGATGTTGGGTCAACTGCGTTCTTAAATACGATGATGTACGGTGAGCTTGCCGGGTTAGCCGCAGCCGAAGCGATACCAGGAAGCATTAACCCAGGGAGTATGACAACGATTAAACTCCAGATCAGCAGCCTATGGAAAAAGCTGTTTTTCGTTTGATATTTGGTGCTGTTCATATTCATCTCCTTTTATCTGGTCAAAAATCAGGTTCTGAAGTCTATTTATGTATCGAATCATCGATCTTTTGATTTGCGGGTGCAGCCGATTCAACAGACTGCAGGATAGTAGAGACACTAAATTTTATATTTTCGTACCTTCCAGACCTGGTATGGTTCATCGTCTGGATGTGGTTGCCGTAACGATATTGGAGTAAGCTGACGTACCGCTGGCATTGTAAGCAGATACTCGATAGCGATAAGTCGTGTATGTGGTTAGTTTTGTATTTGCATAGCTGATAACGTTCGCACCCACAGTGGCAATTCGGGCAAAGTTGGTACAGGTAGCACCCTTGCAGCGCTCGATATAGAAGCCGGTTTCATTGGTGGAGTTGTCCGTCCAGGATAGGTTAATCTGGCTCCTGGAGATTACAGCAGCAACCAGGTTGGCAGGCGCGGTAGGAAGCATTGGAGCGGCTTGCGTCACTGCGCTGGTAGTGTTGGAATAATCCGAATTACCAACCGTGTTGTAGGCCCGCACACGGTAACTGTAACTGGTAGAACCTGTCAGACCTGTGTTGGAGTAGGTGGCGACATTTGCATTGGTGGTGGCAATTTGGACAAAATCGCTGCAGCCTGTGCCCGTGCAACGCTCAATCTGGAAGCCGATTTCGTTGCTGTCACTATCAGTCCAGGTCAGGTTGATCTGACTGCTGGAAACAGCAGTGGCTAGCAGGCTGGTTGGCGCTGCTGGAGGTGTAGTGCTGCAGTATTGACCCTCTTTACCAATCGTTCGATATGGGCAATCAGCTTGCTGGATCAAATAGCGCACTGCTAGTTCGTTACGGCTGGTTTCTCGGGTTATCAACGAACCGGACGGATAAAAGCCGGGGCTGGAAGTGGTTGGGTACATCTCAAACGTGTAAGCAAAAATCTTATGTGTCCCATAAGCCCAGTCTTCATAAGACCCGTCAGTAATATACAGGTCACTGCCCTGTTGAGCGGTATAACCGTTCGTACCAGCCATCGCCTGACCCATCGCAACAAAGACACTGTGATCATCCTGGGTCATATCCGTGGGAACATCAGTGTAGGTATAGCCATAGGGCCACAAGATCAGCTCGGCATAAGTATGGAACGTGATGGATGATTTGATCTGCTGCTTTCCGCCTATCACTCGACTGTTAATGAAGTCGCGTACGCGTGTCATTTCGGGCGTGGAGAAAGCTGCTGAACCGCGGTAGGTTTCACTGGACGGGAATCCGCTCGATCCGCCGCAGCAACCCCACTTGTAACCGTAATTTCGGTTCAGGTCGGTGCCAACATAAGACGATCCCGTATTTGGCTGGCGGTTCTTGCGCCAGGATCGATACGAGCCAGTGGCGATATCGTACTCACCACCATCCGGGTTGGCGTTGAAGATGATATAGACTTCACGCGTGTTAACCAGATCGGTAACCTGTGTATCGAGACCGTATTGGCTGGTTAGTAAATTGAGAATGTAAAGTGTCATCTCGACAGTCAGATGCTCACGGGCATGATGCAGACCGAGGAAAAGAACTTCAGGTTCGTCCTCATCCACTGTCACATTGTCACTGATTTTGACCGCCCACAGCTCACGGCCTTCATACGATTTGCCGATGCTGAAGGGACTAACCAAATCAGGATAAGCAGCTGCCACCTGCTGAATCTCAGCTGACATTTCTGCGTAGTTATGATAAGCCTCGTCGGCTGCGGGGAAGTCGAAAGCCTGAATAATTTCTTCGATAGGATATCCAAGCTTTGCAATCTGGCTGGCTTCCTTTGTCGTGGCTCGGACAATTACATAATCTGGGCCGATCTCCTCTATGGCTGCCCCTGTCTTTCCAACCGCAGTACGATCCTCCCTGGTGACTACATCGCTGACGCGATAAGTGTGAACATCATAACTCTCTGACCCTCCGGTTTGCGAAAATATCTGTCGATATGTTGACGATTGTCCTGAAGCGTTGCTGAAAGTCAGGCTGGAAAGAATTACAGCGAGAATCAACAGACAAACCGGAAAAGAACGTTTGTACATAGTTTTCATGGAATCCTCCTGGAAATAGCATAAGAAACGAAATAGCCAACAATTAGCCAGCTTGAAGGTTGAACAAGCGGCTGATATTTCAATCTACACAACGAAATCAATTCTGATTTCATATTGAACCATACAGAAAATCTAATCCACTATCATCGCAAGTATCTATGTCTTGTCAATATCTTTTCGATTAATGACATCGATCAGATCTGACATATGCAGTGCCTGGGCGGGAAGACCAGAAAAAACCAGCATTTCGTTGCTGGACGGGTCCAACCCAATCAACTGCAAGTTTGGTTGGGCGCGCATGAGTGCGATGGCAATACCCATCTGTGGCATAGTCAGATCGAAGAGCACCGTCCGGGGATTGTTCGAGCGGATTAGATCAAGTACATCCGGACTCTCAACTTCGACCGTAGTCAACTCTAAAGCAACCAGCTTCTGGAGCTCAACCTTAATCCCAGCCAGAAAGACTGAATTGCCAAAAAAAACCAGACAAGAATTTGCGACCACCAGCACCTCAACCATGATTGAACTTATTTTCTTCTTTTGCTTTTACTTGGACAATGTCTGTAGATCCAACCAATAAAAACAACTACGCGAATACTTGACAACGTCAAAGTAAATACTCTTTTTAAGATTAGCAGATCAAAGGCTGTATGTCACTATCGGAAACGATAGTATTTTTAGAGCAAAAACGATAGTCTTGTAAACAAGCCGACAACGTTGTGGATTATTGAAACTAAAAGCCCCCTGACTGTCTAAGCAGTATACAATTCGGTAGAGGTAGACAGTCCGACCAGG
>CAYWXS010000094.1:0-25443 GCA_964462245.1 uncultured Anaerolinea sp.
TCGAACCAAACGCTGTAATCAGCTGTATATCTTTATTTTACCTATTCAATTTCAGAAGAACTCACCGTATCATACACTGATCGTTAATTTGCAAATAATTGATCCACAATACTTAAGCAAAGATACAAAAAATACCAAAACAGTATAATTTAAATGAATCAGATGATCGATTTATTTAGTCCAATTTGGTTAATTCACCTATTGCATATAACGGAAGGTTTGTCAACCAATCCTCTTTTCTGTAATCTGACATGGAAGTTCTGATCGCCGTTTTGGGCGAATATTTTTGACAAAATGCTTTCAGACTTTTGGCCTGCAAATTTTCCTCCGCTTTAACTTCGATAGGAATTACTTCGCCAGAGTACTGTATCAAAAAATCGATTTCAGCGATTGATCGCTCTGCCGACCAATAATAAATCACCAAATCAGGTATCGTGGTTAATTGTTGCAAAACGTATTGTTCGGTCAAGGCACCTTTAAATTCTTCAAATATCATATTTCCTTCAAGCAAAGTCCTAACGTCAATATCTCCCATAGCGCCCATCAAGCCAACATCAGCGATAAATAGCTTAAAAGCATTATAGTCCTCATAGGCTTTCAATGGCATACCGGGCTTTGATACCCTGCAAACTTTATGAACCAAACCGCAATCGATCAGCCAGGATAATGCCAACTCATAGTCTTTTGCCCGTGAACCAGGCTTAACTGCTCCATAAATGAATTTTTTATTCTCTTTCGCCAATTGTGATGGAATTGAGTTCCAAAGCATCCTGATGCGAGGAACAATGTCACTTGGCGCATGTTTCGAAAAATCATGTTCGTATGCTGTAAGTATTCGTTTCTGAATGACACGGACCTCCTTAAAATCGTTTTGTGTCCGATATGAAAGTACAACTTCCGGCATACCCCCGATATAGTAATATTGCCGTAAGATTTGGATGTATTTCTCTTTGAAACTTTTAATCAATATCCAATCACCGCTTTTTAAGAGATTTAGCAGTGGTTGTTGATCCAGTGCCATCAGAAATTCGGCATAATTGAGCGGATAAAGATCAAGGAATTCAACTTTCCCGACAGGGAAAGAGGTATGTTTGTGCATGGCCACCCCAAGAAGGGAGCCTGCGGCAATAATATGATATTGCGGAGCATTCTCGCAAAAGTATTTCAATGAAGTTATCGCACCTTCTGCTTCCTGTATTTCATCAAAAACAATTAGTGTATTTTCCGGATTAATCTGAATTCCGGTTTCAATTTGTAATGCAGTTATAATCCGGTTAATATCGAAATTATCGACAAACAGCGTTTTCAGGAGTTTCGAACTCTCAAAATTTACATAGGCCGTCTGGCTATATTCATTTTTGCCGAACTCTTTCATCAGCCAGGTTTTTCCAACCTGTCGGGCTCCACGTATAATCAAGGGCTTTCGGCTGGGCTTATTTTTCCAGGATACCAGCTCCTTCATTGCAATTCTTTCCATAACAAAATGGCTTTAGTACATTTATTCGAACGACATTTGTGTACAAATATACATTTTATCAAACGTCTTTTGGAATCTAACAACAAATATTCAAATGACTTTTGATAGTATGTACCATATTCTCGTTACAAGTTCCTAATACAAAACCATAGATAATCAAGATTAAAGTCGGTTCTCCTCCCAACTCCTGCGGCCGATGGCTTCCGCTTCACGCCATTTCACTTCAGGGCTGCACTTCGTTCCGCCTCCTTACGTTTCATTCTGTTCATTGTCTGCCACCAGCCTCGGTTACCCACGACAAGAGTAGTCCCTTTCCTCCATTTTGCGATTTCCAACCTGATTCCATTTCGCTTGCCCCGGCTTTCCCAAACCTGAAATCCCCAAAGCGAAGCCGGAAACAAACTCCATTTCATACCAGCCAATCGCACCATTCCGGTACAGGAACCACACTTGCCTTTCTGCCTACACACACAATAGTTTTTTATAAGTTGTAATTTCGTCAAAATCCAAAAAGCAAGGCAAATTTAGCCGGTCCGTTTCTCTGAAAATACAAGACCAAGGCAAGTGTTCCGCCTTCAGTTTTTCATTTAAGTTAAATCACATTGTTATCTGATTGGCGGAACAGTCTGGCATTTTCGACCGTCCCGGCTTTTCGACTTGCCTTCTTTTTCTTTTTTTGACCGTTTTTTCTTTTTCTTCGGAAATATGACCTCCAATTGCCTTAAATAATTCAATTTGTATTGATTTGATTCATTTTTATTCTTTTGTAATTCAGGACGTTAGCTTATTTTAAAACGCTGATAATGAAAAGGTGTGGATAGCAAGATACTATTATAAAAAGCAATTTTTTTTGCGCAGATTTTTGATGGAGAGATGAAGTATGGAATATGGAAATGTCTTTCAAAGAGGCAATGCAAGATGTCAGTTTGTATATACAAACTGTCTTGCCCCGCTTGCGCTAATTGAACGATTTTTTTACAGGAAAGGAAAACAGAAACATGAATAAGACCAAGGTCATAATAATCAGGTGTTCTACCGGTGAAAAGAAAATCATCCAGCAACTGGCCGGAAAATGCGGACTTAAGCTATCAGAATATTGCCGCAGGCAGGCCATTCATGGAGAGGTAAAAGCCATACCGGTATTGACCCAGGAAGAGATTGATTACTTCCACCTGCTGAAAACATACTGTACCAATTTTAACCGGATATCCAGCCTGATCCGCAAAAAAGATCCTGGCCTTGTAGAAGAAATCAGGCAACTGGTTGAAAAGCTAACCGGTTTACAGCAGCGAATTCTCTGAAAAACTTATTCTGCAAATTGAAAACTGTCGGAATGAAAATAATGAAATTAAACTAAAGCATCTCTCAAAAAATTATACATGCTATGATAGCAAAAGCCAAAGCCATTGCACATGGAAGTCGAGCAATAGAATACGCCCTTCGGGAGTCCAAACATGGATCCCTGGTTATGTCGAACCTGATCCAAAACGAAACTCCGGGATCTATTTACAAAGAGTTCCTACAGGCCCAGGAGTGGAATACCCGGTGTAAGAATAAGTTTATCCGGATCGAGATAGGCATTGCCCCGGCAGACGAGAAGAGACTTGTGCAAAAGGATCTTGAGCGGATATGTTCTGAGTTTAGTGAACGTTTCGGTTTTAAAAACCACCAGTGGATAGCCTGTACCCACCGGGATACGGAACATTTACACCTTCACATGATTGTCAACCGGATCGGGATAGACCATGGCGTTTATGACACCAGCTTTATCAGCAAAAGGGCTGGAAAGATAGCGGAAGGCATCAGCCGGGATATGGGGCTTACCATCGCCAACCAGGTCAAACGGCAAAGTAAATACAAGCCGGAAGTAACCAGTTTTGAACGAATACTGGCAAGGACGAGGATTGCACACTCAGCAAACGAGGTTTTAGCCAATCAACCTCAATCACTGGATGAGTTTAAACTCGCAATGGAAAAGCATGATGTCAAAATTGAAGAAGCAGTGAATCGAAAAGGCAACACCTATGGATTGCGGTTTATTGGTTATGAACAGACCTTTAAAGGATCGCAAATCGGCAAGGAGTTCGGCTATGGCACTCTATTGAAAACATTTTCTGAAAACAGACAACAGGCCAGAGAGAAAGCAGATCAAATACTCAAGCAAGAAAACAATAAAAAATACGCACCGGGCAAATCGTTCAAAGGAGAGCTTCTGTCGGAATTAGGCGCTGTGGTTGCAGCAGGTTTATCCGGGCGGGGCAATCAACCAAGAGAGACAGAAGAAGAACGAAGACGCAAACAAAAAATGAACAAAAGATATGGCAGGAAATTCTAACCCAAGGACCCAGTCGGTCAAAGATGCGATGATGGCAGAAATTATCGTGAGCGAACTGTCAAAGTTCTCCACTTCGCATGAGCTAATCATGGAAAGTACTCAAAAGATACTGAGCCGATACAACGATATTGGCATGCTGATCGAACGGATGGATAAACGGGATCAGTTTATCGGAAGGATTATCAAAGACTTTCAGTTATCGACTGATCAATACGCTTACCTGACCAAGCTATCCATGTCCATTGCCCATAAACTGAAAGAGATTGACGAGCATGGAATTCGGATGGAACCGGAATCATTGAATAAGATTATCAAGGCCGTTGAACAAGGCAACGAGCCCATGAGAAAGCAAATCAGATGGATCACCTATGGAATGATTGCAGCTTTTGGAATCTTATTGCTGCTGATGATCTTTTAACTGATGCTCCAAGAAAAAATGTCATCGGGAGAATAAGTAGTTTGCCGTTTTTGCTAAAAATAATCCACAGCAAAAACCCCCTCTCCCGGGAATCCGGGCAAAGGGGCGATCTAACTATACTACCTAACTTGTGTTGGGTTACTGATTTTTTTAGAAGATTATAAATCCCTGGTTAAAAGATGACGATTGCAAATCGGCACTAGCTTCTGCAAACTTATAAGTATATCCGGATGAACTAGGGGCAAATTACAAATCCCCAGCCCGTTACCCCGGATAACATATCCGGAGGAGCTGGTACAAGTCCAAGCGATGAATGGCTCCGATGAAGGCATCACTTCTGCCCCCGACCATTCCCATACGTAATTTACGATTCATAATTTCCATAAATATTCTAATCTAGTTTTTCTTTAATAACAATATAAAAAGGATGAGTATGGCAAAGGAAAAAATGCTTGTAAACGTAAAGATTGATTCCCACTGATAAACTATTTTCCCATCCACATCAAGACTATAATAATCCATTAAACAACCATTAATAAGTATCCCAAGGAATAGACCAACTCCCCAAACTACAAAGGCCAAAAAGCCCTGAGCCTGCGCCTTCAACTCCTTTGGAGCTTTGCGCTCTGTATATACCTGTCCTCCTACATAGAACAGCCCGAATATAACCCCATGCACCAGTATGCCCATTATATACAGCGTACTTTGATCGAGGACTCCTCCCATATAAAATGAAAAATATCGGATCAACATAGCGACTAGTCCAATAACCAAAGCCCATTTTATTCCGGTTCTTATTATTATCGTAGTTACCAGAAACATGAAAAAAATCTCAACTACCTGGCCTAGATTCATAGTAATAGTAATGAATTGGAAATTCTGACTTTGCAGAAATTCAGAACCAAAAACATGATACAATGAGAAAGGGATAATGGATAAAAAGGAAAGGATCATAAATATTCTGAAATTTCGATCCTTTAACATGTAAAAAGCCCGGAGCCCAAGGGCATCTACAATTGTAGTTTTTTGTCCTTTTGCTACCGGGGGTGTAGTTGGTATAAACAAATTAAAAAAAGCTGCCAATAAACTTATTGCTGCCCCGCAATAGAATGGAGCAGTGCTTCCGTCAAATATCTTTAGTTTAAAAATATGCATCGCAATAAAGCTGAACAGTCCTGAGGCAACCCAACCGATGGAACCAAAGACCCTTATTCTTGGAAACTGTTCTGCTGATGTGTGTGCCATGGAAATTGAACTCGTAAGGCTCCATGTAGGCATATAAAATAGCATAACAATGATAACCACCACCAATAACAAGTTGGGACTGGATATACTGGCAGCAATAAACAAAAGGATACCTGTAAATAAATTGGAAACCGCAAGTACCTTTTCACTTGCAAAATATCGGTCTGCAATCATTCCAATAACTGGGGAAGCCATCGATCCGATTGCCATTGAACTCAATATAAGGGACTTCTGCATTCCGCTCATATTCAGGTTTGCCAGATAAGCTGCCAGGGGTACCCACCATACAGCAAAAAGTAGGTACTGCATGAACATCATCAGCCCCAGGTTCAGTCCTGTTTTAAGTTTATTTTGGTTATTCATTTGTTCATTTTTCTTGTATTTGTATTCAACGCGATTCCCGTTTTCAAGTCAGGATGACAGCTTTTACAACTTACTGTATGGATATTGTTCTGACTTTGAGGGTTAGCGTACGTAGTGTTCATTCTGGCAACATCCAACTTGCAGTTCGAAATAGCCGGATGGCAGGTTTTGCATGAGCTACGAGCATCATTCGAATGCGGCGAGTGGCAGGCCAGACAGGAAAGCCCTTCGTGTACCCCGCGGGGAGTGCGGTCGTCGCTGCTCCCGGCTTCGTGCCACCCATTGGGGGCATGACACTGTGTGCAATTTCGCATCAGGTGATCGTCAGACACTGTAACAAGCCTTTCCCCTTCGAACAGTTTCAATTTGGGTAACATAGCGGATGCCACGTGGACTTTTTCGTGACGGTCATAGAAACTCAGTTTAGAGGTTAAACTGTCACGGGAATAAAATATAGAAGCAGGCTTCGAGTAATCCGGGTTCTTTGCAATTTTGCCTTCTGCATGTACCTGGTGACAGGCCATACATGGAATTGCAGGTTGTCCGGTTTTCTCCGGATCATTCAATTTCCAGGGACCTTTGGTATTTATGGGTCCTACAAGATCAGTGGTCGTACCTTTATAATACATCCCGTGACAGCGCAAACAATCGAAGTTAAGTTGTTCTGTCTTGTTATGGGTTTCGTTCAGGAAAATGCTCCCGTACGTTGCCGAATGCCCCCCTGATTTCCAGTTGGCATATTCAGAGGCATGACAACGTTTGCAATTGTCCATCACGTCCAGTAGCTGCGTCTCGTTCATCCGAATGTCTTCAACCCGCTCTTCACGAACATGGTTAACCACCATCATCGTTTTTTCCTTCAGGCTATGAAGTCCGTTACTTAAAGCTGTTCCATGACATTCCTTGCAATGCAATTCCCTGTGGCCCGATTGAGACAACTCATGGACTGCTCCCTGAATCTCATGACATGAAGCACATGTTTTATCCGGCGATGCCGAATTCCAATAAGTGTAAAACGAACCAAAGGAGATGGTTACCACGATCAGGGAAATGGCAAGTACCAGAACTATTCCGGAAAGTATTTTTTTATTCTTCATGTGTTACTTTTTTACTTAAATCTGTTTCCTTTTTGCCATTCCGAAGCAATATGTCCCCCGACCCAATAACCTAACGCCATGATGGTCAGGGCTGGATTGAATCCTCCATTAGTGACATGAAGGCTTCCATCGGCTACAAATAAATTTGGAACATCATGAACCCGTCCAAATTTATCACAAACCGAGGTTTTGGGATCGTTCCCCATCCGACAGGTACCGGCCTGGTGCTGGCCCCCGCTTGGTCCCCGCTGGCCTTTGACCACGCCTGTTTGCCAGGTTTCAATTGCCCCGGCTTCTTTAAGCAAGGCCTCTGCCTTACCAGCCATAAAAGCTGTCCCTTCGGAATCTTTTGGATGGGCATGCCCAGAAAACCTTGCCACAGGGATGCCCCAGAAATCTTTAACATCGGGATCTACATCGACCCGAGCATGAAAACTCGGTATTTCCTGGTAGGGACCGATCACTTCGCCTACACGTTTAAAGTTTTTCTGTTGGAATTTTTTGTGTTCCAATCCCCAGCGGGCCGATCCTGGTGGCCGGACTCCCGTAAACAGATATGGCAGCCTGAAAAACTCGTTGCACAAAACTCCTCCCCCGATAATGCCCGGGTTATGATGGGAAAAATCGCCAATAGCCAGTGATGTTCCCGGGCCACAATCGTCAAAAACATCTTCGTCGAATATGCCATAGGCTCCACAATAGGCATGATCCTGCACGTTTCTTCCCACCCAATCGTTTTTATTGCCTATCCCTTTGGGGAAGAATCGGGACTTTGAATTTAACAGGAGGCGAGCCGTTTCCACTGCTGCAGCAGACAAAACAACAACATCAGCCGTTTGAATATGTTGTTTGTTATTTTCATCAAAGTAGCTTATGCCGGTAATTTTTCCTGAATCATTAACCAGGATTTCACTGACCTGACAATGGGTCCGCAGTTCGCAGTTACCACTGGCCAACGCAACAGGAATAACGGTATTGTGGGTGCCACATTTGGCATTTACCGGACATGCAAATCCACAACATGTCCTCATGCGGTAACATTTTGGCCGTCCACCATAGGGGACTGAATTCCGAAGAAGAGGTACCGGGTAGGGGTGCCAACCTAATCGCCTGGCAGCAGCTTCGAGCATCCGTGCTTCTTTATTGTGGGGAAAAGGGGGCATTGGCTGAGGTTTCTTTCTTGGCGGCGCAAACGGGCTTTGGCTGTCATCGCCGGCTACTCCAATTTCCCATTCGGCTTTTTCGTAACAGGGTTCCAAATCATCGTATGAAATGGGCCAGTCTTCCAGGGTAGAGTCTTCAACATGACCATAAGTGGTTTTCATCCGGAAATCTTCAGGCATAAATCGCCAACCCATGGCTCCATAACTTACAGTTCCTGAACCTACACAGGCTGCATTGTGCCCACCTCCCTCACTGGGCAGTACAATCCTGCTTCCCCCGTTATCCGAAAGATATACCCGACAATGATGTTTGTCATCGGGTCCATATGCAAAACCCAAAGGATTTGTGCGTTGAGAAATAAGTTCGTCATGATCGTGGTCATCAAGTGTTACCCATCCGCCACGCTCGAATAAAACAACCGACATCCCTGCAGTACTCAGTTCTTTGGCAACAACACCGCCACCTGCGCCTGCGCCTACTATTATCGCATTGACATGTTTATTCTTCATATGTTAACCTTTATATCTGTTTTGTCCAATAGTGAAAGGATAGTCAAGTCCGATCATCCGGTAGCTCACATAATTTTTGTTTCCACCATGACGCGGGCTCCCGTAGAATCCCTGCATGGTATGGCTACGTATCAGGTCGAAAAGCGTCCGGTCAAGGCCATCTGCCCAATGGTCAGTTTTTTGCATTCCTTGCCCCGCGAGGTTGTCCTTTAGCAACTCTGCTAACTTCCCCGATTCCATCTTTTTTAAAAAGTCGGTTTGTTCGTCCCACGAAAGTTCCCCAAACTGCTTCTTATAAAGTTCTTCACAGGATGTAACCATCGCAAAAATGCCTTTTCTGTATTTTTCCTGAAATCGGGACAAAGGCCCAACTAATTGTTTGTCGATGTAATTAACCACACCGGCGTCCCTGGCTCCCGGCCATTCATCGGTAGGTATAATCTGCTCAACTATGAATCCGACCAGCAACGCCTCCTTTTCAGTGAAGAATCGCCATGAGGATTTTGAAGACAGATTGGTACACCCGGGAAGCAATAACAAACTGCCTGACCCAATTGCTGCCATCTGGATAAAATGTCGCCTGGATAATGTGTCTCTCATATCTTGATTAATTTTGGTTATTTTTATTTTGTGTTCCTTCGAGTTGTATGAAACATTATCAATAAATTTCAACGTTTGAAATTACCGGACATGCCCTTGAATTTTTTATGTTGATCCGTAACCTTTGCGTTTCAACCGGTTGGTACAGCCTGACTATCCGTTTGTGGCCAATGGTGGTGCCAACGGCTATTTCATTCCACGCATTGTCTTTCCATGCTTCAATTGTAAATTTACCTACCCGTTGCCCAAGCCTGATATATTCCTGCAACACGACATATTTGACTGTGCGTGGCTGATTCAGGTCAAATACAATACTTCCCTGCAACAAGTTGTCATCGGTTGCCCAATAGGTTTCTTTGTTGCCGTCGACCAAGTTCGATGCGGCAAATTGGTTGGACTTGCCCCGGTAGGAGTCGGCCTTAACTTTACTGCCAAGTGCAAGGTTGTTTGCAAATGCCTCATCGATCAGTTTCTTCCATCCCTTAAGCGATTTTACATCGTTTTCATTCACAAGGCCACGACGGTCGGGAGGGATGTTGAGGATCAGGTTGGCTCCACGGCCTACCGAGTTCAGGTAGATCCCGAAAAGTTGGGCGGGCGTTTTTACAAGGCTGTCTTCCGAAGCATGGTAGAACCATCCGGGGCGGATTGAAACATCCACTTCCGCGGGTATCCATTGCCTTCCCCGCGGATATCCATGGTTCAAATAGTCGTTTTTTGTTTTTCCAATGGTTCCATTATAAATAGAATCATTGTTGATCATACACCAGTTCGGGTCACCGACATAACCCTTCTCGTTGCCGCACCACCTTATGTCTGGCCCGAAATCGCTGAAGAATACAATATTGGGTTCTATTTCTTTTACCATGTTCATGGTTGTAACCCAATCGTAGTATTCCGGAATTTTAATGCTACGTTTCTCCTTTGCACCGCCATAGTATCCGTCTCCGCCATTAGCCAGGTCGAACCACATCTCGAATACCGGCCCATAATTGGAGAACAGCTCCTTCAGCTGCTTCCGATAGTACTCCACATACGATGGACTACCGTAATCTGCACGGTTACGGTCCCAGGGAGAGAGGTAAATACCGAATTTTAAGCCATACTTTTTGCAGGATCCACTTACTTCTTTCACCACATCACCCTTGCCATTTTTCCATTTGCTGTTTTTTACCGAATGGTCGGTATAGGCACTGGGCCACAGGCAAAAGCCATCGTGGTGCTTGCAGGTCAGCATAACACCCTTAAAACCTGCCTCCTTAAAACACTTTGCCCATTGATCCGTATTCATCCCGGCCGGGTTAAAGACTTCGGGGTTTTCATCTCCATATCCCCATTCTTTGTCGGTAAAGGTGTTGGTGGTAAAATGGACAAAGGCATACTGTTCCATATCCTGCCACGCCAACTGCCGCTCAGTGGGAACCGGAAGAACAGGCGATGGGGGAAGTATCTTACCGGCCCTTTCCATCTTTACTTTATTTGCGGAATGGTTATCGTCTTTCTGCGAATAGGCATTGAATAACATAAACCCAAGGATGAATAATAAACTGACTTTGATTTTCATTTTTTTTTAGAATTTGATTATATGGTTTTTAATCAATAATCGCTTTTTGCCAGATGAAAAGGCTTTCCCAATTATTTAATCAGCTTTAAGATTTCGTTACTAATCAGGTTCGCCATCATTTGATAACCTTCACCTTTATAGTGCAGGTTCCCTGTGGCCCGATTAAGACAACTCATGGACTGCTCCCTGAATCTCATGACATGAAGCACATGTTTTATCCGGCGATGCCGAATTCCAATAAGTGTAAAACGAACCAAAGGAGATGGTTACCACGATCAGGGAAATGGCAAGTACCAGAACTATTCCGGAAAGTATTTTTTTATTCTTCATGTGTTACTTTTTTACTTAAATCTGTTTCCTTTTTGCCATTCCGAAGCAATATGTCCCCCGACCCAATAACCTAACGCCATGATGGTCAGGGCTGGATTGAATCTTCCATTAGTGACATGAAGGCACCTGCTCACTAAAAACAGAGTAATCAAAATTACCTGTTCTCATATCTTTTGTTGACGGTATCCCAGTTCACCACGTTCCAGAATTTATCTACATATTCGGCTCTTCGATTCTGATAATTCAGGTAATAGGCATGTTCCCACACGTCGATGCAAAGCAGTGGTGTTCCTTTCTTTTCAACCACATCCATCAATGGATTATCCTGATTTGGGGTTGAACCTACAAATACCTGTCCGTCGTTTCCGGCGACCAACCAGGCCCAGCCGCTGCCGAATTGTTTTTTCGCGGCATTACCAAATTCTTCCTTGAACTTATCCATTGAGCCAAAGCATTTGTTGATGGCAGCCTGTAAAACTTCAGAAGGATCAGATTTTACCGGTGATAAATTTTCCCAGAAAAGTAAGTGGTTGTAATATCCTCCGCCATTGTTCCGGATGGCAGCACTTTGCTTACTTATTCCGGCAAAAAGGGTTTTCAGATCCATTTCGGCTGCTGGAGTATCTTTTAAAGCCGCCAGAAAATTAGTGTAGTATGCCTTGTGGTGTTTGCTGTAATGAATCTCCATGGTCTTGGCATCAATGGTTGGTTCAAGAGCATAGTAGGCAAACGGGAGTTCAGGAAATGCACTGTCAATAACTTTTGTTAAAGGCATTTTACTGTTTATTCCGTTGGCCCACAGGGGAGCCGCTGCGATCGATGTTCCGACAAGGGCAATAAAATTTCTGCGTTTCATGATTTCTGAATTTTAGATTATAAATATATTATTTCACCAGATTCAATACTTTCGTAACATGCATTAATGGTTTCAATTGTTTTGCGATGCCATGCGAGATTAATTTTTGGAGTTTTTTTATTTCTGATACAATCCACAAACTCATCCATCAATCCAATCCACTCATCAAAATGGGTATATTGAACGGTATAGCGATCATTCGGTATACCATTGTGATAGACATTCGTTCCAAAACATTCAACCAACACAACACCTTTCTCACTACTAATAGTAAAGTTTACTTCCATGCGTTTGGGATAGATTTTCCACCCGGGGGTAGGAAGCTCCAAACGCTCTTCAACTCGTGACCATGAAGTATCAAACAAAAAGCTAACTCCGCTTTTCATTTTGCCGATTATAAGTACCGTTTCTTCAACTATAATGTCTGGTCTGATATTTGATCCAACTTCAGCATACACATAATCAAAATCGCTGTTTGACAACCAACGAATCATTTCAAATACATGTGGATGGCCGCAAAGAGCCCCACCTCTGAAACGGTGATCTCCCGGACGAAGCTGTATGCGTTTTCCGTAACTTTCTTCAGGAACACCCTGCCAGGGGAAAGACCACACCGGAGAGAGCGTAATATTTGCGGCACTAATCGCACTAATTTTTCCTAGCTCCTTTTTGACAACAATATCTTTCATTCTTTCTACTACCGGATTATAATGCAACTCCAACTCAATTTGGAAAACAATACCGGCCTTTTCGACCAATTCGATTATCTCGGCATATTCATCCATATCAAAAGTTGGAACTTTCATACTTAAAATATGGATACCCCGCTTGGCGCATTCTCTTATTTGATGGATATGTTTGTTATTTACCGATGCCATTACCACGGCCTCAATATCCGGGTGTTTGTCATACATCTCCTTCTCATCCATATAACAAGGAATATCATAGCCCCATGCCAAAAAGTTATCCTTTACCTTCTGTGTTTCAGCATAGACAGCTATCCATTCCAATTTAGGATTGTCCTTTAACGTCTGATAATATTTTCGTGTATGCCCATAAGTAAGCGACAACATTGCAATTTTTACGGGTGTCATATTATTCCTCCACTAATTTTAAATTATACATCCGCGTTTCTGTTCGATTCAAAAACCATTTGGATTAATGTAAACAAGTGCTTATGTTGTAGCCTCAACTGTTCTGAAAAATCCGGATTTTTTAATACATGAAATGCTGAACGGATATGATCGATATCCAAATCATCGAAACCAAACAGCTCCATGTCAACATCTGTGTACCGGCTTTCACCTTTATGTGTATAAGTATAGATCGAACTCTGAGGAATTTGAGCGTCAACGATCAGATCGCTTGTAACTCCCCTATTGGCTATTATCTCATGCCTTTCTAGCAAAGTAGTGCCAGATGGTATCTGAACACCAAATTCAATGCTGCAAAGCACATTATTATCCGATCGTAAGATTACACTACCAACCTGATCGTCACTTATAACTGCCTGAACAGAAATAATTTTGCTATTCCCTATAAACTCGAATAAATCCATCTCACGATATAAGAGTGAGGATAATGACCAATTATCTTTACTCCCCATACAACAAAACCTGAACAAATAAACATCCTCAACAATAGCGTTATCCACTATCCTCTTCAATTCCAAAAACTTACGATTGAATCTCCATGACAGCAGTGGTATCTGATGCTTTTCGAGGTTGGAATCTTCAAAATTATATCCGGGTAATAGCTGAAGGGAATCAACTCTCCTTTTCTTGTATAAATGAAAAGGCTGAAGTGGCTTAATGTTATATTTTTCAAGCAACATTGTCAATGCCTTTTCATTAGCTATACTATCTTTCATTTCATTCATTTTTATTATCCTAAATTTTAACTGCAATAATTTTGATTCCGCATTCTTTTGCTTCCATAGCAGCATTATGATCAGGCATATATTATTCAAAAGAATATTTAAGCGATAACAACGATCTAAAACTGGAAACAGGATTTGTATCTGGTACACCACCTTTCATATTCCCGTTTGCAGTGCCACAATTGGCTGCTGTGTATTCTCCTTCCGGGATATTGAAATCAATTACGAAACATGGCGCTTTTTCACAGTCATTGCGTTTTTGTGATAAGCTATTTTAGGGTAAGACATTCAACACAACTTTGCCTATATTTTCATTGTTTCGCAGAATACGATGAGCATCCTCCGCTAGGGTAATCGGTAGTATTTTGTGAATCAATACTTTGATTTTGCCAGAAGAAAATGCGGGCCAAAGTTCCTTTTCAAGTCTGGCAAGAATTTCGGCTTTCATCTCTGTAGTCTGACTGCGTAGCGTGCTGCCAATAAGCTTCACGCCGCGTTTAAAAAAATCAAACATATTCAGTTCGCTCATTGAACCCCCTAAAGTAGCTACCACAATCCAGCGTCCTCCACTTGCCATTGTTTTAAGACAAAGTCCAAGATCAGGGCCTGCAACACAGTCTATTGCCACATTCACCGGATGTTGTGCCAAAATTCCTGAAATACTTTCCTGTTTGCGGTTAATAATGATATCAGCTCCAAGTTTTTTAACGAATTTTACCTTTCTTTCAGAACTAACAGTTGTGATGACTTTTGCTCCAAATTCCTTTGCCATCTGAATTGCTGCCATACCCAGCCCGCTTACTCCGGCCTGGATAAATACAGTATCACCGGATTTCATTCTTCCTTCAATGCATAAATTTAGGTAGGACGTGGCAAATACTTCCGGTATTGCAGCTGCTTCTGCCATAGAAAGTCCTTTAGGTACTGGCAATACCATATTGGCAGGAACCGCTACTTTTTCTGCATAACCACCGCCCCCAAGCAATGCGCAGACTTTATCACCTATTTGCCATCTTCCTTGCTCAGGGGCTTCAATGACTACTCCGGCCACTTCGAGACCCATCCATTCCGGCCATCCGGGCGGCGACGGATAATTTCCATCCCGCTGCATCAGGTCGGCGCGGTTCAATGCGGCTGCATGAACCTCTATTACAATCTCATTATTTTTGCGAACCGGATCCGGAACCTCGCCCCAAACCAGCAAATTGTCCTCTCTTATCAGAATTGCACGCATACTATTTCTCCCATTTTATATATCCGTCAGCGTTAATTATCAGCTATTTATATTTTTTTCATGTACTAAATCCGGATATACTACTGATCAACCCCGCCATGGCCTTTTCCTCTCTGAAATATTAGATAACGTTTCACAAACTATATTTGCATTTTCGACTAACTGAAAATCGAACATACCCACACAAGCAAAATCAGCCCCGTTATTAAAAGCATATTTGAACCCTTCCTTAGGATGGATTGCACCTGCTCCTAAAGTTTTAAAGGCGACCCACGGTTTTTCGACATTCTTCATGAATTCCTTTGTCTGTTCCGGGGTGTTGCACCACATGTTATCGCGTGGATCTTCGTAAATACCATCGTATTCCGGCACAATAATGTTACCGGCAGGGTCAGGTTTCCAACTGGGGTCATTGATTATTCTTGGCCCGGCTGTCCAGTAACTGTTACTGTTAAACGTTTTCATATAAAAATCAGGGTTTAACCCGCGTTTTTCACATGCAACAACAACCTCCAGATTGTGGGACGACACGCCGCAAATGATTTGATCCTGCTTTTGTACATACTCAATTGCCCTCGATATGATGTTAATCTTATTAGCCCTTACTGCATGGTCGCAACTGGAACCCTGCAGCTGGATCCCGATCGCCCCGTTTGCTATGGCCGCGTCAATATCTGCATTTATATTCTCTTCCGTTATTTTACATTGGGCAACCCACTGAATATTACCTCCCCTTTTCCTGTATTTTTTCATCATTTTTAAGGTATTGTTGTCCACTCTTAAAAACATTGTGTTAATACCCACTGCCTCACACAATTTCAACGTCTCTATTACTTTTTCATCATTAAAGTATGCCTGGGTAAGCGGAGAAACGTAGATAAGGTCCCGTGAATGGCAGTATCCGCATAATATGGCACCACCGTAAATCAACCGGCTTATTTCATAGTCTTTGATCTTCCCTGTTGGGACTTTCCGGTTTAACTCGCTCAGTTTTGCAAATTCAACCTGTGTTGTGGCACCTGAAATAGCATTGACCCTACTGTTTTCACTGACTAAACTAAGTTCTTCATAACTTTCCCATTTCCTCTTCTTCATTAATATCCATGAAAATCCCCCAAGGACAGGAAGTGCTACCAGGTCCTTAATTATCTCCCTCCTCCCCGAGGGGCCTTCTTCTAACTGGTTCACTTCTTTTTCGTCCTCCCTCCTTTGCCTTATTCTTGCTATCCATCGGTCTATACTCCACAAAAAATCCTGCGGCAGGAAAACAATTACAAGCAATACAGCCATTTCTATGAGTTGTTTGTTCACAATCAGATAATGACCTTCCCCTGTTGCTTCGCCCATGTATCCTATAAATGGCGGGTTCGCGATGTAATAAAAAAGGATCAGTAATGCCCCGGTAAAAGCAGATACCCTGGTAAACAACCCAACGAACAGGCCAACCCCTAACAGGATCAGCCCTGCAATATTTAAAATATCGACCACGCGGAGCACTTCAGGGGTTTCTGCTATCCAATGAAAAAATCCGGAAAACAGCCATTGCGAACCCATCAGATAGCCTGAGGACGACCAGTGCGAAAATACTTTGCTTAAGCCTTCATATAAAAAATGCCATCCAATAAACACCCTGGTTAGTGTAAAAAAAAGCTTAACAAGATTCTGATCCCTAACAGACATTGAAATTATTTTGGATATGGTAGCTGATACTTTATCCGATGTTTTCATTTTTAATATTTGTTTTTTAATTGCATGCCTGTCAAAATTTTTTCGGCAAGAAATTTTTCAGTGTCAATAAAACCCTAAAACTTTACTCGAATTTTTCAAAGAATATTTCTTTCATCTGGTGATTTTAGTTTTTTTAGCAGAGATCACTATGTGTAGCAAAAAAGCTGTTGAGCGCAACCTTATTTGCAGAAGAGAGGCGGTTGGAAAGTTCGCGCATTTCGTCCTGCGGCATCTCCCGGAATGTAGATGCCAACCTGGCGTTTTGCTCCACCTCCTCAAGGCTGGTCATGCCGACCATAGAGGAAGCAATGGGGAGGCTCCACGCGTAGCGCATGAGTGTTTGCGCGTCAGCCTTTTCAGGGGGGGCCCCCAGAAGATGCCCATAGGCGAGCGTCTTCATCGCGATGATGCCCATGTTCTTTTTTTGCGCAGCCGGCAACGTAATGGCCTCGAAACTGGGGGAGGATACTTCAGGAGCGAGCCGCCAGGTTCCTGGTTGGGCAACACCCTGCATTGCAGCGTTTAGCACGAGTTGCACGCAGTCAAAATCATAGCGTTCGATGAAGCGCTTCATCTGTACCGGCTGATCGTGCGACGAAACACCAATGAAGCGTACTACCTTCTGCTCGCGCAGCTTGTAGAAGGTTTCGACGCTGTAACCCTTTTGTCCGAGAAGATCAACTTCGTCGGCCTTGAGCCAATGGACATGAAGCAGGTCAATGTAGTCTGTTTGAAGGCGCTTCAGCGAGATCTCGACTTGACGCATAATTTCGTCGTATGTACGGTCGTGAATTTTTGTGGTGATGAAGACTTCCTTTCGCCGTGTTTTGAGCACGCGCCCTATTATCTTTTCAGACCAGCCGTCTATGCCATAGATGTGCGCGGTTTCTAACCATGTGATGCCGAGGTCAACCGTACGGTGGAGCAGTTGGACCGCCTCGTCTTCCCGGCCTTCGTAGGCTTTTTGGAATTTGCTGCCGGAACCAAAGCCAATAATGGGTACCTCCGCACCCGTCCGTCCCAAAATTCGTTTTGGGATAAGCGGCTTATTATTGGCACTACTATACCCAAAAGTGCTATCGAGGGTTATAGCTGCGGCTGCCGTAGCTGTCAAAGAGAGATACTCACGACGTGTCATTTTGTTTTTCATATTCAATTCTTTTTTTTATTTTATTTTTTTTAGCAGATGTCACTGTGATTGGCAAAATAGCTGTCGACCGTTGCCTTATTTGCAGAAGAAAGGCGGTCGGAAAGTTTGCGCATTTCGTTCGTTGGCATTTGTTTGAAAGCGGACGCCCATACGACGTTCTGCTCAATTTCCGAAATGCTGGTCATGCCGATCATTGAGGAAGTTATGGGCAGACTCCACGCATAACGCAGGAGGGTGTGAATGTCGGACTTTTCCGGGGCGCTTCCGATCAACTGACCCTGTGCGGACACTTTCATTGCGAGGATACCCATGTTCTTCTTCAATGCCGCCGGCAACGTGATTGTCTCAAAACTATGGCGGCTTGTCAGGTCGTTTTTGAAGCTGCCGATGCTGTTGTCGTACACCACCCCTTGCATCGCGGCATTGAGTGCGAGAAGCACGCAGTCGAGGTCGTGGCGCTCAATGAACAGCGTTACCGGGATCGGGTCGGCGTGCGCCGAGACACCAATGAAACGCGCCACCTTTTGCTCTCGAAGCTTGTAGTAAGTTTCGATGATACCGCCTTTTTTGCCGAAGGCGTCGGCTTCCTCGACGGTCTGCAGGTTGTGGACATAAAGCAGGTCAACGTAATCTGTCTGGAGGCGTTCCAGCGTCCCCTCCAGGTTCCGCATGATTTCATCGTAGGTATAGCGTCCGTAGATTTTCGTGGCAACGAAAGCTTCCCTACGGCGATTTTTGAGCGCGCGCCCGACCATGCTCTGCGCCCAGCCCCCGCCGTAGGAGGTGGCTGTGTCGAAATAGGTGATACCGAGATCGAACCCGTGCCGGAGCAATTGCACTGCTTCGTCATCACGGTTTTTATATTTGTTACAAAAGGGGTAGGTACCGAAACCGATAATGGGCACCTCCACGCCCGTCCGTCCCAAAACCCGTTTTCGGATGGACTGCTTTTTTTGTTGTAAGGAATTGAAGTGACAGCCGCCTAGGGTCGCGCCTACGGTTGCAAGGGCTGTCAAAGAGAGATACTCACGACGTGTCATTTTGTTTTTCATATTCAATTCCTTTTTTGTTAATTTATTGAGTTTTGAATATTTCTAAGGGATGCCTCCGATCTGTCAGTGGAAAGTTGATCGGACTCTTCGTGAGATGAGACGCGTAAACACCATAGATCATTTCCAATGCCGCTCGTGCATCGTAAATATTCGTTATCGGTTGACGATCCTCCTGAATCGCTTGCATCAGGTCCCAAACCGCGAAGCGACCAGCTTCGATAAAGATCGGTCCGAGGGGAACATCTTGTGTGCCTAACAAGGAATAATCCAACGGTCGGGCACTCGGGATTACCCGATCTTCCTGCAATTCTATCGTTTCAGCTACGGATTCATTTGCCGGTGCACAAGGAGCATTACTAAAACGGAGTGGTTGTGGCTCCCGATGAGCGTCGGAAAACCGATGTGACAACATGCCCTTGCTTCCGGTAACACATATTCCCATTCTATTATCATTTTTATACAGATTCCTGCGACTTTCAAAAATACCCCGCACACCGCCGGGAAACCGGAATGTAGCGAACAATTCGTCGCCCGCCGCCGGCCCGATGGGTTCAGTCGTTGTAGTCAATTCCGAACCAGTAAAAGGCTTTCCGTTGACCCGTACATCTGCGGATACACATTCTGGTTGACCGAAAAGATAGATCATCAGATCGAAGATGTGCGTTCCAAGCGTCATCATGTCTTCGCCGCCGCCACGATGATCGCTTTTACCCCAACCATGAACAGTAAGCGGTATACCGATCTTGCCAGACTCAATGAGACGTTTCATCGTAACGAAACCAAGCCCGTTGCGACAGGGATGAGCCATAGCGATTTTTATTTTGTTTTTTTTCGCAATCTGTACGATTTCATCTGCTTCGTGCAAAAAGGCGGTCAACGGTTTTTCGCAGTAAATATGGCAACCATTTTCAGCAAAAAGACGAATCTGCTCCAAATGGTCGCCTGGCAAACGTGACGTCAATACAACTATGTCGGGTTTTTCGTTTTTCAACAACGTTTCGCAGCTTAAGTAATGCCGTGCTGCCTGTGTTTGCGCCAATTTTGCTTCGATATTGCTTGTGCTGCCATCGACGAGACCAACAACCTTGACATTAGGAATGCCACGAAAAACAACATGCATTCCGTGCAGACCCGACATCTGCTTCGACTTGTCTTTGACGATGGCAACTTTCCATTGTTTCGTGTTGTCAGCATACGCTTGCCTACCATACGAAAAGGGGCCAATCAACGCGGTACCGGCAAAAACGCCGGAAGTTTTGAGAAATCCACGTCGTGTAATTGAACTTGCTCGTTTTATCATGATTTTTTAAATAAAAATAATCATACCATAAAATAGATGTCCAGCCGAAAACCGGGAAATTCCCGGCTGGATATATTTAATTGTCAAGGGATGTCCATAGCTTCACCCCCTCCGTATTCCCAGTAGAATCAGAATTTTGTATTTCTGGTTTCTCAACGTACTTATGATTGAACCAAAATATTAATACTAACAGTGTAATAATTGATACACCGATTGTAAAATTAGCCCAATGTGTTATCATAATCATAATTTATTCAGTATTTTAAAATCTCTTCTCTTCGTCATATCATTCTATTTAATTGACAAAAAGATATCATGATAAATGACGGACAGGTTTTCGTAATCAACCTGTCCGTCAAAAGGCGGGTTGGATTTTAATACACAGAAAATGTTTCATCCACTATATCAATTGCACAGCTCCGACTTAGGCTAATATCCAGGGTTTTGAACTGTAATGGCCTTGTTAAAATTGGTTTCGGAAACCGGTATGGGCCACAACCAATGTTTCTCAGCTATCTCCATACCACGGTTTTCCCTAACATATCTCCCTGCCTCTGCTTTTCCCAATCGTTTTAGATCAAACCAACGTTTGGATTCACCTACGGTTTCATATCCTCTCTCTTTGATGCATAATTCGATGAAAGATTCCTTATTATAATCGTTTATCTTAAAATCAACAGGTGAAGGCTGCGTAGACGGATGTCCGTATGCTCTTCGGTGTACCATATTGAGTGCTTCAAGTCCAGCTGGGGTAGGCCCCGTTGAGATTCGGCAACTTGCTTCGGCATACAACAACAGACAGTCGGCATAACGATACAAGGGGAAAGAATTTCTCGGATTAGTTCCCGTCTTGTCATTATACTTTTTTAGTAATAAACCGCCTGGTTGAACGAGACCACCACTGTATGAATACCAAAGACCTTTGCGTAAATCCCTGTCATCCTGATTTACGTAAACAGGACGATTGTTGTAATTAATAATAACATTGTACCCGGGCTGCCTCATATATGTACCAGCATTTCCTGAACCATGAAAATATATTGCCCCGCTAAATCCATCTTGTTCGTGAAACTTGAAATAGAAAATTTCTTCAGGTGTATTCACTACAGTTGCCCCATATAGTTTTTCAAAATCATCTGTAGTATTAATTTCTACTAAATTGTATTGCTTGGATTGGATGATCTCATTCGATAATTCGGTGGCTTTGTCATATTGATTCAGGGTAAAATACACATCAGCCAAGAGCATTTTTGCCGACCATTTGGTAGCACGCCCTGCATTCGATACTGTGGTCGGAAGCGCAACCCCGGCAAATTCCAGGTCCGAAATAATCAGGTTATACACCTCAGATTCGGAAGTTCGCGGCAGCTCGTATTCAAGTCTGTTTTCTTCCGTCCGTAAAGGTATGGTGCCCCAGCACCTCACTAACTGGAAATAGGCCAAAGCCCGGAGAAATCTTACCTCGCCCATGAGTTTGTCTTTATCATTATCCGAGACAGATTTGGCCTTTGGAATGGCTTCGATCAGGATATTGGAATTCCTGACAGCCCTATAAAATTGGACCCAAGTGTTGCCAACCCTTGTGATATTTGTTGCATCCAAGCCCCCATATTTGCTTGGGGGAGACCAACTACCAAGTCCACCATAAATAATATCTGATGATTCCTCCAACATAACAATATATACTGCTCTAAAACCATCACCATTTCTGAGATGCGCATATACCCCAGCGATACCAGACTCAACTTCGCTGGCCGTGTTAAAAAATGTTTCAGCGGCTATTGCCTGTGGTTTTTCCTCCAACAGGTCGCTGCATGAACAGAGTAGCAATGCAGCCAGGACAATAAATACTATATTTTTCATTTACCTTATTTTTAATTGATTAAAAAGTTGCATTAATACCGAATGTATATGATTTAGAAACCGGGTACGGATTTTGATCAATCCCCTGTCCGAGACCACCACCCTGTGAATTGACATCCGGATCCCAACCTGAATATTTGGTAAAGGTGAACATGTTTTGCAGGCTGACATAGAGCCTCACTTTCTCGAACCAACTGGCATTCCATTTTTTAACGGGAAAGTTATACGCCAGTTCTACGTTTTTCAACCGTAAATAAGAGCCATTTTCGACTAATCTGTCCGAAAGGCGCATAGATAAGCCTGTCACAGGTTTTGGATATTTGGCATTGGGGTTTTCCGGTGTCCAATGGTCATAGAGTACTTCTCTTACCTGATTTAAACCATACATATAATAAAGAGAGTTATCCACACTGGATGCATTTATCAAATCGTTTCCCTGCGATCCTTGGATGAACAGAGACAACTCGAAACCTTTGTAACTCATATTCGAGTTTAACCCATAGATAAAATTGGGATTGGGGTCGCCGATCTTGGTTTTATCCATCTGATTGATTATTCCATCAGGTTCCAGGTCTTTATATTTTTCCATTCCATTTGCATCATAACCATCTTTCAAGTATCCGTAAAAAATACCTATCGGTTCTCCTTCCCTCAGCAGATTACAATTGTCGTTTATGACCATAAAATCTATCGATCCACCCAGTATATCTTGCCCACCGTACAGTTTTCTGACCATGCTCTTGTTAAATGATATATTTCCGTTCAGCAGCCATTGAAATTCTCCATTAATTACATGAGCGTCGAATGAAAATTCAAGTCCTTTGTTTTGTATCTGTCCAATATTTCCCAGTGTGGAGGCATAACCAGACGAAGACGGCAACTGAATGGTATTCAAAAGGTCTCGTGTTTGTTTTATATAATAATCAGCTGTAAATCGAAACTTGTTGTCCATGATACCTATGTCCACACCCAGATCAAGCTGATCGGTTTTTTCCCATTTTAGCTTACCCGGCAACGTGGCTGCAGGAATAAAATAGGTAAAAAGTTTATTTCCAAATACCGTTTGACCAGAACTGAGGTTGTTCAACGTTGAATATGCGCTAATTGCCTGGCTGCCGGAAACGCCATAACTTGCCCTGAGTTTCAGATCGGAAATCAACGAAACTTTTTTCATAAATTGTTCTTCGCTTATTCTCCATGCCATGCTGCCCGAGGGGAAGTATCCCCATTTGTCGCCCTCGCTATACCTGGAAGAACCATCAGCACGAAAACTGAAAGTGAAAAGATAGCGGCTGTCAAAATTATAATTCACCCGTGCAATAGATGAAAGCAATACCCATTTTGAATAACCGGAAGACGGAATCCCCGCCGTAGTAGCGCTACCTATATTCCCGGTTTCGGTGAGATCACTCAAAAAGCCGGTACCGCTGGCACCTAAATTTTTTGTTATATAATCCTGATAAGTGAACCCCGCTACGGCCGAAAGATGGTGCTTCTTGGCAAAGGTTTTGACATAGCTGACCGTGTTTTCATTCAAAAGACTTATCTCCTGAGTGGTAGAAACAGAAGCGTAACCCGTTGAATTATAATATTTCGTCGTCCTATAATAATCATTGCGAGCATCCGAGCTTTCGATACCACCCAAAATCTTAATAAATAATCCATCGATCGGCTCGTATGTAAACGACAAGTTTGATAATACCCTATTTCTATTGGTTACATCACTAACCTCATTGAGAATATTTAGCGGATTGATCAAAGCGCCGCCTGTAGTGATGAAAGGGTAAGAATTATCCAACACCCGATATGTACCGTCATCATTGTAAGGAGTTAGTATGGGAGGACCAACGAGTGCTACACTGATCAATGAACCACCTTGCCGGCCTCCTGAAGAGTCTTTGTTATCTGTAACACTACGAGATAAAGTAGTCGTAGAGTTTACGGTCATTTTTTTACTGATCTCATGATCTAAATTTATCCTGAACGAATACCGGGTGTAAGCGCCTTTTCCAACAATCCCCTTCTGGTCGAAAATATTCCCGGAAAGGGCGAATTTCGTTTTCTCATTTCCTCCGCTTACAGTCAGTGAATGCGTACGAATAGGCGCTGTAGTAAATACAAAATCCTGCCAGTCGAATCCTTCTCCCAAAGAATTGATTTCATCTTGTGTAAAAAACGGGGCACGACCGTCATTTTGGGCACGTATATTATAGAACGTTGCATACTCCCTTGCATTCATCATCTCCATTTTCTTCGCTAATGATTGGAAGCCCAAGGTGGTGCCGAAATCTACTTTTGTTTTTCCTGTCTTTCCCTTTTTTGTGGTGACCATAATTACACCGTTGGATCCACGCGAACCGTATATGGCAATGGCCGAAGCGTCTTTTAACACTTCCATGCTTTCAATATCTTCCACGTTAAGCATGCCAATACCAATGTTCGACGGAAATCCATCAATAACATACAAGGGATCATTACCTCCCAATATGGAATTAGTGCCTCTGATGCGCACGGTAGTAGTGGCTCCCGGAGCGCCGCTGTTTTGCTTCACATGTACGCCGGCAGTTCGTCCCTGCAAGGCCTGAGCAACAGAAGCTTGGGGTATTGCTGCCAGATCATTTGCTTTCACAGAAGAAACAGATCCGGTTAAATCACTTTTCTTCATAGTTCCATACCCGATAGCGACAACTTCATCGATACCAATAGTTTCTTCGGTCAAGGTGACATTAATGGCAGTTTTACTACCAACAGTAATTTCTTGTGTCTTCATTCCGACGAACGAAAATCGCAATACCCCATTTTCGGGTACTTTCGCTAAGTTATATTTTCCATCGGTGTCGGTAATAACACCAGTCGTAGTGCCTTTAATAACAACGGAAACACCGGGCAGCGAAGCTCCAGAAGCATCGGTGACTTTACCGGAGACGGATTTTTGTTGCTGCGTAGATGATTCGGTGTTTAAAATACGAAATTCTTCATCGCTTTCGTTGTATAAAACAATCTGGCGATCTTTAATAATAAATTTCGTATTGGTGCCCTCAAAGATTGTTTTCAGTAAATCTTCGATTTTAGCCTGCTTTAAATCAAGATCAACCTTACGTTCAACATCGATTTTTCGATCGTTGTACATAAAGAAAAACTGACTTTGGTCTTCAATCCGGATAAGGACTTCCTTAACGGTAACACTTTGAACTTTTAAGTCCAGTTTGGTTACTTGCGAATAGACACTTGCGTTTACAGTAATAAATGTAATCAGCAAGAAAAAGGTCGTTAGTTTCA
>CAYWXS010000095.1:0-25315 GCA_964462245.1 uncultured Anaerolinea sp.
TCGTATCTCATGTGCCTATTATCAGGGCACACCCGTCACTTTTGCAAGAGGTCTACTGAAAAAGGATGCTTTTTGTCTCGGTCAGCGTTTATCCGGTCAGGGGCAACTCAGTCTATCCGGCAACCTGACACTGCTGCCATATGATTTACTGGTTTTTGAGGGTCAAGTTTAATCGCAATAGAACTTCTCCATTGATATATCAGGCGGGTGGCAACAAATCAGCATACCCTCTCAATTCCTAAACACACAACTATAGCCTGCAGGTTTGTGGCACGAAAAAAGAGATCACTGAAAGGTGATCTCTTTTTTCGTGCCACTTATTTACTCGAGATTTTGAGAGGTTGTCGATTGGCAATAAGATCATAATTGTCACCATTGGCAGAGAAGCGGTAATAGTTCACCTGCCTGGAGCTACAAGTGTGCCATAAAGCAGTATGAAAGATATTCAAAAGTAAGTGCTGTTTATGCAACAGCAAAAACTGATAATACCGATATAATTTTGGCGGATGGGGTTGGCATGGGTGCTCCTGTGTTTGATTACGGTTTCAGGACTTATAACTTACCACATGATGTTTATGTTACCTTATCCTTTTTTCAAATTGGCCAAAGTCTAGCCACGTATTGAAATTATCAACTTATTGCTGACAGTAAATTTAAAATATTGAAAGTTGGAGAATGACTATGCCTATTAAAATTGCTATGATTGGAGCTGGGTCGGTTGGTTTTACCCGGCGCCTGATGTATGACATCCTGTCAGTGCCGGAACTGGCAGACACGCACTTCGCTCTGATGGATATTTCTCAACGCAACCTGGATATGATCTATCAGTTGAGTGACCGCGATGTGCGTGCCAATAAACTCCCTGCCAGGGTCTCGGCTACCCTCGACCGCCGTGCCGCCATCGCTGATGCGGATTATGTCATCTCGACCATCCGCCAGGGTGGGCTGGAGACCTTCCAGACCGATATCGACATCCCGTTAAAATATGGTGTTGATCAGTGCGTCGGCGATACCATTTGTGCGGGAGGGATTATGTACGCCCAGCGTACTGCCATTGAACTGCTCGATTTCTGCAAAGATATTCGCGAAGTGGCCAAACCCGGTGCAATTTTCCTGAACTACTCCAACCCGATGGCGATGAACACCTGGGCTTGCAACCAGTACGGCGGTGTGCAGACCGTCGGTTTGTGTCATGGGGTACAGGGCGCGCACTGGCAGATCACGCGCTGTACCGAGATGTGGGCCAAGCGCGAAGGATTGATTCCGCAAGATTACGAAATGCACCGCAGTGAATTAGATGTGATCGCTGCCGGTCTGAACCACCAGACCTGGTTCATCAAAGCTGAATGGCGCGGGTACAATATGATTCCTCTGCTGGCGGAACTATTCGAGCAGCACCCTGAGTATTCTGTTACCGAAAAAGTGCGCATCGATGTGCTTAAGCGCTTTGGTTATTACTCCACTGAATCAAACGGCCACCTGAGCGAATACCTGCCCTGGTATCGCAAACGCTTGGAGGAGATTCCCCAATGGATCGATCTGTCGAGTTGGATTAACGGCGAAACCGGTGGTTACTTGCGAGTCTGTACCGAAGGCCGAAACTGGTTCAACACCGATTTCCCGCAGTGGCTGGCCGAAGAGCCGATGAAAATTCCGCTCGCCAACCGCAGCGAAGAACATGGCTCCTACATTATCGAGGGTCTGGAAACCGGGCGCATGTATCGCGGGCACTTCAACACTATCAATCGCGGACACATCACCAACCTGCCGGATGGCTGTGTGATTGAAATCCCCGGCTACGTCGACCGCACCGGGATCCACTACCCGGTAGTGGGTGACCTGCCCCTGGCCTGTGCCGCGACCTGCTCTGCCAGTGTGCGTGTCCAGCAAATGGGCGTCGAAGCCTTGGTGCACGGCGATGTAACCCTGCTCAAACAAGCCATGCTTCACGACCCGTTGGTGGGCGCCGTCTGCAACCCTGAAGAAGTCTGGCAAATGACGGATGAAATGCTCATTGCCCAGGCTGAGTGGCTTCCGCAGTTTGCCGCGGAAATCCCGGCTGCGCAAGCCCGCCTGGAACAGGCTGAAAAGAACGGCACCCGCGTTAAAACCCGTCAATTTGCAGGCGCTGCGCGCCTGCACACCCGCTCCATCGAAGAGATGGCCCGTGACAAAGCCGAAGCCCGCGCCAATGCAGATGCTGCCGATAAAGGGAAAATGACGAAAAATACCTGAGTTCTTTTTGCACGGTAGGTGGGGCACAGTCTAAAAAGAATGATTCCCAATGAGAGGCAGGTTAAAACCAGCCTCTCATTGTTTAAATTTATCTCGAATGACAAAGTCATGATTTACATGATGGGTATTTGAACAGGTGGTACTCAAGGCCAGGCTTTGGCGCAAATGCTCAACATTTTGGCTGATCACATCAACATGACCAGCGTGGGGCAAAGCGGCAATTCAATTACTTTTTTTTCCTTCACGTATTGAGACCGTACTTCTGTCGTTTTGAGAACCAAAAATTTTTCTACAAAGGGTGATTTGCTTAGCCCTTCCCCGTGTTAATTTGCTAAGAAGTTGATGTATTTTTTCATTGTTTTGGAATGAGAATATTGACCAATAATTTGGGTTCAGTGGTCTACGAAGATACTGGCTAAATAGTGGTTTTTTCAAAATAAGAATCAGATAATAATTGTTACAAATATCACAAAGTAGATATATAATATCCGTATTGATCTTGTCTAGAAAGGAAAAATATGGACACACTCTGGAAATCTCGAAAAGTTGTTATTGTTGGAGCGGGTGCAGTTGGCTCGACTTTTGCTTATGCACTGGCACAGAAAGGACTGGCTGATCAAATCTGTTTGATTGACGCCAATCCGGATTTTGCCAAAGGACAGGCTCTGGATTTGGCGCACGGATTGCCATTTTATCCATCAGTACAGATACGTATGGGTGACAGCCGCGATTACGCTGATGCGCAGGTGATCGTGATTACGGCCGGGGCAAAACAGGCTCCAGGGGAATCACGGTTGAACCTATTGCAGAAAAACGCAGCAATTATCGAAGATATTGTCGATGAAATCGTCGCACAAAAATCTCAAGCAGTTTTACTAATAGCCACCAATCCTGTGGATATTCTGACTCAGGTCGCTTTAAAACGCTCAGGTTGGATCAAGAACCGTGTGATTGGTTCGGGTACTGTCCTCGATAGCGCCCGCTTCCGTTACCTCATCAGCCAGCATTGCAAAGTGGACGTGGGCAATGTGCATGCTTATATTTTGGGTGAGCACGGCGATAGCGAAGTGGCTGCCTGGTCAATGACGCATGTGGCGGGTGTGCCGATGGACAATTATTGCCCGCAATGTGGTAATTGCCGTGACTGGCATGGTGAATGCGACCGCATTGTTCGCGAAGTGAAGGATTCGGCCTATCACATCATTAATTACAAAGGTTCCACTTATTTTGGGATTGGCATGTCACTGGCGCGTATTGTTGGAACAATTTTACAGGATCAGAATAGTGTACTGACTGTTTCCACTTATCTTGAAGGCGATTATGGTCTGCATGACGTATGCCTGAGTATCCCGTGTATCGTTGGGCAGGGCGGAGTCAAACGTATTGTGCAGACAAAACTATACCCTGAGGAACAGTCTGCATTGGAACGTTCATCGCAGATATTGAAAGATGGCATTGCCAGCCTGAAGCAAGCTGAAACAGTCTAAATAAAAAAAACGGCAATTTATTGCCAAATGGTAATTTTATTATCCGCATACTTTATAGCAAAAAGCATGCTTGAGCAAGTTCGACTCAAAGGAGCATCCTAATGTATACTCACATTTCGCTGAATCAACATCACATACCAAATGGTTTTTCCGATCAATTTGCCCTGGCTTTCACCAAGTCTGCGCGCTTCTTCGCTGATACTTTTTTTGCCCGCCGCTACGGTCACCGAGCGGTAGTATTGGAAACGGTTGCCGCAGTCCCGGGCATGGTTGGAGGCGCTTTGCAACATCTGCGTGCTTTGCGTCGCATGGAAAACGACAAAGGCTGGATTCACACCTTGTTGGATGAAGCCGAAAACGAGCGTATGCATTTGATGACCTTTATAAACATTGCCCAACCGACGTGGCTGGAGCGCCTGATCATTCTGTTGGCTCAGGGCGTTTTCTTCAACGGTTTCTTTCTGCTATATCTATTATCGCCAGGTACTGCTCACCGCGTTGTGGGCTACTTTGAAGAGGAAGCAATCCACAGCTACACACAGTACCTGAATGATGTAGACAGTGGAATAATAGCTAATGTCCCTGCGCCTAAAATCGCTATTGATTATTGGAAACTGGCATCGGATTCACGGTTGAGAGAAGTAATAGTCGTGATTCGTGAAGATGAGAGCCATCACCGTGATGTAAATCACGAATTCGCCGACGAGTTAGCATGATATTAAAAACAAACAACACACACAGGCATACCATTACAATCCTATTCGCTCTAAATTGCACCTGTTTTACTGGAAAATTCTTATGGCAAGTACAATCCGTCAGGCAGTGTATTGAATATTAACACCACTTGACGATGCACATTAATTGAAATTTTGAAAGGAAAAGGTTTTATGGCCCCAAAGATATTAATATACGGCGGTTCTGGTGGCATTGGTTCAGCCACGGGTCGCATGCTCCGTGCACGAGGGTATGACCTCCACCTGGTCGGGCGGGATGAAGAGAGGTTAGCTGCCATTGCGAAAGAACTTGACGCGACCACGGCTTGGCGAAAGTCTCCTATCCAACGAACAGACAACCATGTCTATTGCTGGAATGCATGCATTAGGACGACTTGGTACACCTGAGGATGTTGCCGCACTTGCTGCTTTTCTGGTTTCTCGCGAAGCAGACTGGATAACTGGACAGACTATCAGCGTTGATGGTGGCCGGTCAACATTGCGAACCAAAGGCTGAGAAAAATCGTCTCTGCCAATAATACTTAAGAAAAGCGCTTTATCAGTAAATGTGTTTCCAGTATGCGGTTATTTTTTGTTTGCCTGACGCAAATTGAGAACTAGAACTAAAGAAATAATTGGAATACATTGTGAAACAGATTCAATACAGAGTTGAAATTTTAATCGTTGGTGCCGGAATGACAGGGTTAACAGTGGCCTCCGATTTGCAACAAGCCGGTCATAATGTGCTTGTTGTCGAAAAAGGACGTGGTGTGGGTGGACGTCTTGCAAGTCGTCGAATTGGGCTGGCAACGTTTGATCAGGGGGCTCAATTTATGACGGCAAGAGATCCTCGCTTTGCTGCGGTGATTGACCAATGGCTTAAATTGGGGGTGATCGAGGAATGGTATCGGAGCGCTGCGGACCAGTTCGACGGTCATCCTCGCTGGCGTGGCAAACCAACCATGACAGCAATTACCAAATACCTCGCTCGCGAACTCACGCTGTTGCTCGAAAAAAGAATTGTATCGTTGCGCCGCGATTCACGAGGTTGGGTTGCAGAATTGGACAGCGGTGAGGTAATCTTCGCCAATGCCGTTGTGCTTACTGCACCAGTGCCTCAATCGCTGACACTGCTTGATCTTGAGGAAATCGATCTATCTGAAACCACCAAATTACGTCTTGAAAGCATCGAATACGAGTGTTGTCTAGCTGTAATGGCAGTACTTGGGAAGCCTTCGCGTATTCCCCCGCCTGGTAGTCTGTCTCCAACTAAGGGACCTATCGCTTTGATTGTCGACAATCAGATGAAAGGTGTTTCAGTAACACCAGCTGTCACCTTGCATGCTACTCCGGTTTTCAGCCTGGAACACTGGGCGCATGATCGGCAGGAAAGCGGCCGGGAGTTGATTCAGGCTGCCGAAGTATGGCTGGGCTCTGAGGTCACTGAGTTTCAAGTCCACGGCTGGCGCTATAGTAAGCCAGTCGGTGGCGAACAGAGCAAGTGTTTAATTTTGAATGAGTCGCCGCTGTTGCTGCTTGCTGGGGATGCGTTTGTGGGTCCGCGGGTTGAGGGCGCCGTACTCTCTGGATGGGGAGCAGCCGACGTCATAAAACGAAACGCTCTCAATGTAAATTTAATTAAATGAAATTCAGATATAAATCAAACCGCATGAGTTCAGGGTTGAACAAGCGCGGCGGCATCCCTAGTGTAGAGGTGAACAATACTTTTATAACGAAGATTTGACCCAACTTTTTGACCAGCGGTATTGTTGCCTGGCGACTTCCTTTACGGGAAAAATAGTTCAAATCTAGATGATGAAGCCGATGTCAGAGTCTGCAAAGTCTTCCACAAAACGCTCTCGATCACGATTGAGCATATCCATGAACATTCCAGGGTTATTTTTGATGGTAAGGCGCGATCCAACAAAAGGCTTGACCGCCACAAGCTGGTTTGTCCCCGTGCTGTTTAATTTACCACCTGGCAATCTTCCATTATTTGTGCATAAACCTGGACTTGCAGATTGACCCAAAAGCTCCTATCAATACCAGATGAACCTTATGTCTGGCCCTCGCGGTGGGCGTACTGTGCTTGTATCTACCTGCGTAACAATAAGATGGTAGCCAGCGTTTTTTTATATAGTTCTCCCGAGACTGATATCCTGCCGTGTTGAAAACCTGACTGGTCCCATTCGGGGAATTTAGAGAGGATCCAATCGAACCATCCCTGTTGAGAACGTTACAGCCTTGTGGTCGGATTTGACCCAGCCCTGAGTCAAGAATTAAATCACGTCTATTCTGGTTAACCACATGCTTTTGTCCAAGGCAAGATCGGTATTCTAGCTGGGTGGTGCCCAAGTTAGGAACTGGGCGCAAAGGCCTAATTTTTGGGCTTCTTGCCTCAACCAGACCAGCTCGAGGCAAACCAGCCACTCAATCGCTTATCTCCCTGGGTTTGATCGTCAGTATTATCTGATGTTGGCCTACGAACATGCCTTTGGCCTGGCGTGTGACAGGCGTTGAATCGAAATCGGGGTTGATGAGTGCTGGGGATATCTCGATGATTATTTGTTTGAAAAAATGAAGTGTTGGCAGAAGTCTAATACAAATAGAACATGTATAGAGGATAATAACAGGAGGAAAAGAGAGGTAAAAATGGCAGAAACTCCAAAGTATTCGGTATACAAGAAACAAAACGAAATTGAAATTCGGCAATATTCCGATTATATCCAAGCCGAGGTGAATGTCGACGAAAAGAACTACAAATCAGCCATTGAAAAAGGGTTCAACCTTCTTGCGGGCTATATTTTTGGCAATAATATTTCGCGGCAGAAAATCGAGATGACTACGCCTGTCCAGGCTTCTCAATCTGAAAAAATTGCTATGACCACACCAGTGACTGTTACAGGCGCATCGAACTTCACTGTGGCTTTTATTATGCCTGCAGAGTACTCATTGGAAACGCTGCCTCAACCGAAGGATAACCGCGTTCACTTTACGCGGATCCCAGCCCGTTCCATGGCAGCCATCCGTTTTTCAGGATTTTTTCGGCAAGCGACGATCGAGAAAAACAAGCAGCGCCTCGGTCATTGGCTGGGGGAACAGGGAATTGAAACCGAGGGTGATTTTATCGTTGCCGGCTATAATCCTCCGTGGATACCGGGATTTTTGGCGCGTAATGAAGTTCTGATTCAGATCAAGAGCGAGGATGCGGCGAAAAAGTGATCAGGTATTTCAAACTCTACCTCGTTTTGCTGGCAGCCTTCTTCGCAATTGACATGCTTTGGCTGGGTTTGGTGGCGCGTACGTTTTATCAACAGTCATTAGGCATCCTGATGACCCCCAGCCCGAACTGGTTTGTGGCAGCCATTTTCTATATGCTCTTCATCGTGGGAGTTTTGTTCTTTGTGGTTGTTCCTGGGTTGGAAAGCGACTCGCTCAACGCTACATTCCTTCGGGCAGCATTGTTTGGATTGATCACCTATGCCACCTATGACCTGACCAATCTTGCGACCATCAAAGACTGGCCGGTGCTGATCACAGTTGTGGATCTGTTTTGGGGCACATTTTTGTGCGTTTCGGTCAGTCCAGTTGGTTTTGTGGTCGGCAAACGGATGATTTAAATTCATAATCAGGAAAAAGAGATAACCCCATCAAGAAAAACGATCGCACTTAGCGAATCATTTCCCAGTTTTGATCGTTGTTGCAATTTTGTTTGTCTTGACCGACAGCCAGGGGGCAGTATCGTGTTTGCCGGTCAAGGCAAAATCATCCAAATGTTTACTTATTTGTGATATTCCCTCTCAATCGATCACTTTGATAGTGGTCTGATCGTCAATATCGTACCCTGGCTCCGGTATGCTGGCGGCCCATTTTTCTGCGTTGGCCATGGAATTGTCCGGTAGCATCTCGTGATTCAGGTGCGGAAATATCGGAAAAATCAACCAGTCCCAGCGCGCTATCGCAACAGGTGAGCGGTCTCCAGCCGACATAGTCCTCTCGGATGTTGGCGGTCATGACCATGCTTTCGGCGATCATTCCCACCTAGACCGTCTCCTCCAGTGTCGGCAAGAGGTCTGCCAGTCTGGATTGGCGCATCCAGCGGCACAGATGAAGGGCATCGCCGCCGCCTACCAGCAGGACGTCGGTCTCCTGGACCATGGGGACCCAAAGCTCTTTATCGATGCTGGGCAGCGTGGTGAGTTCAAGCACTCCCTTTGACTTCCAACCCAATTCGCACATGGGGGTTCTGGGCAATCGTCCGCTGATGAACCGCCATGCATGGACAGCACTGCCGGGATTGGCGTAAGCAGCGGTGGGAATGCAGAGGGCGCTGGTTTGAAGAAAATTACGAAATGGGAGCGCCACTGTCATAACGCGCTCCCATTTCGTCCATCTAACAAGTATGCTATTGTCGAACAGCGCTATTACCGTCAACTGAGCATATATAACCTTGAATTAAGGTTGAAGTGCTTGCAGTGCTGCGATGAGGCTGTTATACATGCTTGCTTGCGCGTTGCATGTGGTGACCCAATCCAGGCCGGGGCCGTTGCCGTCGGGAGCACCGCTTAAAGCACAACCTTCGGTGCGTTGAATTGCGTTATTCAAATAGGTAATCGCCTGGGCAGTCTTGCCTTTGCCGATATTGTCTCGTTTCAGTCGAATTGGGCCAATCTATCCAGTGCGCCGAACGTGAGTGTCACCACATGGCACACGTGAAAGCCCTTCGATCTCCCAATATCGCCTCTCTTTGGCCTCATCATCAAATCCAGTTCGGATTTCCAAATCTGAACTGACGATCTTGTTCACATCCTCAGAAAACTTTGGCAACAGGGGAGAAATGCTGTGATGCCATGCAAAATCGATTCGAGCCTTGTTTTGAGCGATATGTGCCCGACTTTATCGACACCACCAAGTTCTCTATAAAAGAGCTCCAATACCAGTTCTGCGGCGAAATGAAGTCGCATCAGTCGATACCGTCTGGTCCAACCAATCTCAATACCAACCTTATGGCCAACGCTCAAACCATGTTCTTTAGGCAGGGTGTACACGATCTCAAGCCCATCCTTCCGGGCAGATAGCACGGGGATAGCTTGAATAGTCCCTTGGTCGCTCTCCTGACCGCCAGAGAACGCGAAAAAAATTGTTGATTCGAGCGTAATGTCAGAGCCAGTGACTGAGGTGACGACAGTCTCGTGGCTTGTACGGTATGGGTTGGACCAGAATACTTTTTGAGTCATAAGTTGGTTTTTATAGTTTCCGCAGTCTTGCGAATTGAGAATTGATCCCATAAAAGATTGGAACTCTGTCTGGCGGGAAGGGTGAAAGTCACAAGAAATGCACTATCCCAAGCAAGAACTGGGATTATTCCATGCTCCGCCTTATCTTTCCCATTTAAATAAACCGCACGCCGGAGATCCCAACCTGCCAGGTATTTGGAAATGTAATGCCACTTCATTTTTTGCTAATTTACGTGTGTTGCGTTTGACCTGCGCTCAAGTACTTCCGTCGTCTGCCCGAAGCGCTTATTGGGCAGACGACACACGCTGGCGGCTTGTCAGCGGTCGAATACCGACCAGCAAATATCGTTTCGCAAGCGTTGATCATCTAGGACAAGGTCGCGAATAGCCTCAGGCACCTGTTCGCGCTGCCATTGACACTCAAGCCGGCCGACATTCTCTTGTTTGCCCTCAGGCGCAGCCGCACGCGCGGCTTTGATCGCGTAGGCTGCAGCACCTAGTTCGTGGGCGGCGACATGAGCTACCGCCGCGGCCTGCCCGGCAGCATACGCCGCATGTCTAGCGGCACCGGACAGATACCGCGCAGCGGCTTGGGCATGGCCGGCAGCCGTGCGGGCTTGAGACATCGTGATCTCGCCCCGTACCCAGGCTCGTGCCATCTCTATTGCCTGGCGCGGTCGTACATCAGCAGGCTGAGTCTCCTCAAAAAGATGCAGCACGTGCTCGGCGCAGTCGGCTGCCCACTCGGCGAGAAGCCGGTGGTCGGAGTCTTGCAGCTTGCCGCCGCGACGGATGGTGATCAATCTGGGATCACGCTTTTTTGGGAGGATCATGGGCCTGTTTCCTTTTGCTTTGTCTGCCCAACGGCATGCGGAAGCCTGGCAAACTGGGCCGGAATTTCCTGATAGATCATTTGGATGCTATGGCGGGAAAAGTGGCAGCGCGAGACGTTGAATCCGCCGTTTGCCCAGCGTGTTCTTCGCGGGGTCTTGTGCACGCTGTGTTGGGCGATGGCGTGGTGGATGAGTCGCCGATATATGTATTGTTGACAAATTCTAAATTGAATCCAATTAATTTTTATGCTCAACAAATCAATTTCACGAAGCTTCACAACACCTTATGAGTCACGCAAAATCTTCTGCATCTTCCTGCCCTTCGCCAACTCATCCACTAACTTATCCAAATATCTAACCTGCTGCGTCAAAGTATCCTCAATTTCTTCCACACGAACCCCACAGATTACTCCGGTGATGAGCTTTGCATTAGGGTTTAGCGAAGCATGTTGAAAGAATATTTCAAAAGTTACATTTTCCTTTATTAGTTCCTGAAGCTTGTTTTCATGGAAACCTGTTAACCACTCTATGACCTGATGCAATTCTTCTTTGGTTCTGCCTTTCTTCTCTATCTTTGCGAGATACAACGGATAAACTGAAGCGAATGTCATTTTTGCGATACGTTGATTGTGCGTGTTGGAATTGTTCATATACCTTATATTTTAGCGTTAATCTTTCAAATTATTTTAACTTGGACAGTGCATTACAATCTGTCGGTATTTGCGTAAGCGAATACCGTTTCACGAAATGGATTTTTTTCTTAATCTGCTGCAAGAGACGCTAAATTTGCATCATTAAGTCGCTTCCTCGAAAACGTGGACTTTTTTGGCTGGCTTTTTATTTTGCAATATTCTACTTGCTGTTAAGAATAGATTGTAAAATTTCAGTAAATCAACTATCCAAACAATTGAACTTGATGCCCGAATACGTCTCTCCACTTTCGATCTCTGACATGGGTTCATCCTGTGTACGGTTCTGGGCCTTGATGGCTAGCGGCTATATGGTTCGATGCCGGGGGTGATATGTGTGTATTCGTTTATACGCCGCACACCATTACTGCTGATCTGTACGCACTTTTGTGAGAACGAAGTGTGTTTTACCCTGACCTGACTTCAGCGGTCCAACACAGCGCGAAGATTCATCAACTTCGGGTTTTTCGCTCGTAATTCACGACAATGACGCCATTTGGGGTGACTTTGCTTTCTGTCACCTTGAACGCCATCGGGATCGTGCCATCAGCAAACAATCGTTTACCATCGCCCAAGGTTATAGGATAGATCATCAACCAGAACGTATCGACCAAATCATGCTGGATGAGCGTCTGAATGAGATTCCCACTTCCCCAAATGTGCAAATCCGGACCTTGCTGCTGCTTGATTTTGGCGACTTTTTCTGCAATATCTCCGTTTAAAAACACGGACGGCTGCCATTCGCCAGAAGTCAAGGTGTTAGTGGCGACGTACTTGGTCGCCGAGTTGACGCCAGGCCATGCTTCTGCGTGTTGAGGCCAGTATGGCGCCCAAATTTCAAAGGTTTTTCGTCCTAATAACAGGTCAAAAGGCAAGTTCATCTGTCGTCTCAGAGCCGATCCAAGAATCGCGTCCGAATAAGGCGCGATCCAACCGCCATACGCGAAGCCGCCGCTGGTATCTTCTTCTGGTCCGCCTGGGGCTTGTATGACACCATCAAGGGAGATATGTTCAAGAACAATAACTTTTCGCATGACTGGGCTCCTCAAACATCTGGATTATTAGCTGGTTGCCTCATTCAAAATTGGTAACCTATGTCTCAATTCCTATTTTATATCACAATACGCAATGCACCTTTATGTTGGAACGCGACGAAGCCCCGGCGCAGTTTGCCGGGGTACCGGCAAGGACTCGATTTCCTGTAAGAGCATCTGGATACTATCCAGCAGAGCATCCAGATGCTATAGCGAATAAAGCCGGCGCGTGAGACACCGAATCCGATACAGGCCCCGCAGTTCTTTGTGGGGTTTCCGCAGACTACCCGAAAGTGTGGATCCTGAGCGGCAATTGTCGCTTGATTTTCGTGCTGCCTATCCTGTTGTTAGCGATGGAGTTTTGCTGATGAGGAAGAGTGTCTGGGAGGAATTTGTACGTGGATGTGAATCTATCTCAACAAATCCAGGTGACGGCGGACCCATTTTCCTTATTTCTAATTGTCTGGAATTTGCTGTTGTTGTTATACAATAGATTTCAAAAGAGGTAACATAATAAAACCGTCCACCAAATTGTTTTGGCCAATATTTTTGCTTGTATTCCTGCTTGGGTGCCAGCCGCGGGCGAATACACCGCTCCCTGTCAGCTCAACTCCCAGTCCAGGCATGACGATCTTGGGGCAGCGTGAATATACTGTTCGCCAGGAATTGACGCTTAGTAATGAAGGACCTGGGCAACCAGAGAAACAGAATCTATGGGTGGCATTGATCCGTGATTTTCCCCCTTATCAACAGGTACGCTCGACCACGATTTCACCGCAAGACTATACCCTGGTCACGGATGAATTAGGCAACCAGTACGCCGAATTCGATTTCTCCAGTCATCCTGCCGGAACCACTAAAACAGTGCAGGTTGATTATCGCGTTGTCGTCTTCGAACTGGCTTACGACCTGTCAGCCTGCGAGGGTGAACTACGAAAGGATTTCATCCAACCTGAATTGCATATCGAATCCGCCAATCCACAGATTGCAGCCCTCGCAAACAACCTGTCGCAAGGCGAAACTGATATTTGCCAGCAGGTGTTCGCTTTTTATAATTACACTGGCGACAACCTGGTCTATGGTTACAATGGGATTAATTGGGGGGCGCAGGCTGCCCTGGGATCCATGGGGGCTGATTGCACCGAATACACCGATTTAGTGATAGCGCTCAGCCGAGCGCGAGGTATTCCAGCCCGCTACTTTGAAGGCTTACTATACCTGGGTAAAGACAATCCTTCCAGCGCTAATATCGAGCACGCCTGGCCGGATGTTTACCTGCCGGGTGTTGGCTGGGCAGCCTTGGATCCCACACTGGGACGCTCGCCTGTCAAACGAAAAACGTATTTTGCACACTATCTGCCGGATCATATCATTGTCACGCTGGGTCCAAACCCATCTACGCTGCGAGGCAGCAGCTATTGGACCCATATTTACTGGCCAGGGGAGAGTACGAAGATCCACATTAGCGCAAAAAAATGGGAGGTAAACCTGATCGAAAAGTAATGGGTGGTTTAATTCCGTTGCGTAAATTAATGGTTGTGACAAAAATTACTTGACATCTATATTTTAAAACCTTATATTTAGAACATAGAAAACCGGTTACGCAACCGGTTAAATAAAAAAATCGCCTCTTTTCCAGATAAGATAGGCTGCGCTGGTGCTTTTGATGAGACCCAAAAGAAATACCCCGACGATCATGGATGTCGCAAAAAAGGCTTTCGTTTCCAAAGCAACTGTTTCCCATGTTATCAATGGGACGCGCTTTGTCGAACTCGAAACAAAGCAGCGCGTCGAACAAGCTATCGCGGAATTAGGTTATCGGCCCAATGCTATGGCGCGCAGCCTGACCACCAACCGTACCGGGACGATCGGGATTATTGTTTCTGATGCCTCAAACTACTTCTTTGGGGAACTTCTGCGTGGCTCTGAAGATTATCTGCGACCGGCCAACTATACAGCCATTATCTGCAACACGGATGAGATTTTGGAGCATGAAGAGCATTATCTGAACCTGTTGCTTCAGCAGCGCGTGGATGGCATCATCGCAGCCGCGACCAGCCAGAAATGGTCGATCTTGCAAGAAGCGGAACACCGCCACGTGCCAATCGTTTTTGTTGATCGACGTTTTGATGGTTTGCAAGGCCTTTATGTTGGAGCTGATAATATCTCAGGAGCCCGCCAGGCTGTCGAGCATTTGATCGAAACCGGGCATCGAAAAATTGGCATCATCGCTGGCTTTCAACGCCTGTCATCCATGCAAGAGCGGCTGGAAGGATTTAAACAGACCCTTGCTCAACATGCTGTCCCATTACCAGCTGAATGGGTGGTGACCAGTCCTTTAAGCATTGAGGATGGTCGCGCCTCCGCTTTGAAGATTTTGGCCTTGCCAGACCGCCCGGACGCCTTATTTGTGAGTAACAATTTTTTGATGCTCGGTGTACTGCAAGCTGTCAAAGAGATTGGGCTGCGCTGTCCGGAAGATATTTCTCTGATTGGTTTTGACGACCATCCCTGGGCCAGCGTCTGTACCCCGACGCTCTCGGTTGTGGGTCAACCGGCTCGCGAAATCGGACGGACTGCCGCCGAGATGATTTGTGCCCGGATAAATGGTTCGCCAATAGCAAATCAAATTTTGCAGCTACCCTGTGAGTTGGTTTTGCGCGGGTCTTGTTGCCTGACCCATACGCAGCATGTGCCGCCTTTATAGCTGCGACTCTGAAAACCATGATTGAAGATTGAGGTCGGTTTGTCCTTCACAGGATGCTTGAGCTTCAATCTAATCAGTATCCAATTGCTTGACAACACCAAGAAGGTAGTTATTTTTATCCCCTGACCAATGGGAAGAGTTTCCCGCACAGAGGGTAGCTTTGCTATTGAAGTTGGTGGACTGTCAATTTCGTTGCCGCCAGGGAAACTGGCCAGTAACCGGGTGTAATTTTTTACCGGTTTGTGTCGGGTTATTTCATAAGGAGGCTCTATCGAAAAAAGATTGGTTTGATATCTGAAGACGTTCCTTACCCTTCCATTCACTATTTCGTATTGTTCGAGGAGAATAAAAAAATGTCCGCCAAATTTAATCGCAGAGATTTCCTTAAGATGGGCGCTATGACAAGCGCTGCCGGCTTGCTGGCAGCCTGTGCTCCCGCTGCACCTGCCGTAACCGAAGCCCCGGCAGCCCCTGCTGTGACTGAAGGCGCTGCCCCCGCTGCCGGATCTGCTTTACCGGAAGAACTGTATGGCATGGTTGTCTTCTTGAAAGGTTCCGAGTTTTTCAACTGGTGTTACAAAGGTATGAAGGACGCTGCTGCCAGAATTGGACCACATATCAAGGTTGAGCTGCAAGGACCGGCAGAGTGGGATGCCTCACTTGAAGCGAAGGCAATTTCTGAACTGGTTGCCAAGGGCGCGACTGGCATTCTGGCCACCTGCGGTGACGCGAAGGCCATGAATGCAGATATCGACAAAGCCATTGCAGCGGGCGTCCCGGTTGTTACTTTCGACTCTGACTCGGACGGCAGCAATCGACTGACCTATTGTGGTACAGCCAGCTACGCAGCTGGACAGGCAGCTGGTAAGGCGATGGCTGGTTGGCTCGGAGCTTCAGGCAAAGTTGCCATCTCCTTCTTCCCTGGTCCTTTGCATATTGCTCAGCGCGTGCAAGGCTTCAAGGATGCTTTGGCAGCGGCCAGCCCCAGTATCACCACGGTCGACATTAATGACGGTAGCAAGGCAGAAACCGCCGAAGCAGCCATCACAGCAGTGCTGCAGGCTAATCCTGATGTGACCGGCATCTTCTGCGCACATGGTAATCCGGGTATTGGCGCCGCCGCAGCAATTCGTGCGACCAATTTGGTTGGCAAAGTAACGCTGCTGACCTTCGACTACAGCGGACCAGTCATTGAGTTGATGGACAAGGGCGAGATTAAGGGCACAGTTGGTCAGAAACCCTACATGATGGGTTATGCAGGGTTCCTCATGGCTTATGGCGCTGCGAAGAAGGGCAATGTCGAAGCCTTCAACAACGGCGCACTTGGCCCGTGCATCCTTTCTCCAATTGATACAGGCGTCGCTATCCTCGATAAAGATGCAGTCCAGATCTTTAAGACCCCGCCAACACTGTAATTGACCAGAGTTCCTGTTTCGGCTCCATGCGGAGCCGAAACAGGAATGATAAATAATAGCAAGCATAAAAGTTGCCTAAGTTTCAGTTGCTCGGGCTGACTCCAGTTTGGAAAGAAACTATGAATACCCAATCCAACACGATAAAAAATACAAATCCAGCCTCTTTTGGTAAATGGGCGCTCGGAGTCATCAAAACCAGGAATGCAAGTCTGCTGTTGCTGGTTCTGGTAATTTCTACAACGCTGACTATTTTGCAGCCCCGTTTTCTGAGTCAGGGAAACCTGTCTTCAGTTCTAATCGGCATGGCCTACACTCTGCCGATTGCCTTGGGCATGACTCTTGTGATGATCCTGGGCGGTATCGATTTATCTGTAGGTCCAGTGTTGGCATTAACAGCCATCACAACCACTTTACTTCTCAGTCGTAACGTAGGTATCAATTTACCCATACCACTGGCCATCCTGGCAGGGCTGAGTGCAGCAGTCTTCTGCGGTGCCCTCAACGGCCTGGGGGTGGCCTGGCTCAAGCTGGCACCTTTCATCGTGACCCTATCGATGCTCACTATTGTGCAAGGCATCGTTACTGTGACCACTTCCGGTTGGTTCATCTCCGGTCTCCCGGAGGCTTACACTACAATTGGGCAGGGGTTCCTGTTTGATATTCTTCCAATCCCAGTATTTATTACATTTATCATTTTTGTGGTCTTTTATTTCCTGCTGACTCGCTGGAAACCGCTTAACCAGGCCTATTATGTTGGCAACAATCCAGCTGCTGCAGCCTTATCAGGGCAGCGTGTTATGCTGGTGACGTTTTTCGGGTATGTAATTTCCAGTCTGATGGCCGGTGTGGCAGCCATCTTTATGACCTCACGACTCGCGATGGGCTTCTTCCAGTTTGGACAGGGTGCGGAGTTGAATGCAATCGCAAGCGCCGTGATCGGCGGAGCCAGCTTTGCCGGTGGCAAGGGTAACCTTTTGGGCACCTTCCTGGGCGTATTACTCCTGGCAATTATTCAAAATGGATTTTCCCTGCTGGGAGGGCAGCCGAATTGGCTGCAAATTGTGAACGGAGCGATCCTGTTTATCGCGATTGCCTTTGATGGCTATCGTCGCCGCAAGGAAACTCGGGAATAAGGAATAATTATTATGGAATCTATCTTGAGAGCCGAGAAAATCTACAAGAGTTTCGGAGCCAACCTTGTTCTTCAGGACGTTTCCATCACCGTGGAAGCTGGACAGGTACACGCGGTGATGGGCGAGAATGGTGCAGGCAAATCCACATTAATGAACATCCTGGGCGGTATACACCGGCCAGATCAAGGCAAAATCTATATCGAAGGTCAATCAATCTCGTTTTCCGATCCCTTGGATGCCCAGAAAAAAGGGATTAGTCTTGTTCATCAGGAATTAAGCCTGGCGCCGAATATGTCTATCGCTCAAAATATTTTTATAGGGCGGGAAAAACAAAATCGGCTTGGGTTCATCGACTGGGAAGGTCTATATTCAGATACCAGGGTTCTCTTTGAGCGCCTGGGAGTCAACCTCAATCCCACCACCCTGGTCAGCCAATTGAGTGTTGGCATGCAGCAAATTGTGGAGATTGCCAAAGCGCTTTCTTACAATTCCAGGATCATCATTATGGATGAGCCCACCTCCGCTCTTTCAGAAAAAGAAGTCGAGCAGCTCTACCTGATCGTGCGCGATCTGACTGCCAAGGGCTTCGCGATCGTGTTTATCTCTCATAAATTGGATGAGGTCTTCACCATTGCCGACCAGATTACCGTACTTCGCGATGGCCACCTGGTTGGTACAGTCAAAACTGCAGAGTCTTCGAGTTCCGAGATTATCAATATGATGGTGGGCCGCCACATCGAAGACATGTATCCCCCCAGGAGTTCTACCATCGGTGAAATAATGTTTTCCGTGGAAGGTTTCAGCCAGCCGCCGCTTTTCCATGATATCAACTTTTCACTGCGCAAAGGCGAAATTTTGGGATTCGCCGGCCTGATGGGCTCAGGCCGGACGGAAGTGGCGCGCGCAATCGTCGGCGCCGATAAATCTGAGACTGGGCGCATAACTCTGAAAGGTAAAACGTTTCGCTCTCGCTCCCCACGGGAAGCCATTGAACACGGCTTATGCTACCTGACCGAAGACCGCAAGGTTCTGGGCCTATTTCTGCAAATGACCATCCGCGAAAACATTGTCAACGCCGCTTTGAACCGCTTTATTTCTGCATTCGGGTTTCTGAAGGATAATTCTATCAAAGCCGAATCCCAGCGTTTCATGGGAATGCTGGAAATCCATGCTACGGATGATACCCAGACAGTCATTGATCTGAGCGGCGGTAATCAGCAAAAAACACTGCTGGCCAAATGGCTGTGCACCAATCCCCAGGTGCTGATTGTGGATGAGCCAACTCGCGGCGTTGATGTGGGCGCCAAGGCCAAAATCCACCAGGAACTGCGCCGTTTGGCAGATCAAGGCATCGGGATGATTGTCATCTCTTCGGATCTTCCGGAGGTTATCGGCTTGTGTGACCGGATTGCGGTCTTCCGTCAGGGCAGGATCACAGCCATCCTGGACGGCAATAATACTACCTCAAGAGAGGTCATGAAAAATGCAACCCACTAAAGAAGAGGCACCCCAAAAGATCTCTCTGCTTAATAATATATCCCGCCGTATTGGTGTTGGAGGTATGCAGCAGGCTGCGCTGATCTTTATTTGCATACTCATCGCGGTCGGGATGCAGATTACAAACCCGCGTTTTTTGCGACCTGCTAATATCGAAGTCATGCTGGTGAATTATGCGCCAGAAGCGATTATGGCGCTGGGCATGACAATCGTGATGATCTCAGGCGGTATTGATATATCCGTTGCAGGCGTGCTCCAGTTTTCTGCCATTTTGGTTGGTTTGCTAATGAATGCGGGCGTACCGGTGCCTCTGGCAATCCTGGGAGCTTTAGTTGCATCTGCCCTGATCGGCCTGATTAACGCCTCTGCGATGATTTTGTTCAAGGTGCACCCCTTCATTGTATCCATGGCTACCTTGCTGACCCTGCGTGGGGTGGACCTAGTGATTTCCAAGGGTGGCACCGTTTCCGGTTTCCCAGATGCTTTCAATTATATCGGACAGGCTAGCTTTCTGGGCGTTCGCGTCTCATTGATACTGGTACTGATCCTGGCAATCATCATTGGTGTGGTTCTCAAGAATAACAGTTACCTTCAAAAAGCATATTTCATTGGCGGCAACCGCCGTGCGGCGCGTATGTCGGGTGTTCGTGTGGAACGCTTTCTGATCTTTGCTTTCATGCTAAATTCTTTGCTGGCAGGGGTTGCTGGTCTGGTGATTTGCTCGCAGCTTAGCGCTGCCAGCACCAGCTTCGGCCAAAATGCTGAGCTGCGTGTGATCACTGCAGTGGCCATTGGCGGAACCAGCTTTTCCGGAGGCAGCGGCTCAATTTTCGGCACCATGCTGGGGGTGGTCTTTCTGGCGATGATCTCGAATTCCTTTAATATGTCGGGAATCAACACTTACTGGTATGATGTCGTCGTCGGTGTCATGCTCTTGCTGGCAGTCTTCCTAGGCGAGTATTTGAAACGACGAAATATTATTTCACGCTAAACAATCTTATTCAATCATCTCATACAAGGAGTTAATTAAAATGTTACAAGCTGTCATGACAAATCCAGGAAAAATCGAATTTCGGGAAATCGTAAAACCCACACCGGCCAATGACGAAGTGCTGATTCAGATGAAACGGATCGGCGTGTGTGGTTCTGACATTCATGTCTTTCACGGGCTGCATCCATACACCAGTTACCCAATCGTGCAAGGACATGAGGTAGCCGGCGTGGTGGCTGAGGTTGGCGTGCAAGTAACTGACTTCAACCCTGGCGACAAAGTTATCTTCATGCCACAGGTCACCTGTGGGGTTTGCTATCCCTGCCGGCATGGTATGTATCATATTTGTGACAATCTAAAGGTGATGGGCTTTCAAACCAATGGTGCAGCGCAGGAATATTTTTCGGTCAACGTCAAAAATGTTCTCAAGCTTCCCGAAAGCATCTCGCTGGATCAGGCAGCCTTGATCGAACCAATTTCTGTGGCGGTTCACTGCCTTTCTCGCGCAGGCAGTATTGAAGGTCAGAAGGTGCTGGTGCTGGGCGCAGGTACGATTGGCAACCTGGTGGCTCAAGTGGCCCAGGCTTCTGGGGCTGCATCGGTCATGCTGACTGATGTCAGTGCCTACAAACTGGATAAAGCCCGGGAATGCGGCATCCAAAATGTCGTCAACCCCGACACAGAAGACCTTGCTGAGGCTATTTTGAAATACTTTGGTCCGGATAAGGCCGACCTGATCATGGAATGTGTGGGTGTGCAGCCAACCATCTCCCAGGCAATTGCCAATGCCCGCAAAGGCAGCACCATTGTGGTAGTGGGAGTCTTCGGCAAGAAACCAGAGGTCGATCTCGGCCTGGTACAGGATCGTGAATTGAGTCTGATTGGCACCTTGATGTATCAGAAAAAGGATTATGAGCGCGCCATTGAGTTGGTCGCTGCTGGCAAGCTGTGCCTCGACCCGATGGTGACCCAGCGTTTTGATTTCAAACAATATCTGCAGGCCTATGAAGCCATCGAAGGTTCGGGTGGTAACTATTTGAAGGTCATGATCGATCTCTAAAAGAGACCAGCGAAGTAGTCCCATCACTCGTATGGGGCCGGGAGGCGTTCAATATGGTAGCAGGAAAAGGTTCTTCTGAAGTAAATTTTGACCAGAACATTAAAGGCATAGACCCTGAGGCAGTACATAAGGTACAGCTTGCCAGCGGAGTGGTGATGCCGGTCGCTGGGTTCGGTACCTTCCATTCTGATTGGGCTCAGGCCTATATGAAAGATGCCACGGTTGAAGCCATCCGGCTGGGTTGGAGACATATCGACACCGCACGGGCTTATGAAAATGAGGACGTGGTCGGCGAAGCTATACGTGAGGCCATCAGCCGCGGATATATCAAATCACGTAATGAGCTGTTCATTACTGCCAAGCTCTGGAATGGTCACATGAGCAAGCAGGATGTTGAACCGGCGCTGAATAATACTCTGCGTGCCCTGGGTGTGGATCATGTGGATATGTATCTCAACCACTGGCCTTGGCCCAATGTGCACACGCCGGGCGCCGATGGCCACTTTCGTAATCCCAATGCAGTTCCCTACATTCATGAATCCTTCATGGAAACCTGGGGCGAGATCGTCAGGCTCAAACAAGCGGGCAAAATCGTCGATATCGGCATTTCGAACCACACCGAATCTACGCTCAAGCTGCTGCTCAGAGATACAGATAGTTATTCGCGCCCGGTGCTGAACCAAATGGAGATGCACCCGCTTTTTCAGCAAACTCAGCTGCGCAGATATATGGAAAGTCAGGGTATCACCTGCACCGGTTATATGTCCCTCGGCTCTCCGAACCGGCCGGGTCGCGACCGCTTCAAAGAACATCGGGCAGATATGCTCGACCCCATGCTCCAGTCGATTGCCGCCAAAAATGGAATCTCGCTCGCCAAGGTATGTTTGAACTGGGCCTACCAGCGCGAAAACAAATCAGGCGGTTTCGTAGCCATGGCTACCAATACCGCTTGGATTCTGGATAACTTGACTGCCGCGACGAAGGATTTTCTGACGTCCGATCAGATGTTGGCGATCTCGGGTGATGACACGCCAGAGCATCCTGGAATTGACGCTAACAACCGGCTCATTTGGGGCCAGGTATTCCTGTGGCAGGAAGCTTTGGGCGATTGGCGAACGTTATGGAACGACAGCCAGGTTTTTGAGACCAGAGCCAACTACGAAAAATTCAAAAAGTCGTTCGCGAATCATTACTCAGTTTGGAAAGAAACTGCGGTTCAGGTTCCAGGGACTGAAGAGACGCACGAAATACATTGAAATTGCTGTGGAATACAGTAAGGACTTAGTGTAAGAGACTGGAGTTCTGGATGTTGATATTTCAGGTGCGCTTGGAAACCAGGGGCACCTGAAATAACTTATTAACTCTGGTGGGTTTCTGCCTCTTTGGCAATTGGTTCGAATTGGAGGATTTGATATGCTGACTAGTCGCGACCGTGTCAAAAAGGCATTAACGTTTTCTAACCCCGATCGGGCTCCGCGTGATATATGGGCTCTCCCGTATGTGAGCCTTTATCGTAAGGATGAGCTGGACAAGCTAGTGCGAGATTTTCCAATGGATATCGGGTCTTCACAGCTCAGCCCGGGATGGAGCGATAAGGTAGTCCAGGCCAGTGCGACAGCCGGCAATTACGCCGATGATTGGGGCAGTATTTGGTCAGTAGGTGAGGCGGGCGTGATCGGTGAGGTCAAGCAGCCGGTTCTGGCTGATTGGTCTCACCTTGAACATTTCCAGCCGCCATGGCATTTAATCCACCAGCGAGACCTATCTTATACGAATCACTGCTGCGAAAAAAGTGATCAATTTATGCTTTCGGATGTGACCGCACGCCCCTTTGAACGGCTGCAATTTCTCCGTGGTTCACAAAACCTTTATTTTGACATAGGTTATGGGAATGTAGAATTTCGTAAACTGCTGGAAATGGTGCATGAATTTTATCTTGAGGATATACAAAGCTGGTGCGGTTCCAATGTTGATGCTGTTTTCTTTATGGATGATTGGGGGACAAACGACCGGTTGTTAATCAATCCCAAAACTTGGCGGGAAGTTTTTAAACCCCTCTATAAAGAATATGTTGACATGATCCACGCCGCAGGTAAATTTGCCTTCTTTCATTCAGATGGCAACACCCAGCAGATCTTTGGCGACCTGGTTGAAGTGGGCATCGATGCAGTTAATGCACAGTTATTCACAATGAATATTGAAGAGTTGGCTGTCAGGTATAAGGGTAAGATCACCTTCTGGGGTGAAATCGACCGTCAGCATGTCTTACCATTTGGGAAGCTGGCAGATGTAGATAAGGCTGTGCAGCGCGTGCGATCTGCCCTGGATGATGGCTCGGGTGGGCTGATTGCCCAATGCGAATGGGGTAAAGATAACTCGGCAGAAAACATTGAAGCGGTGTTCAAGGCCTGGATGAATTAAGAGTTCGATAAAGGATAGGATTATGCAAGAAATTGGTATATTAAACAGCAAAATAGCCGCTCTCCTAGCCCGCTGTGGGCACATGGATGAGATTATCGTCTGCGACGCAGGTTTCCCTATTCCCTTGGATGTGGAAACCATTGACCTGGCGTTATCAGCCAATCGGCCAACCACTCTTGAGGTTTTGGCCGAGATATTGAACCATTTTTCGGTGGAAAAAATTGTATTGGCTGAAGAATCGCAAAAGCACAGCCCGACGATGTTTGCCCGATTGACCGGTTTGTTTGACAAAACTGTAGCAGTCGAAACCATGCCACATACCGCTTTTAAACTAAGGAGCAAAGGCGTTAAGGCCGTTATACGAACGGGTGACTTTACATCCTATTCCAACATCTTACTGGTCTCAGGTGCTGGTCTACGCTGGTTTGTTGAACAGAAATAATCTGCAAAACTGAGGAAAAGCCATTTATGCCTAAACTATTCAATCGTTCCTGGAAACGCTCGGAATTGCTGGACTACATCGGTGACTTATCGCAAATTGCTGGTATAAAGCTGGGCGAATTATCGGATGGCGCTGAACGTGGTCTGCGTGTGGCTGAGGTTCGCACCGGATCAGGTCTGGCTTTTAACGTGCTACTCGACCGTGGCATGGATATTGGCCCGGCTTCGTATCAGGGCCAGCCGCTCGCCTGGGTTTCACCGACCGGTTGGGGGCATCCGATGTACTATGATCAACAAGGCGCTGGTTGGTTGCGCACTTTTGGCGCAGGCTTGTTAACTGGCTGTGGTTTGACTTACCTCGGAGCTCCGGAGGAAGATCAAGGCGAGTCACTTGGACTGCATGGGCGTCTGTCTAATTTACCGGCTCAGCGAGTTCGCGTGGACGAAGCCTGGCAAGGCGACGAATGTTCTTTTTGGATCGAAGGCGAGATGCGTCAGGCGCGCGCCTTTGGCGAGAACCTGCGCTTGAAACGCCGCATTTCAGTTAGTTTGGGCGGTAACTGCATCGCCATCCATGACCAGGTAGAGAACCTGGGTGTGACTGAAAGCCCGCTTATGCTCCTATATCACATCAATCTGGGCTTTCCATTCCTGGATGAAAACAGCGAGTTGGTGGCTGAGCCGCATCCTGTTGAAGCGCGAGATGAGGCAGCCAAACCGGGTCTGCAGGATTGGATGCGCTTCCAGAAACCAACAGCGGGTTATGCTGAACAAGTCTTTTATCACGATTTGCCTGCCGACAATAATGGCTGGTCGAGCATACAGTTAGTCAACCGACCTCGCAAACTAGGGTTGAGTGTTCGCTTTCAGAAAGACACCTTTCCAAACCTGGTCCAGTGGAAGATGATGGGGCAGAGCAACTATGTTCTGGGGATCGAACCGGCCAACTGCCGGGTAAGCGGACGTAGCCAGGAACGGTCGCATGGCACACTCCAATTCTTACAGCCAGGCGAGCAACGTGAATTCAGGGTGGAGATTGAAGTGAACGAAGTAGCATAGTTGTAGCAATGCCTCGCTCGGAAATCTTATAAATTTACTGTGGCTTCCCAAAGAGTAGCCGCACACTCACAAATGGTAATACCGGTTCCAGCACGGCAAGGAAAATCTTATGTTAGGTTTAGGCGCTCCAGAATTAATTATTATCCTCGTTATCGTTATTGTGCTATTTGGCGCAGGCCGTATTAGCAAAATAGCAGGCGAACTGGGTAGTGGTATCCGTAATTTTCAAGATGCCATGGCAGATAAAGGCGAGAAAACTAATGTGGATGTGAAAACTAAGTAGTGGGCATTCGGCTATTATTTAGTTATTTCGTATCTTCTCAATAAGTCATGGTTAGGCAGGCAAATATGACCAGCCCAAGT
>CAYWXS010000096.1:0-24905 GCA_964462245.1 uncultured Anaerolinea sp.
GCTATCGCACGATAGCGGGGTCAATTTGCCCTTCTGTCTCTTCTTGAGATATGAACGGTTGCTTTTCACGTTGGCACGTTTCACCCACGTTGGCTCAATTCAAATTCACAAAACACCAGGAGGACACAAATCTATGGCTTTCTTTCTCGGAAAGCGCGCGCAAGGCGACCAGCTCATGTACGAGGCCGCCGGACCGCTCAAACGCTACAAAAGCTACACATTCACCGGAGCAACCGGCCCGTTTCTGTCCCGTCTGGGCGCTTCCTACTACGCCCGCTGTGGACGGGGCAACCCGGCCATCGTCACACCGGCAGACTCCGAACGCCTGGCAATCGAGGACAACAGTGGCGCATGGCCCATCATCCGTGAGCAGATCAAAGCAGAAATGCTGATGACACCCGATGAGTTGGCAGCCACCCGTCTCGACATGGCCTGCGAATATGAACCGGACATTTACCAATCATCCGCAATCTGGGTTGGTGCACTTTCTCCCGCCCTGTGCGAAGCCGAAATATAAGGAGAGAACTTCATGCAAAACTACAATGACACCTATCGCAAGAAACAAGCTCTGGCTATCCGCGCCCGACAGCTGGAGGGCATGCTGCTGGCCATCGACGACTACTGCGCGGATCAATTCCCGCTGCCAGTCGTGAACGAGATTGCCCACGCGGGCAGGTACGGCGGCTACGAAATCGATGCCGGTCCATTCAAACGTTCCAGCGGAACCCCGACTTGGGAAATCCAGGCTCGCTTTCTGCCGGATATTCCGCTCGTCCCGCTGCGCTTGGCTTCTGTCCACGCCCACGAAAGCGGGCTGCTGGTCACCCTGCAAGATGGTGATCAGTTCTCGCTGGATGAAGTCTGGACGGCTGACAAGAGTTCCTACGACTTGCTGGCGAAGGTCAACCAACGCCTCGCGACCGATCACGCCCTGGGCGCGGTCGCATGGGAGTTGACCTGGGAAGACGGCTTCGAACAAAAACGTCCGAGCAGCATGCGCCTGATGAACGACCATGTTTCTGTGGTCTGTTCCAGCGCGGCCTGGGACGAGCAAAACAATCAGCTGGTCTCTGCGACCCTGGTTTCACCAGAGGCGCAAAGCTTCAGAGCAATTACGGCCACCCTGGCCACCAACTCGAAAAAGGGGTTGACCCTCTCGACAGATGGCGTCTCGCATTACCTGAACAACGCGCGGCGCGGTTTTACTGCTGTTTCCGGTGGTCTATCTCAATCAGGCGCGGAAGGATATGTGCTGAGCATCCTGCACCCATTAACAGGCAACCCGCAGGAGCAGACCGCCGATCATTTTTACGTGCTGGTCGCCAAAGACCAGGATCTGCAATCTGTTTTCAGCGAGCGCCTGGCGCTGGCCATCCCCTGGCCGACCAGACCAGGGTGGGCTGAGTATCTGCTTTCAGCGGGTCTTGAAAAGGACTTGCTGACCCATCTGGAGACGAGCGGCCCGGACTTTTCTTCGGCGCTGTGCGTTCAGAAGAACTCCAGCGGCTGGAAGGAAGTGCTCGAAGCCGGGATCGCGAGAGGCAAGATCGCTTTATAATCAATGCGAGGCTAAATGGTAGATAACAATTTCAAGCATGATCCACCTGACACACAAGTGACCAGTATTCAACGCACTGGCTTTTGGGTAATTGTCGATGATAAGGAGTATTTTATCGACTTCGAAGATTACCCTGATTTCAAGAAAGCCACTGTCGCCCAGATTCACAGCTTTCGACGTTCCAAAGGATGCTTGCACTGGGATGAACTGGATGTGGACATTGAAATTGATGCGCTAAAACACCCGGAACAATACCCCCTGATCTTCAAGCGCTAACTCATCACGAGTAGATCTACGCAATTTCGACCTTCTCAAAATAACAACTAAATTCACAACAGCCCTGGCACCTTCAGGGCATCATCACAAGGAGCGACTCTTACCCGGTCGCTCTTTTGATTCACAACAAGGAGAGACAATGGCACGCCTGGAAGCACAATCGAAACTACTGTACTACCCCACCCCGAACGCCATGGTGGATATGATCGCCACCTGGTTTGCAGCCGCTCAGCCGGTGCGCCTGGCAGATCCATGCTGCGGTACGGGTGAAGCCCTGCGCCGGTTTGCGGATACGCTGGGTGTCACAACCGAGACCTGGGGCGTAGAGCTGTCCTACAGCCGCGCCGCCGAAGCCGCGAAAACACTGGATCGCGTCCTGCCTGCTTCGTTTTACGGCCTGACGGCCTCCAAATGGAGCCCGGCCAGCGTTGGGCTCATTTTATCCAACGCGCCCTATGACTGGTCCGAAATCTACGAACGCGATCCGAAAGGCCAGTTACACCGCACCCGGCATGAGCTGCTCTTCGTCGATGCCGCCACCCGCAAGCTGATACCCGGCGGGCATCAGGTCATCATTATTCCACGCGGTATCCTTGGAGACCCTATGCTGGTCGGCGCCCACGGGCGCGAACGCTTTGCCCGCATGGTGTTGGGTTGGTACGAACAGGTTCACATCATGCGCTTTCCGGATGGCGAATACGAACGCTTCAAGCAGGTGGTCGTGCTGGGCATCAATAAACGCGCCCAGTACACTCCTGCAAGCAAGGAAGCCATCGAGGCTATCTGCTGCCTGGCTAACAGCGAGAACGAGATCCCGATCTTGACTGCCGGGAACCAGGAGTTCTACATCCCGGCATCTCCGGACAAAGTGCGCTTCACGTACACGCCAGTCGAGCCTGCGCAGTTGACGCAGGCTGCCAACCAATGCACGCCGGTTGGCTCAGAAGAGTACGGACGCGCAACCTACGTCCGCCCGCTGGGTGCGCCCTTCGCACCCGCCATGCCGCTCTCAGTCGGGCATGTGACCATGATCATCACCGGTCAGGAAACCGGCGTGCTCGAAGTCGAGCAGAATGGCTCCCCAGCACTGGTCAAGGGCATGAGCCGCAAGGAAGTGCTGCACAAGGAGCGCGACAACGTCGACGAGAAAGGCAGGCCGACTTCGGTCAATGTCATCGAGAAGGAACGTCACGTCGCTACCCTGACGGTTGCAAAATCGAAAGGTGAACTGGAGATGCTGGCTGACATGCAATCGGTTGGCGCTTTCATCACCACGCACGTAACTGCCATCACAGACGCGATCCTGACCAAGAACCACCCGCTCTACGATTACCAGCCGACTGCCCGTGAATGGTCAGTGACCGGCAAATCGGCGTTCGGTCTGCCTGCGCTTCCCGGTCGCGATGAACGTGGATTGTTCCCAGTCCAGCGCCACTTTGCGATCGGCGCGGCGCGTGTCATGCGTAAGCACGGCGCAGCCATCCTCAATTTGGACATGGGCACGGGAAAAACGGCCATCAGCATCAGTTCGCTCGAACTGCTGGACAAGTGGCCCGCCGTCATCATGGTGCCGGGTCACATGCTCTGGAAGTGGAAACGCGACCTGGAGCGCGCCTCGGACCCTGCGGCCCCCATCGTTGCGCGCGTCATCACCCGTCCGGTGCTTTCGGAGCCGGGTCGCTGGCCAGCAACAAAGACCGCCATCGAAGCCAAAGGCGGCGCGCTCACAAGCATCCTGCGCTGGCAGGTCGATCCGCTGACCCCCGGTGATCCCGGTGGCCGTTTGCGAGTCGAGATCGCCTGCAACCCGGACAAGGCTCAATCCATCGCCGCTTTGTTTACGCAGTACAACCTCAAGGACGAGGGCAAAACCATCAAGCCCGCCATCCAGTTGACTGGCACCGGCTTAACCGTGGAAACGATGGATCGGGACGAGTACACCCTGTTCGACTTTGTGAACGACTACAAAGCCGGGACACTGGGAGGCAAAGCCGCCGCCATTATCGCTTTCGACCCCGCCAAGTACGACGCGGGCGCCGAGGAGCAACCGGCGGTGCAGTACCATGTCCGGCGGGTCTTCAACGAGGAATTCGGCGAATGGGAACACGCTCGCCTGGCCTGCTGCCCGACCTGTGGGCATGGCTACTCGCCCGCGCGTGTTCCGCACTTTTGCACACATGAGATCACCGACAAAGTCATCATCGACGGTGAGACCCAGGAGCGAAAGACCATTTGTAACACGCCGCTTTTTCAGATGTCCCGCTGGCGGCGGGTTGGCCTGGCGCGCCTGGTGCAGCACAAGTTCCGCGGCTTCTTCAAGGTCTACGTCGCTGATGAATGCCACAAGGCAGCTCAAGGGCGCAGCGACGTCGGGACGGCTGATCAGCGCCTGCTCTCGGCCACACGCTACAGCCTGGCTTTGACTGGTACTCTTTTTGGCGGCACGGCGAGCAGTCTGTTTTACCTGCTCTACCGGCGCGTGCCGGAGCTGCGCAGGTTATATGCCTTCTCGGATGTAACTCGCTGGGTGGATCACTACGGTCTCTGGGAAAGGACATGGGACGAATTGCCAAGCAATTCGAGTAAACCGGCTGAAGGCGACTACGGAGCTTCCACCAACATCCGCCGCTGGAATGTGCGCGCCCGGGAACTGCCCGGCATTGCGCCTGCGGTCATCCGCTACCTGCTGCCGATTACCATGTTTGGAAACATCACCGACCTGGGCTACGAACTGCCGCCCGTCAACGAAGTGGTGGAGACACTGGAGATGTCGGCGAAACTGGCCGAGCAGTACAAACTGGTCGAGCGCGCGGTGCTTTCGGAGGCTATGAGCATTCTGCACGAGTTCGGCGATATCGGCGGTCTTTCGGCCTGGTTTTCGGCCTGCCGCTTCCGGCCTGCTTCGGCTTTCCGTCCCGAGGTCGTTCATTATGATGGCGCCAAAGGAGGCGGTTATCACTTCGATCTGCCAGCCGTGACCACGGCCAGCCAACCCTGGCTGCCAAAGGAAACCCGCCTGGCCGAGATCGTGCGCGAAAACATGGCGCAGGGGCGCAAGACTATTGTGTTCGTCGAGCAATCCGGCACGCGGGATATTCGCGACCGGCTTGAAAGCGCCCTGGCCAACCTGGTCACCGAGGAAGCGCACGTGGTGAACGGCCGTCCGCTCTGGGTGGTCGACAAGCCGCGTGTGGGTATCCTGTCCGCAAACGATATGTCCCCGGCCAAACGGGAAGCCTGGATCAGGCTGAACGCGCCGTTGATGGATGTCTTGGTGGTGAACCCGAAGCTGATCGAGACCGGGCTGGACCTGGTGATGTTCTCCAGCATCGTGTTTTACGAGACAACGGTGTCCTTATGCGTACTTTGGCAAGCTATGAGAAGAGTGTGGCGGCTTGGGGCAAAACGGTCTGTTAGCGTCATTTTTCTGGCGTATGCCGGTACCGTGGAAGAAGAGATTCTACGGCGCATGGGTCAGAAGAAGAAGGCGGCCATGTTGTTGTACGGGAAGGAAGCCTCGGGTGTCCTGGTTGAAACTGACTCGGACGATGTCCAGCGCGAGCTCATCCAAGCTGCAATCGAAGGTAAGGGATTCCGCTCCGCTGGCGCGCTGGTGGAGAGCCTGTTCTCGGACGGTACAGAGAAGAAGGTGCTGGTTTCCACGGCGCCGACCGGGAGCCTGGTGGCCGTCAGCCTGCCGCTGCCTATCTTGCAAGCAGAGTCCGGGCAGATCATGCAGATGACGCTCTTTGGCGAGATGGTATCCGCGCAGGTTGGGCGTTCATCCGGACGCAAAAGGAGGTGAAAGTCAAAACAGCGGGGTCATTGTGACCTCGCTGTTTTTAGTTCAGGAAAATATTAAGCGGTACTCAATTATCTTGATGCCACGAAGGATGGCTTCAACATGTGGCTGGCGGATGCTGATGGCGTGGTTCTGAATGCCTTCCGGGGCAGGATCGCCGGGATAAGGTTTGGCCTGAGGTCGTACAGTTCGTTTCATTTTGTACATCAACCTGGTATTTATTGGCACTTTATCCTTTTCCAATAACAAATCACTTACCGGGATAGAATCACATTAATTGGAGAAATCGTCTTTGCTAACGGATAACCAAACTCTGTAAACGGGTTAGTACAAGCCATATCTAAAACAGGAACCTTCAAATATCTTGATGCAGCGTTGATTAAATTGGTAGCGATGCCTTTTCGCCGGTTAGTCGGCAATATCCACACCATAGAGATACTCCAGCGTTCATCTGGATGCAAAGGAATCGTTCCTCGATCCTTTTTGTCATACAAATCCCATGTAACTTTGGCGCTGTGCGTGTTCTTCCGTACCACCAAAAAAGCGACAGCGCGTTCGGCGGTTACTCCAATAAAAACGAGAGGGGATTCGCTCTCATCAGTTTCACTGGCATGATAGGAAACAAAATCAAAATGGGTTTCGCGATTAACTCGGAATGCGATCCGCTGGGCTCGTTTTCTTTGTGTATCGGGTGAGGTTGGAGAGACTAAAATGATCTTCAAATCATCAAGTTGTTCGAGCACCCAATCACTTTTTGAAGTTTTAACCCTGACACCATGAACAAATTCATCATGATACTTTCTATGAAGTTCATTGTCGCCAACGACGGCCGGCACATAACGATAATGACAAATTGCGCAGATTTTAACTTCCATTGATTTTGACAATGTTTTCATCTAGCAATAACGTTTTGATCGAGCCAATTCTGTAATTCCGGCCACCAAATATTTGAAACATCTATGTCACCCATCGGAAGAGTTTTCGCTTTGTTCCAGGAGAATATCCTATCTTTTGGAAGTTTGTTAATAGGGCCCCAGTAGGGAGGTATGTTGACGGACTTGGGCACCATAGGGTTTTCGAACAACGAGTCGACGTTTCCATCAACCACTTCGCGGCCAATACGAACCCAGGCATGTTCCCAACCAAATGTCCTGGTGTTACCTGAGTAGTAAGTAACTGTACCAATTTCTGCACAGGCTGGTAATTCTAAATATACAAGGGCTCGCATTAAAAGATCCGCAAACTGCTTGCACATTTCAGAACGACCAAAGACATTCTCATCCACAAGAGTGGCAACATGGTCAAGAATATCAGCTCGTATATTCGCTGTGAGAAGTACAGATTGATCAACAAGGGTTGCTGATGGGTGTGGGCGCTTGTTGTCCACTTTTTGCCTACGAATCCTTGCTATATATTGACGAGGAAGATGATGTAACGATGCAACGTATTCGTCAACGGAAAGATTAGCGGCAGGTGATATTTCTCTCATAGCCAACCGAACAACTTACAGGCATGTTGCTGCTTTAGAAATCCAAAGTTATTTCTAGCGTAGCAAGAACTTCCGAATCAGGGCTTTTTCCAAGCTTTAAGTAAGGTGTATTATCTTGAAGCCGAACCATTTCGGCATGCGTGGTTTCCACGGCTTCAATATTGAAAATACGAAATAGTTGGCCTTTGCTTTGCAAAATTTCGTCTTCGCTATAGCACAAAACATCCAAGTCAGGGTCTAACTTGTTAAGTTTCTGTAAAAGTTCTCTTACTTTCATAGAAATTCTCCTAAAGTATTATCTAAATTTCGGGGTATGCTCTCGCTACCATACTGAAAAGACCAACTATTTCATCGATGGCGTGTTCGACTTCCCGGTCATCCATTTGCTCAATAGATGCCTGAAATGATCCGTGCTTTGTTAATGCTCGTTCCAAACTACTAAGTTTCTCGTCAATTTCAGCTGGAAGTTTGTCCGTTGAGATTGATGGAAATATCCGATGTGCTCTTGATTCTACAGCATCTAAAAGCCTTCCTCTCAAAGGCAACGGGCTTGTTGCCAAAGAAGATACTGCACCAAATAATTGTTCCCAAGCATAGCCTACATAGTGGTTTTCCATATCACTTCCTCCAAACTGAATCAAATAGAATTTATGTTCCAATTATATCTCAAAATAGGTTCTTGTTTTTTGTTGGATGGGCGCAAGTTTAACAAAAGACTCTGTTACTTGAACAATCTCAACAGAAAAGTAAATTTCCAGTGCAAATCGCACATATCGTAGAAATGATTAACCAACCCCAATTTATATTTTACGGTTGCAATGTCGCGATTGTTTATTTGTTGAGCGAGGTTTTGATACTCTGCCCTAACATCCAGGTGATTGAAAACACCTGTGTCTAATTGGAGCCTGATTTTTTCCAAGAGTTCTTGTTTCAAAAAATCCGAGTTGGTTTCAAAATAAAGTAAGGTCTGTTCAAGAGTCGTCCGCAATGCAAGAAGCGCATCGCGTCGGGCGTCATTTAGAAAATTTAATATAATGTATACAATGATTTCATAGGCTGTCAGAAAAAGAATGTACCTTTCAAGGATATCGAACCCATCTTGGATTGGTCTGAGAAATTGACTACCGTATACCAAGCCTGAAGTTACTGCCGCTATTTCAAATAAAATCAGGAATACCGTCCAAATGGATTTGGTAATGATGAATATCTTTTTCATGATATCCCTTTACTTCACCTTTGCTCTCAGACCACCAAACTCCCTATTTGTCGGCATAATAAACAGACACTTCCCATTACTGCGCTTTTCCCACAACTCGCCGATAACCCGTTTTTCTTCGGCGTCAGTGTATAAATGGCTGCCTTTGTATTCGACCACCAGGATTCGACCATCGGTCAGCTTACAAACGAAGTCGGGATAGAAGCGGCCCCTGGAGGTCTGGAGCCAAAAGGAGCGAGACGGCTGGCTGTCGATATTGCGCACCCAGTAGGCGATTTCATCGAAGGAGTCGATAATTTGGGCGCATTCATGTTCTTCGCCGGTGGATTTTAAGTCGCCTACATCGGGGTAGTAGTGTTTTTTGAACTGGTGCATGCCGCGGTAAAGTGAGTTGACCGGCGCAGGGTATTCTTCGGGGTCGAATGTAAAGACCAGGTCAGGGGATACTTCGAGCGGGCTGTCCTCGCGGAAAAATTGGGTAAAGGATTGGGCGTGGGCACCCTTACGGTGTGAGTCCATTTTGGCAGCAGCGGCGTCACGCAAGCGGTATTTCTCGCGGACAAGGGTATCCAGGCTGAAGCTACGTTTCTCGATCAGGTTGTTCACCAGGCGGGTGAGGAAAATGCCTGATTCTGTGGCAGTGATATCGCGGTGCAGGATATTTCGATCCAGCCAATAGACAAGGTCGGAGACTTTCCAGCCTTGTTCCACTTTTAGTAGTGTCATTTGGTTCTGCAGGTTGGACAAAAACGCAGTGCGAATTTTGCCTTCATCGCTGATATCCACTTCGGCTTGCTGGGGAGTGGGGCGCTCGGATGGGAATTCAGCTTCATTCAGTGAAACATCCTGTTTGGAGAGTTCCCAATCAAAATCCAGGAAGTGAGTCTCTTCAAACTGTTCAAGCAATTTCCCCTGGCGTAAGGCCAGCACCGGCACAGATATGGTTTCGCCCCGTTCCGATGGGGTGGCGTTGGGCGGAACGATGCGCGCCCGCCCCGATTTGGCGCTATCGACAAAATCCTGACGGGCGGATGCGCTAGTAAAGGCCTGGGAAACGGCATCTGTTTGCTCGACGCTTAGACCGACCGGAATTTCAATGGTTTTGGTTTCCGCATCGTATTTCACTATTCCGGCCAGTTCTGCCGGAATTTTATAGAGTTCAGGGGCTTGCTGGACTTTGAAAGCGATTGAATCGCCGCCTGCCACATGATAAGAAAAGATTGGGCCGAGATCCGGGGAAGGCGGTAAAGCCATCATCTCGTCAATTTCCTGTTTCTGGAAACCGTTTTCGAGCAGGGCATCTTTGAGTTTGCCGAGCGCATCGGCAAAGTTGTTGGAGGCGACAAAGGCGTAGGCCATGTTGAGTTCGGGCGTGGCCTTGCGTGTGGCTTGGGGCATGCGCAGCACGCGCCCGACAATTTGCTCCACCGCTGTCGCGCCGTATTGCTCAGCCACCGAACACAACACGTAGGCGAAGGGGCAATCCCAACCTTCGCGCAAGGCTTGGACGGTAATGATGTAGCGCACATCACCGGGGGCGAGCAAATCCAAGCCTTCGATCTGGTTATCTTCACCGGTGGCGCGTTTGATTTGTTCGGGCGGAATGCCGTAATCGTTTTGCAAACAGGCTTCAACCACATCCACGGTAATGGTTTGTTGACCCTGCCTGCGAGGCTGGGCTTGCAGCAGCATGATCGGGCGGATGTAGTCGCCGGTTTTGGCACGCTCGATTTCTGCCAGTTTTTCCAGTCCTTTGAGCGTGAGTATGGCATCGCCAATGAGTTCCTTCCACTGCGGACGTACTTCGAGTCGGATGGGCATTTTGATCATCGCTTCAGCTTTTAGTTCGCGGGCTGAAATCGAGTAGAGCACGTTACTCGGACGGTTGCCCAGTTTGGGGGTAGCTGTGAATTCGAGAATGCCGGATGGGTTGAAGCGCGCCAGGGTCATGAAGGAGATGTCTGAGCGGACGTTGTGGGCTTCATCCACAATAATCATGGGACGATGCAGGCGCAAAAGGTTGGCGAGCGAGGGGATGGGTTTGCCGTTTTCGTAGCGATCCACATCGGCAACGGCGCTGACGTTTTCGAAATGGCTCATCAGTGCGCCGGAAGTCTCATAGACCTTGCGTAATTCGGGGTTTTCGATGCGGAAGGCCTGGGTGGTCGAAACCAGGATGACGGTTTCGGTACTGAGTGTGGCGGGTTGGATATACTGAGCTTCGCTCAGGTCAAGCACTGTGACCGCCCCGAGCGTGCTTTCGAGGGCCTGACGGTAGGGGTGGTTACGGTCTTTGAGGGCGTTGATGGTCTGTTCGCGAATGGTTTTGGATGGCGCCAGCCAGAGTACCAGTCCATGATCCACGCGCTGGTATTCGCGCACAACCAGATTCACCGAATGGCAGGCAATCAGAGTTTTGCCGCCGCCGGTGGGCACGCGCAAACAGACATAGGGCATACCCGGCAGTTCAGCAATCTGGTGGTAGGGAATACCCTGACCAAATAATTGACGCGTGACGTTGTAAAACGCCAGGTCGGAATCGCCGGTTTGCAGGCAGGACTGGAAATAGCGGGAGAGCACATCGAGGCAGCGCTGCTGGTAGTTTTTAAGTTGCATGGTTATCTCTCCCTGATTTCGTAGGGGATTTGCTTGAACACAATCCCCAAATCGCGCAAGCGCTGTTCGCCAATCCGGCAACCGTTAGCGTAGATAATTTTCAAACCATCATATGGTGGCAGGGTCTCGAGCAATTCATAGGTGAGCACATTGCCACCGTTCGGGGATTTGTCTTTGAGCACGCCGTTGTAGAGCAGGTAGATGGCCAGCCCGTTGTGAACCCCGAGCAGCGGATATTGGGGCTTTTCCACACGCGGAAGCGGGGAGCCGGTCTCTATAAAGTGAATATGCTGCGCCAGGTCTTCGTATTTGACTTCCGGGCGGATTTGCCCGGTGGGGTCGAAGAGAGTTACGCCCAACTCGCAGAAACGAAACCCACCACCCAAGCCTGCTTCGGTTTTCTCGTTGCCTTTTTGGTCGTTGTAAGCGTAACCCTGCACCACGCGCTTGAGCCGTTCGGCTGTGATATTGGGCGCAATATTGGTATCCATTTCCACCAGTATAAAACGACGATTACCATTATTTTCTATGTTTTGCTTCAAAACCGCGTGACCTGTCGTACCGCTACCAGCGAAAGAATCTAGAACCAGATCATTATCGTTTGTAGAAAGTTGAATTATCCGCTGAATAAGCCGGGTAGGCTTAGGGGTAGTGAATACTTGAAAAGCGTCTTGCAATATTTTTACAATTTCTTGCTTGGCCTCCTGGGTATGTCCAACTTCTGAATATGGCCATATAGTTTCTGGAACGAGGCCTTGCCGAACTTCGGTCAAAAATCTCTTTATTGACGGAACGTTATTCCCAGTTTCTCCCCACCAAATACGTCCGTCTTTATCCATCTCGTCTAGTTTTTCTTTTGATACGCGCCAAAAAGCTCCATTCGGCGGTCCTGAGATAACTCGGCCAGATGGAGCAGTGATCGAATAAGTGCCTAGACTGTAAAAATTTCGTGCATCTAAACCGCCAGGTTTCCAAAGCCCCCTTGGATCATTATCTGGGTTTTTGTACCTCTTGTCTTGTTCTTCAGTTCTTGATAATAAATTTCTTTCCCACTTCACAGCGTTTTTTGCATACACAATTATATAATCGTGATTAGCAGAAAAATGTCTTGCAGAACTCTTTGGTGAGTACAATTTTTCCCAAATAATCGTGGTTACGAAATTCTGTGCACCAAAGATTTCATCCATTATTGCTCGGGCATTATGAACTTCATTATCATCAATGCTCATCCAAAGACTACCGTCGCCTCTTAACATCTGATGCAATAAAGCCAAACGAGGGTACATCATACACAGCCACTTATCATGACGTGAAAGGTCTTCAGCGTCACCTCCCACCACTTTTCCCAACCAATCGCGCATTTCAGGACTTTTCATGGCATCGTTATAGACCCATGCCTCGTTACCTGTGTTGTAAGGTGGGTCGATGTAAATGCATTTCACCTGTTCGGCGTAGTATGGTAACAGCGCCTTGAGCGCTTCCAGATTATCACCTTGCACCAACAGGTTGCCCGCCTGCGGGTCGCCAACCGATAAATCGTCACGACATTTGAGCAGGCGGAAGGGCACTTCTTTGTGATGTTCGACTACGGCGGCTTTGCCGATCCAGTTGAGTGTGGGCATGAGGAGGCTCCGAGAAAATTGCAGGTTAACTATTTTTTAGTGTGCTAACTTACCATACGCAAATCCAAGCAATGCGCCCAGGATGAGCGTCATCACGCTGATTGGAGCCAATGAAACTGGTTCCGCCCATCCAATCAGCAAAGCGCTGGGTAACAAGCAAATAAACGGGATGACAATTCCTTTGAGCACCGGGGGAAGTTTCAAATTGGTGGTTGCCAGGAAAAAGCCTGACACAACCCACAACAAGAAAGCCGATAAATTAGCATCCCAGGTCAACCTCTGGATCAGCATGGGAATGACATCAAGTATCCCGGCTGCCGCGCCAAGCACCAACCCAATGACTATGTTGTTTTTCATTCGATTTGTCCTTTCTGTTTATGAGATCGGTTCTCAAGAAAACACATTCTGAAAAAATCAACGCGCGGAGCAAACTGTGTTTGATTGTTGATCAGGCGGAAGGGCGCTTCTTTGTGATGTTTGACAACAGCGGCTTTGCCGATCCAGTTGAGTGTGGGCATGAAGGAAACTCCGTAAGATGAATTAAAAGCCTGTTGATATGCTTGTTAAACTATGCAACCGCAGCATACTAAATTCAAACAAGCGTTTGACAGGTTTACCACCCATTATGCAGGCATAATTGAAGAAAAATCGGACACAGATTTGCTGGTTCTGTAATGAAACGTGATGTTCGCAATTAGCGAGGCCGCCAAAGGCCATCATTATTATAATTGGGAGATCCCGACAACCCAGCCGCATTCCACAATGCATCCATAACCGGCTTTAACTGAGAAGCAAGATTGTCCTTTTCAAGAGGATAATTTTCCAAAAAGAGTTCTGGAATTAAAATGGAATCGCGATCGAAAAAGGAAGGATCAAAAGAGCGCATACTTGGAGTTTTAGCGAATACCAACCCCTTTACTGTGATCAGACTCACAAAAACAAATATTGGTGGTTCAATCTCGCAAGCCTTCAACAGGTTTAGCATATTGTTGCAAGCATTAATGATGTCTTCTTCGGCAGACCGGCTCGGGATAACTTCTTGCTCCCCGTCCAAAAGCATAGTCAGGTTTCCGCTAGCAAATTCGACATGCCCGGCCCGAAATACTTGATAGTATGAACGGGCGAGATTAGAAGTTTTTTCTCGGAAAGCAATAAATCCATCGATATTAAACCGTCGGGAGGCAGAGTCTTTTAAATACTCATAAAAATTTTGGGAAATCTGTGACAAATCCACCGAGTGAAAGGTTTGAAAGGATGAGAGCGGGATAACATGGACTACCAATCTGGCTTTACCAGTCAAAGAAATTGGAGTTTCCTCGGCTCGTATAAGTGCTAACCTGTCCAAGCGAAAATTGCGGATTCTTTCTGCGATTGTCTCAGATAAAAGGAACGCTCGACGAATTTCCTGAACATCCATTTGATATTGTCCGTTTGAAGCACGTGTATAGAACTTTGAAAGCCTTTGGAAAGTAATCATGTGGGGCGAAAGCCAACTTTTAGGAATGTGAATTATCAGCGCCAAATTGCCATTATTAAGTTGGATAGGTCTTATTGAAATTCCCGCAATTCTTGGCGCCATCCCATCGCGGATAATACTTTCAAGGCGGAGTATTTCTTTGTCCGGGTCAATATCACTTAATCCGGGCAGGCTCGATGCCATCCCATGTTTTTCATCCATCCCAAAGATTAAATGACCACCAGCGGTATTTGCAAAAGACGAAATATCTGCTAAAAAGTCTTTCTTCTTATCATCCGAGTTGCCAGGCAAGGTAACTTTATAATCAATTGTCTTTCCTTCGGCAACTTGATTGACAATCAGGTCGTTCAAATCATCTTCTGTGATGGACGAGATTGGTTTGTTTGAAAAAGGCATAACTTACCTGCTTATCCCGATTAATTTGGGGTCGAATTTTTTTAGGACCGTTAACTCGATAGACTCAGGAATTATGGTTGGACAAGATGAGTTTATCATAGGCAAGGTATCTTTTATGTACCCTTGCATCGTAGATAATAATGATCAACTCGGAAAATCATCTTCCTGATCTTTCCGCAGTCGGCCCCGCCTCCCAGATGACAATGACCTCGACCAGTGGCATTTCAAAAGCAGTGGCAATGCCAGCAAAGAACCGCATGCCTGGCTTTCTTCGACCAGATGTCAACATTTTAGAGATACTCGACCTCGAAAGACCTGCCCGTTCGGCCAGGTTGGCGTAAGGGTCGAGTCGAGTTATTTGATTCCATGCCTTCGGTCGGGCGCAAACTGCTGGTAGCCGGAAAAGGCGGGTTAAACCTGACCCACTCTGAAGCGCGTGAACCCTTCCTGGCACGTTACGGCGCCCGGCGCGCACAGCTTGAGGGCCTGATTGAGCAATTCGGGCCAGTGCACCTGCGCAAGTGGGCGGCAGAACTGGGCATCGAGAGCTTTGTGGGCACATCCGGGCGGGTTTTTCCACTGGATATGAAAGCGGCGCCTTTGCTGTATGCCTGGTGCAAGCGCCTGGCTGCATCCGGTCTGGTATTCCACCTGCAGCATAAATGGATCGGCTGGGACAACGAAGCCGGCTTGCGCTTTGAAACGCCGAGCGGGGAAATCAGCACCCACGCCGGGGCAATTGTGCTGGCAATGGGGGGCGCAAGCTAGCCCAAACTGGGATCAACCGGCGCATGGATAGGTTTGCTGGCCGGGCGCGGGGTTGGCCTGGCACCCTTCAAACCTTCCAACTGTGGGTTTGATGTGAATTGGACAGATCACTTCAAGGAAAAATTCAATGGTCAGCCGCTAAAATCAGTGCTGGTAACCTTCACCAACGCACAGGGCGACTCCCAGCAGCGCCAGGGGGAATTCATTGTTACCACCAATGGCGTTGAAGGCAGCCTGATCTATGCCCTGTCTGCGCCGATCCGTGACGAAACTGAGAGCACCGGCAGCGCCTGCATCCATCTCGATATGGCACCGGACTGGAGCCATGAACGGCTGGAGAGCAGGCTTTCACTGCCGCGCGGCTCACGATCCATGTCCAGCCATCTTGAAAAAGCTGCCGGTATCAAAGGCGTCAAAGCCGGCTTGCTGTGGGAATTTGTCCCCCGCCCTGATTTTGACGATCCACACAGGCTTGCCAGCGCCACCAAGCAGCTGCATGTGCCGCTTATCGCTCCACGCCCACTGGATGAAGCTATCAGTTCCGCAGGCGGTGTGACTTTTGAATCGCCTGATGAAAACCTGATGCTGCGCGCCATCCCCGGTGTTTTTTGCGCCGGGGAAATGCTGGATTGGGAATCGCCAACCGGCGGGTACCTGATCACCGCCTGTTTTGCTACCGGTCGCGCCGCTGGATCTGGCGCACTGAACTGGCTTAATCATGAATAATGTCAATAATGGATGAGGGCCGGGCTGGCCTGAAAACAGTACATACCCCAAGTCCAATAGCATCAGACGCAATGCTGATCTTTCTACGGGCAGGGCATCGGCTATATAGACGCTGGTCATGCATTCATCTTACAATAAACACCATCCAATAATATATCCGCCTGTTGGGGATCATTGTTCTCCCCCACTTGGGGGAGGAGCCAGGCATCAAAGATGGTATGAACTGTTTTGCATGTACTATTTTCTAAGCTCGGAACACCATCTGGAACATCCCAACTGCATATTGGGGCGCCCACAAAAAAGCCCCACAAAATCCTGGGATTACTTCATCCCGCAACCCCACAGAAACCGGGGTCCAATCGGAAATCCTGGGATTACTTCATCCCACAAAATCCCGGGATTACTCCATGAAACTTACACAGGCTGCCACGGGAGCGTAATCGTGAAACGGCTGCCCTGACCAACCACGCTCTGTACCGAGACACTGCCGCCGTGCAGCTCGGTCAGTTGTCTCACCGTTGCCAGCCCCATCCCGGTGCCCTCATACTGCCGCGCCAGCCGCGCATCCAGCTGGATAAATGGCTGGAACAAGCGCGGAATATCTTGCTCTTTGATGCCGATGCCGTTATCCCAGACGGTGATTTGCACCTGGCCCGCAGTCCGGTCGCCCAGAGCTTCGATGCCAAAGCTGCCGTTTTTTGGTGTAAATTTGACCGCGTTGCCGAGCAAGTTGACCAGGATCTTTTGCAGGCGGCGCGCATCTGTATTGAGCAGGATGCTTTCCGGGATGATTGATAGGTTGGACTGCAAGCCTTTGGCCGCGGCCTGGCTCTCGATCAGTTGCAGGCTGGACTGGCAGATTTCTTCCAGTGAGCAGGGATTCAAGGATAGGTTAAACTTGCCAGACTCGATCATGGAATAGTCAAGCATGTCATTGATTATTACCAGCAGACGTTGGCCGCTCTTGTGGATGTTGGTGAGGTAGCTGCTTTGTTTCTCAGTCAGTGGGTCATGACCCGGCAACTGCATCACTTCCGAAAGACCCAGGATGCCGGTCAGGGGTGTGCGCAGTTCGTGGCTCATGGCGGCCAGGAATTCATCCTTCATACGCGCGGCCTTTTCGAGATCCAGGTTGGCGGCACTCAGCTCGGTGGTGCGTTCCTGCACGCGCTGCTCGAGCAGGTCATGTGAATCTTGCAGCGCGTATTCCGCCTGTTTGCGCTCGGTGATATCGCGATTGCTCTCGCGGCGGCCCAACCACAACCCACTTTCACCGAAAACAGCCGTACACCAATGGTTAATCCATCGGATATCGCCTTTTGCCGTGACAATTCGAAAATCGAGACTTAAGTCCTGTTTTCTAGAGCCATTACCACTCTCGTGATAGTGTGCAATCACCGCTGGCTGGTCGTCGGGGTGCGAGATCTGAACGGTTAGATTCGGGTTTGCGATAAACTCGGCTGCCGTATGTCCGGAAATACGCTCACAGGAAGGCGAGACATATAGATATGTGTTATCAGGAGCGCGCCATGCTTCCCAGTCATAGGTGAAATCTGCCACCGTGCGATATTTCTCTTTCAGGAGCTTGGTTTCGGTGATGTCGCTGCCATACACAAACGCCTGATTCATGGCTGGCACGCCGCGCAATGTCAACTGGAAAATGCGACCATTTAAGTTAGCTTCAAATATTTGCGTCTTTCCGGCGCGAATGCAATCAACCAGATTAGACGGTAATAGCTCTGTCAGCGAGGTACCCACCTCAAGCCCGAAGCTGATGGCCGCTGGGTTTGCCAGTTTCACGAAACCGGCTGCGTCCACGCGCAGAGTCGGTCCCGGATTTAGCGCGGGGAAGTAAGCTTGCTCTTGCACCTGCGATTCCATCTGCTTGCGCTCGGTGATGTCTTGGGCTATACCTATTATGAAGGTCGGCTTATCTTCCTGATTAATAAGCAAGTCACCTGCTTTCGCCCATATATAACGGATCGTTCCATCCGGCAGGATAATACGATATTCAAATGGCTTTTTTTCAGCAATCGGCTGAGCGTTGGCAGACTGAACAATATGCAAATCTTCAGGGTGGATCACTTTTGCGATCGCATCTCCGAGCCTTCCACTGTAGGAATTTTTATCAATTCCAAATATGCGGAACATTTCATCAGACCAGGTAACCTCCTCCTTTTCCAGATCCCATTTCCAACTTCCAATGTGAGCGACAGTCTGAGCTTCTAGTAAGTCCCATTCTGAGGAGCGATATTTTGCTTCGCTTTCAAGCAGGGCTAATTCCATCTGCTTGCGATCGGTGATGTCCTGCGCGAACCCTTCGATAATGACTTCATCTTCATCCACTTGATAACAAATCGAACGATCATCGAACCAGAGCCAATTGCCATGCGCATCGCGGATACGATATTCGATGTGAAACGGTTTATCCGCCGCTGCCTCGTCAATGACTTGTTCTGTGAGCAGAATGTCGTCTGGATGAATCGAATTGTGCCACAGCAAAGGCTGGGCACACAACTGCTCTGGTGAATAGCCCAAAATATCCATTACGTGTGAAGAATAAAACACACCGCCACGTTTGTCCGAGAACGAATAGATGATGCCCGGAATACCTTCGACCAGCGCCCGATAATGCATCTCACTCGCATGCAATTCATCCTGGATGTGTTTGCGCGCACTGATGTCATGCGCGAGCGCAAACATGACTTTGCGCCCTTGCCACTCATATGGCCCCCCGACAATTTCAACCGGAAAGACAATCCCACCTTTCTTGCGATGATAGCGTAGTGGGATGAAGATCGTGCCTTCACGGGTTGCTTGTGTGGTTGCCGCATCCGAAACCTGATGTTCAGCCGTAATGTCGTGAATTGTCATCCCAGATATGAGTTCTTCACGGCTGTAACCATACAAGCGCTCGTAGGCTTCGTTCACTTCAAGAAGTTTAAGTGTCTCAAGATCAAAGATGCAGATTGCGTAGATTTCATTATTGAAAACAACCCGATACTTTTCTTCACTTGCGCGCAGCTCAGTCGTTAACTCCTCGGCCATCCGGCACGCATTGACACGTGTTCTGAGCAAGGAAACCGCCAGCCCAAACAAGAGCAGGCTGATACTCGTCCCGCTTAATAAAACAAGCCAGGCACTGCTGTAATGTGCCGTGGATGCCAGCCCGCCAGGCTGGGAGAAGCGCAAAGTCCAGCGGCGTCCGGCGAAATTTACAGGAGTGAGTTTGGAAATCATCGCGTTGGAAGCAAGCGCTTTATCCGCAGCGCTCTGATTGTCGTACAGCAAGGTATCCGTGGATAGCACATCCCCATCGTAGACTTGCAAGGAAATTTGTCTTTCCGTCTGTTTCACATCCGAAACATTCAGGGTACCATTTATCATATCGGTCATGCGGTAAGGGCTGTAAACCCAGCCGAGGATGGCGGCGCGGCGTTGTTCGACAGTCTCAAGCGGCAACCCGTGACGGTAAACGGGCAGGTACATCAAGGTTCCAGCTTGAACATCCTGCCCGGTCTCCTGTACCAGAATGACTTTCCCTGAGAGTACGACGATATTCTGATCCCGAGCCTGCTCCATCGCTGCGCGGCGTATGGGTTCGGAAAACATATCATAGCCAAAGGCGCGCAGGTTGCGATCTGAAAAAGGTTCAAGGAAAATGATGGATGAGTAGGTTTCCCTTATTCCGGCGGGCGTTACGCTATAGTCGGGGAAACCTTCGCTGCGAATCTCCTGAATATGTTGGTCCAATTGCTCTGGCGGGATCAAGAGCGCGAATCCGATGCCCTGAATGCCGGGCAGCTGCTCTTCGATCTGGAGTTGTTGTGTGAAGGCGCGCCATTCTTCGCGCGTGACGGTCTCTGATGCGTCAAAGAGCCCCGCAGCCCCATGCAAGAGCTGGGCGCTGGCATTCATCCGGCTGGCAATGTGGAGCTGGATATCGTTGCATACAAAGTCGAACTCACGCTGCCCGGCTGCTTCCGCATCCGCCCTGACATACAGCGCGGCGAGCGCGGTGCCGCCCAACGCGAATACCAACAAGCCAAGTGCCAGCCAAAGCTTACGCGGAGTTGTGCCGCGTAGAAAAATGATCACTCGCCCGCGCAGTGATGGATGTGGCATCGCCGTGTCATCCTGTTTTGTCTGATTCATTCTGCTCACATTCTTTTCACAATCGCGCTTGAGATATAATGCCAAACCGAAAAAAAACTTACGCCGGACAAGCTGCTCGCATCATGTAAATCCTGTAATCCTTTCAATCAAGGTTTAGACAATTTCCAGCCTACACCAGCCTGGCAATCGAGGCCATCACAAGCGCCAGCTTTTGTTCCACCTGCGCGAGATACTCTTGATAGACAGGCTCTTTTTCTTCTGCAATCGCCATTTCCAGATTCTTTGCCACTGCGCGCAATTCATCTGCGCCAACAGAGCCAGCCAGCCCTTTGAGGGTGTGCGCCAGCCGCAGGGCAAGTTCCAGGTCATTGCTCTGCAAGGCTGCGCGGATGGCGGGCACATCCTGCGTATGCTCGGCATGAAACATCAACAGCATACTGCGATATAGCACTTTGTTGTCGCCCAGGCGTGCCAATGCGCTGACCATATCGATTGAGTCGAGCGTCGCTGGCAGCAAATCCAAGCCTGCGCGAGATTTGGGAGGATGTGACATGACCGGAAATACAGCTTGCGGGTCATCGGTTGGCTGGCTTTGTTTCCCCAAGGCAGTCTCAAAGGATGGATGGTCCAGCCAGCGCGCTAACACGCTGGCAAGCTGGGCCACTTCCACCGGCTTCGAAATGTAATCGCTCATACCAGCTTCCAACGCTTTCTGGCTGTCACCATTCAAGGCATTCGCGGTCATGGCAATGATCGGTATTTGATCAGGATCTGAACGCAGATTTGTACCCCGGATTTGCGCGGTGGCCTGGTAGCCATTCATGCCGGGCAACTGGATATCCATCAAGATGGCATCATAGTTGCCCTGACCAGCCATCTGAACCGCTTGTTCGCCGTCGTCGGCCACCGAAACTAGCAGCCCCATTTGTTGCAGGATCTCGACTGCCACCATCTGATTGATTTCGTTGTCTTCCACCAGCAAAATATGTTTGCCGCACAATTTCCCCAGGGTTTCAGAAGAGATTATTTTATGCGTAGGCCGGGGCTGTGTCAGCGCCTGATGCCCAAATACCTGCATAACAGCATCAAACAACTGCGAACGGGTGATGGGCTTTAGCAGGCTGCCATTCAATCCTTCAGCGCTGGCCTTTTGCTGTACATCTTCCTGGCTGCCAAGCAGAATAATCGGCGTGCTTGCCAGGCGCACATCGTGTCTGATACACCGGGCAGCTTCCAACCCATCCAACCCGCCCGAAAATTTCCAGTCTATTAACACCAGCCTGAAGGGGTCATCCCCGGCTTGATCCAGCAGAAGCAAACCTTCTTCAGCGCTCTGGGCTGTAGTTACGTTGAAGGCAAAGGATTCCAATGCGCTTCGCAGAAATTCCTGCGTGGCAACATGCTGATCGACCAGCAGCACCCGCAAGCCTGCCAGCTCCCGTACCCCATGATTTCCCGCAGGAGCATCGGGATAGTATGCACTGCAAATCATGCCGGGGTCGACTCCGAAGAGAGCCGGGATCGTATCAGGAACAGCCTGCGCTGCGCCGAAGGAGTCTGCCGGGCTAATCGCGGGGATGGGTTCGGGCTGCTGCTCCAAGGCAATGATGCAGGTAAATACCGAGCCAACTCCGATCTGACTCTCGGCCCAAATATCTCCACCCATCATTTTCACCAGCCTCTGGCTGATGGTCAGCCCCAGGCCTGTGCCGCCATATTTGCGGCTGATGGAGTTGTCGGCCTGGCTAAATGGCTGAAACAGATGCGAGATTTGTTCTTCCGTCATTCCAATTCCCGTGTCGCGCACCGAGAATTCAAGCACAGCCTGGCTGTTTTTTACCAGCCTATCGCCCAATGCACTGTCGTGCGCAGGGCTGTCACCTACTGCGCTGTCGCGTTGTTCGATCAGCCTGACCTTGAGGACAACCTCGCCCAGCTCGGTGAATTTGATGGCATTGGCGACCAGGTTGAGCAAGACCTGGCCCAGCCGCTGCGGATCGCCAATCAGCAGGCGCGGGACATTCATTTCGGGTGAAAAGACGAGTTCCAGGTCTTTCCCATGCGCGCGGGCTGCCAGCAAGTCGGAGATACCGCGCAGCACATCATCCAGGTTAAAATCGATTCGCTCGATATTCAATTTCCCGGCTTCGATTTTCGAGAAGTTCAAAATATCGTTGATGGTTGCTTGCAAAATTTCAGCAGATGTCTGCAAACGGGTCAGGTAATCACGTTGTTTCTCGCTCAATTCAGTTTGCAGCACCAGGTAAGTTAAGCCTACCACGCCGTTCAAGGGTGTGCGGATTTCATGGCTCATAACTGCCAGGAAGTCGCTCTTGGCACGGTTGGCAGACTCGGCCAACTCTTTGGCAATTTCCAACTCGGTAGTGCGTTCGCGAACAAGTTCTTCCAGATGATCGTGGTGCTGCCGCAATTCAGCCTCGGCCAATTTGCGTTCGGTGATATCACGCATGATGACAAGCGTGTATTGTTCACCTTGCAATAGATAGGTTGAAACACGCACGTCCATGATGAAGGTCGTACCGTCTTTTCGGAGCGCGATGGCTTCATAATCCAAAGGAGCCGGCAGGCCATTAGCGCGATCCTGAATATATTTAAGAACCATTTCTCGGTTTTCGGACGCGATAGTATCGATGACCGGGGTTCCAGCCAAGTCATCAGCCTTTTCATACCCAAACAAAGAACCATACGCCGAATTGGCAAAAACATGTATTCCTTTTTTGGAGACCCCAATTGCATCCCGCGATCTTGCAAAGATGGTTTGCAGTTTCGTTTCACTTTCACACAAGTTTGCATCCCGCTCCGCGAGTACATCCAGCATGGTGTTGAACTCACGCGCCAGGACAGCCGCTTCATCATTACCGGCAAGTGCGGAGCGTGCCAGGCGATTGCCAGAGCGCACTGCGTCAATCGTCTCCTGAACGAGATACAGCCGCCGGGTGATCTGACGCCCCATCCACCAGGCGATGATTGAGCCGATCAGGATTGCGACAAAGGCATAAAGAATTCCGTTTCTGACGATTTCACCCAGCTTCTCGCTGGCTAACTCTTGCCCGATCCCGACCCGCGCCCAGCCAACAATCCGCCCATTTATTATGGCAGGAACCGCAACATCCACCAGCGCAGGTGTATTTAAGATAACCGTATCGCGCATTTCGTGAGGCAGGTCAAGCATGAATTGGCCCTGTCGGGACTTGTCCGTGCCGGCCAGAAGACGCCCATCTTTATCCACGAGAAATACAAAGATGATTTCCGGATAACGGTTCTGAGCATCCACCAATTCTTGCAGCCCGGCGATGTCGTTCGCAGCGATCCATCCCGCGCTGGAGGTGGCCAGGGCCTGGGATAAGGCGGTCGCTTCCTCGATCTGACGATTCAAAAGCATATCGCGCTGGCGCGTGGTCAGATCAACGATGAAAAGGGTCATCATTACGGCATGGACCAAAGCCACGCTCAAGATGAGGCGGCCTTGCAACGAGCCAAAAAGAAAACGGGAGAGTGCCTTCATTATCACGGACCCTTGACCAGCCGGACATTTTTCTCGAAATCGATGATATATTGACGCACCACTTCATAGTCAGCATTGGAAGCAGGCAGGAAACGAGCTGTTTCCATGCCTGCCAGAATGAGTTCCCCAGCCGCAGTTTCATTAAGATGGAGCAGGAGCGTTCGAATCTGTTCTTCCACCTGCGCTGGTATATCATCGCGCACCATGACCGAATTGTTGATCAGCGTATCTGTTTCCCAGAGCACTTCCAATTCCGCCGCTTCCTGCGGATGATCCTTTTGGAATGCACGCCAGGGTGGCGGCCATGTCGCTCCTGCGGCTGTCAACCCCAGATAGACGTTCATGATCGATGACTCTTGCGAGCCAACATAGCTGTTTTCAATATCAGAATTGATGTTTAGGCCGTGTTTGTAGAGGAAGTATTGGGGCATGATACAAGCTGCCAGGGCTGTTGGAGATGGATAGCTGACCGCCTTACCCTTCAGGTCGGTGGGTACTTTCAATCCGCTGTCCTTTCGTACGATAAATATCCCCTTAAAATCTTGCGGCTCTCCGGCCTGGGCAATGACATGGTAACCAACCTTTTCAGCTTGAAGCGTTTGCCACGGGTTTGGGAGGATAAACTCAGGCTTGTGCGCTCCATATTTTTCTTCAAAATCGGCATAATCTCGCGATGCCTCCAATTCCAGCTGCGCACCTTGTAATTGGCTGTTCAGGTAGTCAATAAGCGGTTGATATGCTTCAACAAGTTTGGCGGGGTTATACAGAGGGTGAACGGCAAAGTGATAGACAGGAAGACTCGATGAAGCGGGCATTGTTCCGAAGGTTGGTCCCGGGCTTTCAGGTTTCTTACCACAGCCAGGCATAATTCCAACAAGCATCGCACTCACCAGGCATGCCAAAATTCGCCGGTTAATCATTTTCATGACATCTCCGATAATGATGTAAAAAAATAGCTGTCACATCAATACCACGTCAAACTGAACCACTACCGGCTGAAAGCCGGTAGGTTCTAAACCTGCGGCGGACAAACCGCCGCCTGAAAGTCTAGCCGCTGAAAGCGGGTGGTTTTCACCACTGTCCGACTAAGAGTCGGCTAAAGTTTTTCTCGGACAATAAAATCGCATCCAATTACCTTCAGGCAAAGCACTTTGTCCAGTGTTGGAATTTGGAAATATACCTTGCACTATAGCATATTCGGCACCAAATTGCCATGACATTTCGAAGTTGTTGATTTTCCCAACCGTTGCCTGACCAATACACTTTTTCACACTATTGTTTTTATCTCCTCCAATTTTAACATGCGAGGCGGGTGAA
>CAYWXS010000097.1:0-24872 GCA_964462245.1 uncultured Anaerolinea sp.
AAAATGTAATTCGTAGGTTAAAGATCTTTCGCATTTTGAGCGAACGTTACCGAAAACGACGCAAGCGTTTTGGGCTTCGTTTCAACTTGATTGCTGCCATCTACCATCTTGAACTCAAGATGGTTAACTGATCGACTTTTGCAAGAGGTCTAATTAATAAACTGGGTCGGAAAATGTGTCTTGACCAGTAACTGCCCCACATGGTGATCAGTACGCCCCTGGCACAACAATTCCTGCCACAGATGATAGAGCGGTCACGAGCCTCGTTTGATATCGCGCGAATCACCAATGGTCACAAAAACTAATTTCATAGCTGTTCAAAAAGTAACGTATATGCACAAGTATAAAGTCGCTTAAGTAACCCACGCACAGGGCGGCTCTTCAAGATATGCCCACGCCAGCTAGTTATTGAGGCCGTCTCGCTCGACAAGGCAGGTTGGGCCGAGCTAGCAATTCCCGCATTCAGACCGGCCAATTCGTCGGTCAGATTTGGCAAGCAGTTACCCATATGGTGAGCTAGGTAATGGGTGGTCGAGAGCCGCCACCAGCCATATTCATCGATTTTGGCTTCAAAAACCGGGCTGTAAATCGGATCGTAATATTCGCCAGGGTTTCGCACTTCCAGCGGCAACACCTGACGGATAATCTCGCGACGGGTGGTAAACTGAAAATCCTGGGCAGAAACGTAGGCGCTGACTTCCTTGCGGGTGATGCGGATGTCTTCACCCGGCCCCGCGTTGGCAAGATAGTCGACTCGCTCACGGCCAATGCTCAGGCGATGGGATTCGATGCAGGCGGCCGGGACCAAATTCCCACGCTCAATGGTCACATCTTGGGCTGTTTCCAGCCCCCGTAGAGTGGATTGGACATATTTTGCGCGTTTATCGATCGTAGGCAAAGCAGTCACCTGTCCCGCCTCGGGAAAGGTGCGTAGCACGGCTATGCTTTCTTCTAGCCAACCCGGCAGCAAGTATACGTCGCTATCCACAAAAGCGACAAACTCACCTGGAGCGTTGGCAAACAGGAAATCCATGGCACCTAGTTTTTTTAGATTGTGAGTTGACAATGTGAGCGTTTGGATTTTTCCGACACGCTGAAGCAAAAGAAGATAATCTTGCACATCAAGGCAGGATGCGTTATCAAAGACCATCAGGTCAAAAGACATGTCCGTGCTGGAGTACAAACTCTCAAAAAATTGTTCCAGCACCTTCAAACTATTAGCCCAATAACCGGCCATCATAGGGATATGAGTAACAGTGCACACAGTTATTAAGTGCGTTTTGCGCCTAGTTGCAGCGGTATTAGCTAGTTTGAGAGGGTGTTTTCCGGTACGTGGCATAAGTTAGAACGCTTTCTCGAGCAAATCTGCTAATTTTGCAGCAGCCACCGGGCGGGCATAATGAATATCGTACGTCTCTCGACCCGCGCGAGCTAGCGACCCAAGCAAGTTTGGGTTTTCGAGCAAGCCAGTAAGATGGCTTGCAAAAGTGGGTGCGTCGGGGGCTAACAAGATGTTGTATCCATCTTGCAAATAAGCCACTCCACGAGCTGACTCAACCGTACTGATAATCGGTAGACCGTAGACAAGCGATTCAATAATGCGTGTGCGCATACCAGTAGCACGCTCGCCGCCCGTTACTTGTACATCAGCCTGAGCATACACCTGGCGTATGTCTTCGACAAAGCCCAAAAACTTGACCTGCGGGAAGCGTTGCGCCAAGGCGTGAATTTCGCGCGAGTGCTCGCTTTCTCCAATATGACCCACGATAAGCAGTTCCAGACAATTAATTTTCTCAGGAGCCAGCAAGGGAAAGACTTTATTAAGCAAAAAAGAAAGGGAATCGTAGCCGATAAAGCCATCCACATTGCCGAGGTGCAACAGGCGTAGTTTACTAACATGATGAATTTCCGGCCTGGGCATCAGCGTAAGTTCATCGGGCCAGCTCATGGGGAAAAAATGTGCGCGATAGCCACGCTGGTGAACAAATTCTTCATTCTCATGCCAAGCAATGTTCAAGATGGCCGTATTGGCCTGGGCCACCCAATCTTCGGCCTGACGCAATCTCCAAAGGCGGGTATGCTGATAGCGGTTCATCTTGACTGGCCCCCCAGCGTGCATCTCCCATAAGTATGGAACACGCCGCGAAAGAATATCGTGGCAACTCCAAATAGCATGGAGTCCAGAAAAATCCACTGCCGCGCAAGCGATATTGATGTATTCAAAATGATGCAGTGCCTCAGGCCGCTGCCGGACGCGTGCAGCGACTTCCCGGACAACAAATGGGCGAACAGGGAATAGTATTTCCATGACCCATGAGCGCGGCCAGCCAGTATAAAATGCTACCCGGCGCAACAAGCTTACAGGGTGCGGGTTGTATTCAACCTGGTGCCAGGGTACATCCACCATCGGGCGCAACTTGAGGCCAGAAGTGCTTTGAACAAATTGAATCACTTCAACATTAAAACCCAGATCGAGATATGCCCGCAGGTTGGTAAACTGTCGCATGGCCGAACCCGAACCCGTTGCGGCAATTTCGCCAGGACTGTAAAAATAAACTGGTTGCTGCTTCAAAATATCAAGCGATGTCATTAATTTTTACTCAATTCGAGGACTGAATAAACTTTTCAAAGCGCTCAAAAAACGCAGCCCTCGAAAAAATATTTTTGAGCGCAATCACCCCTTGCAAGGAGGTTTGATAATTATTCTTTCCAAAAACAACACTTTCGATGTGCCCTGCCAGGACTTCGGCATCAGGAGATGTACAGGCGGTACCACAGGAATAATTCCGCACAAAGCGCACCACCGTACTGTCATCTGTGCCAAGAGCCAGCATAGGCACTTGGGCCTGGAGATATGATGATATTTTGAGTGGGAACGACATTCGCCGGATATCTGCTAATTCGGGAGAAAAATCCCATGTCAAAAAACCAACGTCAATCCGTCCAAGGGCATGGGCGAATTCCTTTGCAGGCAGCCAGCCAGTGACTTCGACATCCTGGGAAAGCGGCAGATTTTTTGGCGGTACGCCCAGGTGCAAAATTCGGAATTTACCTGTTCCATAACGCTGGTTCAACTGTTGAACGGCATCGAGCAGGATATTCCAATTTGCAACCGATGTGACACTACCCACGGATCCAATCACGATAGGTGCTTTGGCTGAGTCGAGCAGACGCGGCAATAGGCAGTCGGCCGGATCAACACCAGGGAATAATGTCACAGTCTTTGCACCATATCTCTCTTGATAGATTTCGCCCATGTAATCACTAATCACCGCAGTTTGACGAGAGAGAGACAAGACACGGGCAAACTGATCGGTATACCAGCGCAGAAACCAGGCAGGAATGTGTTTAACGCGCAGACGGTTAATTGGGTCATCGTGCACCATCGTAAGCAGGGGAACCCCAAGGGTTTGCGCGGCCACGCGCCCTGCAATGACAGCCTCAAAAGCCAGGTCTGCCAGCACTACCTTGATCCCATGGCTACGACCAAAATCGGCCGCCTTGCGTCCTTGCTGCCAGGCCCAGGGAAAATATTGGATCATATTTTTCAACTGGGGGAACCGCGTCAACCACCTGAACCGTCGTGATGCTGCATAAGGAATTTCAAACGAGTTGTCCATCTCTGAAATAGTTGGGCGCAATGAATACCATGAAAACAAATCAGGGTATTTTTCAAGCAAAACGCTCATGAAAGCCATCGAGGCTGATCTGGGCGTTTCAAGGGGCATGCAAGTGATGAACAGGATAGCCGTCATATTTCCACTCCACTCAGTGCTTGTAAAAATCTTCCTCAGGTTTTGTACCTGCAGGTAGAGTCAGGTATTAACGCTATTTGACAAATTCTTCACTATTCTTGATGATTCATGAATAACGAGATTATCCAACGTACTGTTTCTTTGAAACCAACTCTCAGCAATCTCCCACGATACCGTCCTGAGCGCAAACCTACAACAAGAATGTGGGCCATCAATCGGAACTTCCCTTCGTGTAACAGAGTCCTTATAACCGGAATGGCTGAGCCTGCATAACAATCATATGCTGAATTGATTAAATTTGTTGGAACGAGTCCTGTGGTTATATATAACCTTAATTTAAGAAGAAAAACTGGTACTAAAATTCCCTTGCTTTTCTCCAAATATTCTTTTTTTTTAGATACGAAATGATAAATACTAAGCGGTGAATTGATAATTGCAATATTTGATTTGATGCCAAAACGAATCCATGTATCAAAATCTTCATTTAGTATCATATCTTCAGGAAAACCACCAATAGCCAACAATACATTTTTCCGCGCCATCACAGATGATGAGTGTATGGGGGTTCTAATGATATGGACTTCAAAATAATTCGGAATAATTCCACGATAATCTAATCGGAAAAGTACACTATTTTTAGCCTCACGGCTCCCATCTTCAAATTCTTTATAATAACTACTTCCATATAACCCACAATTTTCAAAATCACTCGCCAGTGAAAGCATCTCCTCTAAAAAATTAGGTGTCCACTCATCATCCGCATCCAAAAATGCAATCAGATCTGAGCTTGCTTCTTTTGCTCCCCGGTTCCGGGCTGCTGAAACCCCTTTATTTTTCTGATTTATCACACGGATGCGAGGTTCATTTATCTCCGACACCCTGGAAACGCTGTTATCAGTTGAGCCATCATTTATTATGATAATTTCAAATTGTTGATGCGTTTGGCGTAAAACGGAATTCACTGCACGTTGAATATAGTTAGCCTTGTTGAATAGGGGGATGACAACGCTTACAAAGGCCATGGCATAGTCCTCGGCGATTAACTAATCTATAATTATTCTTGAAAGCATTATCAAGTTGGTTTTTGAAATCCAAGACCATATTTTTATCAAGCGAAGAAACGTTATGGCAAACATCAATCCATCAGGAATACCTGACGCATCCAAAACTACATGCCTGCATAGAATATGAAAAAGGGGAGTAATCCCTAAATGCGACAGTACATACATAGGAATTATCAGCAGTAAGCTAGCGGAGATTTTTCGAGTTGAAGACCCACAATTACTATTAGTTCGTTTTGCAAAATCTCAAAGAACATACGCGAAAAAAAACAGCAGCTATTTCAATAATGATTCTGGTCGCAACACATCACGATAAAATGCCCATAATTGATAATAAAAAGGACGACGCAAATAGCCATGCCAAATTTTCTTAATATATTCTTCCTCATAAAAGCGGTTTCGACGAACCTGAATAGGATGAACAATGGGTATTTCAATAGCATCTGCTTCCAACTGAGCAACAGGATGCCCAGCATCACGAGTATGAGTCGCGTCGTTATTAAAACCTATGTTTTTAATCAGGTTGCGATGGGGCACAATTGAAAACATTCCCGTCTTCAGCCCGGAATAAACCCAATAATAATCCCAAGTATCTATGCTGTTTTTAGCAAGCTCATCAAAAATGGTACGCCAATGCTTGATCCATTTCCAATCAAAATCAAAAAACCAGGAGCGTAATACACGGAGAAGGAACCAATTCTTATTTACGAGGCCCCATTCTTCCATTTGGTAGTCTATTTGCCTGGCGCATCGTCGCCAAGTTGCCCAACCCCACATGTTGAAGTAATGCGTAAAAGAATAAGAGAAAGGACCGTCGGCATGGTAGCCAAAATTAAATCCATTAATGGATAATATCTGCGTGTGATCTTTATGACGTTCCAACAATTCGGCGCAATAAGAAAAAAAATCGGGTGAAGGCAGGCAATCATCTTCTAAAATAATGCCAGCTTCAACTTGTTCAAAAAACCAATCAATAGCCGAGCGAACTCCTAATTTACAGCCAAGATTCCTTTCCCGAAATAGCGTCTGAACCTCACAATCCCAATTAACCAATTTTACAACTTGGCGGGCAAGTTCACAATCCTCTATATCTGTTGGTACATTAAGGCGAGGGCCATCGGCTGCGATATATAGTTGTCGCGGTCGGGCTTCGCGTATTCTCTCAAACACCTTATATGTTACGTCTGGTCGATTGAAAATCAAAAATAAAATTGGTGGGCAATCTTGCTTGATAGTTTCAATCATTGTTTTCTACCTTTTTTCTTTGACAAAGTAACTTAGTAATTCCTGTTTCAATTTTTTACAGATCATTGCTCTTCCTTCAATTTATATAGAATATCTTGATAAGAAGGGGTTATTGTCAAAATTGCTATAGGCTGATACCAATGCCCAATTATTGCTTCATCGGTAAACCACGATCTGACTTCTATCAACATGAATCGTGGGTGATGACGAGAAATATCAACCCCCCTGAGAACTTCACACTCGTACCATTCAACATCTAGCGATAGCAAATCAACCTTGGTTATTTTGTTCCTGTCAAAAACATCGCTCAATGTTCAGCAGGTACCAATATCGTGTAAACTTGCTCTTCCTGCCGTAAGTATTGTTCGACCTGTTCAATATGAATGAATTGCTTTAATCGATCAAATAAACCGCCTTTAACCATACTCATCAGTTGGTAATATTTTCATATATTTGGAAAGAAAGGCGCTCGGGAACCAGAATAAATTTTTCCTGAACAAGCGATAGTAAATTAATTCATTGAGTGATACATTTTACTTTTAGACGAAACTCCAATGGTGATGAACTAGAACATATTTACCCTCATGTCCAATAGGAGCGACTCGACCAGTCCCAAAGAAATCACCACCACTAACATGTAAGCTAACAGCTCCCTCAATCCAATCCTGAATTTCTCTATTTGTCTCGCAAAATAACGTTAATTGATAAGTTCCGTCAGCAAGTGGAAGATTATCGAGTTTACATTCAGACCAACCTGGCCCAGAAATTTTAATTTCTTCATTTTCTGTCATCTCTGTAGAAAGGATAAAATAATCGATACCATTTTTCTTAATTCCAATACTAAATCGTACATTTCTAAAGCGACTTTGGGGTGGGGCATCATAGTAAAGCCTAATCCTAAGTTCCCTACCTGCCATAGCTGAATTTATAGGAATTTCTTGATTATTTAGATATTCAACTGCAGTAAATCGAACTTTCCCCAGACCTTTTCTATCTTTCCGATCAGGGATATCTACTTTTTGTTCAGCAAATATATCTTCAAGATAGGTAGACATTAAATCAATTATCGATGAATCATGTATTAGTTTTCCAACGGATAAACGAATTCCTCTTGTGCACAAATTTTGCACCGCCGCCATATTATGACTTACGAACAACACCGTCCGCCCCTCTTTGGCCACAGCCCCCATCTTACCCAGGCACTTCTTCTGAAATTCCGCATCGCCTACCGCCAACACTTCATCAACAATCAAAATCTCCGGGTCCATATGCGCAGCAACAGCGAAAGCCAGCCTGACATACATGCCGCTTGAATAACGTTTGACAGGCGTATCGATAAATTTCTCCACTTCCGAAAAATCCACGATCTCATCGAACTTGCTGGTAATTTCCTCGCGCCGCATACCCAGGATGGCCCCATTCAGATAGATATTCTCGCGCCCGGTCAATTCGGGATGAAAACCAGTCCCCACTTCCAACAAACTGGCGATCCTGCCCTTCACTCTGACTCGGCCTGAAGTCGGTGCGGTCACGCGCGAGAGGATCTTGAGCAGCGTGCTCTTGCCCGCCCCATTGCGCCCGATGATGCCCAGCACCTCGCCCTGTTCCACCGTGAAACTCACATCCTTCAACGCCCACAGCTCCTCACCGTCGCGGTTGCCGTGGTCCGTCTCACCGATGCGCAGCAGCGGGTTGGGCTGCCCGCGCAGCTTTGCCCACCAGAGTTTCAAATCATAGCTAAACGTGCCCGTATTGATCTGGCCCAGTTGGTACGACTTGGAAAGATTTTCAACAGAAATGACCGTTTTACTCATACCGTATCCATAAACGTCTGTTCCACGCGGTTAAAGATGATAGTTCCCAGCACAACCACCACCAACATGAAGCCAAAGCTGTACAGCAGGGAATTAACATTCACCGTACCCGCCCCCAGGAAGGCAAAGCGAAAAGCCTCCACCAGCGGGGTGACCGGGTTTGCCAGGATCACCCACTGCCAGCGGGTCGGGATGGAGGAGACCGGATAAATCACCGGCGTAGCGTACATCAAAAGCTGCACCCCAAACTGCACCAGGAAGCGCAGGTCACGGTACTTGGTGGTCAGCGAAGAAATGATGATCCCAAAACCCAGCCCCAGCCCCGCCATCACCAGCACCAACAACGGCGAAAGCGCCACCCACAACAGGTTGAAATGGATCGGCGCGCCCCGCAGGTAAAAAATGACCACAAAAACCAGGAACATCCCAAACTGGATCAGGAACGTTATCAGGTTCGAAATCAAGATCGAGACCGGCACCGCCATGCGCGGGAAATAGACCTTGCCAAACAGGTTGGCATTGTTCACGAATGTATTGGAGGTCTTGTTCAGGCAGTCAGCGAAATAGGACCAGACCACCGTGCCCGACATATAGAACAAGAACTGGGGCAATCCATCGGTGGGTAGGTTGGCAATGTTACCAAAGATCACCGTAAAGGTCAGCGTGGTCATCAGGGGTTGAATCAGATACCAGATCGGCCCCAGGATGGTTTGTTTATAAACCGAGACAAAGTCACGGCGCACAAATAACAGCACCAGGTCGTGGTAGCGCCATAGTTCCGCCAGCCTCAAATCAAACAGGCTGCGTTGGGGCTGAATCACCAGATCCCATTCTTCTTCATTCAATTGTGATGGTAAGGTTGTTTGCATTGGGGATTTAAACCGAAGTACAGGGGGCTTGCGTTACCAAAATTATCTGAACTGCTTGAAACCAGAATTCGATTTTGCTCAAGCACGCATCCGCCGCTCCGACATCTTTTGTTATGTCAGACTGCTTGTGTGCGGGCCATTCCCCCCGGGGCTAAATTGAAAAACCAAAAACGTGCTAATCGTCAGTTGGTGGGCATGCGTATGTTGTTTTTGAGATACCAATTGACCTGCTTATTCCACCTGATCATCTTGTATGCTTTATCATACGCGCCCTGTTTGAGTTTGTCAAGCCAATAATGTCCCAATAATGTCACTATTTTCCAGCCTCAATCACCGTCCATACCCCGGGCTGATTCGAAAAGAGACACCCACCCCAACCTCTTTATCGGCTGATCCGACTGCATCATCGGTGTCTGCCGCTTCTTACAAAACAGGGGAACCGGGCAGGATATGCTGAAAAATCGGCAGGTTCTGCAGCTTGAGAAGGCTCTACACGACGATCCGGCTTATCTGGCATGACCCGTAATGTAATCATGCCTTTTCGGGAAAAAGAGTAGGGCTGGGTATTACGGGAACCTGTCTAAATGGGGCTAAAAAGACCCCTTCTTCCCACGCGTGCTATAATTTAATCAGTTCATTGCTCCACGTTCACCGGTACGGCGAACCGGAAAGGATATATTCCATGCCAGGTGTATATTGCAGTAAATGCGGGACGCTCGCTGAATCCCTGGACCCATTTTGCCGAAAGTGCGGCGCCCGGATGGATTCCACCCAGGTGTTTGAAAAACAAGCTCAGCAGGCAATACCTGAACGTGATATCGATGAGCAGACAGCCAATTCACCTGATTCTCCTGTGCTGTCAGTTCGCACGGCCTGCCTGATTACGGCAGGTCTTTTGCTTGCGACTATCTGCCTTGTGGGGGTATTTTTTGTTTTTTTGTTGAGACAGCCAGACGCCAGGCCGCTCTTGTCCATCGAATTTCTCGGCACAGCCACGCCCTATCCCACCCAGCGCCCCTATCTTACCGCCGCTGTTTACGCTACTGCCCGGCCTTACCCGAGCGCTACCATCTACCCCAGCGCGTTACCATATGCAACCAGTGGACCCGTGGCGGTATTTGTTCAGGCAGACTTGACATCTAATCATCAAATCCCGCGAAAATACAACCCAATGGCAAACTGCGAATTACGCATTAAGAATCAAAATAAAAATGAGGATGCCGTTATCCTGCTGGTGGAAGAGGGCACTACCATCTCGACCGCAGCAGTCTATATCCGGGCAAATGATTCAATCAATAAAACCGGTATCCCCTCCGGAACATATCATACCTACATTACACTGGGCAGGGATTGGGATAGCCTGAACGGCAGATTTTTAACGGATCCTTTTTACTTCCGCTTTAAAGATCCCACCACACTGACCACTTGTTCCGCGGGTTACTCCAGCAGCCACGAATATTTGGAGATCACCCTATATATTACCCAGGGCACAGGCACAGAAGCAGAAATGGTCGATCCAAATGATTTTCCCAGTATTTCTCCCTGATCGCAGATGGAAAAAGGCCGCAGACGAATATGATGACCTCCACTGATCGTCTTAAAGTGTCGTTCCTGGCAGTGTTATTAATCCTGGGGCTGATCGGCTGCACTGCCAGGGTGCGGGTTGGCTCGAACGAATGGACCTTCGACATTGGTCCCAGCCCGACCATCCAGGCTACCTACACACCCTACCCGACCTTCACGGCGCGCCCCTCGTACACACCGCGCGCGACCTATACGCCCCGCCCGGCTCTAACCCCTAATCCGACCTACACCCTCCTGCCAACCTTAACCCCAGGGACACCTACCAAATAAGGGTTGCTCAGCCTGCTTAGCGGTCTTTCAGCGCGACCAGGCGGGATGCCAGTTCTGTGACTCGTTATCAGTCAACTGGATGGGCGGCGTAGCCCCATCCACGACAGGCATGACATAGATTTCATATTTCCCGGAGCGATCCGAGACAAAGGCTATTTTCAGCCCATCCGAGGACCAGGTGGGCGAATGTGAATCGACATCCACTTCATCGGTCATGGCGATGGGGGTACTGCCGTCCACATTGACCGATGAAATTTGGAAGCCTGCCTGCCGAAATTCTACATAGGCGATTTTCTGTCCATCCGGCGACCAGTGTGGATCAAAAATACCATCCTCTTCTTTTGATAAATAAGTTGGCGAGCTGCCATCGGCATTCAGCAGATAGATTTTATTACTCCCGGAACGCTCCGAACTGTAAGCCAGCCGGTGGCTATCCACATCCCACGAAACCCCCATTTCTGCGTACAACATATATCTTATATCCAAATCTATAAGAAACGATTCAACCCCTCCCACCTGGGCATCTTCCAGGCAGGTGGGCAAGTTATCGACAGGGTCCACGCTTCCATTGAGTCGCGGAGCAGACAGCAGGCAAATTTTGGACTCATAAAATGTTCCGGAAATATAAGCGAGCTTTTGCCCATCCGGTGACCAGGCAGGGTGAAAGGCACCAGTTTTCGGGGAATAATCAACGCCCGGCTCTGCTTTCTGGCTGCCAGTCAGGCGCGTCTGATGGCTGCCATCGGCGTTCATCACGTAGATATCAGGCGAGCCATCGCGCGTGGAGACAAAAGCAATTTGGCGCCCATCCGGCGACCAGGCGGGAAAATCGTTTTTCGTCTTCTCTGAACTGTTGGTCAGACGAGTCTGGTTGCTGCCGTCGGCTTCCATCACGTAAATTTCCGAAGTCCCATCACGGTCAGAGACAAAAGCAATTTTTCCTGGACCCTGAAGGGACGCGGCTTCGACGGAGTGCGTGGCGATTTCAGCGGGCGAACCGCTACTTGCGGCGAGTGGCGCGGAACCCTGTCTGGCGCCATTCCAAAATAAGAAGATACTGCCTGAAACCAGGATGAGCAGGGAACAAATAGCACCCAAACCCAGGATCAGCCAGCTTATCCAGGCGGAACCTGCTTTACGTGTGGGTTTATGGATCTGCAAAGTTAGAAGTGCGGATCTGGGCTGTGCCGGGCTTAGCGTGGTTCCACAGACGCTGCAATGCTTCCAGCCCGGATCGACCGGCTTCCCGCAGCCTGGGCAGCGCAAATTAGCTGGCAGGTCGATTTTTTGACCCGTCAATGTGCAAAACCGGATTTCTTCCGAGTGTTCCTGGTGACAGTAAGGGCACAGCATTTTGATCTCCTGTCCATTTACATTTTGGTCAATCTCAATCATGGAGTTGATACAACCCATTGATACATTTTTACCGGTTCAGGAAGACCTTTGACGGTGCCTGTGCAAGCTGAATCTTGCAACGATGGATGGGCACTGAGGTCAGGGCTTGATCTCCAGAATTACCACACCGCCGCCGCTGGTGCCCAGGTAAAGGATGCCTGGGGTAGCCGGATCATACACCAGACAGCGCACGCTGGTATTTTCCATGCCAGTGTTAACCTCGCTCCAATTTAAACCGTCATCCGTACTTTTATAAAGGCCGCGATAACCGCCAGCATATATGCTCGGCGGTGTGGTTGGGACAAATAACACGGTGCTGGCTCCGCTGGAATATTTTCCCATCTTGATCTCGCTCCAACTGCCGCCAGCATCCATACTTTTATAAAAGCTGCTGCCGCCGATGGCGTAGAGTCTGCCCGGGATCAGAGGGTCAACTATTAGTTCGTCAACAGCGTACTTGGAGAAATCCGAATTAATGGAGGTCCAGTTATCTCCGCCGTTCGTGCTTTTATAGATACGGCCTTCATCACCGACCGCGTAGACCGTAGCCGGTGCCAGCGGATCAATTGCCAGATGTTGATACGCACCGGCTGGCAGGCCATTACTCACCGGCTTCCAGCTGCCCGCGCCATCACTGCTTTTGAATATGCCCTCCCATGTACCCGCATAAAGGGTGGTGGGTGTGACCGGATCGATCACCAGCATACTGATACTGGGATATTCTTTCAAGCCATTGTTGACCGCCTTCCAGGTCCTGCCGCCATCACCGCTTTTTAACACACCATTGTGGATCGCCATATACAACGTGGTCGGCGTGAGAGGGTCAATGACCAGGGAACGCGCATAGGTATATTCTCCCGTGCCAAGGTCAACCGGACTCCAGCTTGTGCCACCATCCTGGCTCTTGAACAGTTCATGATCTGTCAGCGCATAAAAACTGGCAGGACTGGCCGAATCCAGCAACAAGTCAGCGATAGTGCTAGCGAACAGACCGGAGTTGGCAGGGTTCCAACTGCTGCCGCCATCCGCACTTTTGTACACACCCTGCGAGGTGCCTGCATAGAGATTATTTGGCGCCAACGGGTCAATCTGCATCGCAAAAACATAGACACTTTGCCCAAGACCCAGTCCAAGCAGGCTCCAATTACTGCCGCCGTCTGTGCTTTTGTATATTCCTTTAACCGTAGTGCCCATAAAGAGGGTATCGGGCGACGCGGGATCCACCACCAGGGCGTTAATATAAGAATGGGAGAGATCGGTGCTTGCCCCTCGCCAGCTTGCACCAGCATCCGCGCTGGTAAAAATGTTGTTTTCTGTCGCAGCATACAGACGCCCCGCTGTTCCCGGATCCACCACCAGGAAGGTAACTGCACCTTCAAAACTATCCGTCGCGTTCCAGTTTGTCCCGCCATCCAGGCTTTTATAGACGCTGATCTTTGTGAGCGCGTACAACCTGCCCTGCATCAACGGGTCAAAGACCAGGGTGGTGACTTTGAGATCATTCAGACCTGAATCCAGCCCGGTATCGACCAGACTCCAGCTCCCGGCGCTATTGTCACTTTTAAAAACACCGTCGCTGGTCGCCATGAAAACGTTGGCAGGGTTGAAGGGATCAATTGCCAGGGATAAAACACGGGGCAAATAACGCAACCCATTATTTGCGTCGCTCCAATTCAGCCCGCTGTTCGTGCTTTTAAATACGCCATCAGAAGTACCAGCATAGAGCGTGGTTGGCGTAAGCGGGTCAATCGCCAGCGACAGGATATGCCCATTTACCATTCCAGTGTTGATCGCGCTCCAATTGCCGCCATTATCCAGGCTTTTAAAAATACCGCCGCCTTCGGTACCTGCATACAGAACAGCAGGATTTAACGGGTCAATCGCCAAAACGGGGATTTTGCCGCCCTCGGGCCCATGATTGCTCCAGACCACGTCGCTGTTCCAGTTCTTTGGATTGCGGGTTGGCACCAGGTTCAAGATCGGCAGATTCCGCGCTAACCCGGTAGGATCAGCAGGGTTCGCGCGGTAGAAGAAGATGATGAAAACTGCCGCAGCCACAATCAACAAGCTGCAACTGCCTCCCAGCAGGATGATTAACCAGGCCAGCATCGGAGACCTGGTCCGCGGTTTTCCCTGAGGCAGCGCCACCCTGGCTGCGACGATGGGCTGGCTGGGATTATCAGCGACCTGGCGCAGCGAACGTCCGCAATAACCACAATGCAGCCAGCCAGGGTCAACCTGCTTGCCACAGCCCGGACAATACCCGCCGCCAGGAATTGCGGGGTTCTCATCAATTGGCAGGCCTTTCCCGACCTGGGATGGAATTTCCCCGGTCGGGAATATGATTTCCGCAGGTGAAGCTGAAGTCTTCTCAACCGCCGATGTAATGTTTCCCGTTGGAACCCTGCCCTCCGGCGTCGTAACTGGGTGGCGCTTCTTCCTTCGGCGCATCTCTGACCAGATAATTAGCGTAACCAGCAGCAGGACAACGATGACAGAAATGATGAATACAAAGCCGGGCTGTGTTTCCCCAGCCGGCCGTTCCGATGCCACGCGCTGAACATAGTCCATCTCGACCCGGGCTTGCTTAATTTTCCGGTAGGCCTGAACAATCGCTCCGTTATTGATGGAGGCCTGGGCAAAAGCGATATCTGTTTCCAGCTTGGCGACAAAGGCCGGCTGCGTGTCCGCAAAAGGCGCGGCATCCGTGCGCAGACCAGTCAGGGCTGCTTCCAGCTCCTGAAGACTGAGCAGTCTGTCCGCGTTACTATCAATCTGAGCTGGGGGTTGCTCGACACGCATAGAGACACCGCTGGCAGACTCATAATTCATGATCTTCAGCCAATATCCCACAAGCTGATCGGTTGAGACCTGTCTGACCTCGACCAACTCCCGGTTTCCATATTGTTCATAGGTATAGCTGTACCCGGCCTTGAGCTGCAAGAGTCCATTGCCTACATCGCTGTCAAAACCATCCTGATAGGCGTAGAAACGATAACGACCATCGGCAACTTTCTCAAGTTTTACTCGCCCCTGGGCGTCACGAACCTCGCTCAGTTGCATACCCGTCAGGTTGGAAGCCTCCGGCAGCGGATAGGGTGTGGGCGGAGGTGTGGGCAGGGAGAGCGTGACAGGCGCCGGTGTTGGCGAGCAGGCTGCCAGCAAGACAGCAGTGAAAAAGATGATGATGAGCGTTTTTCTTTTCATAATGTCTCGATTAATCAAGCAACAGTTTTTCCTCTGCGCAAGATCATTATTCACCGCGAAAGTGAAACCCTTTCAGCACCAGGCACAAAGTTTTTTTAATGAAGTATTTTCCTGAAGCCCTTCAGTGAAAAATTTTTAACATATTCATTTCCGCTCTGGCGGGTAGGCTATCTCGCCAAGCTCGGTCTGGGCGCCAGCGTTGATCTTGAATGCACCCACATCCATCCAGTTTTGAGTGGATACCTGGATAACAAGGTGGTATGTGCCCACAGGGACATCCGAAAAAGTGAAACTGCCGTCCGAATCCACCGTCACCAGTGTGTGATAGTGCTGGTTGGCGCAGGGCGTTTTTCCATAATATTGGAAACCAACTGCTTCTGAACAAAGTTCGATCTGCTTATCTGCAAATACTTTTGGATCCGGGTTGGATAGCTTGCCATGTATAGAGCCAGGAGGTTTGACCGCCAGGGCTGGCAGATCGGGACCATTCCCGAAAATGATCAGCGCATTGGCTGTGTTGGAGTACATATCAGCGGTATGCATCTGGTAGGTAATCCATTTTGAGCCATCATAAACACTCAGACCGTAAGCAGTCAGCGCCCATAAGCGGCCCCTGCGGTCAAACTGCAGGGATAATATCGAACCATTGAATGTTTCTTTGTCAAATTGCAGCGTCCAGATGTTTGTCTTTGGGTCGAAAGAGTAGATAGAATGGTCGTACCATCCGATCACCGCCCACAGCTTATTTTCTTTGTCAAAGGTCAGGCTGTTAATGTGCTCATCCGGTCCTGGATAATGCTTCCAGGCTGTACCGTCATACTTCATTAAGATTGAGTTATTGCCATCACTTTTGACCACCCAGACCATTCCATTAGCATCAATCGCCAGCAAATGTGTGCCAGGGTCCTCAACCAGCCCTTTGCCTGCTTCGAAGACCTGCACGTTAATTCCATCAAATTTGACGATACTATCAGCCGTGGCGACCCAGATGCTTCTATTAGGAGCAACCGCGATGCTTCTGATCAAATCAACGAATTCACCACTACCCAGGTATTCTTTGACCGGATAATGTCTCCAACTGGAACCATCAAAATGGCTGATTACATAGGGGAGATCAATCGGATCACTCTGTCCGCTGCCGAGCCCAGGTCGCAGTACACCATAACCTTCCGCCTGGTTATTGGTGAGCTTCATCCATACTTCGTTGTCTTTTCCGCAGGTAAGAAATTCTACTTCGCTGTACCCATCCGGCTGGATGTCGGTCAGCGCACCGTTCTCAAGGATGTAAAGCTTGCCGCTTAAGACCAGGTAAACGCGCCCACCCGGGCATTGTGCAAAAATGTCCGGGATGGTCAGCGGGACCAGACCGGCCGGCCACGGGCTGGCTGGCAAGTGGCTTAGCCAAGAGGGCGTCTGCGGAAGCAGCGTACTGATATCCGGCTCATATACATGCCAACCAGTTTGGTCCAAACAGGAAAGTGCATAATGCGCAGGTTTTTCAAGCATATAGGCATATTCAGACGGCTGACCAACCGCATGCAGGGCGCAAGCCAGGTTGGAATCAACCAGGCTGACCGCGGTAGGCGTCGGCCCGGCAGGGACAGGTGCCGTTACGCTGGCGGCATTGGCTGCGCTGGCAATACCAGGAGTCCAATCTGGGAAACCATCAAAAGCCTGGTTGTTGGTCAAGCGGGCAGGCTGGTTGCCATCAGCGTTCATCACGTAAATCTCGGCGTTCCCATCCCGGGCTGAAACAAACACAATCTGTTGTCCATCCACCGACCAGGCGGGGAAACTGTTTTCTGTAAAATTCCCATAACCCGAAAAGCCATTGGATTCACTCGTCAGCCGGATGGGTTTGCTATCATCTAAATTGGTTACTGCGATACCCCAGCGCTGATCACTGTTAGAGAGAAACACAACCTTCTGCCCATCGGGTGAAAAGCTGGGATAGAAACCACCGTATCCGCCCGTATCAATTTTGGTTCTGGCGCCGCCAAAGGCGTTGATGATATATATATCAGCGGAGTCGTTACTTCCAGAACCAGCGTATTGAAAAACAATTTTCTGCCCATCGCCGGACCAATCGGGGAAGCTGTCATTCCCCTTATCATTCGTTAGTCGGGTCTGTTTGCTGCCGTCGCTATTCATTACATAAATTTGCTGGTTGCCATCACGATTGGAGCTGAAGGCAATCGCCTGTCCATCAGGTGACCAGGATGGATAGGCATCATTCGCCTGATTGTTTGTCAGACGGGTCTGCTCAGTACCATCGGCGTTCATGACATAAATTTCCCAGTTACCATCACGCTTGGAGCAAAAGGCGATCTTTTGCCCGTCCGGCGACCAATTAGGGTCACTGTCGGCCGCCAGGTTGTCCGTCAGGCGGGTCTGCTCGCTGCCATCGGCGTTCATGACATAAATTTCCTGGTTGCCATCGCGGTCAGACTCAAAAACAATTCTGCCCTGACCGACAGCCTCGTTGACTGGCAGGGCAGCCGTAGCAGGAAATTCGCCACCACTTACCGCAGCCGGCTGGCTGACTGTAGCAGACACTTGCACCTGGCGAGGACCCTGCCCGGAAATGCTCATGAAGGTTGCCGCTCCAACAAAGGCTGCAACGATACCTGCAGCCATGATCAGCATGAAAATTCCTGCCACGATAAACAACCGGGTAGTGTTTTTCGAACCCGATGCTGGCAGTTTGGGAGCCGCTGTACGTGCCGACAGGTCTCGACCGCAGCGTGTGCAGTTACGCCAGCTCAGTTCAGCAGGCTGGCCACAGTTCGGGCAAAATTTCTTACCAGTCTGTGTACAAAACTGCCCGCCCCCAGGGTGCTGTTGTTGACAGTATGGACATTCCATGGGATGTCTCCTCGTTTATTTCTGTTTGCGACGATGCTGGTCAAGGCAGTGGCAGCGCTGGTTGATGCGGGAGAACGGGCTGCCGGTTGGGAGTGGAGTACATAGGTCCGCGCAATGTGTCTCTGAACACATTTTTTGTCAGGCGAGTCTGCTGACTGCCATCAGAATACATGATGTAGATTTCCTCATTCCCATCGCGCTCGGAGACAAACACAATCTGTCCTTCGCCTAGCCAGACTGGAAAAACTTCCGGGCTGTACGTATCCGTCAGGCGGACAGGATTGCTGCCATCGGCGTTCATGATATAGATAGCTGTAGCGCGGTCGCCTTCTCGAAAAGACTGAAAGGCAATTTTCTGCCCATCGGCTGACCAGGTTGGGTGGCTGTCTTCCATTGAATTGTTGGTCAGGCGTTGGGGGCTGCTAGCCTCAATGTCTGTACCTGCGCCAGGCGCAGGCATCACATAGATTTCCATATTACCGTCGAGCCAGGACGTAAAGGCGATCTTCTGCCCGTCCGGTGACCAGACCGGATTGGTGTCATCCGCCTGGTAGTTGGTCAGGCGCTTTGGACTGCTGCCATCAGCATTCATTACATAGATTTCAAAATTTCCATCGCGGTCTGACGTGAAGGCGATCTGGCTGCCGTCGGCTGACCAGCAGGGATCCAGATCGTAGTAACCGGGATTTTTCCTGGTGATGCGGATGGGCTGGCTGCCATCGGCATTGGCTACATAGATACCCCTGCCATCATGATCATCTGAGACAAACACGAGCTTGCGCCCATCCGCGGACAGGCTGGGGGATTCACTCCAGCCCAGGTCGATGATACGGGCAGCCTGGCTGCCATCGGCATTCATCGCGTAAATCTTGGAGTTGCCCATGGCATTGTCATCCTTCTCGCGCGATGTAACAAAAACTATCTTGCCTGTGTAGGGAGTGAATAAAACCGACGCACCGGCAGTCGGTGGGGCAGTATTGACTGAAGGTTGTGTGGCAATCAGGGCAGTTTGTGCTTCGGTGGGAAAACCACTTGCTGCGCCCAGGGGAGTCACAGTAGGGACTGCCACCTTGCGGGCTGGGCTTCTCAGGTTAACACCATAGATGACCAATCCCACGCACAGCAGTGTAAATAAGCCCACTGCGGGTACCAGCCAGAACACCCCGGGAAAACCAATCGCCCGTTTTGCAGGTCGGTGAGATTTTGACCTGGCTGGCACAAAGCTTGTCCCGCAACTGGTGCAGTTCCGCCAGCCTGGATCAACAGGCTTTCCGCAGTTGGGGCAGACCTGCGGCGAGTTCATTTTTAACCCGCTGATCGGGCAGAACAGGCTTTCCGGGGGATGTTCCTGCTGGCAATGTGGACACTTCATGCTACATCTCCTGCTGGGTTTGCACCTGATCCAACTTAATGGCACAACTCGGGCAAACGATACGTTTTTTGGCTATCAAAAACATAACCGTCGTCTTTTAATTGGGGATTTTGAAGAACGATAGCGCTCAGAAATTGATTATATTGAAGCAATTTTTTTGTGTTACCGTCTAAAACAGTATCCCATACCTGGGAACGATTACCGTCAAAATTCTTTAACTCAAACGTCCAGCAAATACCCTCTGCCAGCGAGGGCTGACCCTGAGAGTTGGCGGCCTTTTCTGAGGTCGTTGGATTGTGCGATGATGACCTAGACTCGATCCATGCCTGATACTCGACCAATGGTTTTATACCGGATACTGTCGGGTTCACGACATCTCCCGAAACTTCTATTACTACGGGTGGCATTGGGCCAACAATTTCCTGCGCTGAAATGATACGGTTGGCTGCCAGGTCGCAAATGGAAACGTTCCAGGTGTACTGGACAGCCGGGATATGGATTAACGATCGCGGCTGAGAAGATTTGCCCTCAACCGTATACGACCCCACCCCCCGGTATGTCTCGCCGATCAGCGCAATGAGGCGCACGTCCTCGCTGCGCTTTTCAGGCGTCAGCCCGAGTAATTGGGCTCTATCGGCAGTCTCAAAACGACCATTGATCGCCTTCCAGGCGCGCTTATCGATGTTGCCAGCCCCCTCAGGTAACTCAGAGTCATTGGAGATAGTCTGGCATGCGGCCAGGACAGCCTGCTCCCAAAGTGCAAAATTTTGTTCGCCCAGGCGCGCTTGCGAGATATCCTGGATGACATAATTGGTACACGGAACAATCAACAACAGACAGACCAGCCCTTTGGCGAAGGCTAGCCAACTCCGTTCATTACTCTTGAAAAAATCATAAAGGATGATGAAAAAAATAGTGGGCAGCAGGATCGACGCACATTCACACAGGTACACCCAGAAAGATGAGGGCATGTAATTCCTGGCCCCCAAGAATCCCGCAATCACGTTACATAGACCGAAAGGAACTGCCAGCAAAATCACCAGCATAACAATGTTGCCCAAAACAATTCTCCTATGCGTGTGAAAAGATAACACAGTTCGTGTTATGTGGTCAACATATTACCTCTCACCACAAGGTTAACAAAAATGGCCAGGGAGTTGAAAGCCTGGTACAGGTTACTTATATACTAACCTTATCCGTATCCTCTTATCATCATCCTCAGTAATGATCACTTGAATTTCATGATCGCCTTTCTTCAATATAGCCATAGCCTCGCACTTGGTTGAATTGCATTGCCTCAACAACCCGGGCGCGCCTCCCATTATTCCATCTTCCCAACCGTCATCTCCAAACTTCGCCAGGTTTTTCTGATAAAAGTCAGTGACCTGCTCAAATGTATCAGATGTGAGATAGTCCGTGACATTCTCTGAGACAAGTTTATCTTTTTCGGCATTCGTGTAAACGGGGATGCTCTCTGGAGAAAAAATGGGAGAGGCCAATACTGTTGCAGTCGGCGCAACAGGCCTGGCGGTTAGTGGAATTGCAGTTGCAGAAGCGGGAACAGGGATGGACGTCGCTGCCGGTGTGGCGATCCGGGCTGGCGGGAATAATGAAGTTGGTAGACCTGAACTATTCCCTTTCAAAAAAACCACAAAAACGAGTGTTGCCAGAACGGTCAACCCGCATAATCCCACCACAGCCAATAACCAAGGCAAGAGAGAAGAACCAGAACCAGGCGGGGAAGATTTTCGCACGGGAACCTCGACCGGGGCAGACTGCTCTGTCAGGTCTGGTAGTCCAGTGACAGGTTTCAGGCTTCGACCACAGTTGTTACAAAACAGCCAACTTGCATCAACAAGCATGCCACAATCAGGGCATACCGCGGGCAAGTTGATTTCCATGCCAGTTCGCGGACAAAACAGGCTGTCCGCGGAATGTTCCTGGTCACAATGTGGGCATTTTTTCATTGGGTGCCTCCCGATAAACCAATTACCTCAATATCATTATACACACACCACGGTGAAAGCGAGCAGCACACTATTAAATTTGTGGTGTGCTAAACCACTGGCTGATGTCATATCTGTACGGCAAAATCAGTCTGCACTTGGGCTACGACAATAGATTTTCATCCTTCATACAATTTTGGAACGTGCCCTGCTCTATACCAGCAGATCATACCCACCATCCAGACACCCAGTCTCCAACCCGGGCAAATGTGACTGTGGTCGTGATCTGATTTTTCGAACAGAGACTGGATATCCAGCATGGTTGTCCAAAACAAAAAGGCTGTCGTCTGGATAAAGACAGCCTTTTTGTTGCCACTACAATTTACATGGCAAATCCCATAAGTCACAAAAAGCAATTCCGCATTTCCTTTCCAAATTCGGGGGATTGCAATGTTTCCGATGCAACCGGAACCCGTTGCCGGGTCGATTGGTATGTCATTCCACCAGGAGATTATGCACAAAAGCGTACAGGCAACCGAGCTTCGGAGTTATTTTATCCTTTGTTATCGCTTCGCAAATTGTCCTTGAAGGCTTTCAAACCAGTACCAAGTTCACTGGCTATTTTACCAATTCGCCCAACTCCAAAAAGGACGATTATGATGGTGTGTAAAATCAAAAACTCTGGAACACCAAAACGAAACATATTTTCCCATCCTATCATGTCTGGGGAATCCGAGGGCAGGAAGTGACTTCCTGCCCCCTTCAAAAGAGAATGCTCCAGTCTATGCTTTTTCGACCTTGACTTGTGTGTCATAGAAAACCGCAGAACCACCAACGGGGTCGAGCAAACAGGTATTGGTTACCAGCGGATCGGTGCGCATGGCCGCGTTGGCATGGAAACCAGCCATGCGACTCTTGTCACCCTTGATGGTTGTTCCGTTGATGGTAATATCCATCGCGCCGTTGCCCCAATGGCCAAAGCCGAGCGCAAAAGCCACCACTCCGGGGCGCATACCCTCAACAACCTGGACCTTGCCTTCAATGCGGCGTTTGCCACCTGCACCAAGGTCCCATTCACCTTCAGGATTACTGGCAGAGGTAATGTGGACCAGGTCACCGTCATTTAATCCACGTTTTTTAGCATCGACAGAGTTCATCACAAGGGCGTTCTCTGGCAATACTGCTTTGAGCCAGTAGTTCCCCGAAAGGCGGCTCTTCGTCTGGCGAACATCCTTGTAGGTGATTAGCTTCAGATCATAGCCATCCTTGGCGTCATCAATTACCTCGCCTTCAAAACTCATATACGGTTCAATAAAAGTTGGAATGGAAGAGATGGTCTTGCCGGTACCGGCATACTTGACTCCGGTGTTCTTCTCCAGGTACATGTTGATCAATTTTCCATATTTTGTTCCAGTAGGCATAATGTACGGTTCATCGAATGAACCAGCGCGTACACCATCTCCAGGGTAGCCCTTTTCGTAAGCCTGGAAGCGTCCTGCACGTGCCATGACCGTAACTACACGCGGCCACAGGTCGCCAGTAATTTTCTGCCAACGCTCAGGGTCAAAGACTGCCTTGGGCAGGTGGGCTCGTGATTTGATAAACAGGTCAATTTCCTCGGCCGAAGCTTCCGGCACAGCATCCTTGAGTTCCTTCGCTTCGCCATAGGCCATATTCATAACCATGCGCAAGTAGAGGTCATCGGGATGGGTATAATTCACGCCTTCGCCCAGGCCATTGGGGCCAAAGTCAGGAAGTTTCAGCTTCTCAGCAATGGCCATCAATAGGGCCTCGAACTGCAGCGCCATTTCCTGCCCATAAACTTTAACTGTTCCCGTCAATGGAGCAATGACCGGGTTGCGTACACCTTGTACTTTGAAGGTAATATTTGGGTGCGAACCGCCGAACTCCCAGCGTTCCAGGTAGGATACATCCGGGAAGATATAATCAGCAAACATGCTGGTCTCACCCACGATGATATCGGATGCAACATAAAGTGGAATCTTTTCCACATCTGAGAGAATTTCAATCCATTTGTGTCCACCCGGTAGAGAATAGACCGGGGAACCCATATAACTGAAGACTGCCTTGATCGGATATGGATACATATCACCGGCAGATGGAATAATCTCTTCATACACATCCGAAGCCAGTGGATACCAATTGCGTTTGGCGGGATACTGTTGATCCTTAGGCAGGTTCATGAAGATAGTGGATTCTTCATACTTGGCGTCATGACGAATAATGCTTAAGCCAAAAGGAACAAGCGCACCCGGATCCGCCTTGCTAAACAGGAAGGGACCTTCTGCTTTCGCACCCGACATATCATAAGTGCTGGCATATACCTGCCCACCACGCCAGTCGTAGTTACCGATCAGTAGCGCCAGGTTGTACCAGGAAATAACATTGTAGTAACCGTTGGTGTGCTGGCTGACGCCACGGTGAATATCGACACAGGCATTCTTGCCATGGGCTGTAAACTCAAAAGCCAGGTCTTCGATGTCCTTTGCACGGATCCCTGCAATTTCCGCATACTCTTCGATGGTTTTCTGGTTGGCGGATTCTTTCAAGATTTGCAGGCTGGTTTTGACGGTAAACTCGCCTAGAGTAATCCGGCCCAAATCGGCCACTGAATCCGGAGTAAATCGGCCACCGATTCTGAAACAAATCGGCCAGTGATTCCGGTCGAAATCGGCCACTTTTCGAATAGCATCGGAATCGGTGGTCGAAATCGATCGGAATCTTGAAGCAAAAGCAAACGGGGAAAACCAAGCAGTTCTGGTTAATCTTTGGGAAGTATGGCATTCTCATCTTCTGAAACGAGGAGAAGAAAATGCCAAAAGAAAGGTTGACCTTGCGAAAAATTAGAGAAATCCTGCGGTTACGATGGGAGTGCAAGTTAAGCGAGCGGGTCGTTGCCCGGAGCTGCTGCATATCCCATAGCACAGTTGGGGATTATGTAAAACGGGCTGAAACTGCTGGTTTGAAATGGCCGCTGGCTGATGAACTGAGCGAAAACCAGCTGTATGAATTACTATTTCCCAGAACTGAACAATTGGTGCCAAATGCCACTCCCTTGCCAGATTGGGATGCTGTTCACGTTGAGTTGCACAAAAAGGGGGTCACGCTGCGGCTGCTGTGGATGGAATATTTGGAGAAATTCCCAACTGGATACAGCTATAGTCAGTTTTGTCAGTTGTACCGGGATTGGGCTAAGAAAATCAAACCCACCATGCGCCTGAATCATAAAGCAGGCGAAAAGATGTTCGTGGATTATGCCGGGCAGAAAATGCAGGTGATCGATCCGAAGACAGGCGAGATCCGGGAAACCGAGATCTTTGTTGCCGTTTTGGGTGCCAGCAGTTACACCTACACCGAAGCGCACTGGCACCAAGACCTGCCCAACTGGACCGGAGGACATGTTCGCGCCTTTAATTAGACCTCTTGCAAAAGTCGATCAGTTGACCATCTTGAGTTCAAGATTGTAGA
>CAYWXS010000098.1:0-24033 GCA_964462245.1 uncultured Anaerolinea sp.
CTTCATCGGCGAAGTGTTCGGCTCGGCCCAGGCAGTCAAAGTCGCAACTGCTGAAGCCAACATAATGCTGCGCTTCGAACGCCTGAATGAAAACCGGCGTAAGGCAGCCATTATCGAACGCCTGTATACCGCCTTTGTAGAGTCGACCATCTGGAACTTTATGAACGTCATCACCGGTCTGATTTTGCTGCTGGTAGCATCCTCATTAAGTGCCAGTGGAGCGGCTGCCGCCGGTAAAGCACCGATCTCATTAGGAGATTTCTCGTTATTTATCTATTACCTCGCTTATACAACCGAGTTTACAGCCACAACGGGCATTCTATGGGCCTGGTACAAACAAGCAGGAGTCGCCCTGGCACGCATGATCACCCTGCTGCAAGGCGCTGATCCGCTCAGCCTGGTACATCACAGCCCGGTCTACATCACCGGAGAAATCCCAACACTGCCTTTCACACCCAAGACTGCCGATCACCACCTGGAAAATCTTGAGGTTAGCGGCCTGACTTATCTATATCCGGAAACCGGTCGCGGTGTTGAATCCATTGACCTGCACCTGAAACGCGGTTCGTTCACTGTCATCACAGGTCGGATTGGGTCAGGCAAAACTACCCTGCTGCGCTCGTTGCTCGGACTATTGCCCGCCCAGGCTGGTGAAATTCGTTGGAACGGTGAGCGGGTGGCAAACCCGGAGAATTTTTTTATTCCACCACGTTCGGCTTATACGGCTCAAGTTCCGCTGCTGTTCAGCGAATCACTTAAAGAAAATATCCTGATGGGACTGCCTGAAGATAAGGTGGACATTCCCGCTGCAATTCGCCTGGCTGTTCTGGACAAAGACATGAGCGACTTTGAGTATGGGCTGGAGACCGTGATTGGTTCAAAAGGGGTTAAGGTATCAGGAGGACAGCGCCAGCGTACTGCCGCCGCACGCATGTTTGTGCGCCAACCGGAACTTCTGGTATTGGATGATCTTTCCAGCGCGCTGGATGTGGAAACCGAACGCCAGCTATGGGAACGGGTTTTTGAGCATTCGGCTGAAACCACCTGCCTGGTAGCCACCCACCGTCGTCCAGCACTGCGCCGCGCAGATCACATCATCGTCCTCAAGAATGGTCAGATCGAAGCCCAGGGTGACCTGGCTACATTATTGGAAACCTGTGAGGAAATGCAGCGCTTATGGCAGGGTGAACCTGGCGAGGTCTAAGCGCCGAAAACTCTTCCCCAACGGGACGTCAAATATATCTTTCCCAGTTAAGCAAAATCCCATCCAGGCAGCCTGGATGGGATTTGTAAAAATATCAAAGCGCCTGCAACGTGTGGATTTCGCTTTAGGGTTCCGGAATTGATCCGATTCGCGCCAGCGCATGCAAATCATCAGCCAAACGTGGGTAAAGGCTGGAATAAATTTTAAAAAGTTCAGCATAGCGACTTAGAAACTGTCCACGCGGATAAGTGACCTGAGCTGGTTCCAGCCACTCTTCCAAGGCAGAAAATTCGATCCCCTGATTTAACGCTTTCGCAGCTAAAAATGCAGCCCCCAAACCCGTTCCGCCATTTTCTCCGCGCCAATGAACAGGCAGACCCAAAACATCTGCAAAAATTTGGCGCCATAAATTGGAATTTGCGCCACCATCCATCACAACCACGTGATCCAACTGCGCCCCATCCGTCTCGATAATTTCAAGCATTTGCCTGAAGGCAAATGCAATCCCTTCCATTACCGCCCGGTAAAGATGAGCCCGCGTATGCCGGCTCGATAACCCAATCCAGACTCCCCGGCTTTGAGGGTCCCAGATGGGAGTGCGTTCACCCATCAAATAAGGTAAAAATATCAAGCCATCGGCGCCAGGCGCAGTAGCCGATGCCTGCACTTCCAGATCAGCATAAATATTTTCGCCACTTAGTTCCAGGATGGATTTCGTGAACCAGGACAAAGTCCCGCCAGATAAAACGCCGCCCAATGATAACGACTCTCCGTTCAAGTAAACTGTATTTAGCAAACGCGAATCGCCCGAGGGGAGATTGGGAACCAGCAAATTTCCAGCAGTGCCCAACATCATAGCCGCCACGCCCTTTTTAATCACACCTGCACCCAGACAGGCAAAGGCATAATCACCGCCACCACATAAAACCGGAATCCCAGTTGTTAACCCGCTTTGTGAAGCAGCTTCTTCATTAATAGCGCCTACTATATGATCAGCCGCGACAATCTCGGGTAATTTCTCCTCATCCAGTCCCATAATACTCAAAACCTCCTGGGACCATTTGCGGGCGGCTGTTTCAAAACAAGGACTGCACAAACCAGCTTGCGATGGGTCTACAACCGCCTGGCCTGTCAGTTTAAATACGATGTAGCTGTTGGCCTGTAATATTTTCCAGGTCTTCTGATATTGTTCGGGGCAATTCTGCATAAACCACAGCCACTTCACACCCCCAAAGTAACTATCCAGGCGGTTCGTTGAAATCGCCTGTGCCCGCTCTTCGCCCAGATGCTGTCTGAGCCAATCGACCTGAGGTGTGGAACGCCGGTCCAGCCAAAGAATGGCTGGGTGAACCGGCTGCCCCTGGCGGTCAACCGGCACACAGGAAGGCGCCTGTCCGCAAACCACCACAGCCAAAATTTTATATTTTTGCTCCTGGTTGGTCAGGCTGAGACACAGACTGCAGACTGCCTGCCACCATGCTTGAGGGTCCTGTTCTGCCCAACCAGCCTTTGGCATATGCACATCATAAGCACGACTTTGAGAATTAATTAATTTCCCATCTGTGCCGAATAATGAAACCTTTGTCGATGATGTCCCTATGTCCATTACGAGATAGGCATTCACTTGGACCTCAAGTCAGGGATACTCATAGCTGATGGAAGAACTTATCCCAGGGGATATTCACAGGCCGGTCATTGAGAACGATGTCACCCATATGTAAAAGGAACGGAAAATCTTTTACAGAAGCTAAACCCCGCTCTTCAAGTTTGGGTAAGGCTCTACAAACCCGGGTGATAATTTCAACCGACTCCAAAGTCACCCCTGCCAGTATTTCACGGGCCTGGCTGAAAGGAATACCCTTGCCAAGTAATTTTCCAAGACTGACTGTTCTACCTCCAAACACAGTCACGAATAGATCACCAGCTCCGGGCAGCCAGGAAACATTGGCAGGGCTGCCCCCGATTATGTTTACCAGCTTGCTCATTTCGTAACAACTCTGTCCAAAAAGGGCCGCCTGAGGGTTATAAAGATTGGCAAGCCCATCCGGACCGTTTTGTTCCATCATGCCGACTGCCATCCCAACCCCCATTGCATAAGCGTTTTTCATGGCGGCACAGGTTTCCACGCCAACCACATCGGTTGAGATCCAAACGTGGTAATAAGTAGTACTCAACAGTTTTTTAAATGATTCCAGAATTTCCGGATTCGTACCTGTAAAAACAACTGCAGTTTGGCGGCGCGCAGCCAATTCGTGCGCAATACAAGGGCCCCCAATCGCATTAAAGCTGATTTTGCCGGCCTTGTACAAGGGCATGCTTCCATTTAACACATCCGGCAAAATGAATAGATCGCCATTTGGCTGGTCTTCCAACCCTTTTGTGACAGACAGGACGGACACACCGGGAGCAATTAATGACCCCACAGTTTGTGCAAACCACTCAATGCCAAAACTGCTGACCCCACTAATAATACCGTCCGCACCTTCCAGCGCGCTGGCAAGATCCTGATAAAAGTATGCCTCAACTCCATCCGGAACATTACGTTGTAATTTCGGATGAAACCGGTTGTTTTTAATCGACAGAATAACTTCCTCGTCAAGCGGCGTCCCCACCAGACGCACCTGATGCTTATTATCGCTAAGCGGCCAAGACATGGCTGTCCCCATCATTCCAGCACCTACAATCGCAATGATTGCCATACTATATTCTCCTTTGCCGGCCATCCGGTATTGCCTTCAGCTAATACCGATCACGCCGACAATCTATATTTATCAGGCTACAGCTTTTCAGATAATGATTTTGAATCGTAGTGGCGGCTTCAGCCGCTTCACCCCTCCAAACGCTGAAATCTTGGCTGCAAATCCAAAAACTTTTTCTGAATATCTATAGCGTGCCTGTGCTGCTGATATTAAAAGAAAGCTTTGACTGCACAGGTACTATCCAGAAAAAAAGGCTGCTATTATAAAAATTTATCACACTCCAGCTTTCATGCTGGAGTGCCGTCTATTTTAACAGTAATTCCAATTTAATCACAAGCATGCAGGTTTTATCGATAGCTGGTTTATTGCCAGCCTGGTACCAGGACGAATTAACAGGTTCCACTACCAACATGCAATTCGGACAAATAATTCCTATTACATCAGTCTAACTTATCTAAAGACATGACATTTATAACATTCGATTGTGACTAACTGCACTATTAATACAAGATTAATTTTGTAAAATATAGTTAAGACTCTGACAGGCCCTTGTCAGGGTTTTCTCCGATAGGTTTCTTTTTTTGTATAAATAAAATTCAACCAAGGAGGTGTTACACCACCTAATAAGGCTCGAGTACCCGAAATCAACAAACATAAATATTCCAGGAGAATGCAAAAAATGTCTACAAAGAAATTACTCGTTTTACTTGGTGTGCTGGTTCTCACCGGCAGCCTGCTCCTTGCGGCTTGTTCTGCAGCACCAGCTGGCCCCGCTGGTCCTGCCGGTCCTGCTGGTCCTGCCGGCCCTGCCGGTCCTGCTGGCGCTGCCGGTCCTGCTGCTGCTGCCCCCGCGGCTGTTTCCAGCACAACTCCCCTGCAATTTGAAGCTTGCGCAGGCTGTCACGCAGATACTGGCACAAAACATCAAACATATTATGATGTTATGTACCAGGATGGCGTGATCAAGGTATCTAACGTTACCTATAAGTTCACTGCCAAGCCTGATACTACCGTCGTCACTTTCAAGATGACCAAAGATGGCAAACCGATCAGCGGAAAATCCGTCGAAAACCTGAATATCTACATTTCGTCATTTACCGGCAAGGGTTTTGAAGAAGCCGGTGGTGCAAGACTTTCCCTCAAAGGCGCTCTGACCTATGCTGAAGCTACTGGTGTAACCACCAGCACTCTGGTTGAGTTGGCTGCGACCGATAAAGCTTTTTTTGACTACACCGATTTCAGCAAAGTCGATTCCATCGTCGTGGTCTACGGCTATGACAAAAAAGTTGGCAGCTTGCCCGTGCGCGTCAGCCAGGTCCAATTTCCATATGCAGGTCTTGGAAAAACCGGAAATGGTGCGGCCAAGTATGTGTCCGCCGCCAATAATGCTGGCTGCGTGAAATGCCATTCCGATCCCTACCTCAAGCATGGCAACATCTATGCCCAGGTCGATAACGATCCTAAAACAGATTTCCTGGTCTGCAAAGCCTGCCACCTGGATAACGGCGATGGCGGCCATTTCGAATGGCAGATGACTGCTGATGATCCTGCGGCTGGAGCTGCTTACCTCGCTGCAGGCGAAGGCTCCGCAACTGATCAAATTAAAGCTGCGTACGGCTATAAGACACGCCTGATGAACGACGTGCACATGTCGCACTCCATGGAATTCCCCTATCCCCAGTCCATGTCCAACTGCGTCACCTGCCACGAAGGCAAACTGGATATGGTTCTGACAGACGCCAACTTCAAGATTGAGACCTGCAAGAGCTGTCACCCTGTGACCGGCGCAGTCAAGAAAGATGGCGATACAGTTATCTACGATACCACCAAGCTGGCCCTGAAGACCATCCTGCCCGAAGCTATCCATGGCAAGATGGATCTGGCTAAAACAGACTGCACAACCTGCCATGGTGAAGGCAAGGCTGCTCCGGCCTTCAACAAGATCCATACTGGTTATGACAAAGCGATCTACACTGCCGATGGCAAGAAGATCTCGGATGTCGTTACCGTCAGCATCGACAAAGCCTCCTTTGCCGAAAATAAACTGACCTTCTCTTTCAGCGCTGCCTCTTCCGAAGATATTGGTCTGGATGTTAAGACCATTGCTCCGACCGTGATGGTTGGCCTGTATGGTTGGGATACCAAAGATTACATCGTTGGACCACACGAACGGCTGATTGATGACAGCGGCGACAAGGTTCTTGACAGCAAAGACGCTCGAAACCTGGAAGCTGTTGTTGGTGAAGATCATCCTCGCATCAAGACTGTTTCAGCCGCAGACGGCAAGTGGGAAGTAACTGCAGACCTGACAGCCTGGGCCGACCTGATCAAGAACGGCACAGTCAAGCGAGTCGAAATTGCAGTAATGCCGGCTCTGACCAATGCTGATAAGGTAATGGTTGCCCTCAATGCACCCTCCAAGACCTTTGATCTGACCACGAATAAATTCGATGCGAAGTTCTTCGGTCCCATCGTCAAGGTTGATGGTTGTAACGACTGCCACGCAGCCCTCGGCACCACCTTCCATACACCAGATCGTGGCGGAAACGTCACCGTCTGCCGCATGTGCCATATCACCAAAGCTGGTGGTTCACATCTGGAAATGCAATCCCGCTCGATCGACTCCTACATCCACGCGATCCACTCTGGACAACAGTTCGATATCGCCAATGTAGATTTCGCCGATGCGGCGCAAGTTGAGAAATACACAGTAGACAGCGAACTGCCATTCCCCAAGCATGGCATTACTGACTGCGAAGCCTGCCATGCTGCAGGAACCTACGATGTGCCGGCTCAGAACAAATCGATGCCTGGTTTACTCTCCGCATCCACTGATAAGCTCAAGGGCAAGGAAAGAAGTATCACTGGTGTACCAGCCTATGTCACCGGTCCTGCTTCACGTGCCTGCGGCAGCTGCCATCGCGCTGAACTGATCAAAGCCGATAACGCCTCCGGTCTCAAACTCTTCAACCAGCACATTACCAATTATGGTTTCCTGGTCGAAGCAGGCGCGACCCCCGACGACACCCTCAAAGGTGTGTTCGATCAGATCATGGGTCTGTTCAAGTAAAACCTGAAATACAAGCTGAGCTTCGGCTCATCACAGAAAGCAAGGGTCCTTCTGAATTGACCCTGTAACACAAGCTAAAAAAGATCCTCTCGTGAGAAAATTTCACGGGAGGATCTTTTTTGACAAAAAGGTGAGTCGCTATTATGTTAGTAAGAATTAAGGCTGGATCAAGCGCACGGACCTCACCAGATAAATTACCGGATCACAAGATGGGTTTTCTTATCAGCCAATTTTATGGATGCAATCGCACCCGCATTAAAAGCCAAAAAATCAGATTCCACACCATCACTAAAGATAACACCACCCACAGGCATCTCAGATTCGATGGTAAGTGGCGATTGTGGCGAAATCCGGCCACAGGTGATGGTTGCAGCGGATGTCTTACTGGCAAACGGTTCGCGAACCACAAAAACCAACTGATCAGCTTCCCAATCAAGCTGTAATGGTGGGATGGATTCCCCATCCTGCGAGAAACCTGCCAGCAAACCATTCGCCATATTAAATAGACTGCTCAACCAACCGGTTGAGCCAACACCGGTTGAAATAATCACACCGCTAGAAGAATGATGCTCTTCCTTATCCGCCGACCGGATCAAATATCGAGCCGAAGTATGGCTGTGTACGCCGACAAATAAATCGTTAAATGCCAGCAAAGACTGTCCATCATTCAAACAAGCCTGCGCCATGCTGATCTGCCTGGTTTTGAATTGGTTTTTTAACACCTGACGCGCAGCCACAGTTGCGCTTTCCACACTGAATGGAAGCAATACCCCATCAATCTTTGCCGGATCAGGATTAACAGCAATAATGGGTTGCCCATTCAGGTATTTTGCAGTATTGACCACCAGTCCATCAATACCGATTGTCACCACCATGTCTGTCTCAGCAAAAACAAAATTAGGCAGGAAACCTCGTTCAATTTCCTGAAACTTGACAATCTGGCTCAGTTCAGCACGCAATGCTGCCACGGCAGCATAATAAGTCTCATGTTCATGCTCGTAGTATGAGAAATCTCCCCCGGCGTGCTCAAGATAAAACTTGGCCTGCCCGCGAGTATTGAAACGCTCCACCAATCCATCCAGGCGGGTTTTGCGCGTCACCAGCACAATTTTTTCATAATCCATCTTACTCTCGCGTGACAGCCTGTGTCTCTTGCATCAAAAGCTGTAATAATTCAGGAGAGATATTCAGATTGCCAATTTTCTTTGCATTTTGAGCCAGTTCTTTAAAAGCCATACTAACCATTCGGCGCGGATCTGCAGATTGAACAGCAAGCATTTCAATGACTTCCGGCTTCAATTCCTGTAACGCCTTCAACGAAGCCTGAACAGCATACATTTCTGCATCCGCTTCGGCACACACATTCTCACTCCGGGCAGCTACAAGGTTTTTACGCTCATTTTCCAAAACGATTTGCCCCTGCAGCTTGGAGACGCGCACCTGCTGCTCCTTGGATTCGACGGCAAGATCGGCATCCACCCTGGTTTCACGAATCTGGCGATTTTTATCCTCAATGGCGATTTCGGTATTCAACTCATTTTCCTTGATCCGCCGTTCCTGCTCGACGGCGGAATTGCGTCGATCATAGATGGCCTGATCGGCACGGCGCAGCAAAGCCTCACGCGATTCGGCTTCAAGCGCGCGCGCCATTTCTGGAATCGGCCGGATCGCCTGAATGGAAATAGCCAGCAATTCAATACCCAGGGTGGTGAGGGCTTCACTTGCGGCAAATTTTGCATAGACCGAGTTAGCTACCGCTTCAGAAGCATAAATCGCATCCCGCAAGGGTAAGCGTTGAATTTCTGCTCGCACCAATACTTGCAGCAGGTTGATCAGGCGCTGTTGTAATTTCTGTGGATCATCAGAAATAAATTTTTCAGGTGCACCGTTTACTGTATAGTTCAAGAGCTGCGCCAGCTTTTGCGGTTCTTTTATCCGAAAGGTCAACTGACCTTGAATAGTCAATGCCTGAAAATCACCACTGATTTCATTAAAAATATAAGGAACATCCGCACTACCAATCGGAATAACCACCAGGGAGGTCGATGGTTTGAAGTAGAAAAAAGCAAGCCCAGTGCCGGAGCGGACTATTTTTCCGCTGCTATACTGCATAACATAATGAGATGGGGGAATTTTTATGTAAGCCATTCCGAACATGATCTACTCTCCTCAGAAATAAACGCTATGATCCACTTTACAGAACAGATAAAATAAGCACAAGAGAACCATGCCTGGCACCTTTTCTACTGAGCATGGTCAGTTACTCTTGTAATATCAATTTTATATCATTTCCTAACCCAACAAAAGATCAAATATTCACCCGGTCGAGGCAGTAATGACGTACACACTGCCCGAAGCAGAATTTATCGGGGAGTCGCTTGCTGTAGAATGACAATCGATAACAATATGGTCAATATCAGGCAGAATAAACCCAAAGCCCAACCAACCTGAACACTCAGCAGCAATCCAGACAGGGCGAAAAGAGCCGCGGCTTTGGCAGCATTGAATATTCTTTCATCCTCTCGCGGCGACCATAACCATATTCCCAAGGGGAAGGCGCTCAGGCACAGGGTCAGCCAGAGCAGATAAATTTGGGCTCCATTCAGAAATGGCAAATCCAGGATCATGGTACCGCAGGTCGATTCGGCAGCTGGTAGGGGATAGGATGGATAACGGTAGACTTTAACAAAAATAAAATTCCCCAGGTCCACATTATCAGCATTGATTGTGTGTTTCAGGTGTTCGGACTGTCCAGGCAGCAGGTGAAGCGGGATCTGCAGCGTATCCGCGGCGCCATGCGTACTGGTATCAATTCTGATGATCGGATCAATAGTTTTGCCAGTCGAATTGAAAATATCAATCTGGATAGTCCCTGTTTCAGAAAGGGTTAATACCAGGGGACAGGTCAAACCGCTCAAACGGTCGGATGTAAAGCGATGGAAACCATAAAATTCAGCCTCAAAGTTAGCCCAGGTCAGAACAGCGGTCAAACCGGCGCTGAGCAGGATGCCAATTGCAAAAATCAGAATACCAATAACGCGTTTGTGGGAAGATCTATTTTCCATAATTTAATTCTACTACAATGCCACCTTGCTATAAAATAAAAAAGCAGGTTAGCTCAGCTATTCGTTGCAGCCCAGTGGTTCTTCACTCACAACCCAAAGATTAGATACCCTGCTAGGGCCGAAAGAACCAGGATCAGGATGATGGGTACTTTTCGATTGAGAGCCAGAAAAAGAGCCCCAAGCATGATCAGCAGGCTTTTCCAATCCGCAATCGAGGCCACTGCCAAACTCCACGAAACTGCCAACGTCAGACCAATCACACCCAACCCCAGCCCGCGCGTAAAATCCTGCACAACCGGCTGGTGTTCGATCTGATCATACGATCTGGATACCCACAGAATCAGCAAAGGTGGCAGGCTTAATGCAAGCAGCGCCAGGGCGGCGCCGAGCCAACCAAAGGTGAGGTAACCCAGGCTGACACTCCACAGACCACTTGGACCCGGGCTAAGGTTACCGACTGCAATGGCAGTGGCAAAATCCGAAGGCGTAGCCCAGCCGCGCGATACCAAATCACCATTTAAAAATGGCAGATTTCCCAGCCCACCCGTCGAAAAAAGTGAACCTTTTAAAAACAACCAGAAATAAAGCCAGATATTCATGTTCGGTTATGCCAGGAAACAGAAGCGGAAGTTCGAACCGGGAGTAGACGAAACAAAACAACTGCTGTTATTCCGGACAACAGCAGTATCAAAAGGGGCGAGAGCTGAGCCAGCCCCATCAGGAAAGCTGCTGCCGCCAGGATAAAAACATGGGCACCCAATCGTAACGACCCTTCCTTCCGGGCATCCGAAAAAACAGGCTGAGACATCTGCACACCCATGGCAAAGGAAAGACCAATCACCGCTGGTATGACGCCTTTCATAATCGCCTGTATCCAGGGGACAGTACGAATAGTGGCAAATCCAGCAGTCATAAGTACCGTGACTGCCGCACTTGGAAGCAGCAAGCCACCCACCGCAGCCACTATCCCAGGCCAGCCTGCCAGGCTGTACCCAATCATAATGGTTAACTTAACCAGGTTGATGCCTGGCGAGATCTGAACCAGCGCCCATGCGCGCACAAACTCAGCCTCAGTCATCCAGCCGCGCTTGATGGCAGCCTGGTGAACGAGACTGAAGGTGGAAGATCCCCCGCCAAATGATTGGATACCGATCAGCAGCCAATCCAAAAATATTGTACCTATGGTTGAGCGTGTTTTTTGAACAGTTGTATCCAACACCGGGCTCCTGAAATAAAGTTGATTACAAGCATGTACTTTGGCTGCCAGACAACCAGGGATTATACATTCGTTCCAACCCATCTACTCGCTGTCTTTGAAACGATTTGGCAGCGAAGGAACAACTTTGCATGACTTTGCAACCTTTATTACACAACATACTCACCCTGAGAATAATTTGATCCATCCTACTAACCAGCAATAATCACATATATATTACAGTTTGTTAACAAAGTATTAACAACTCAGCCAATTTCGCCACAAAAAGAACTTTTCGATCATCTGTTTTTTCTAACAAACACACCTAATCAAGGAAAAGCATAAATAAACATTTCCCCAAAAATACTATAACAAACTCAAAAGGCGGAGCTAATTGTAATCAAAAATTAGATCGAAACGATATTCAGACGAAAGCAATGGCACTTTTTTACATGCTATCAGCTTGAGTTATCAATAAATCCACCTCAATCACCCTATCTTATATCGTATATAAATTTTTTTCCATTCTGAAGCCTAATTTTTTTTGAAATACAAATCACTATCACCCAGAAATTTGTAGTTCGTCAACCAGTAACCTTAATAAAGGACAGATAATCTGGCCTTACTTCTAACTCTTCGCTAAGTTACCAGGAATAACCAAACTCATTTATTTAAATCACTTGAAAAAATAAAAAAATTATGCTAATATATATGAATAGTTATTCAGATTAGTTTCCTAAAAGGTATACTCTGGACACATTTTACTTTCCTCCTGCAAGCCAGAATATTAAGAACTTTAACAAACACGCAGCTATTGATTTGATTCGCTTTGCGGGAAGAGGCTTGTCCAGAACTGATATCGCCGAGGAGCTGCGACTCTCACGCGCCGGTGTAACGATCATCATTAATGACTTAATTGAGAATGGCGTTATTCACGAAACAGAAAGCCGCTCAACGCCAAGTGGGAGACCACCTGTTGTTTTGGAATTAAATTCGGATTGTGGACTGGTTGCAGCTATCGATATCGGTGCGTCTCATTTAAGCATTGCACTGGGCGATCTCTCGACCCGTATCCTGGAAGAGACAGAAATCCCCTTTCAAGTTACAGATGGCCCCAAACACGGTTTGAAAATTGTGGCGACCGCTCTACAGACCATGGTTGATAATTGTGGATTAAAAATCAAAGACTTATCTGCCATTGGCGTCAGCGTCCCCGGACCAGTCATCACTGATGCTGGTATGGTAATGGCGCCGCCTATTATGCCTGGATGGGATCGCTTCCCGATCAGGGAGACACTCGAAAAATTATGGGACGTCCCGGTTACATTAAACAACGATGCAGATCTGGGCGCCCTGGGTGAATGGGCCTATGGCGCAGGCCGGGGCGAGAAGAATATCGCCTTTATCAAAGTTGGCAGCGGCATTGGTGCCGGAATTATTATTAATCAACAAATTCTGGTAGGCGCAACCGGTTCCGCTGGTGAAATTGGTCACTTAACGGTCGATACCAACGGTCCATTGTGCACATGCGGCAATCATGGCTGCCTGGAAGCCTTTGCCAGTGGGCGCGCTATCGTATTGCAAGCGCGAAAGCTAGTGGAAAGCGGAAAGCGAACGCTACTCTCGGAACACGACCCCAATACAATTAGCGTGCGCGATGTAGCTGATGCTGCTCATCGCGGTGATCTGGCATCCCAGGAAATCCTGAATGCATCCGGCACATTTATTGGCATCGCAATTGCAGGGCTAATTAATCTAATCAATCCAGGTGTTGTCATCATAGGTGGTGGCGTGGCAGAGTCAGGCGATCTCCTGACGGCGCCTATTCGTAAAATGGTAAAAGAACGTTCACTGCGAGCTTCAGAACATGCTGTAAGAATTACAACAGCCATGCTCGGCCGGCGCTCCACCCTTATTGGAGCAATGGTGCAGGCCAATAGTGTTGCCATCCACAACATGGTGGAATTAAAAACACCTGTATCGAAACCCGTTTACAAAAGGGAACTTCAATTTCCCCCCAAAATATATGGCAAGGAGGTGAAAGAAAACTCTCAAAGTAAAACAAAAGAATAAACCCACTTTATTTAATCGTTAAACAAACCATTCACAATATGCTAGTTAGGAGAAGAAGAAACATATGAAGACCAAACTTACATTGCTATTCAGTATTCTGGTTATCACAAGCATGCTCCTCTCTGCTTGCGCTACCCCGGCTACTGAAGCACCCGCCGCACCCGCTGCACCTGCGGCCACTGAAGCACCTGCCGCCACTGAAGCACCTGCTGCTACTGAAGCACCCGCTGCTACTGAAGCACCCGCTGCTCCCATTGAAGTGACATTCTGGCATGCATACGGTACTGGCTCCGCCGAAGAAATAGCCCTTACCAAAGTATTAGCTAGTGCTGCCATCGATATGCCGCAGTACAAGATCAATGTCCTTCAGATCCCCTTCGCCGATATCTATAACAAGTATCGCACCGACGTTGCCGCCGGTGGTGGTCCAGACATGTTTATTGCACCAAACGACTCCCTGGGCGACGATATTCGCGCCGGCCTGATTGCCGATATCACCGACCTTGCCAAGGGCAAGTTAGATGGCGTCAACCAGCTTGGTATCGATGGTATGTCGCTCGATGGCAAGCTCTATGGCGTGCCCGAATCCCTCAAAGCAGTTACTCTCTGGTACAACACTTCCCTGCTGCCCACTGCTCCCAAAACCACAGATGAATTGATGACGCTGATGAAAGGTGGCACTGCGATTTCTCTGAACTATGGCTGCTACCACATGTATGGCCTGTACAGCGCTTTCGGTGGCTCGATCTTTGATAGCAGCTGGAAAGTTGTTGCTGATCAGGGTACCGGCGTTGTTGATGCCTTTACTTTCCTGAACAGCGCCTATCAGATCCAGAAGAAAAACGGCTGGGCTATGACTGACAGCGATGGTCTGGCTCCTTTCGGCGAAGGCAAACTGGCTGCCATTATGAATGGCAACTGGGCTATGGCTGACTACAAAAAGACCCTTGGCGACAAACTTGCCGTTGCTCCATTGCCCGCTGGCCCTGGTGGCCCTGCCAAACCCATGCTCGGTGTGGATGGTTTCTACATCAACCCGAACAGCACCAATCAAGCCGCTGCTCTGGATGTTGCTCTCTACCTGAGCAATGCCAAATCCCAGACCGTCATGATGAATGAAGCTGGTCACGTACCGGTTCGCACCGATGTCACAATTACCGATAAGCTGATCCAGGGTTTGGTAGACGCCTTCAACGTTGGCGCCACCATCCGCCCCCAGGTTCCTCAACTCGGCAAATACTGGTCCAATTTCTGCGGTCCCGATGCCATCTACGAAAAAGGCACTACACCAGCCAAATTCGTTACTGATGCTACTGCGGGTGCCAACAAGTAATACCAAAGTCAAATAACCATAAAAGCGAGCAGGCAAAACCTGTTCGCTTTTATGGAATTTACCCAGAGGAGCAGAACGATGGCAACCATAACTGCAAAAATGGATACCCGTAAAAATCGTGATTTTAATAAAGCAATTCTGCCCTACATGTATTTGTTACCTGCGTTTATTGTCATGGGGGTAATCACTTTTTATCCTCTCCTATATCAAGTTATCGTTTCGTTCACAGATTTTCAGACAAAAGACATCAGGCTTGGTCTTAATTCGCCCGCCTTGAATTTTATCGGGTTTCAAAATTATCTCAATATCTTCACAGGCGGTTTACCTGTTCAGAATTTTGAGTTCTTCCGCGTTTTGATTTACAACTTCTGGTGGGCCATCACCAATGTGATGCTTCACGTTCCTGCCGGTATTCTCATTGCAGTATTGTTGAATTCGGAAGGTTTATGGCTTAAAAAGATATATCGTGCAATGTTTATTCTGCCGGTTGTGGTTCCCCCACTTGTAGTTGCCACAGTCTGGCGCAATATTTTTGACGAGCAGTATGGAGCCATGAACCAGTTGCTCACTACGATTATGCAGTTTTTTGGATCGGTCAACCCAGTTCACCTGCGTTGGATGACTGAGTATGCAGCTCCCATTCCCTGGCTGCTGCCAGGCGGTCCACTGCCGCTGGCATATTACGCCATGATGATCGCCAACTTCTGGCTTGGTTGGCCTTTTATGACCGTGGTGGCTACTGGCGCGCTGCAGAGCATCCCCAAAGATCTTTATGAAGCAGCTAATATCGATGGAGCATCAGGAGCACAGCAATTCTGGAACATTACTGTGCCACTTTTGCGTCCGGCAATGATTCCAGCAGCTGTCTACGGTTTTACCATGTCTTTTAACCTCTTCGCGTTTGTGCTTTTTATGTCTGGCGGCGGCCCTGCTCGCTCCACCGAAATTCTGGTAACTTTTGCGTATGATCTCGTTCGCAATCTTCGGCTTTATGGCGCGGCGGCAGCATTTTCGGTGATCATCTTTTTTGTTGGTTCGGTCGTTTTCCTGATAACCAACCGTATCACCCATGCGACCGAAAGCTATTCGGAGGGTTAAGATGACTACAACCACTGAACCGGAAAAGAAGAACATTTTTTTGCGTATTCTCACCATGAATACGTCAAATCAGAAAAGTGGACGCAGTCTTCCACTATGGAAGCAGCTTCTGCTGCAGTTAGTGACCCTTGCGGTTGGTTTTGAAGTGATGTTTCCAATCTTGTATATCATCACCTTGTCGTTCAGTTCCAAAACTGAGCGACCGTCAACCCTACAACTCATTCCAACTGAATTATCCACCATCGCTTACAGGCAGGTGCTGGATCGCCCAACCGCCAATCCGGTTAGTTTCCTTGAGCTATTAAGAAACAGCTTCCTATTATCTTTTGGGGTTGGTCTGGTGGCTCTACTGGTGGCTGTGACAGCCGCGTACGCCTTCTCACGCTTCCATTTCAAAATGCGCCAGGTGATGATGGTCTTGGTTTTCATTCCACTGCTGATGCCTGCAGTCGGTCTTTCCACCCCGCTTTACCTGTTGATGAACAGTATCAGAATTACAGATTGCGGTAAAGGCATCACCGCGATTGCTCCATTTATGACCTGCGCAGGTGCTGCCGGAAAATTGATCTTCAATCTGCGAGATTCTTTGTTAGGAGTGGGTATCGCCATGATTTCAGGTGCGCTGCCTTTCGCCGTCTGGAATCTAAAGGGCTATCTGGACACCATTCCACATGAATTGGAAGAAGCCGCTGAGATTGATGGTGCTGACTCTAACCAGGTGTTTTTCCTGATTGTGCTGCCATTGGCAATTCCGCAGCTGGCTGTCACTTTCTTCCTGGGATTCATCGGTCACTGGCAAGAATTCGCTCTGCCCTGGCTATTCTTGACAAAACCGGAAAATTACACCCTCTCGATGACACTCTATAACATGACCGGGCAGTATGCCAGCTCGATCCCTTGGAACCGTTTCGCAGCCATGGCGGTGATCGTAGCCGTCCCGGTTGCTATCATTTATATAGCTCTCCAAAAATACATTACAGGTGGTCTGACAACAGGCGCCGTGAAAGGCTAGACAATCAAACAGGGCGGCCGCTGGTCGCCCTGTTTTTTTTCAAAAATTCCATGAAGCGCCTCATTTATATATCCCTGCTTTTTGTCTTTCTTGCTGCATGTGTCCCGGTTCCTGCCAACACGCCTGCTCCCGCTACAGCTGCACCAACCGCCATTCCACCCACTCAACCAGCACCAGCCGAACCTCCACAACCCTGGTGGCGCGATGCGGTATTCTATGAGATTTTTGTGCGCTCCTTCAACGACTCGAATGGCGATGGGATTGGTGATTTCAATGGTATTACTCAAAAATTGGATTATTTAAAAACGCTGGGAATTACAGCGATTTGGTTGATGCCCATTCATCCTTCCCCTTCTTATCATGGGTATGATGTCCTCAATTTCTACGCCGTTAATCCCCAATACGGATCATTGGCTGACTTTAAACAGCTTTTGGGCGCTGCACACGCTAAAAATATCCGGATCATCATTGATTTGGTTTTGAATCATACTTCGGCCCAACACCCAATATTTCTCGATGCAAAGTCCAACTCCCAATCCAAATATCGCGACTGGTATGTCTGGTCGGATACTAACCCTGGCAGCAGGTGGGTTCAAGCGGGTGAAGCTTATTACTATGCCTATTTCTGGGAGGGTATGCCAGATTTGAATTATCGCAACCCTGAAGTCACGCTCCAGATGGAAAAAATGAGCGCCTTTTGGTTAAATAGCGTCGGCGTGGATGGCTTCCGGATTGATGCTGCCAAGCACTTGATCGAAGAAGGCGATAAGTTGGAAAACACTCCAGCAACCCATGCCTGGCTTCAGAACTATTACACCTTTTACAAAGCTGAAAATCGGGATGCTTATGTGGTGGGCGAAGTGGCTGGCGCCGGGGGCTCGATCGCCAAAACATATGAAAACCAAATGGATCAGATTTTCAATTTCGAGCTGGCAAATGCATTTGTCAACAGCTCAAGTGGTGGATCGAGTTCAAGTGTCGTCAGTAGCTATAAATTTGCTCTCAAAGAAAAGCCGGATGGCAATTACGCTACTTTCTTAACCAACCATGATCAAAATCGGATCATGAGTGTGTTGAATGGGGATGAAAATAAGGCAAAAGTTGCAGCTTCACTGCTGTTGACTGGCCCGGGTACTCCATTTATTTACTACGGCGAAGAGATTGGTATGCAGGGTAAAAAACCGGACGAAGATATACGCCTGCCCATGCAGTGGACCAGCGATCTGGCAACTTCTGGCTTTACCTCCGGCCAACCATGGCGTAATCCTGGCTTGAATACCAGCAGCATGAATGTGACTGTCGAAATAGGTAATTCAAATTCTCTTTACAACCATTATCGTGCCTTGATAGCTCTGCGGCTGCAATATCACGCTCTTCGAACAGGGTCCGTCACCTTACTGGAAACGAATAACCCGGGAGTCTTTGCAAGTTTGCGCAAGCAGGGGCCGGAAACGATTCTGGTGCTTATCAATTTAACCTCAAAGCCCATAAGTGCTTACAAATTAACACTGTCAGACTCGATTTTAACGGATGGCCAATATTCCCCAAGCGTCATCCTTGGTCCGAAGGATGACTTGGCTGAATTGCAAGTGAATACTGGGAAGTTTAGCGCATATCAGCCTTTGCCAGAACTTCCCCCTTTTTCTACTATATTGGCCCTTATAAAGTAGTAAAGGTTGGCTACAGCGTAAGTGCTGTTCACCAGTGCTGAACCGTGCCAAATAGTGTTATTTTTGCTGCCAAAACCACATGACGGCGTACACAATGGCAATCAGTAATCCAAGCGTGGAAATGGAAATACCAATGATTGCCATCTTGCGATTTCCAGACTGCAGCCCAATGATACCCAACCCAATACCAAGTAAACTGCTGGCAACCCCACACATGGGGATAATGGCAGCACACAAGCTGATGATTCCCAGCCCAGTTGAAAACAAAGCCATGAATTTGTTAGTACGTTCTTCTGGGTCTAGTTCCGTGTAATCAAAGCCTTCCATTTATATCTCCTACCCGGCACAGCCGGACCCTGAATTAAATTCGAGATTTGCACAGTTCTGTTGTATCTGCTCGCGGACGACCTGATTTGGCATTTCGCAATGCTGGTTTATGCAGCGAGGAGCATACTAATCGATGGTTTGCCCAGCACACGTATTTCACCACGAAATCCATTTGGGTGCGTTTCATTTGAGTCGCGAGTTGAGTTAATAATTGAATTGAAACCTTGATATCTCTGGTAAAGTGAGTTTTGGCAAAAATAACTTAAAGGTGGAAATGTGCCTTCTATCATGTGCATAGCTTGTAGTATTTTACTATACAGCATACCACACCACCCTGTAAGGTCACTGCACCAGCAGTGACCTTACATTATTTTTGTCAAAATAAGCGTAACCAAACCCATCAACAAGCCAATCCCCAGGCCATAAGGAATAGTCTTACGCAAGACATCCCCATCCTGACCGCGCCGGTTGACTGTGCTGAGACCCACAATAATTTTGGCCGGTGCAATCATGCTGCCAAGTGAACCTCCGGTGGTTTGCGCGGATACGATGATGCCAGGGGAGATTTTTAATATTAGCGCAATTCCTTCCTGTAGTGAAGCAAACAGCACATTGGAATTATTGTTGCTACCCGTCGCAAAAGCACCCAACATTCCAATTAATGGCGACACCACCGGAAAAGCACTGTAAAAAACATTGCTCAATAAATTTGCCAGCAATAAATTCATACCCGTGTGATCCATCATGGTAGAAAGTCCAACCATGGCCAGAATACCGACCATGGCCGGGGTTGCCGTCTTGAAAGTAATCGAAAGAATACGCCACAGGTTGGTCGAATCGTAGAAGCGGGCCCGCCGGTTCAAGAAAAAACTCACCAGTGCCACCAACAAAATCGTCGCACCCGGATGTAACAGGGGCTGATAAGTCTGGTTATGTTTTGCAGCAGTCACAAAACCATTCAGCGTTTCGACTGCCGGAAAAGAAACAGTCCAGATAACCTTGCCCAGCTCGTATCTGAAAGGCAGGACCAGATTAATAACAGCCATGATCAATGCCAGGGCGCCATAACTGAGCAGAGCAGACTTAAGCGAACGGGAGACACTATCCGGCTGCAGTTTGTCCGACTCGAGTCTTTCAGGAATTACAGTCGAAACAGCCGCTGTTTTTGCAGCCCGAAACCAGAAACGGTTAATCAATATTCCACCCACCACCCCGGATAGACCAGCAAGAAAACTAGCCAGGGCTGAAAGCTGCGAAACAGCACAAAAATACTGGATAAAGCCCATCAAGCCTGCCAGGACAATTACTACAGGCCAGCGGTCCAGGCGTTTAAACATATGAGCGACCGCCAACCCACAAAACAAACCAGCAATCCCAAGCATGATCGTGACCGTACTGGCCAGGCTGGTCGGATCGCCCTTTACAAGCGCGACCAGGGTCTGAAAAACAACCCCCATATCACCAAAAGTGACCGACCAGGCATGTCCAACCGCAACCGCGGCAACAGCCAGGATTGGCTCAACCCCCAACCCAACCAACATTGGAGAAACAATTGCAACTGGTAGGCCAAATCCGGCCAAACCTTCCAGCATCGCACTAAACGCCCAGGCAATCACAATCAGAAGAATTCCGCGATCAGTGATCAAACTTTCCAGTGTCAGAGCCATCGCCCGAATTCCGCCCGCCTGGTTGACCACATTGTACAAAAACAAAGCTGGTAAAAAAACAGCGATCACAAACAAACTGAGCAGAATACCCTTAGCCTGGGAAACCCAGAGTACATCCAGAGTCAACCCAAAGGACTGGGATGCCACCAATATACCCGTCAACAATCCAATCGGCCCGGCAACCTGCCCCCCCACCCGAAATATCGTCATGATGATCAGCACAACCAAAATCGGTGCAGCCGCCAAAATATAACGGTAGATCAAGGTTGTACCTACTGCAAACCTGTTTAAAACAAGCAGTATTAAGAGAGGGAAAAACACGTAAAGAGCAATTTGCCTGAGCTGCCTGATCATTTTGGTACTCCTTGCGCTGGTTTACACTGCTGGTTTCTTGATTGATCTACTCATGGAACAGTATTCCAGGGTAGAAAAGATCCAAATTTATCAACATCCCAACCCATTTCAACCGGACGCCGCCAAAGATAGAAAATATCCACAGGACGTTGTGCCAGAAAGACGCCCAGTCCCATGCCTGCCTGATAATTTCTAGAAACCAAAAATTTCAGGTCCAGGTTAGCCTGCCCAAAAGGGTAAGCAAAGGACCGCACTGGAACACCCAGCATTTTTTCAAGGTTCCGCCGGGAATGAACTATTTCAAATTCCAGAAATTTGCTGCTTGTCAGATCTGAGTGAGTCATACTGTGACTGCCAACCTCCCAACCGGCTGCCGATAATTCTTTTAGCTGGTTCACACTCATGTAACCTTGCGTACCAACATAGTTTTTTACCAGATAGTTAATACCTGTAAAACCAAATTCACGCATAATGGGGAAAGCCTGGGAATAAACCGTTTCGTCCCCATCGTCAAAGGAAATAATTATCGGCCGAGCCGGTAATTTACGGCCAAGCTTGATGGCATCCACCAAATTGGAAACCGTAATGGTGACATACCCCCATTCTTTTAATGCCTGGATCTGCGCTCGAAACTCATCAGGCGTCACAAAATAGGGGTTAGTCACAGCTCCCTTGCCAGTCTTTCCATTTCCTTTTGGAGTAGCAATCCTGTGATAGAGCAAAATAGGGCAAATCACCTTGCCCGGTCCCTGCTTTTTCAACCAGGGCGTGGGAACCAGAGTCGGCTCGGGTGTTTTCGTTTGAAACAACGTGGGAACAACTGTAACTGTAAACGTTGGTGCGCTCGTAGGGCTGCCGGTTGGGACGGCCCGGGCGGTTGGCATCAACAATACAGGGGTTGGTTCAGGTGCGCTGATTGGATTAAAAAAAGAACATCCAGCCTCTCCGACCAGAAGTGAAGTAAATAAAATGAAAGATATTATGCGGGTTAGTATTTTCGACATTATTTCAAATATTCCAAAATGCTCAACCAACCGGCTCCAGCGTGGGGAATATGTTTTACCGTCACTGCCAGAAACCAGTTCTGATAAACTGCCGTTAAATTTACCATTAAATATCCAATTATCCACTTATTTTGTAAATATTTCTCAAAACAAGAGTCAGCCCATGTTAAATAAAAACAGGGCGACCTTGTGGGTCGCCCTGAAACCTGTTCGGTTTAGTAATCCATTCCACCGCCCTGAGGCATCTGGGGGGCTTTATCTTTTTCAGGTACATCCGTGATCAAAACATCAGTGGTCAGCATCATGGCAGCGATGGAAGCGGCATTTTCAAGCGCACCACGCACAACCTTGACCGGGTCAATGACGCCAGCTTTGATCATGTCGGTATATTCACCGGTCAGGACGTTGAAACCAATGTTCTTGTTGCCCTTGGCAGCAGCTTCGCGGCGAACGCCATCAATGATGACGGAGCCATCCTGGCCAGCGTTAGCAGCCAGTTTGCGAATGGGGGCTTCGAGTGCACGGCGAACAATGTTGACACCCATCTGGGCATCTTCGCTGTCCATCTTGATCCCATCGAGTACGCTTGCAGCGTTGATCAGGGAAATTTCACCACCGGCAACGATACCTTCTTCAACGGCCGCGCGGGCAGCAGAGAGGGCATCTTCAACACGGTGCTTCTTTTCTTTCAGCTCAGTCTCGGTCGCAGCGCCAACACGAATGATGGCAACGCCACCAGACAACTTGGCCAAACGTTCCTGAAGCTTTTCCTTATCGTAATCGCTGGTGCTCTTGTCGATTTCGATGCGGATTTGGTCAATGCGGCCCTTGATCGCGCCAGCATCACCCTTGCCACCGATAACAGTGGTGTTGTCTTTGTCAGCAGAAACCTTCTCAGCGCGACCGAGATCAGCCAGGGTGGCAGTCTCGAGCTTGCGGCCGGTTTCTTCAGAGATAACGGTACCACCGGTCAGGATGGCCAGGTCTTGCAGCATGGCCTTGCGGCGATCGCCAAAACCGGGGGCTTTGACAGCCAGAACATTCAACATACCGCGCAGTTTGTTCAAAACCAGGGTAGCCAGGGCTTCGCCGTCAATATCTTCAGCGATAATGACCAGTTCACGCTTGCCAATCTGGACAAGTTTTTCCAAAATGGGGACGATATCCTGGGCAGCGGAGATCTTCTTTTCGTTGATCAGAATATAGGCATCGGAAATAACAGATTCCATGTGCTCGGTATCAGTCACAAAGTAAGCGGAAATATAACCGCGATCGAACTGCATACCTTCGACATACTCGGTCTCGAACAGCATGGACTTCGATTCTTCAACAGTAATGACGCCGTCTTTGCCGACCTTGTCCATCACGTCTGCAATCAGGGTACCAATTTCGGTATCAGCAGCAGAGTTTGTGGCAACAGAAGCAATTTCTTCGCGAGTGTCAATGCTGACAGCAGATTTGCGCAGTTGAGCGACAATTTCATCAGCAGCTTTTTCAATACCGCGTTTGAGCAGCATGGCGTTGTAGCCAGCAGCCAGGGCCTTGAGGCCTTCGGTAACAATGGCGTGAGCCAAAACGGTGCTGGTGGTTGTGCCATCACCGGCGATGTCGTTGGTCTTCTGGGCAGCTTCTTTCAAAAGCTGTGCGCCCATGTTTTCAAACGGATCTTCGAGTTCAATTTCTTTGGCAACAGAAACGCCATCGTGTGTGATGGTTGGGGAGCCAAATTTGCGATCAATCGCAACATTACGGCCCTTCGGGCCAAGTGTAGTGGCTACCGCATTGGCAACCACATCCATGCCGTTCTTAAGCTTACGGCGGGCTTCTTCGGTAAATACAAGTTGTTTTGCAGCCATTATTTATTTCTCCGTAAGGTTATTATTACTTGCTATCAACAATACCGAGCAAATCGGTTTCGCGCAGGATAAGCAGCTTCTTGCCATCCAGCTTCAATTCGGTACCAGCATACTTGGCGAATAAAACCTTGTCGCCGACTTTGACATCAAGTGCAATGCGCTTGCCGTCATCATCTCGTTCACCGGGGCCGGCAGCCAGGATCATACCCTGTTGGGGTTTTTCCTTGGCGGTGTCGGGCAGCACGATGCCTAAAGCAGTTACATCTTCCTGTTCGATTGGCTCGACGACCACACGGTTACCGAGGGGTTTTACTGAAATTGTCATACACGCCTCCTGTTGAAATTACATCTTTTTGGTAGAGTGCAAATATTTAGCACTCAGTCTTATAGAGTGCTAAATATATGA